>DATGXI010000140.1:0-15856 GCA_035299065.1 Flavobacteriales bacterium
CTAAAGTTTTGTGTATTGGCACTTGAGGTTGTAATGTCGTCCGGATTCACAATTTTTTCGGCAGGAAAGTAATTGGTTGCTTCTACAACAAATTTTAATCCATCGGTATTTGGCTTTTCAACACTAATGGAATAATTACCCGATGCATTGGTTGTTGTTGTAGTTAACAACGTATAACTTGAAACATAAACACCGTTTTGGTAAGGCTTGTAGTAAATTTTTACACTTGCCCCCGAAAGCCCGCTGGTTGTACCGTTGTCCTTTACCGTACCATTGATTTCCATTTTTGCTTTCTCCTTGTTTTTTTTACAGCCTGCAAAACAAGCAACAACGGCAGCCAATATGAGAACTAAACGTATCATAGCTTAAATTTACGTAAAATTACGCTTTTAATTACCCCAAATAGGACAAACGGAAGCACAAAGTTAATATATTTGTATATACAACAATTTAGCATGAAAATCATATCCCCCTACCTTAGACCATATAAAAAGCTGATATTCATCACCCTGCTCTTAGCCACCATTAACCAGGTATTTTCATTGCTTGATCCGTTCATTATTGGCAAACTCATTAATTATTACAGCGATACAAAGGACAAAGTAACGGCCGATGTTTTTGTAAAAGCGGTGTTGTTTTTTATTGCCCTTGCCATAGGTGCCGCCATGATGTCACGCATTGCGAAAAATTTCCAGGACTACTGCCTGAGCATTATCACTCAAAAAGTAGGAACCGACATTTACACTGCAGGAATAAAGCATACACTGGCCATGCCCTACCAGCTTTTTGAAGATCAACGCAGCGGTGAAACATTGGGCCGTTTACAAAAAGTAAAAACCGATTGTGAACGCCTTATCTCATCATTCATCAACATCATGTTTACCTCATTGGTAGGCTTGATATTTGTCATGATTATTTCATTTACCGTAAACTGGAAAATTGCTTTGTTTTACATGGCCGCCATTCCCATTATTGGTTTTTTAAGTTCATTCCTGAGCAAAAAAATAAAAGTCATACAGAAAAAAATTGTTGGTGAAACCACTGCCCTTGCCGGCTCTACTACCGAAAGTTTGCGCAACATTGAACTGGTAAAAAGCCTTGGGTTAACTGACCAGGAAGTAAACCGCCTGAATACAAATACACGTAAAATACTTGGCCTTGAATTAAAAAAAGTAAAATACATACGCACGCTTAGTTTTATACAGGGCACCATCATAAACCTGTTGCGCAACGCGGTAATTGTATTTCTAATTTATCTGGTGTTTAAAAACGAGATCAAGATTGGTGACTACATGTTGTTTTTCATGTACTCGTTTTTTATCTTTAATCCCTTGCAGGAGTTTGGCAACATCATACAATTGTACCGTGAAACCGAAGTAAGTTTAAACAACTTTAAACAACTCATGGAACAACCGGTTGAAGACATTCCTGCAAATCCGGTTAAAATGGGAGCAATTAAAGAAATGGAATTTGCCAACGTTTCGTTCAAACACTTAACATCTACGCGTTATGCACTCAAAAATGTTTCGTTTAAAATAAAAACAGGCGAAACCATTGCATTTGTTGGCCCATCGGGAAGCGGTAAAACCACCCTGGTGAAATTACTGGTAGGGCTGTATAAACCGGCCGAAGGAAATATTTCCTATAATGGAACTCCCTACACCAACATTGATATTAATGAACTTCGCTCGCAGCTTGGTTTTGTAACACAGGACTCACAATTGTTTTCGGGAACCATAAAGGAAAACTTATTGTTTGTAAAACCCACCGCTACTGACGAAGAGTGTATGACTGCCCTTAACCGCGCTGCCTGCCACAGTTTACTAAACCGTGCCGACAAAGGCCTGGACACCGTAATTGGTGAAGGCGGAATAAAAATTTCGGGCGGTGAAAAACAACGTATTTCCATTGCACGTGCGTTACTGCGTCAACCCAATTTACTGGTTTTTGATGAAGCCACCTCGGCCCTTGATTCATTGACCGAAGAAGAAATTTCAGAAACCATACGCTCCCTTTCAACCAGCAAAGAACACATTACCGTGCTAATTGCACACCGCCTTTCAACCATTATGCACGCCAATACCATTTATGTATTTGAAAAAGGTGCAATTATTGAATACGGCACGCATGAACAACTGGTGAACAACAAAGGACTATACTACGCCATGTGGAGACAACAGGTGGGAGAAGCCATTGAATCTTAAATAGAAAAATTTCGGATAAAGAGATATTCAGTATTTAGGTTTTCAAAAGAAGAAATGAGTAAATCTTATAGAAATATTTTGGATAGAAAGATTCTATTTGAAGCGAATAAAAAAATGTAGATGTAACAATTAATACCCTGCCGTACCTATACTTAATTTATGTGTTAATTTCTTTCAGAAACCACCATGTCTCATTTTCACAGCGCTGGTATTTCCCAAATCTTTAGTAAACAATCTTAGCCGAAACCATTCATTTACATCCAATATTCTCCATATTTAGATATCTCTTTACCCAAAATCGCTCTATCCAAAAAAATTTATCTCTATATTTGAATCCATGCGCATTACCTATATATTTTATAGTATTCTACTCTTATTGGCTTCCTGTGGTTCTCCTGAAAAGCCGGTAGTTGAAAAAATTGACCTTCGCCTTGAAAAACAAGGTGAACTCATCAACGGCAAAACATTTTCACTGGATTATACCAATAGCATGGACAGCGGCTTTGTTTTTCCTTCAACCACACAGGCAGGTGACGGTAAATTAAAAGTTGACATCCATGTAAACCAGCTTGATCCCGAAAAAAAATATTTTTACAAAGTTTATTATCAAAATGAGTCGTACAAATTTGATGAACTGGCCGATTCGAGCCTTTCAGCCGAAAATTTTTACGGATCCTGGAAAAACACTTCAGTTGAGTTCATTGAAATTGATAAATCCATTAGTAGTGCCGGTAAGGGCATTATATCAACCAACCTTGAACTTGCGGGAAACCCGCGTGACGAAAAACAGTTTTATGACTTCCCTACCTTCATGCTTGATGAAACCAGCATACCTTCAAAAATAGAGGCCATTAAACGCGATGAAAAGTGGTTTAACGATGTAAAAGCTAAAGCCAAAACAAATAAAAATGCGGTTGACCAGCAATTGTACCTTGATGCAGTTTACGCCCTCGAAATGGATTTTAACGCCACTTCAAAAAACAAAAAAATCAACATGCGTCACAGGCGTAACCTGCGCGTTGGCAATTATTCGGTAATGGTCATTATTGTAAACGAAGAAGAGCTTCAAAAAATTCCTGCTACAGTAAAAAACATTGGAAAAACCACAAAAGACGGATTTTTGAACCCATACCGTTATTTTGCCGGCCAGGCCGACTCAGCCAGCAAACGCAAGGAAGAAACTGCTTTTACCCAATACAAACTTGACAATGCCTTTAAACTAACAGCTAGCGTTGATTTGGGCAAAGGCATTTTTATGCAGGACGAGATTATTGAAAAAAACTATACCCGACAGTATTTCAGTGCTACCTGCGCCAAAACCTTTGCATTGCATAAAAATGCGCAAATTGAACAGTTTTTTCATTCAGTTGACAAAAACGTAACCTTAAACAACATTCCATTGGTAGCCGACATAATGGGAAATTACAGCAAAAAAGATTTTGAAACCAATGCAGCAAAGTATGACAGCCTTTCACGCGTGCGTGTTCCACTGGCCATTTCCGATTGTCCGTGTAAAACCGTTAAAACCGATACTGCAAACCGCACCATAAGCATAATTAACCCTGCATCGCCAAAAAACAAAAACCAAATGCGTAAAGAAAATGTGGGAGTAAACACACGCCACCCTTTATGTTATGGTAAATACACCGGTAAAATAAAAATGGCCGAACAAATGAACAAAGACAATGTGTGGAACGGGTTAACAAACGCCATTTGGTTAATTCACAAAGGCAAACCTGAAACAAATCAGCGCAGAATTTGTGCATCAGGTTTTATTCCCAAGAATGTTGACGGTAAAAATGCCCCACGCGAAAAATCAAACCACTATTCAGAAATTGATTTTGAAATTGTAAAATGCGCACAGTACTGGCCAAAATCATCTTACAAAAACCCTAAAGACTACAAAAAGGAAGACATCATGAATGAGGGCAATGTAATGGTAACCTGTACCAATTGGGATTTGGCCTGCAGCAGCGTGAATGATTACGTGGTAGGTGCAGCCATGAAAAAAATGGGCAAAAACAGCTATGAAATGCATCGCTGGGACACCTGGTACAAAGCATTGACCATTAAAACACCTGCCAATGAAGATGAATTGTTTGCTGGTAATTTTTATTACTTCCAAATTGACTGGCAACCCAAGGAAATTATTTGGCGCATTGGTAAATCAAAAGAAAATTTAAAAGAAGTGGCGCGTATGGATTATACCGTAACCAATATTCCAAACAACCAAATGGTGCTGGCCATTACACAGGAATATCATTTGGCTCAATGGTGGCCCGAGTCGCCTTTTTCGCAGGACAATGTGCCGTTTCCCGCTAAAGATTTTGAAGGAAAAATATTTTCGATTGAAATTGAATAAGTGATTTTTCAATGTACAATGATCAATGTACAGTTATCAATGTACAATATGCGGAACGCAACATACCACCAGTACAAATTAATCGAAAATCGTTCTTTCAGCAGTTTTCAATCGACAATATGCTGCACGCGATTCGCGTGAACGTTCCATAGCCAAAACCAGTTTTCAGGCAATGACAAGATCATTGTATTGATCATTTCTCATTAAACACGCCCATCGCCACAAACTTCTCCATGCGTTTCTCAACCAATTCTTCCGGATTTATTTTTTTGAGTTTGGCCAGCTGCTTAATAATTTCCTTCTTCACATTTTCAAACGCCTCTTCGTGGTTGTTGTGTGCACCGCCAACGGGTTCCTTAATCACACCGTCAATCAGTTTATTTTTCAGCATGTCTTCAGGCGTAAGCTTAAGTGCATTTGCAGCTTTTTCCTTGTGTTCCCAACTGCGCCATAAAATACTTGAACATGACTCGGGTGATATTACCGAGTACCAGGTATTTTCCATCATCAACACCTTATCACCAACACCAATTCCCAATGCACCACCACTGGCACCTTCGCCCAGTATAATGCAAACTACAGGAACTTTTAAGCGCATCATTTCATAAATATTGCGCGCAATGGCTTCACCCTGTCCGCGTTCTTCAGCTTCCAATCCAGGAAAAGCGCCCGGGGTATCAATTAATGTAACAATGGGTTTATTAAATTTTTCGGCAAGTTTAAAAAGGCGCAAGGCTTTGCGGTAACCTTCAGGGTTGGCCATTCCAAAATTACGGTACTGGCGCATTTTTAAATTAATTCCTTTTTGGTGTCCAACAAATAAAACGCTTTCACCATTGAGTAAACCAAATCCGCCAACCATGGCCTTATCATCTTTCACCGTACGGTCGCCATGCAATTCCTGGAAAGTGCCGCCTGTTAAATAATCAATGTATGCAAGTGAGTATGGGCGTTCGGGATGGCGTGATACCTGCACACGCTGCCAGGGTGTAAGGTTATTGTAAATATCGGCTTTGGTTTGCTCAAGTTTTTTTTCAAGTTCCCTGAGTGTTTTTGAAATATCAACATTGGTTTTTTCGCCAATTTTTTTTGCTTCTTCAATCTGGTTTACCAGCTCTTCAATTGGCTTTTCAAAATCAAGGTAAGTGCTCATGTAATTAATTTGGGTCCACAAAAATACGAAATAATAATTAGATTTAAATTATTGGTTTTCAATGCTATAAATTCATAAAAACAGCCAAAGATTACACAGGTTAATACAGGTTTTTATAAATATTTGGCTGCCTCCCCTCGCAAAGGTAATTACAAGCTTACAGCCTGAAATTAAAGAAAAAGCTTAATGCGAGATTTCGAAATCCTTCCTGTTGCCCATACTGCCTCTATATCCGTTATATAACCTATCGGTATCTGCGGAAGAATATTTGAATGGGACAAGAATGACGGCTTGTGGATAATAATACTTATTGGACACATTAAAATAGTTTTCAGCTCCCTTTATTCTATCGGCTTTGCGTTTATTTAAAACCCTGCCTTTTCTAAATATTATTTTTTGCTTTTTTTTATTATCGTCTATTACCATAGCAACTCCATCTAAAAAACCATATTTAAATGGAATTATTGCAGATGGGTATTTTTTTTCATTATAAACGTAATATTCCCCATCAAGCATTCCGTTTTTAACTGAATAAACCTCGATAATATTCCACTTATACGATTCGGGATCCTGTTGAAAGAAAAGATTTACTTCCCTGTCATTGCCACAAGGAACAGACAAGCATAATTGTTTTTCGGAATAAAATCCTGTACCGATACTTAATACGATCCCGTCATTTAACTGAACCAGGACGTAATTCTCGGGCAACGTCTTTATTGCTTCATAATAAGATTTATTATCTATTTCTTCTGAAATAAATGGAACATGCAAGGTGTCTTTAAAATCATGTCCCGGAAAAGTCATGAATTGCTTAAGTTTGGTACTATCATGGATATTAAATCCATTTCTCAATGATTGACTTAGATCAATATTAAGCAATAACTTTGATTTAAAATAAAAATCCAATTTAACAAAATTAGCAGAATCGTCTAATTCAAACCAAATTCCATTTTTTTCACCCTCAATGCTGTACCCCGTAAGAATTTTCCCAGACGTTAATTCTACAAAAAAATCTTTTCTATTCAAACTTGAATCTGAAACTTTAAACGCACTATATAAAACCGTTGTAAACGTCTGGGCATATGAATTGAAATTCAAAAAAAAAAAAAAACAATTGGAAGAAGCCAGCAATTGTACCTCGGACGGGAATCGAACCCGCACGACCGTTTCGGGTCACAGGATTTTAAGTCCTGGTGGTCAGCTTTAATCTTTTTAAATTCAATCAATCTTCATGTATTTATTCAAATATACTCAATTTTTCTCAGCGTTTTAAGAAAGTAAACCTTCGGTGTATCGTAGATTAAAAGCTTGAAGAAACAGTGTCGTGACGATCATAAAACAAGATCATTGATTTCATTATCAACGTCATACAATTTGAGATTCGCGAATTGCGAATTCTGAATTTAGGGTTTTAGAAACTCTAAATCTTCGTATTTTCATTCCGTGTTAATCTACTGCAACTCCAAAATAAACCTCGGCCTTTACGTTACCGGCAAACGGTCTGACGGGTTTCACAACCTTGAATCAATATTTTATCCCGTAAGTTGGAATGACGCCATTGAAATTGAAGTTGACCCGCAACAAATACAAAAAATTCAGTTAATTGAATACAACGGCCATGCAACAAACAACCCAACACAAAACCTGTGTGTTAAAGCCTATTGTTTGCTTGATGCGCAACTTGATTTACCTCCCGTAAAAATACATTTGTACAAATCAATACCAACCGGTGCCGGTTTGGGCGGTGGCTCATCCAACGCATCGTTCACCTTAAAAGCATTAAACACACAATTCAACTTAAACTTATCGCAACAGCAATTGTGTGAATACGCTGCACAATTGGGTAGTGACTGTCCTTTTTTCATTCACAACAAACCGGCTTATATAACCGGCCGTGGTGAAAACATACAACCCATTGAGTTGGATTTATCCAATTATTATATTGCCATTATGCATCCAGGCATTCACGTTGCCACGGCCACTGCGTTTACCCACGTTCAACCAAAACAAATTGACTTTGATTTGCCTTTACGTGTTGTTACAAGTCCGGTTAATGAATGGAAACGTTTTCTTGTCAATGATTTTGAAAAATCGGTTTTTGAAAAACATCCTGAAATTGAAACGTTAAAAGAATCAATGTACAACCATGGTGCCCATTACGCCAGCATGAGCGGCAGCGGCTCGGCAGTATACGGCATATTTGAATCGCATGAAAAAGCACAAAACGCCATTAATTCATTTTCGAATTATAAAAGTAAATTAATTTTTTCCGGAGAACACCTAAGGATGTTTCTCTAAAAATTAATTCAATCAATTTTTTGCCTTAACCAATTAAGCTCATACATCATTAGGTCAGCAAACGAGCGAAATCTTCGCGCCCCAGGATACCAATTAGCATAAATCCACGCTTCACACTCATCGCCATATTGCACCATCGGGTTCAGTAGTATAATAGAACCATCAACCCATTCTGAAATAGCTATTGATTCCTTCAAATATTTTGCTCTGTAGAATTCGGTTCTTTGGTTTTCGCTATAATCAAAATATTTATCATCAGGAACATTTATATCCTCTGACTCATCATGCATTTGCACAAAATCAGCACTAACAAATTTAAGCCAGTTAATTGAGCTAACTGGTTGAAGATTTCCTGAAAACGGAGATATTTGTCTGAAACCATTGGAAATTTTGAGGAATTTTTTATATGATTCCGGAAGAAAAATCCCCAAAGACTTTTCTTTTCGGTTTATCTCATTATCACTTGCACCTTCATACCCAAGCCAATCAAGCTTAACATCTTCCTTATTGTAGTATATCATATTCTCTTCAATCAATGTATTGATTAAGTATCCCATCTCAATAAGCGTTTTTTTCCAATCCATGCTTTCTATTTTTTCACTAAACAATAAATTCAGACACTGGTTTTAAATTACTTAATATCATTGGGGAAATACTACAATTGGTAACTCCTCTAAAACCTATTCATAAGCGGCTCCCACAGGTTTTTATTGTTTAATTTCCCGGGTTCAAGCAGAACCATTTCATAAAGAGTCTTGTTTTCGTCTGCCCCTTTTTTCGCAAGCATATTCCTAAACACTACATTCACCTTTTCCATTAACGATGTAAGATTCAATTTCCATTTTTCACCTTCCAAATAAAATTGAACTTTTGGAATCGCTTCTCCTTTTACCTGACCTTCCTTTTTTTTCTTTTCCAGCTCTTTGGTTAACAGTTCACCAATGGCAAAATTTCCATCAATTTCTACTTCTCCTATTAAAGAGGAAACCATTGATTCCTTTTCAACTACATTTTTTGAAAGCAACAAAGCAAAAAAAGATTCACCGTTTACCTCTGAAATGTCCTGCTTAGTAAATACCGATCTTGACATAAGAATCGCTAATTTATCCATAATGGCCATTGAACCAATCGTGACTGAATCGCTATACCTAACATGCTCCAGTATTGAGCCATAGTAAGCTATTGTTTTACTATCAAGACAACTGGCGGCTTTATGATATTCCTCATGAAGTATGGCATTTTTGTAAGTTTGAAAGGTTTGCCTGATCAGGACTTCAGGTTTTTCACCAGTAGCACACGAGAAGAAAAAAAACTGGAAAGTAACCAAGAACAACAACCATCTTAAACATTCAATCCTGTGTTTCATAAAAAATTCATTTAGTTAATGCATATGTTTCAACCCTTCATCCGGGTCATCTTTTTTCTTTTTATTGTATCCAAATAATAATGGCAGCATAAATAAATCAGAAACCACGGCCACAATCAGTGTTATGCTAATAAGCATACCCGTATTAAATATACCCGTAAAACTTGACATCATTAAAATACTAAAGCCCGAAAATAAAATGACCGATGTCATGGCCACCGCTTTACCTGAATACATGTACGCATTCATCAACGCTGTGCGGTTGTCAAGTCCCCTGGCCTGCTCCAACCGGTAGCGTGCCAATAAATGAATGGTGTCATCAACCGTAATACCAAACGCAATGCTGAAAATAATGGAACTTGACACATTCAGGTTAATGCCAAATATGCCCATGATGCCTCCAATAAAAACCAATGGAAAAATGTTTGGTATCAATGACAAAAACATGATTTTAACCGACCTGAACAACAGCCCCATTAAAAAACCAATGGCAAGCAATTCGTAAATTAATCCATCCATCATGTTTGCTGTCAGGTACCGGATGTTTCCATCAATAATTTCTGATAACCCGGTTTTTTTATATTCAAATATAGTTGTATCAATTTTTGTTTTGTAAAACCTGTCAAGTCGTGCATGCAGTTTTCGCACTTCAATGGCGCCAATATCGCGAATGCGGCCGGTAATACGTGCATAGTGTAAATCTTTTGAACTTACCGCATTTTCAAAATAAGGCATCATTTTTCTCAATATAGCCGTATCCTGCGCATAGGCTGTGTCGGTTTCCGGCAAAACAAATGCTTCGTCCAATCCTTTGTTGTTTGCCTGGTGTGATACTTTAATAAGCGTGTTTGTGCTAAAAAGTCCGCCAACGTGCAACGAGTCTTTTAAAAATGTTTCAAACTTATCAAGCTCTTTTACCACACGTTTATCAAATACAGTTGGAATCCCTTTTTTTACCTTAATGCTTATTTCGTAAGGCCGCACACCTCCAAAATGCTCATCAAAAAACATAAAGTCTTTCTTATAGGGATCTGATTCCCTTAAATCCTCGGTAAAAAAATTATTGACGTTAATTTTAAATGTACCCATAATAAGCGGCACAAGCAGTGCAAGAAATACTATCGCAATCACACGCCTGCGTTTGAGTACGAAAAAAAATAATTTCCTGAATGGCTCGTGTTTAATTATTTCCTTTTGCGGAGGCAAATAAAATGGCTTTAACAAAACCAGGGCGGCAATTAAAAACGTAAACGAAACAAAATAAATAACCATGATCCCCACAGCCGAATAAACGCCAAAATCGGCAATGGGTTTTACGTTAACCGTTATCAATGTAAAAAATCCAATAGCTGATGTAATGGCTGTTAAAAATGTGGCCCGTCCAATTTCTTTTACGGTTAAAAAAATGGCTGCAATTTTATCATGACCGTGATTCAACTCGGTATAGTAGGAATTAAGCACATGCACCGAGTCGGACACACCAACAACAAATAAAACAGTTGGTAAAATTACGGAAATCAAATTCAGGCTTCCGCTTATCATCAAAATAGCCACAAGCGTAAACGACATGCCAATTGTAACCACCAAAAAAGGCAATACAATACCCCAAAAATTTCTAAATGTAATGTAAAGGAAAAACAGCAAAGCAACCGCGGTAATGCCTGCAAGCAAAATAAATTCCTTTTGCATTTTACCAATAATATGGGTTTGGGCACGCACACGCCCGCTTACCCGGGCTTTTGTAAATCCTTTCGTATCCAGGTATTTCATTAACCTTTCACAAAATACTTTTGACGAATCAATTTTTAATTCAGGCCTTATTTTGCATATAAAGCAAATGGAATTGGATTGAAACGAAATAAAATTCTTTACAAAGTGATTGGTGTTTACCAACCTCAACGAGTCTTTCGCATATTTTTCTTCATCGTCAACATGAAGGAACGCCTGTTTTACCGGAAGTGGGTCGGCCAGGCGTATACGCGCCATTTGCAAAGGGCCAACAATATCGGTTACTTCATACATGTTGTTTACCGAATCGTTCACCTCTTTTACCTTCTGCAAAAAATCTTTTTGGAATATCCCTTTCTTATTGGTCAACGAAACAAGTATCACATCATGATCAGACTCAAACCGTTTAACATGTTCAAGGTAAAAGGCAAGGTTTTCATTTCCCTCAGGAAAAAAACTTTTTAGTTCGTAATTAAAGTTAATACGGCCTGATATATAACCAACACTGGCTATAAATAAACCAAAATAAACAAATAGAACAATCCAACTGAGCTGCTTAATATTTTTACGTATAAAAACTTTAAGCTTTTTCATAGGTGACCGATTCGAGTTTAAATACTTTTTTCATGGTATAATGTACCACGTAAATAAGTGGTGTGAGCGAAACAGCAAATAGTAGTTTAATGAAATAACCGGTAAGTATCATATTCCAGTATTGTTCACCGGTCACATAACCTGGCAAATAAAAACCAATACCTATTACAATAAACGTATCAACAAATTGCGAAATGACTGTTGAGCCGGTTGCGCGCAGCCAAATGTATTTTCCTTTGGTAACACGTTTAAATACACTAAACAGGGTTATATCAACAAACTGTCCTATAAGAAATGCGGTAACACTTCCAAAAATTAAAAAACCACTTTGTGCGTACGCTGCTGAAAACTCTGTGTTTGTTACTCCCGGTAAGCGTAATACTTTTTGCATTTCGGCCCAGGTAATACCCGGATTCTTCTTTAGCAGTTCGGCCTGTAATACATCCTGGTGATTCCATGCCTCCATACCGTTAACCAGCCAAATAATAAAAAAAACGTAAAGCAGTAAACACGATGTAACAATTGACAATTGCCTTACTACTTTTTTTCCGTAAAATTCATTGAGTGCGTCAGTAGCTAAAAATACAATGGGCCATGGCAACAAACCAAGCGCCATAATGTAGGTGTCCTTTGGCAGGCCAACTACCTGTCCAAAATCAAAAAGTTTTACGCTTATGAGTTCGGCAATAACAGCATTGGCAACAAAAAATCCGAAAAAGATATAGAGAATTTTGTCTTTGGTGGTTGCAAATGCCATGGGGCAATAATGTTTACCAAAGTAAGGTGATAATTAGATTGGTTAGACTTAAAAAATTAAAAAAAATAAAACGTATGAAAAACAGCCACAGATAACACAGATTGACTCAGATAGAGGTTAATTGAAGTTTTGAAAAGGTTAGAATTATGTAGATTCCTGGAAAAAAATCAGGTTAAGTATGCTTCATAAACTGCCACGAATAAATTGATTTTTTTAGGGTTTGTGTGCGCAAACCGGCTAAAAAGTCAATTACTCTATCCGGCTCAACTTAATAACGGTACGCCTTGATTCACGGTGCTGCTCTTCGGTACACGGATCGCATTCAACCGCCAGTTTGGTTTTTCCATACCAGTTGGCAGTTAACCGCTTTTTATCAATTCCCATCAACACCATGTACTCCACAACCTTGTTTGCTCTTCGCTGGGTTAACCATGTATTGTATTCATCACTTGCGCGCTTATCGGCATGTGAATGAATTTCGGCCACCACTTCGGGGCGTTTTTTCATGATGGTGATAACACTATCTGCAACGCGTTTGGCATCGGGTTCCAGCATTGATGAGTTCTTTGCAAAAAACAATTTAACCTCAATATATGCTGGCAACTTTGGAATTTCTTTGGAAACCACAACAGGTGGCTGCGGAATTACCGTATCCACTTTAACCGTATCCATTACAGGCTCCGGTTCAATTGCACGCGCATGAAAAATATCGCTAGCTGCGCCATCGCGGTCACTGGCCCACCAGGCATCATTTGATGAAATAATAAAATAAGCGTCAAATCCTTTTGAATTGATTTTAGGCCCCATGTTAACAGGCTCGCTCCAGTTCAACCAACCTTCATCGGTACGGAATGATGCAAAAATATCAGCATCTCCTTCACCACCACGTCCGTTTGTTGACCAAAACAAGGTATACCCATCCTCTGACAAATACGGTGAAAATTCAAAGCCTGTAGTGTTGATTTTAGAACCCAATGATTTTGGTTTACCCCAACGGGTCATTCCTTTATCGTCAGCTTCCTTTAAAATAACATAAAGATCTTCCTCGCCCATTGAATCGGGGCCCTTGTATGACAGGATCATAATTGTTTCCTGTGGGTTAACATAAAAGCCCCATAGATCACCCGAAATTTTTAGACCAGGAATGTCCAGCTTTTCAGGTTTACCCCATGATCCGCCTTTTTTACGTGCAACGCAAATCCCTTTATCTTCAGGGTGACGTTTATTGTAAACATCCAACAGGTAAATGGTATTTCCATCAAGTGACATGCCCACCACACCATTGTTCATGGCATTGTTGAACTGGTGAAAGTCTTTTGCATCTTCGTATTTACCCGTCTTATCTTTACGGGTATACCAAATATCCTGATCATTGGGGTTCTTTTTATACCCTTCGTTTTCGGGGTGGTTGGCTCTTACAAAATACAACGTGGAACTATCACGCGAAAAAAGCAGGAATACCTCTTCGGCTTCCGAGTTAATGTACTTTGGTAATTTTTCAGGATCGGTAAAGTAAAGTTCAGATCGCACCGCATCAAATTTTGGCTGCGCAAATCCATTTACCGAAAATAAAAATCCAAATGCGAAATAAAGGGCTACCTTTTTTATACTCATATGCAACTCCAGACGATTTTATTTTTTATGCAAATCTCTCACGTACCCCACAACCACTTCGTGTCCGCCCGAATTGTGCTTACGCAAAGTCGAAATTGTATAGTCATATGAATATCCTAATTTAAACCCATTGAACTGCAAACCTGCAAAAGCAACGGCAGCGTCTTTATGACGGTATGATAAACCCATGTAGAACTTATCAAGGTAATTGGCACGCAGGTTAAAATCAACAGCTACGGGTGCAGGTTGCATGAACTTAACAAGTGTATTTGGAATCAGGCTCCAATCTTCGTTAATGTCAAACCTGTAACCACCAATAATGTAGTGATGCGTTTTTAGCTTTGCGTTGGTTACATCACCAAAATTCATTTTTTGTTGTAACACCTGTGATGTTGAATAACCAAAAAATAAATATTGCGAATATAAATACAACCCCGTATTTAAGTCGGCCAGGAACTTTTGCTGGGTTCCACCTGCTCCTAAAAAGCTTGAATAGGTTGCATCATCAGGATTAAGCATGGTTACTTTTGACTGGTCAAATGCAAGGTTTGCACCTCCAATACCTAAACCACATGCAAGGTTCATGGCTTTTGAAAGTGGAACGTGAATAGCATATGCACCATTAAAGTTCAAACGCTGGAACGGACCGTATTTATCCATCATTACATTTCCGCCAACTGAGTGTTTCAGCTTTCCTGTTTTTACAGTGGGGGCTTTTACAGGTCCACGGTGACTTGTTCGTAACGAAGGATTGTATTTTGCTCCGCCTGCACCGCCCAATAAGGCATGCCCGCTAAAATAATACGTTTGCGGTGAATTTTCAAATCCTACCCATTGCTGGCGGAAACTCAAATTCAAATCAAGCTGATCATTTAATCCCATGGCAGCCGGGTTCACCACAAAATGATTCATGTGGTACTGGCTCAACTGCGTTAGCTGTTGTGTATTACCCGGTAATGCACACCACACTAAAACTCCTGCTATTATTATCTTCTTCATAAGTTCTTTTCCTAAATAATTATTACCTGATAATTGTTACGTTTCCTTTCATTGGATCTGTAGCACCATCGTTGAAATAAATCACGAAGTAGTACGAACCTAATGGCATTGGGTTGTTGTTATAGTTGCCATCCCACGGTATTGTATACCCTGTATCGCTTACAAATATTTTAGCACCCCAACGTGTGAAAATTTCAACCTTACATTCAGGGTAATTTGCAAGACCTGGAATATCCCATGTATCGTTTGTACCATCTCCGTCAGGTGTAAATCCACTTGGAGGCGCAACATCCACACAACTTTCAACAGCCAACGTAACATTGTCACTGCTTGGAGGACAAATTCCCGTTCCTGTTATGGTCCAGGTTAATGTTACTGTGGAAGTTATTCCAGTAACGGTTGTTGTATCGTTCAATGCATCAGTAATGGTTGCCGTTCCTGTAGCTATAGTCCATAAACCTGTGCCAAGCGTTGGAAGATTTGCCATAACTGTTGCAGTAGTAGTAGAGTCACAAACAACCTGGTCAGGACCAGCATTGGCAGTTGTTGGCGGAACTTCTCCTGTTATTGTTATTGTATCAGACGTTGAAGGACAAGAACCATCAACAATGGTCCATACAAATGTATTTACTCCTGTTGACAATCCGGTAACACCACTTGTGGCACTGTTAACAGAAGTTACTGTAGCACCACCTGATATTACTGTCCATGTACCTACTCCGGTACCCGTTGCTGCATTACCTGCAAGTGTTGCAGTTGTGCCACAAATTGTTTGGTCAGG
>DATGXI010000141.1:0-16440 GCA_035299065.1 Flavobacteriales bacterium
CTTCTACTTTTTCGTCAACCACTTTAGGCGGCACAAATTTCACCATTTCCTGTTTAGGTGGTTCAACCGGTGGCGGTGGTGGTGGTGGTGGTGGCGGAGGTGGAGGTGGAGCCTGGTTATCCATATTCTTCATCTCTGCAATCAACTCAGCATTTTTGTTCTTGTCAAAATCGGCTTGTGATTGAGTACCGCTGATCATTGCAACAATCTTTGGTGTACTCAGGCAAAAGCCCATAAATATCAATGAACATACCAATGCTATCAATGCCTGTTTGATGTACCCATGGCGAAGCTCGTAAGCTCCATATGCATGGTTCCTGTTTTCAAACACCATCTCATTGCGTTCATCAGAGGCGGTATTTGACCAGCTTCCGTCCCATGACAGTAGCGCTGCAAATACAACCAATATGCCTCCAATCACAAAGTATATAACCGGGCTGCTCTCTGCATGGGGCTTTGCGGCTAATATGATTGATAATGTATTCATAATTTCTTTGCTTTTTAATTCTGTACAGCCCTAAATCTTAAAGGTTCAATGAAAACGGCTGTTTTTTTTCATTACCTGTTTTTGGCATTAAACAACATCACCTTTTCGGCCTTTTCAAGGTCCTTTACAATGGCGTAACGCCCTGACGGAACAGCACAAACCTCCATTTCATCAATAATGTCAATGGTGTTGCGGTACTTGGCAAGGCTATCATATTTAATGATCACAAAAACCCCGTTTTTATCGGATTGAATTTTTTTCCTCTCAGCCTTGGCAACGGTATCGTTCACAAAATCTGCCTTTGGATGCTCTTCCAGGTATTTTTTATACGGTATAATCACCGACTGGTTTTTACCAGCAATAACGTTACGTATATCCTTGAAATTTGATTCGATCAGTTTTGTTTCTGTCTTTAACTCGCCTTCATAATAAAAGATCTTATCGTCACCTGAAAGGATTACGGTAATAGCGTTATTGATCTTTGGAGGATCTTCAACCTTTTCATTTGAAGGCAGGATAATGTCGAGCGTTTTTTGTTCGGCCAGGGTGGTTGTTAAGATAAAGAACGTAAGCAACAGGAACGCGAGGTCCACCATTGGGGTCATATCAATCTTGGTTGATTGTTTCTTGGCCCTTACTTTTCCTTTTTTCTTTCCCCCTCCACCGGTATCAGCTACTTCTCCCATAGTGTAATTCTTTGTTTATTAATTAAAATTTCTCCATGTCGGTTATCAGGCTAAAGGAGTTAATGTGCAACGCAGGGTTCTGGAACACATTAATTACATCCTGTACCTTTTCATAATTGGCATTACCATCAGCTTTAAGCGCATACTTAAGCTTTTTCATGATCTCTTTTTCTTTGATTGTAATACCTGCTTCAATCAAGCCTTTTTGGTCTTCCTTGGCCTGGAAATGCACTGTTTGTACAGCTTGTATCCAGTCAAACAATTCGTTGTTGGTTGAGTCGTAAGGAATTCCGCCATACTGCTCAATCAACGCCTTCTTTTGTTCTCCATTGCCATCCAGGTAAGCACCCATTGCTTTAGCAGGCACACCAAACATACCTTCTTTTGAAAACTTTGCTCTTTGCTGATCACTTAATGCTATTTGGTGTTTTCCAGCAAAAAATTCAAGCATCTTACTGCGTAAATCAACTATTTGTCCATTTTGTTTGGGGTTCTCCATTGAGAAAAACACGTGACCAACACTGTCAATGGTAACCATGAACAAATCGCTCTCAGGTATGGCAGTGGTGGTTGATGACTTAGGTGTATCAACTACCACAACTTCCTGGGGTTTAAATTGCGCGGTAAGCATAAAGAAAGTAACCAAAAGGAAGGCAAGATCCACCATTGGTGTCATATCTAACGAAGGGCTTTTTCCTCCTTGTATTTCAGCCATGTTCTTTTGTTTTTATATAATTTCTGTACACTTTTATTTATTTCAGGTTCAAAAACAATTAAATGTTCTTGGCTGAAAACGTTTGTGAAACGGTAAAACCAGCTTCATCAATACCGTGCGTAATCGCATCAATCTTGTTGGTGAAGTAGTTATACATAATGATGGCAATACATGAACCACCGATACCGATAGCCGTATTGATAAGTGCTTCAGAGATACCTGCTGATAGTTCAGCTGCATCAACCGATCCTCCAGCGCTACTTAATGCACCAAATGACTTGATCATACCCAATACGGTACCAATCAAACCAACAAGTGTTGCAATTGAAGCACAGGTTGAAATAATGAAAAGGTTTTTTGTAAGCATTGGAAGTTCCAATTGTGTAGCTTCTTCCAGCTCGTCTTTTACCGCTGCAATTTTTGACTCACGGTCTAATGAAGAGTCGTTGCGTACATTCTGGTATTTTTGCAAACCCGAACGAACTACGTTGGCAACCGAACCACGTTGTGTGTCGCACAATTCAAGTGCTTCGTTCACCTGGTCGTTGTTCAAACGCGTACGAACTTCGCGAATAAAACTGTCAATACGTCCACGTCCCTTTGCTTTGCTTATAGTGATAAAACGCTCAACCGTAAACGTAATTACGATCAATACAATTGATAAAAGAATTGGTACAATGATACCTCCTTTATAAACTGTGGCATAAAACCATTGTGGGTTTGTGTCAAGTGGGTGTCCTGCTGTAGTTCCTCCTTTAAAGTTGGCAGGATTACCAAACAAGGTGTAAAATATCACGTAACAAAACACGATAATTACCGGGATCACGATGATGGCAAACAATGAACCACCAGTTTTTTTTTCGCTACTCATAATTGTGGATTTTAAAAATTTACTTTTTGGGTTTATAAATTACTTATTTGTTTATTAGGTGCACAAAACTAACGATTTTCACATTGGTTTAGTGTGGCTTCAAACATACTAAAAGTATTTGAATGCTACACCCTTTTGTGTATTATTAAATAAACGTTAAGCGTTTTAAGCAGTTGGTTCTAAGCAGTGAACAGGAACGAACACAAATATAAAGGCCCTTTATGACAACGCAAAAAGGGCCTTGTTAAATAAGGTAAACGGTTATAATTTCTTAGGCAGTGACCTGCTTATTTAAGCTGGTTTGGGTTGTTTGCGGCCTCTTTGTTGTACTTGCCCTGCAACCACAACCAGTAAAACAAACCTACAAACCCACCAATTATGAAAATGGTGTTGGGCGTATTGGCCAAGGCCTCAAGGATTCCGAAAGACCATTGGAAAAATTTAGCAAGTGGTATAAAAAAGTAGTCCATAGCGTGTTACATTTAGGGCAAAAATAACAATTATTTGAAAGTACCACATGTTGCTTAAATATTTAAACACCAACCAGCCCCCGGTACTTTTTTTACTGCCAGTTTTCACTGCCATTTTGTGGATCCCCTTTTTTTTAAATCCTGTAGTTCCTGATTCTCATATCGTAACGACCTATGTAATGATCTTTAAACGCGATCTTGTGTTGGGTGGGCTTAACGGATCAATTGCAGCTTTCATAGTTTCAAACCTAACAGCCATACTGTTTAACCGCATTATTAACAATACGGATTTGTGCAACAAGCCTTCCTTTATTTATGCATTCACTTATGTTTTAATTGAAGCAGGCCTGCGCACCAACACCGGTTTTTACTCCTGGCAATTAAGTCAACTCTTTATTCTTGCAGCTCTTTGGCCTCTTTTAAAAATTTACAACCAGCGCCAGGTTATTGATTTGGGATTTGAGGTGGGGCTTATTATGGCAGCAGCCTGCTTTTTATTTGAACCAGCCATCATTTTCTTTGCCATGGTGCCTGTTTTTTTGCAGGTATTCAGGCCCTTTAACTGGCGCGAGTGGCTGTTCCCCTTTATAGGCTTTGCCCTGGTTTTTTCATTCTACGCCTGTTACCGCCTGCTTACAAACGCTCCTTTTTTCACGTTTTTTATCATTCAAAAATTTGATTTTAAAGCCTATTATTCTTCCCAGGCACCTACACTTATTGCCTGTGCGGCTGTTGTATTTTTAGGCATGATAAGTTATTTAAAAGGGGCCCAGCGGGTTGTAATGCATGCCCGAAAACAAAGGCAGGTGGTGCTTTTTATGTTTATAATCACAACTACGCTTTTAACCCTGTTGAATTATAACGGTTCTATTTATTCACCGTACTTTATTGTTGCTGGTATTGGGGCCTTGTTTGCAGGCTATTATTTTGGTAACAACCGTTTTAAAGCCATTACCGAGCTTGTTTTCGTGGGATTCATTGTGCTTCAGCTGGTACGCTTCAACATTTAATAACTATTTATTTTAGTCAAACCTGCCTATTCTGCCTATTTTTATATTAGCAATCAGAATATAAAAAATAAACGAAATTATATGAAATACCGCAACGCTTTAAATAAGATATTGCGTAGTATTTCATACACCATTAAAAACTAATTATATGAAATTCGGTGTTGTTGTTTTCCCTGGATCAAATTGTGACGAGGACATGGTATATGTACTTGAGACCATTATGCAGCAAAAAGTTGAGCGTTTGTGGCACAAGGACCGGGATTTGAAAAAATGTGATTTTATTGTGCTTCCGGGCGGGTTTTCGTATGGCGATTATTTACGATCAGGAGCCATTGCCCGTTTTTCACCCATTATGGACAAAGTAATTGAACATGCGGAAAAAGGTGGATACCTTTTAGGGGTATGCAACGGTTTTCAGGTTCTAACAGAAGCAAACCTTGTACCGGGTGCTTTACTGCACAACACGTTTCGCAAATTCAGCTGTAAAAACGTTTATATAACACCGGCTACAACCAATGCGCTTATAACACAAGGAATGGAAAAAGGTAAAGCATATAAAATCCCAATCGCTCATGGTGAAGGGAATTATTTTACCGATGATGCTACCTTGAAAAACATGAAGGCAAATGGCCAGGTACTTTTCCAATATTGCAATGCTGAAGGAAAAATTACGCCCGATGCAAATCCAAACGGAAGTATGGACAATATTGCAGGCGTTTGCAATGCAAAAAAAAATGTATTCGGCATGATGCCACATCCTGAAAGAGCAGCGGACATTCACTTAGGAAATACCGATGGCCTGGCCCTGTTCAATTCAATTCTCAACCTCGTTTTAAAATAAACCCATATAGAAACCTCAAGACCTATGAAGACGATAAAAAAACTACTATTTGTTTCAGTTGCTTTTACCTTTTTACTGCAATCGTGCTCAACCGGGCACATGTTCTCTAAAAAGCGCTATGGACACTTAAACTGGATTGACCATGACACCAAAGTTGAAACTGTTGGTAGCGATAAACAAAATGGAGCTACTATAACCCATAAACAAGTTGAAAAAACTGTTCCGGTTAATGAACTAAAGCAGTCTGAAGGACCAGTTGCACCTGTTAATGCAGAACAGATTAGCCAGGATGTACCGGTTACAAACGAAGCTGTTGAAGAAACACCCGCTGCCTCAACCCATAAAACGCAGCACAATCATAAGCGCAAACCTTTATTTGAAGAAGGACAACAATCACACTTCAAAAACCCGGTAAAAACAGTACACGAAAAGATTAAAAAGAAATTCGTTAAATCTGTTAAAAATACCAAAAGTGGCAGTACAGGTGAGTTGGTTGGTTTAGCGCTTTTAATTGTACTTATTCTGGTTATTTTCCTGTTACTTGACGAGGTATTGGGCGGACTTTTAACCTGGTTACTTGGCCTATTCATACTTGTACTAATTATTTTATTACTCCTGCGCTATTTAGGGGCCATTTAATACTGGCGTACTTTTTGATTGTTACTAACGTTATACAGGGCTGCCTGGGGTAGCAACTAAACAGGTTCCCTGACTTGCATGATAAAGACAATTGTTTGTATTTCTTTTATTGGAGCGATGCTTTTAACATCGTTTAGTTCTCCGTCTGTTGTTATTAAACCCGATGACCGGAACCCAAAAACAATTGCCGAAGAAAATGTTGAGGCCTATGTAAGAAAAAAGTTTGGAGCTGATGCCTCCTATAAACTGTATAATTTTGGCAACCTTTTCAAACTAAAAAAACAGGAAGTAAAGGAACTTGACGAACTCATTGAGTTACGTAAGCTGGTACCTTCCATGAAAGATCATTATGGTGCCAAAACCGATTCGGTTGCTGCAGCCTACGACACATTAATTGCTCAAAAACAAAGAGCCATTGCAGCCAGTGGCAAAGGCTTGCCTGATTATATCATAAGCCATATTTTTTCCATCAAAACCAAAAAGGACGGAAGTGGAACTGTATATGAATGCGATTTTATTCTCAACGACAAGTTGGAAGTAAAAGACCTTCGCATTAAACTTGCTGCCGAATTGGCTAAAGACGATTTTGACTGGTTTTATTATTTTTTTCAGAAATACCCCATTTTCAACTCAGGGAATTATGACGCAGATGTTGCGCAAAGCAACCAGGTTTTTGATTATTACAACGCAAGGCTTGCCCGTTTAAAAGAAGGTAAAGAGGAATTTTTGGTAACTGCACTTCGCGTAACCCGCATCATTAATAAAACAAAAAAATATGATCCCGATATTATATGTGGATTTTTGGTGATGAAACGCATTGATGAAAAAAAAATATGCGAAAATTACCGCCCAATTAAATTTTCACCATCTGAAGAAATAAGAGTAAAAACAAGCACAGGAGATAGCTTAATTGGCTACAAAATTTTTCACAAATATGAATGTACGGCTAACGATGGTAAAACAGAAACCAAAGCCATGTATGCTGAGCTTGACTCCTATTTTAGCCCTGCGGGAATGTTGCCGGTTGAAGCTCCCTTTGATAAATATTTCGAGAAGAAGGAATAATATTCGTAAAACGTTTAAGGAACATTTTACCGTTGCAGGGGCGGCTTGATTCACCCTGATTTTCAGACGCTATCCCAATTAAAAAGACAAGTTAAAAAAATTTGCATGGATATTGCTATATTAGCATTACCAAACCAACAAATATTATGAGTTTAATAGGTACACTTGCGGGATCCGTTGCCATGATGGCTTTTTCTGCAGTAATGCCCGCTCAAAAAGCACAGGGAGAAGCGCAGGAACTAGCTGAAAAATCAGTTTTGTTATGGGCCGATAAAACATTTGAATATTACGATGGGCCACGCTTTGAGAATTTTCACGAAATTCCCTCACAGGAGCAATTCATTATAGAAAACAAAATTCTTGTTCTGCAGGAATTCATGTTGGAAAAAGAAGAAATGTTCAAGTCGCCAGAGAACAAAAAAACAAAAGAAGAATTTGACGCAAGCCAGGCCAAGCTCACCCGCAAAATTGACTCGTTGAATATATGCCTTAAAAAAGTGGATCCAAATGCAAAAAATTACGAAGTGCATTTTTGGGCCAACATTATGGTGAGCAATGCAGTTACTGTATATTATCAACAGCTTATGAAATTGGACTCCAGGTTCAATATAATGGATACCAAAATAACAGGCAAAGTAGGAACGCAACCTGCTGGCGTAAAAATACTGTACAAAAAAACAGCAACCATTAAGCCAAAATAGCCGGGTTCAACCCCTCTTTAATCATCTATTTTAAGATTAATTCACGTTTTACTGAAGGCTATTGTGTACCTTTACACAAATACCATTTATGACTATTTTAATTACAGGAGGCGCAGGATTTATTGGTTCGCACGTAGTTCGCCAGTTTGTAAACAACTATCCAACCTACACCATTGTAAACCTTGACAAGCTCACCTACGCAGGTAACCTTGAAAACCTCAAGGACATTGAAAAAAAATCAAATTATATTTTTGAAAAAGGCGACATATGTGATGAGGAGTTTATTGATTCCCTTTTTGCAAAATATAAATTCAATGGTGTTGTACACCTTGCGGCCGAAAGTCATGTTGACCGTTCAATTTCCAATCCACTTGAATTTGTAAAAACAAACGTTATAGGTACAGCAGTTTTATTAAGCGCTGCAAAAAAACATTGGGCCGGCAATGAACAAAACCGGTTTTATCATGTGAGTACCGATGAAGTGTATGGCAGCCTGGGTGAAACCGGCTTCTTTTATGAAGATACACGTTACGATCCGCACAGCCCCTACTCCGCATCAAAAGCCTCAAGTGACCACTTTGTACGTGCTTACCACGATACGTATAAATTAAACACCGTAATTTCAAATTGCTCCAATAACTACGGACCCAACCATTTTCCCGAAAAATTAATTCCACTGTCAATTTATAACATTCAAAACAACAAGCCCATTCCAATTTATGGGAAGGGCGAAAATGTTCGCGACTGGTTGTACGTCATTGATCATGCACGCGCCATTGACCTGGTTTTTCATAAAGGAAAAACAGGTGAAACGTATAACATTGGCGGGCATAATGAATGGACAAATATTGACCTGATTCGCTTGTTGTGTAAATTGATGGACAAAAAACTGGGGCGCAAAACAGGCGAATCTGAAAAACTCATCACCTTTGTAAAAGACCGGGCAGGACACGATTTGCGCTATGCCATTGACGCAACTAAAATTGAAAAAGAACTGGGATGGGTTCCATCTGTTACCTTTGAACAAGGCCTTGAAAAAACGGTTGACTGGTACCTTGCAAACCAGGATTGGCTAAACGAAGTAACCAGCGGAAACTATAAACACTATTACGAACAGCAATACGTGCACAGGTAACCAGTATATCTCATCAACATATTTTTTTATGATTGATGCGATGTGACACTTGCGTATTTTGGCGACAAAAAACATATGTAAACTTTGGGCTTTCTAAAAAAAATATTTGGCGAAAAAACGCTTTCTACCCCGGTAAACCTTGGTGTTTTAAAAACGGATATGCACTCGCATTTCATTCCCGGTATAGATGATGGTGCGCAAACAATTGATGACAGCATTGCTTTAATAACCGAAATGAAGGCCCTGGGCTATTCAAAAGTGATTACAACCCCACACATAATGGGTGACACATACAAGAACGGTAAACACAACATTTTACCTGGACTTGAAACTGTTCGAAATGCGTTGAAAGAAAAAGGAATTGATATTGGCGTTGATGCTTCGGCCGAATATTATATTGATGCCGACCTGGAAGAAAAAATACGTGCAAAAGACATGTTGCCACTCAGTAACAATTACATTTTGTTTGAAATGCCTTTTGTAAGTGAACCCACAAATTTAGGCAACGTTATTTTTGAATTGCAGTTGGCAGGATATAAGCCCATCATGGCTCATGTGGAACGCTACCCGTTCTGGTTTAATGATTTTAATAAGATCATTGATCTTCGTGATAAAGGAGTACTTCTTCAAATGAACATTTCATCACTCACCGGAACATATGGCCCACCAACCAAAAAAACAGCCGAAAAACTGATTGATGAAAAAATGGTGGATGTTTTGGGAAGCGATTGTCATCATTTAGGACATATTGAATTGCTTAAACGCGCCTGCTATTTACCCTATCTTGAAAAGGCCATTAAGCAGTGTGAATTGATCAATCAAAAACTATGATCAATTCATCATACAACAGCTGGTTCCAGTAGTTGGATCGTTCCTTTATCAGCATCCATTTCAACCTCCACCCCAATGGGCAATGTATACTTATTCTCAATATGACCAATCATTGCTCCGTAAAACGCAGGTATGTTTAACGGCTTTATCTGCTGATCTAAAATTTGCATAAACGTGAACGCTTTTTCGGGTTCTTCAGCTTCACATTTCACACATTTTCCCCAAACAAATCCTGCCAACTGGTCCAATACTCCGGCAATTTTTAAATGCGTAATCATACGGTCAAGGCGGTACGGTTCCTCAGCTGTCTCTTCCAGGAATAAAATTTTTCCCTTCCAGGAAGGTAAATAATTGCTTCCTAACATGGCAGTAAGCACCGACATGTTTCCACCAACCAAAACCCCTTTTGCTTTTCCACCTGTTAAAGTAACCGGTGTGTCCTGTGCGTAACCCGTTGTTGACAACAGCGATCTTTTTCCCTCAAATAAAACCTGCTTTACATATTTCATACTGAAATCGCCCCAGGAACTGTTTCCAACAGGGCCATGGAAAGTAATTAAACCCGTTTTTGCATAAATAGCATTCAGCAAACAGGTAATGTCGCTAAATCCCATAATTATTTTGGGATTGGCTTTTATTATTTCAAAATCTATTTTATCGAGCAGTCGCGCACAACCCCAACCACCTTTTGCAGTAAAAATGGCCTTAATTGTTTTATCAGCAAAAAAATCGTTCAGTTCTTTTGCGCGCAAGGCATCATCACCTGCCAGAAATCCGTATTTCTGCGATAGCGTTTTACCTAAAATCACTTTTAAACCTAACCCTTCAAGTATTGCGGTAAATTCAGGAACAAGTTTATCGTCCCAAATAGCCCCGGCCGGAGATGAAATGGCAACCGTATCGCCTCGTTTAAGCCTGAGAGGCTTCAGCCCTGTCATAACTTCATTTTGCTCCTCATCTTTAGGAAGAGCCAAGCCCTGCAAGGGAATTACCGCTGCTCCAAGGGCTAATGTTTTAATAAACTTTCGTTTTGACGGATCGTTTTGCATAGCTGAAAGATGAAGATAGTTAAATAGTTAACATAAATCATACCATTTCCCTTTCAAAAACAAACCTGCAGGGTTAATAATTTGGGACAGCAACTGCGTGGTTCATTTCATTCAATGCGTATATTTCATCATTCATGAAAGCCGCTACAATCAACGAACTTAAGAAAGAACTTTCAACACTAAATCCAAATGAGGTGGAAGATTTGTGTATGCGGTTGGCGCGCTTTAAAAAGGAGAACAAAGAATTGCTAACCTACTTATTGTTTGAAGCACACAATGAACAGACCTACATTGAATCGGTAAAGGAAGAAATTGACAAGGGGTTTTCTGAAATCAACCAGTCAAATTTATACTTCGTAAAAAAAAGCCTTCGAAAGATATTAAGGGTAACAAATAAATTTTTGCGTTACTCAGGTTCAAAAACCACAGCTATTGAAGTGCTGATTTATTATTGCAAAAAATTAAAAGACTCGGGCATACCTTATCACAAAAGCCAAATGATTTTAAACATCTATGAAGGGCAATTAAAAAAAATTAACCTCCTTATCAAAGGGCTGCACGAAGATTTGCAATATGATTATTTAAACGAAGTGAAAAAAATCATGTAATTGACGGATCCCCCACCGGGATTTAGCAATACAACCACCTGAAATTAAAAACCCCTCAACAATTCAATGCCGCGTGAACATTAAATTGTAAAGGGATTTTTTTTTTGCAAACCATGCTTAACCAGATTATTTTGTTTGTAAGCCAAAAACCGTTTATTTTACAGGGCTATTCCATAGTCAACCACTCCGATCCATTCTACGCCCAAGGCTTGTTTGGCTTATTTACCAATTAATCTATCAAACAATTTTAATCAACTAACTAATTATCTCTGCTTCTTCTTCCTGCAATATCTTTTCTGCACGTTGAATTTCCTCCCGTGTTCCGTCAACGGTTATTTGATATTCCGAGGGATTTTCATGTTTTTCATAATCAATGTAGCGGTCTTCTTTCTTTTTAACCACCGTAATGATTAACGAAATAGCACCGCCAATGGCCACACCCACTTCAAGTCCTGCCAGTGCACCAATAAAGGCACCCTGACCCTGCAAGGCCCACAAACCCGGTATCATTAGAGTATCTGTACCCACGAGCATTCCTATTATTGGACCAATAATAATCCCTAAAATAACCGGAAGAAATTCTTTTCTTCGACTTGTTTCAAAATGAATGTGGTCTTCCACTATTTCTGTATGTCCTTTCACTGAAACCTTGTTAAGAGAGAAAAAATGACGTTCCAGTGCTTTCAGAGCTTCCATCGCCTGGCGATGGCTCTTGTAAATGGCTACTGTTGCTTTCATAAGTCTATGTTTTAATTCATATAATAACTTTTTTATTACTACACTTTTGCTGTTTTTACCTTATATACGCAGTATGTTTGCTTTTTGATTAAAAATCAAGCGGGAAAAGATTATGTTTAAACAATGGGTTTTTGCATTTAACCCATGTTTAATTTGGTTTTCCTGTCAAATTGAGAAGACAACAAAATCATGTAACGTTATTGCGTTAAAATGTAAACTCAATACCTTTTTAATGGTAAATGTTGCCTTTGCTTTCAAAGCAAGAAAGCGGTTAAGAAATTCAACAGGACGGCAGTAATAAGTTGGGTAAGTACGTGACCTTTGATGCAGTCTTTGTTTTTTCAGAATAAATGTTCATTTCAATTGAACCTTTGATTTTTACAGTTGTACAGGTTATAAAAAAATCATTATGGCAGCTCCGAATGAAAAAAATTCTGGTGAAACAAAAGGAAAACCACGGGCAAAAAAAAGTCTTATTAAAATTGATATGACACCCATGGTTGATTTAGCTTTTCTTCTTCTTACCTTTTTTATTTTGACAACCACACTGGCCGAGCAAAAAACACTCGATATTATTTTACCGGCTGATGGTGATCCCAAACCTATAAACAATGGACTTACCATTATATTATCGGGCAACAACAAAATTTATTATTACAACGGTGAATTAAAAAAAGAAACCAGGCTTGTTCAATCCGATTTCAGTAATATACGCCAGGTTATAAAGGAAAAAAACCAGGTTGTAAGAAATAAATTGAAGGTATATGAAGCGAAACACCCGGGTATAGACTTCGAGAATGACCCTGCTGCAAAAGAAGTCAAAAAGAAAATACAGGATAGCCCAGAAGGTGCATATGTTGTTATTAAATACGATAGCTTGGCAAAGTACCGTAACGCCATTGACATAATTGATGAAATGGACATTTGCGATGTGCCATCGGGAAAATATGCTGTTGTTAAAACACTTGAATTAGCTGAACGGGAAATGTTGAAAAAAGTCAAGGAATAATTTTAGCAAAAAAAGTCCGGATACTTTTGAATAAATGCCCGAAGCCTTTTGACAGAAAAATTTTTAAGCTTCGCTTCAAGAACAACAGCTTCAGATTTGGTTTGCTTTTTACAAAACCATATTAATTTCCAGGGAGCATACCGGGCAGTAGAACGTTCTTCACCATTGTTATGACGCCTTACGCGATCATCAAGGTCATTTGTGTGGCCCTTGTAATAACTACCGTTTATTTCAGACTCAAGAATATAAACGTAAAACATTTTTAGTGGCCCCGTCAGGAATCGAATGCTGACGATGGCCATTTTTATCCAATGTATTTTTATTTAGAATGGCCATGTCAGCATCCTGACATACTGACAAAGGCGAAAATTTATTTTGTATACAAACAACGCTAATGCGCCTTGTCAGTATCGTCAGGACCTGAATCACCCGGATACTTTTGAATAAATGCCCGAAGCCTTTTGGCAGAAAGATTTTTAAGCTTCGCTTCAAGAACAACAGCTTCAGATTTGGTTTGCTTTTTACAAAACCATACTAATTTCCAGGGAGCATACCGGGCAGTAGAAAGTTCTTCACCATTGTTATGACGCCTTACGCGATCATCAAGGTCATTTGTGTGGCCCTTGTAATAACTGCCGTTTATTTCAGACTCAAGAATATAAACGTAAAACATTTTTAGTGGCCCCGTCAGGAATCGAACCTGAATCAAAAGTTTCGGAAACTCTTATACTATCCGTTGTACTACAGGGCCAGGATATATTTTACAAACTTACTCCAAATTCTCCTTATACCGTTTGGGAAAATCAAAATATACGAGGTCTCCATTTCCTTTTGACACCATTTCCCATTGGTCAAAATCAAACTTTATTTTCACCACGGCACAGGTTGGCATGTTGTCAATACCAGCATTGCACAGGTAATTGGCAAATTCAGTAATCCCGTTGTTATGCCCAAACATCATAATGGTTTTGTGCTTATTGTCCAATGAATTTACTTCTTTTAGCCAGGTCTTTACCGCTGCATGATACAAGTCCTCTCTTTTAACAATGTTGTCCTTTTCATAGCCCAATTCCTTCGCAATTAATTTAGCTGTTGAAAAGGCTCTTTTTGCTGTACTTGACACCAACAAACCAGGTTTTTCTCCTTTTTCAGCCAGTTTTTTACCCATAAAGGGTGCATTTCGCTCTCCCCTGTCATTCAAAGGCCTGTCAAAATCAGCCTGTCCGGGGTTTACCCAGCTCGATTTTGCGTGTCGTACCAAAAACAATGTCAACATAATTTCATTGTTAAAACTAAGGGCAAAAATACGCTTAAACCTGCATTATTGCATACTATATTTGAGGCGTTGGAAGAAAAATTTGACATACACAACAACGAAGAAAATTTTGCTGACAAGGACCTTGAAAAAGTATTAAGGCCAAAAACATTTTCTGATTTTACCGGTCAGCAAAAGGTGCTTGATAATTTAAAAGTATTTGTTGAGGCGGCTAAATTCCGAACCGAGGCGCTTGACCACGTTTTGCTTTTTGGCCCTCCGGGCCTGGGCAAAACAACACTTGCAAATATTATTGCCAATGAAATGGGGGTTGGAATTAAAATTACTTCTGGTCCTGTGTTAGATAAACCCGGTGACCTGGCAGGTTTACTTACCAATCTTGAAAAAGGCGATATACTTTTCATTGATGAAATTCACCGCCTTTCACCGGTCATTGAAGAATACCTGTATAGTGCTATGGAAGACTATTCCATTGACATTATGATTGACAGCGGTCCCAATGCGCGTACCGTGCAACTTACTCTTAATCCTTTCACCCTGATTGGCGCTACTACACGTTCGGGATTGCTTACAGCCCCTTTACGCGCACGCTTTGGCATTAATGCACGCCTTGAATACTATGAAGCCTCAACACTCACCAGCATTGTAAACCGCAGTGCAGGCATATTGGATATTCCTATTGAAGAAAAAGCCAGTGGTGAAATTGCAGGCCGTAGCCGTGGAACACCACGCATTGCAAACGCTTTGTTGCGAAGGGTACGCGATTTTGCACAAATCAAAGGCAATGGGAGCATTGAATTGGATATTGCAAAAATTGCACTGGAAGCATTAAACGTTGACAAGCATGGTCTTGATGAAATGGACAATAAAATTCTTGCAACGCTTATTGATAAATTTAAGGGCGGACCAGTTGGTTTAACCACCATTGCAACTGCTGTGGGTGAAGAAGCTGAGACCATTGAAGAAGTGTATGAACCTTACCTGATCCAGGAGGGGTATCTTGCCCGAACTTCCCGCGGTCGCATGGCTACTGAATTGGCATATAAACACTTAAACCGGCCTTTGTTTAAAATCAATGGCAGCTTGTTTGATTAAGGTGTAAAAAAAAATCTTGCCGCTGAACTTTTATTCCTGCCTGGTGTAGTAGTAGTTAATCAGATTAACAAACATGTTTAAGAACTTTAACCTCCTGCGCCTTGCCACATTTTTTAGCCTTTCCATGGTGTACATATTGCTGCGCGGTCCACTTTTATTGTGGTTTGATTTTATAGCCTTATTGGTACTGTTTAACGGTATCATGTTTTTACTGCCTGAATCAATTAAAAACAAATACACCAATAACAAGGAATAAATAGTCAACCAAAGTTTTCTGATTACACGTTGTCCCTTCCTTGCTTCTTCTCCCGCACAACGGAAACCGTACACTGTTTCATCGCTTAAATCAATAGGTCTTTTTCCTATCTTTAGAAGGTGCTAAACAAGTCATCCATAACATCCCTTATCAAATCAAAATCGTTACAGCATGGATTTTCGTATTGCGGAATTTCGAAGGCTGGTTTTTTGGAAGAGGAGGCGCCACGACTTGAAAAGTGGCTAAAACAAAACATGCATGGTAAAATGCAGTACATGGAAAATTACTTTGACAAACGACTTGACCCCACGTTACTTGTTCCTGGCGCAAAATCGGTAATTTCACTTTTACTAAATTATTATACCGAACAAAAACAAACCGATAAGTCTGCCCCAAAAATTTCGACTTATGCATATGGGCAGGATTATCACACCGTTATTAAAAACAAACTGCATGCTTTAATAGAGGAATTAATTCCCAAAACCGGTGATTTTACATTCCGTGTTTTTGTTGACAGTGCTCCTGTTATGGATAAAGCCTGGGCAAAAAAAGGCGGATTGGGTTGGGTAGGAAAAAATTCAAACCTCATCAACAAAGATTCAGGTTCTTTTTTTTTCATTGCCGAAATCATTTGTGATCTTGACCTTGATTATGACACACAAATAAAAGATTATTGCGGAACCTGTACAGCTTGCATTGATGCTTGCCCAACCAATGCCATTGTTGAACCTTACGTAGTTGATGGAAGCAAATGCATTTCCTATTTCACCATTGAGTTAAAAGATGAAATTATTCCCACTGAGGTAAAAGGAAAATTTGAAAACTGGATGTTTGGTTGCGATATATGCCAGGATGTTTGCCCGTGGAACCGTTTTTCAAAACAACACACCGAAAAAAGTTTTTTGCCAAATGAAAAGCTGCTGGGTATGAAACACAATGAATGGAAGGAATTGACAGA
>DATGXI010000142.1:0-13539 GCA_035299065.1 Flavobacteriales bacterium
TAGCGCCTTTAATGGCTGCTGCACCCAAACGCGTTGCTGAAATGGATGACAATGAGCCGCCCCAACTTCCCATTGGTGTGCGAACTGCTGATACGATATATACTTCTTTCATAAACTATTGTTGATTTTTGAAATCACCAGTTTGATTTAAATCACGCTGCTGAAGTCTTACTTTTTACTTTTTAAACGGTTTCTGTCTCCTTCTTGTTAATGGTTTGGTTCCTGTTTGGTCCCAATGAAATAACGGTAATGGGCACACGCAGTTCTTTTTCCAGGAACGCAATGTACTCTTTGAACGTGCCGGGTAATTTATCCAGCTCGCTTATATTCTCGGTGCCATTGCCCCAACCCTTCATTTCAGTATAAACGGCCTCAACAGGCTTGTTTACGATGTCGTATGGTTGTTTATCGGTTTTTTTGCCGTCAATTATATAGTGCGTACATATTTTTACGCTTTCAAATCCATTCAAACAGTCGGCTTTCATCATGCACAATTCGGTTACACCGTTTATCATGATGGCGTATTTCAATGCTGGCAGGTCAATCCACCCGCATCGCCTTGAACGGCCCGTGGTTGATCCGTACTCATTGCCGGCTTTGCGCATGCGTTCACCCACCTCGTTGTCAAGTTCGGTAGGAAAGGGGCCACTTCCCACACGGGTTGCGTAGGCCTTAAAAATGCCAATTACTTTTCCAATTTTTGTTGGAGCAATTCCTAAACCGGTACATGCACCGGCTGTTGTGGTATTGCTTGAGGTTACAAAGGGGTATGATCCAAAATCAATGTCAAGCAGGGTACCCTGCGCGCCTTCAGCAAGAATTTTTTTGCCTGCTGCCAATTGTTCGTTAATGAAATGTTCGCTGTCAATCAGGTTGTATTCCTTCAAAAATTCAATTCCTTCAAACCATTCTTTTTCAAGCGAAGGCAAATCGTATTCGTATTTATGAAAGTCAAGTAGTTTTTTATGTTTTTCAACCAGGCTTGTGTACCTGGCTTTGAAATCGCTTGCCAGGATATCGCCAATACGCAAGCCATTGCGCCCTGTTTTGTCCATGTACGTAGGACCAATTCCCTTAAGTGTTGAACCAATTTTTTCTTTGCCCTTGGCCGCTTCAGAGGCGGCATCCAGCAATTTATGGGTTGGCAAAATAAGGTGCGCTTTTTTGGAGATGTACAAATGGTTTTTTACATCCACGTTGTATTTGGCCAAACCGGTTATTTCCTTTTTCAGGATTACCGGGTCAATTACCACACCATTGCCAATGACGTTTACCACGTTTTTACGGAATATACCTGAGGGTATGGTATGCAAAACGTGTTTTATACCATCAAATTCCAGTGTATGGCCCGCATTTGGTCCACCCTGGAAACGGGCAATAATGTCATAACCGGGGGTTATAACATCCACAATTTTTCCTTTTCCTTCATCGCCCCATTGAAGGCCTAACAATACATCAACTGACATTTTTCTTAACGAATTATTTTACAATACTTGCTACGGCCGAATCAACATCGGGATGAATCCTGAACAACGTATTTAGTTTAGTAATTACAAGTAACTGGCTTATTTTTTCGGTAACAGCAGCAATGGCAATATCGCCTCCCAAATTGCGTGATTTGGTAAGAAAATTAACCATGATGTTTAGTCCGCTACTGTTCATGTATTCAAGCTTATTGAAGTCGAATACCACTTTATTTCCATTCTTTTTCAGCAATGATTCAAAATCATCAAGCAAAGCCCCGGCCACAGCTTTGTCCATCAGCCTTCCGGCAAAATGCACAACTGCGTGGGTGTTTTTTTCGTCAACCGAATATTTAAATTCCATTTGCGTGTGTTTTATTTTTTTGTTGTACGCTGGGCATAAAAATACAAAGTATGGTGTAATACTTCGACATTGAATACCTCTTCAATTGTTTTTTTTATGTGTTGTATGCGCGGGTCGCAAAATTCAAGCACTTCGCCCGTGTCAGTGCAAATAACATGATCGTGCTGTTTACTTGCAAATGATTTTTCAAACTGGGCCTGGTTGGTACCAAACTGGTGTTTTCGTACAAGGTCACAACTTAACAGCAACTCAATGGTGTTATAAAGCGTGGCGCGGCTAACCCGGTACTTTTTATTTTTCATCTTCACGTAAAGCGACTCGATATCAAAATGGCCTGTATAATCATAAATCTCGTTGAGTATAGCAAACCGCTCAGGTGTTTTGCGGTGGCCATGCTGCTCCAGAAATTTGAGGAAAATTTGCCTTACAGTCTCTTTAATTTCTTCGTTCATCAATAATGGTCAAAGGCCTAAATTATACACTTTAAAACAATAATGGCAATCTTTTTTTGCACCGAAACCTATGTCACGGTATGTTTTAAAGCGCTGATTGTCTATGTGTTGATTTTAAAGACCGCATGAAAACAGGCTTTATTAACCAATAGGAGCAAAAATGCGAACTGAACTTTTTCATTTATCCATTGTATTAACTGCTAAAAGGGAAGGTTACTTTTTTTATACAAGCCCATTATACATTACATGAAAACACTTGTTTTAATAGCACAATTTGCAGGTTTGGTGGCGGGTGAACCAACGGTTGAATACAACCATGAACTGGTTAACGCGGTAAAAGCGCAAACAAAGGATACCGTTGTTTACGATGGGAGTTATTTTGTGTTGAAGTATCCAGGGGGCGATGTTCCAAAAGGAATTGGTGTGTGTACTGATGTTGTTATTCGTTCATACCGTATGATTGGTTTTGATTTGCAAAAACTTATTCATGAAGACATGAAGCAGGCATTTGCGGTATACAACAAACGCAGGAAAAGCAATAAAATTGACGCCAGTATTGATCACAGGCGTACACCCAATATGCAAACATTTTTTACGCGACAGGGTGCTAAATTACCTGTTACGGATAAAGAAGAAGATTATTTACCAGGCGATATTGTGTTTTGGGATGTGGCTTACGGCCATGTGGGTATGGTGGTTGACGAAAAAGTTCCCGGTACAAACCGTTATTATATTGTACACAACATTTGTTGCGGCAATAACATGGAAGATTTTTTATTCGGAGCAAAAATTGTGGACCACTATCGCTGGAATCCCAAAAAGAAATAATCTGACACGCATTTTCGTTACTGATAATCAGTCAATTTACTAGTTTTAACAAATTAGTAATCTGTTCGTACGAAATATTTCCTACCTTTGGTATATGAAAGAAATTAACGAGGGTGAACCCACCAAATCGGAATTGGAAATACTGCAGGTATTGTGGAAACATGGTCCAAGCACGGTTCGTTTTGTAAACGATTATTTAAATGAGCAGAAGAGGGCAGTACAATATACATCAACTTTAAAGCTTATGCAGATTATGACCGATAAAAAATTGCTGAAGCGCGATGAGACCAACATGAAACATGTATATATAGCAGCGGTTGAAGAACAAAAAACAAAAGGCATGTTACTGGATAAATTTGTTGATACCATGTATGATGGGTCCCGTTCCAGTTTACTGCTTCAATTGTTAGGCAATAAAAAGGCATCAAAAAAGGAAATAGAAGAAATAAAAGCTTTGCTGGATAAACTGGATAAAAAATAACCATTTAACCCTCAACCATGAACCAAATTTTGATAAAATCACTGTGCTGGACATTTGTTCACTCACTTTGGCAAGGCCTGGCCATTGCAGTGCTGGCTTCGCTTATTATCATGTTCACCCGAAAAAGTTCTTCGGTTAAACGGTATAATTTACTGTTACTGGCGGGTGTTTTATTTTTGGCAACAACTGCAGCAACATTCTATAATGAGGTAAATAAAAATATCCCGGTCACACATCACCATGAACCAAGTTTGGCAATCGGCCAGGGTTCACCTGTTTTAGTTATACAAAACCACGATTTTCAGCAGCAACGTAGATCGGTTTTGCAAAGTGTGGCCGGGTTTTTAACCAATAATTCGCAGGTTATTATGTTGTGCTGGTTTTTAATTTTCATGTTTAAGCTCACTTCATTTTCACGCTCACTGTTTTTTATTGGATCAATCAGACGTGTTAAGCCAACAGGTGAAATGGCTTACTGGCAGCAGCAAGTGAACGGGTTGTGTACACGGCTTAACATACGTAAACACGTACGCATGGTTGAAACAAAACGGGTGCATGTACCGTCAGTAGTGGGTTATTTTAAACCTGTAATTTTTGTACCGGTTGGATTTTTAGCCAATATTGGTGCGGCCGAGGCCGAGGCAATTTTACTGCATGAGCTGGCACATATTGTTCGTAAAGATTATGTGGTGCATTTAATTCAACATGTAGTTGAAACGGTTTTCTTTTTTAACCCGGCAGTTATGTGGTTGTCATCTTTAATAAATACCGAGAGGGAAAATTGTTGCGATGATTTTGCGGTAGCTGTAACCGGCAACAAAGTGGAATATGTTCGGGCGCTTGTTGCAACCGGTAGTTTTTCCCTGGAGCATACTAACCTGGCCTTGGCATTTGGAAAACAAAAAGAGCATTTGCTTGACCGGTCAAAAAGAATATTAACGAATTCAAACAAAACATTAAATACTATGGAAAAAACAATCATTACAACATGCATTTTATTGACAACGGGAGTGTTGTTCGCATTTTCAGGAGTAAACCACGTTGATTCGGTGTCACCGGTAAGTAAGGTTGATGCCGTTGACGAGGTAAGCGTGCTTGATTCACTGGATCCGCTGGCCCCCTTAGCGCCATTAAGCGCGGTAGACATAGTGCTACCTGACAGTTCGAAAAATAAGAAGCAGATTACTGAAAAGGAAACGAAAGAGGCGCTTGAAAAACAAATGCAGGAAATGGAGAAAGCCATGGAAGAAATGAACAAGGCCATGAAGGAATTGGAGAACGCCCAGGTGAATATGGAAAACATTGACTGGAGTAAACTGGAAGCAGAAATGAAGCAGGCCGAGAATGAAATGAAAAAAACAGACTGGGCAAAAATGGAAATAGAGCTGCAAAAGGCTGAAGAAGAAATGAAGAAAATAAATTGGGATGATATCAATGAACAAATGCGCCTGGCCGAACTGGAGATGGCTAAAGTAGACTGGAAGTCAATCGAAGATGAAATGAAACAGGCTGAAATTGAAATGAAAAATGCGCAAGCTGAGATGGAAAAAGCACGTATTGAAATGAAACATGCTGAAAAGGAGATGAAGAAATTTGAAGTACTTAAAAATAAAATTCTGACTGATTTGAAAAACGATATGCATAGCGATGATATAGGGTCCTTCAAACTTGATTCAGAAGAATTCATTGTTAATGGCCAAAAGCAGGATGCCCAAATGCATTCCAGATACTCAAAAAAGTACCTTGAAAAAGGACACTCTATTTATTACAATTACACATACAAAGGCAATACAATAACCGGTTCGGGTATTGAAAAATAGCTGATGCACAGGAGGATGTAAATTTTCCTTGAAATTAAAAAACAACATTTTAAAAAAACAATTACCTTTGCAACCTCTTTGAGGCCCCGTAGCTCAACTGAATAGAGTATCTGACTACGGATCAGAAGGTTAAAGGTTTGAATCCTTTCGGGGTCACGAATAAGATCAAAACCCCTGAACGCGAAAGTGTTCAGGGGTTTTTTGTTGTTTAAAAACACGCTGAAAGCTTGCTTTCAAAAGTGTTTTTAAACAACAAAAAACGCAGACGCGCAGCGGTTGCAGGTTTTGGTATTTGACTGAGTAATAGAAAGGAGCTTCAATCCTTTCGTTTCATAAACAATCAACCAGATGCTTTTTCGTGACGAAACAGCTTTGCATTGCTCAATTCCTGTTTTTTTTGTATATTTAGTCAAACAAATCAACCTGTATGAAAAAGCTACATGTACTTTTCATTGTTGCATTACTTGCTGTTGTAAGCAGTTGTGAAAAGGCCGATCCAATTGAATCAAGGCTTATTGGCGAGTGGAAAATAAAAAGCATAAAAGAGGAAAAGAAAAGGGGTATAGGTTTTCATGCCATAACACCAACCGTAGGGTATGAAAAAATTGTGTTTAATGCCAATCACACGGTTGAACTTCACCGCAAACTACAGCCAGTTGTGTATGGTACCTGGGAGTATTTTACCGAACAAAACCAGTATGTTGATCCGCAAGGCAACGTTGCGTATAATTACGCCAATGTATTGAACACAGTATGGGACCAGGAATTGAATTACCTGGGAAGAAACATTGTTGATGTTGTTCGCAAACAGAAACTGAAGTTTTCAAACAATGATCGCAATGTAGTGTTTGAGTGCGAAAAATAAATTCCTGGTTTAACTTATAGGGTAACATTATTCGGCCAAAAAACATTGGCCCCATAATTAATTTACCCTGTAACCAATAAGCAGAATATCATCAATCTGTTCAAAATCTTTCATCCAGTTTTCAATAGCAGTATCCAGCTTTTTATGCTGCACGTGCATTGGTTCAGTATAGATTTCTACAAGTAACTGCTCAAGCTGTTTGTATTTGAATTTTTTACCGTTTGGCCCTCCAAACTGGTCGGCATACCCATCGGTAAAGGTGTAAATAACATCGCCTTTTTGTAGCTGGAAATTAGCCGTTGTAAATGGTTGCTGGTTTACAAAATATCCAATGGGTTGTTTGTCGGCTTTCATTTCTATCAATTCGCCATTTCGCACAATATAAAATCCATTGTTTGCAGCGGCATATTGAAGTGTATTTGTTTTTTTATCAATCATGCACATAACCATATCCATTCCGTCTTTATTCTCACCCGTGGCACCGGTTTGTTTCAATGCTTCAATAATGCGCTCACGCATTTGGTCCAGTATTTTACCGGTTTCCGAAGCTTTTTGCTCGTTCACAATTTCATTTAAAAAAGAAGTGCCCAGCATGGTCATAAATCCACCCGGTACACCATGGCCGGTACAATCACAGGTAGCATAAATGGTTTTTCCGTCTTTTTCTGAAAGCCAGTAAAAATCGCCACTCACAATGTCTTTTGGTTTAAACAAAACAAATGAGTCCTGCATGATGGAAGAAAATTCGGTTTCATTTGGTAAAATTGACTGCTGAATTTTTTGAGCGTAAAAAATACTGTCTTTAATGTCGTGAAGTGCCACTGATAAATGTGAATTGGCAACACTTAGCTCGCTTGTTCGTTCTGCTACTTTTTCTTCCAGTATTTTTTTCTCTTTGGCCAATTGAGCTGTACGCCTTTTTATGATGAATACAACCAGGCCAATAATAATTATTCCAGCGGTTATCCTGAACCACCATGTTTGCCAATAAGGCGGATTTATGGTGAACTTGTAGTTTAAATCAATTTTGCTGGAAATACCATCGCTGTTTATAGCCTTAACCCTGAAGGTGTACTCACCCGGAGGAATGTTGGTGTAATCAGCTTCGTTTTTCGTGCTCATGGGGGTCCACTTCTCGTCTAACCCCTCAAGCATATACGAAAATTCAACCTGGTCAAGAGTAAGGGCCTGGAAATAAAAGGTGAGGTGATTGTCGTGGTGTGAAAGAACGGGATTAACGGGAAGCTTTGTTTTTTCATCAACATGAACCCCAAGATTTTTCCATTTTGGCTGGGTAAAGTTCAGTTTTATGTTGTTTAAAACAACGTTAGGTGGATTTGTATTCCTGTAATCAAAAAAGGGCAGGTAACGGGTAAGGCCCAGGTTAGACCCAATCCACAATGTATTGCTTTTATCAGCGTAAATTCCATTCTGGTTAATTTCGGTACCAAGCAGGCCGTTTGATTCGTTGTACAATTTGATTGACGAGATGGTAAGGTCTTTGTTTAATTTAATTTTGTTTAACCCGTTATTTGTTCCTACCCAAAGGCTGCCATGCTTGTCGGTTGCCACTGCCTGTACATTGTTTGAACTCAGGTGATTTTCTTTGTTATAGGTAATGAATTTGGTGCCGTTATAAATGGTAATTCCATTTTCGTAGTTTCCAAATACAATATTTCCATCCCCATCTTCGCAAATGCTTAAAACTGTATTGTCTCCAAGACCGTCATCGGTCGTAAACCGTTTAATGGTTTTGAAATCGTATTTTACAACACCCGCCATGTTGAGGGCTATCCATAAATTTTCCTTTGAATCAAGAAACATGGCCATAACATCTTTCGTGACAAATGTTTTTGTATAGCTCCCAAGAAATTTTTCATTCCCATCCTTGTCAATGATAAAAACTCCATTGCCAAATACGCCAATAATCATGTCGCCATTTGAGCGTTCGCTAATGCCGGCTATAGTTGAAAACGGTTTTCCTCCCAATTTTCGAATTTCCTTTTTTACAACGTATTTTCCATTTTTTTTCTCAAGAACAAAAATTCCCTGTTCTGAGTTGTTAAGGCCAATATAAATATCGCCATTGCTTGCGCTGTACAGGCAAAGTATGTTGGTGTGGTTTAACGTTGGTATATCAACCTGTGTTATGGTTTGCCCATCAAATGAAAACAGTCCATTGCCGGCAGTTCCAATCAGCAATTCGCTGTCAGAACTATGGCAAAAAACGGTAACGTTGCTGTTGGTTAAACCATTTTTTTCATTGTAACCGGTAAACGCTTCGTTAATAAAAACATTCAGTCCATTAATGGTGCCAATCCACAGGCGTCCGTCTTTATCAAATCCAAGTGAGTAAATGGTATTTGACGTTAAGCCATTGTCAATGGTAAAATACTGTTTTTTGCTTCCGTTAATTTTCACCAACTGGTTGTCGGTTGCAATCCATAAATTATGGTGATCATCCTGTTTAATAGAAGAAATAAACTCGGTAGAAATACGTTCGTCTTCAAAATGATAAAAATCATCTTTACCTTGTATAAATAAGCCCTCACCAGGAGTTCCGCACCATATGATACCGTCTTTTGCGCAGTAAATGGAGAAAACGGTTTTGCGGTATATGCGCGAATTTTCAGGTACCTGTATAAAGGTTTTGCCATCGTATTTTAACGGGCCTGTATCTTTCCCGCCAAACCATATATTGCCATGCTGGTCTTCGCAAATGGTAAAAAATTCAGCATCCGGAACCCCTTGTGTGTAGTGGGTAAATTTTCCATTTTTGAATGTGTAAATACCTTTAAGTGTGGCAAACCACAAGCGACCTTTTGAATCGCAAAATATATTGTAAACTGAACCCGAAAGAAAACCATTTTTATCATCGTAGGTTTTAAACTCAGAACCGTTAAAACACGCAACACCGGCACCATTTGTACCAACCCATAAATTTCCATCCCTGTCTTCTGTTGAACACAATATATCGCTTGAAGGAAGTCCTTCTTTTGAGGTGTAATTGATGAATGCATTCCCGTCAAATTTACTTAACCCGCCCTGTGTTGACATCCACATAAAGCCGCGTGAATCGCAAAAAATATGGTTCACAAATGGATTTGCCAAACCATTTTTAGTTGTAAAATGCCGGAAATTGTACTGTTGGCTTAACCCTCCAGAAGGGATTAAGCCAACCAGTACGAAAAGAGAGACATATTTTAAAAAGCGCAAAGTCCTGTAATTAATTTTTTACAAATTTTTTCTTGACACTAAATCCTGCCCCGGTAATATCAAAATAATATACACCGTTGGATAGTTCAGAAATATTAAATATTGTTTTACGCGAAGTGTTGGTTCGTGATGTTACCAGGGCACCACGGGAATCATATAAGCGGATGACGCAATTGCTGCGGTTCAGCTCAATGGTTACTTCCTGGTTGGCCGGGTTAGGATAAACATCAATCACTTCGGCTGTTCCGGTTTCATTTATGCCGTCAACAATCATTGCGCCACGGGTACGTATATTTGAACGCGAAGTAGAGATTCCGGCTCGGGTAGGACTGCATGTCAGGCCCCAGTTGGTTTCAATTACATAATTGGTGCTTGTTAAACTTGGTGGATTTACATCAACATAAAGCAACGTTGAGCCAGGTACCGAGTCATATCGCTGCCAGTTACCAGTACCCATTGAATCGCGCAGGATAACGTAATAGTTAACAGGCGCACCAATATAATTGGTCCAGTCAAGTTTAATTTCATTGAATATAGTAATTACACCTGTCATATGTATAGTGGTGTGAGCCGGACTCATTGGGCCCTCATATCCACAGGTGTCAATGGCCGAAATTCCGTAATTGTAATAGGTTACATTTGGATTGGCCACAGGTACAAAAATGGAGTCAACATAAATACTGTAATCGGTATAGGGAACTGTGTCAATTGGCACAAATCCTGGCCCGGCAATTTCACGGTATATTACATATTTGTCAATGTCAAGCACTGCAGGCTTACTCCAAACAACACGGTTATAATTTGAATTTGGGTCAACTGTTACCTGGCAAATATCCTGGTTGATGGTAACTGCACATGAAATATAAACATCCTGGCAGGTTGTGTCGGTTCCACAATCATTTATAGCAACAAGGCAAACTTCGTATGTTCCCGCTGTGCTAAACATGTTGGCTGGGTTTGCAAGGTTGGTGGCATTTCCATCACCAAATGTCCAGTAGTAAGAAGTTTCCTGGGAACTTGTTTCGGTAAATATGGCATTAAGTGCCGATGCTGACCAGGTAAACGCGGCTGTAGGCGCAGCACATACATCAACTGTAGTGCAAATCGTATCACTTCCGCAACCGTTACTTGCAATCAGGCAAACCGTATAGGTTCCGGTTGTGGCATACGTATAAGTAGGGTTAGGATTGATGGAAGATCCACCTTCACCAAAGTCCCATACTACCGAAGTGGCATCCGTTGTAAGGAAGCTTGACACAAACTCCACGGTTAATCCATCAGGGGAGGTCTGGAATCCTGCAACAGGTAAAACACAGTTAACGGGAATGGTTACTACAAGCGTATCTGTTCCACATGCATTTTCAACTACTAATTCAACATCATATGAACCTGCTGTTGAGAATACATAAACGGGCGATGCATTGGTTGATGTACCTCCATCATCAAAATCCCAATAATTGTTGGCATTATCGGTACTTGTATTGGTAAATGTAACGGTTAATCCACTTACGCTGTATGAAGTAGCGGCAAGAGGAACGTTGCAAATTATGTTAACGGTTTGGCACAATGTGTCATACCCGCAACCGTTGTTTACGTACTGGCAAATGGTATATGTTCCTGAAGCAAAATAGGTATGTGAAGCTGAAGGTGTGTTTGTTGTATAACCATCACCAAAATCCCACGTGTAGGTTGTAGCGTTTGATGCCATGTCGGCTGTGCTTATATTCATACCGCTTTGTGAAATACTGAAACCGGCAACAGGACTTACGCATGTTGTGGTAAATAACTGGCAAATGGTGCTGTCACCACATGAACTCGTTACAGTTAAGCATACATTGTATGTTCCGCCAAGTGCGTAAGTATGCACCGGGTTAGCCACTGTTGACGTGTTTCCGTCACCAAAGTTCCACAGGTAACCTGTAGCATTTGCTGAAGTAGAGGTAAGGCTAAGGGTAGCTCCCGAAACAGAACCTGTAAAATTACTAACCGGTTCAGGACAGGCTAAACAGTCATTTGTTTCAGTAATAGAACCCGAAACGATGGTTGGCATGTATGTATTTGGCGTCAATGAACCAATGGACTGGTCATCGGTAAGTGTGCAACAAAGGAATGCGCCAACAGGTGTTTCAACAACAGGTATGGAACTTGTTCCACAAAACGACTCACCAGTGAAGTCGGTTTTTATAATGGCAATATCAAAATCGGTTCCGTTGTTTTCGGTGTAAGCAAATGCATAACCTCCGTCATTTGTTTGCCAAACTGCGTTACCTGAAACTTCGTTGTTTACATCGCCATATCCACGCGCCCATTCGGTGTTTCCTTCGCGGTCAGTTTTAATAAGAAAAACATCATCGCCACCAATACCAACTCCATTTGATTGACCCATCATAATAAAGCCCTGGTCGCAGGCTACAGAAACGTCAAATAATTGTTCGGCATGAATACCAGAGGTGCCGTATGTTTTTGACCACACAACATCACCTATTGAATTAACCTTAACCAATAAAGGTTTTGTATCAAGGCTGGTATGTCCAAATGCGGCTGTGTAACCACCAAGAATAAATCCACCATCATCGGTTTGTTTCACGCTGGCCCCGTGGTCATCAGCATTTCCACCATATAATCCACTCCATTCAACACTTAAATCAGAGGCAACTTTTACCAATAACATTTTAGCTTCACCAGCTACATTATAGCCAATTCCTGCAATGGCAAATCCACCATCAAATGTTTGTATGATGCGTTTTCCCTGGTCAGCATTATAGGAATCGTAATTATGCACATCAAGAAAACCTCCACTGGCATCAAATTTCATGATGAACGGATCAGCTGCTCCCGTAATACTTGCACTGGTTGAACCTACAATAGCATATGTTCCATCAGCGGCTTGAATAACGTCATTTGGAACATATAAAGCACCAGATCCCTGGCGTTTTGACCACATGATTCCACCCGATGCATTGAATTTAACCATCCAAACATTGTCAGAACCGGCTCCTGCCGATGCGCCAACGGCAATATACCCGCCATCGGTTGTTTGTTTAACTGCGGTAAAAAAGTCACCGGCACCATCGCCCAGAACTTTTTGCCATTCCAGGGTACCATTCATATCGTGTTTGGCAATGTAAGCATCGTAAGCGCTTAAACCGCCTGTAAATACTTTACCACAGGTAACGAAACCACCATCGTTTGTTTCAGAGGTGTAATAGGCATTATCAAGGCTTGATTTATCAATTTTCTTTTTAAATGTAAGACCTGTTGCAAAACCATATACGTTTACATATCCAGCCGCATAAGTGGTAGCCGTGCCTGCAGGGTTTGTTACGGTAAATGTTATATCATATACACCAATTGTGTCATAACATACAATTGGGTAAGGATCTGTTGATGTGGATGGATTACCACCAGGGAATGACCATTGATAGGTTTGGGTAAAACTTGTTGTATGGAAATAATTAAAAAACTGAACGCAGGTTCCCTGGCAAATAACGTTATTGGTAAGGCCTGTTTGGGCAACGGGAAACCAAATTTCGCAAATTTTCCAAATATCAGTTACCGCCTCTGGTGTATAGGTTTCACTGGTGTAGGTGAGGGTAGAAGCAGCCGACTCGTGGTCCAGTGTTTCACTAATTACTGTATACGGTGCACCATTTGTAGTTGGGCTTATCAATATTCCATTACAGGAATTACCTGTTTTGCCCACACGCATGGTTAATGCCGAAGAATTCTGTTCACCTGCAAAAGCAAAGCTACTATCAGCAAGCTGTACAACACCAGTAATTGTTTCCAACGCAACACCTCCTGAAGTATTAAAACGTTTGGCATATTCAACTGCACCGGTATTGTCAAACTTAATAAAACCTGCAGCCGGATCGCCTAAATCGTCCATAACCCCACCTGAAATGAAACCTCCATCAAACGCTTCTGTTACTGAATTACCAACATTTGCACCACCCACGCCATAAATATTGGAGAAAAGAATTGCTCCTGTAGAGTCAATTTTTGCCAAAGCCAGGTCGCCCGAAACGGCTCCAAAATTTTCACTCCCAC
>DATGXI010000143.1:0-14041 GCA_035299065.1 Flavobacteriales bacterium
AACCAAAGTTATATAATACCTTTAGGTGCTCAACTGTTGTGTTTGCCGGGTGTGCTTCAAAACTTAATTCAGCATTTTTTGTCAAAACAGCCGAGGCTAAAATCCCTTCAAGTAATGCAGTTAGGTTTGCCGGACTAAAAAATGTTGGAGTTCCTCCGCCAAGATGAATTTGCCGTATTCGCGGTGTGGTTTCAAACAGATCGATATACATGGCCCATTCGGTAAGCAATGCCCTGATGTACGGGCTTTCAACCTTATGGTTAACGGTTATACGGGTATTGCAACCGCAATAGGTACACAAACTTTCACAAAACGGCAGGTGAATGTAAATGCTTAATCCATCAGTCCTATTGTTCATCAGGAATGAATCTTTTACCAATTCTTTCCATTCTTCCTGTGTAACACTTGCATTGTCCCAATAAGGTACTGTGGGATAGCTTGTGTAACGTGGCGCTGGTACATTGTATTTTTCTATGAGGCTGTTGAACCGCTTTTCGTTCTTGTTTATATGTTCGCAAAAAAGGCTCATTGTTTTTGTATGTCATTTATCAGTGCATCCATCATTCCCCTTGTAATGTGTGGCATCATTACTATTTTGCACCAATTTACATGAGCATCATAATTGTCAGCTACTAAAAAATATTTTTTTGCAATAGCCGGTGAAATGCACGAAGCGTTGATGGCGATTATGTTCATGAAAGGATTCCTGTAAAACTCAATGCCCTGTTGAACAAGCCTGTCACATAATTCGGTTGTACGATCAACCAGTGCATTCATTCTTGTTTTCATCCCCTCTGAACCATAGGTGTGCAACACCATCCAAACCGCAATGGCGTTAGCGCCTGACCGGCTTCCGCACAAGGTATGGTCATTCCCCATGACATATTTTGCCTGGTGGGTACATACGTATTGCATGTATCCCTTGCGTACTAAAAAAATACCCGTGCCATATGGTGTTTGCAACATTTTATGTGCATCAATGGTTATGGAATCAACAGATGGGTTTTTAAATGTGAACAGATTGTTTGTATTTGAGAACGGGTAAATAAAACCACCAAAGGCTGCGTCAATGTGCAATTTATATTCAACATTCTTCTGATTTAATTTAGCTGTTATTTTTTCAATACAATCAACCGATCCAAACATGGTTGTTCCCATATTAAGGGTCACAATGAAATAACGTATGCCTTTTAGTGCAGCAATTTCCAATTGCCGTTCAAGGTGATCAATATCGATTTCACGGCTATTGGCGTGCACATTAACAGGGAAAATAGCAAGGTTCAGGAGGTTTGCAGCTTTGGCCACTGAGTAATGACTGTCTTTTGAAAACAAAATGCCAATTTCACTGGTTTGTGCATGTTTTTCACTCATGAAATAATTGCGATAAATCCACGCGGCCTGTATATTGGCTTCGGTTCCTCCTGATGTTACATAGCCGTCCTGGGCATCGGTTTCTCCTTTGAAAATTTGTTCAGCACATAATTTTATAAGTTGTTTTTCCATTTCCTGGGTCCCGGCAAAAAAATCTTCTGAACGACCAAGGGTGTGACAACCTATGTGATTTGGATTAGCTATAAGAGATGAAAGAAAGGGCGCATTGGAAAGAAAAGGCGCATCGGGGTAAAAAATTTCGCTGTCAAGGTATGAGGCAGGAACACCCAAAACAGCTTTTTCGCGGTAATTTACATTGCCCTGAAGGGCGGTTAATACTTGCTTACGTATTAAATCACTTGTTAGTTTAGGCCAGTACATACGTTATTTATTAAGGCGCAAGCCTGTAAATTTTCCATGAATTTTCGTGTTCAAGTTCATACACAAGCCTGTCGTGTAAACGGCTGGTGCGGCCCTGCCAGAATTCAAAATAGGCAGGCTTTAATATATAACCACCCCAAAATTCGGGGCGCGGAATTTCATTTTCGCCAAATTTTTCGCGTACCTCTTTCATTTTTTCATCCAGTACACCTCGGTTTGCAATTATGGTGCTTTGATTGGATGCCCATGCGCCTAAACGGCTGCTGCGCGCACGCATTCTGAAATAGGTATCAGAATCGGCATCATCTAGTTTTGAAATTATTCCCTCAATGCGTACCTGTTGTTCAAGCTCGGGCCAAAAAAAAGTAAGGCATCCGGCAGGATTTACTTCAAGGTCTTTTGCTTTTTTACTTTCGTAATTGGTAAAAAACACGAAACCTTTTTCACTAAAATCACGCAACAGCAATATTCTTGCTGAAGGTTTGTTGGCTGGTGATACTGTTGAAAGCATCATGGCATTTGGTTCCCTTGCCCGTATATTTACTGCCCGGGTAAACCATTCTTCAAACTGGTTTATCGGGTTGTTGTGTAGTTGGCTTTCATCCAGTGTTGATTTAGAAAAATCATGTCGTAGATTTACGATATATTGTTTCAGGTCTTTCATTTGTGACAACAATTTGTGTGAATGACTCCGTTATTTTGTTTGACTGATGGGCTCAGGTACGGTATATCAAGGTTCAAACCACGCAGAATTAAAGCAAAGGCCATAAGGGCAACAAAATAGGGGACGGCTTTGCTCATGCGCTTACGCATTACAGGAGTAATACGATTGGCCGCGTTTGTTACAAGTAACATGGCCGGAAAAGTTCCCAGGCCAAAAAACACCATAAATAACATTCCTTTAAAGGCTGTGCCGGTGGCCAACGATCCGACAATTCCCAAATAAACCAAGCCGCAAGGAAGAAATCCATTTAAAAACCCAATTGTGAAAAGCGATTGCCACGAATGGTTTTTAAATTGTTTGCGTATTTGCTGCTTTAATTTTTCAAGAAATGGAACAATAAAGCCGGGCCTTATGCGGTTTTTTAGAACAGACGGAATAAAAATCAGCAACAGAATTAAACTACCCAATGTGATGGACAAACTATTTTGCCATCCAGCCAGCACAACGCTGCTACCCAGTACGCCAAATAACAGGCCAATAAAACCATACGAAATAATTCGGCCCAGGTTATATGTTAGGCTGCCTGTGAACACGGTAAATGCCGAAGTGCGTTTTACGGGTAAAGCAAGCGCAATTGGGCCACACATTCCAACACAGTGAAAACTGCCTAAAAAACCCAGTGATATGGCTGCAAATAAAAACATTAATTTACAGTAATTACACCTTCGTTATAGTAGTCTGCGTTGCCTGCTCTCCAGTCAACCTGTATTTTATACACGCTGTTTTTGATTCCGTTTAGCAGCACTATGCGTTTCAAGGTAGTGTCGGTATTTACGTTAAAATTTTTGTCTGATTTAGCGTCAGACGGGCATATGAAATGTATAGTGCCGCCTATGCGTAGCCCTTTCAATTCTTTTGGGAATTTCAACGTAAGTTGCCTGTCATTTATGCTCCACTGCAATGAGCTGTTCAACTTACGCGTCCTGTTAATTTTGTCAATTTTGTCCTGGAATTTAAGTTCCTGTTCATAGTAGTCGGGCGTTTCAAGTTCTATTTTTTCACGCATGGTTAGACTCACCATTGTAATTATAAGGGTTATAAAACCCAGGTAAAGACATGCTATTTTAGTTCCCCATCCCATGTTTTATTTGTTTTTATGTTTTATTGGTCCTAAAAAAGTTGTTTTAACGGTTTCCAATTTAGTATTACCCGAGTATACGCCCACATATAGCGTTGTTTTGCGGTTTGTGATGGTTTCTTCAGGCAGGAAAATGAAAAATGAACTTTCTCCTTTGGATTCTTTTTTTACAGTGATGTTTTTTCCAACCATTTGAATATGGCCTTTTCCTGACTCCAGCTTTAAGGTAATTGGAACAGTTTCCTGGGTTTTGTTTATGAGTTTAATGTTATACAGGTTGCTTATCATTTTATTTTCCTGCTTTTGAAACAACATGCCCGGTGTACGTAAAATGGTTGCATCTACGTCTTTTCTGGTAACGAGTAATACTGTTAATATGCCAATAAGCAATAGCAATACGCCCGTATAGGCAACTATGCGTGTTGTAATGCGTAATTTTTCTCCTTTGGCAATGCCGTTTTCAGAGGCATATCGAATAAGTCCTTTTTTTCGTCCGGTTTTCTCCATCATAAAATCGCACGCATCCATACAGGCCGTACAGCTGGTGCATTCCAATTGGGTGCCATTTCGTATATCAATAGCTACAGGACATACTTTAACGCATTGAAAACAATCAATGCAATCGCCCATTGGCTGGGTACTGCTCTTTTTGTATTTTTCACGGGGTTCGCCCCTTTTATAATCATAGGCTACAAGAATGGAGTTTTTATCAGTCATAACGCCTTGTAAACGGCCGTATGGGCAAACAATCAGGCAAACCTGCTCACGAAACCAGGCATACACACCATAAAAGACACCTGTAAAGGCCAAAATAGCAATAAAGCCACCAATGTGCTGTGACAATGGCTCATTCATTATTCTATACAGTTCGTCAACGCCAATTATATATGCCAGGAAAGTATGGGCAATGATATAAGCAAGGATAAAAAAAACTGTGTGTTTTATGGTTTTCTTAACTACTTTTTTTGAATTCCAGGGTCCGTTATTTAAGGCGCGCTGGTGTGCAGCATCGCCCTCAATAAGGTATTCAATTTTACGAAACACCATTTCCATGAAAACCGTTTGTGGACATACCCATCCGCAAAACACCCTGCCATAGACCACCGTAAAAACAACAATGAATAAAATAAAGGTAAGCATGCCAATACCGAAAATGAAAAAATCCTGGGGCCAGAAGGTTACACCAAAAAAAATAAACTTTCGTTCCAGTACATTAAACAAGAAAATAGGGTTGCCGTGTATTTTAATGAAAGGTAGGGTGAAGAAAAGTGAAAGAAAAACAAGGCTTACGAAGGTGCGGGCACGATAAAATTTTCCTTTTGGTTTTTGTGCGTAAATCCAGTTACGCTTTCCCTGTTTGTTAATTGTGCCTACTTCATCCCTGAACGTTTCATCATGTGCCATCGTATCACTCATATCGTCTTCCCGTGGTTAAATTCCTTATTTTGTTTTTAGCGTATCTTTTGCCGGCTCAATTTCCTTATAGAGGTCTCCTTGTTTTGCTTTACCGTTTGGAGGATTGGTGCCGCATATGGATTTAATATAACTTGAAACCATGTGGATTTGCCTTGCACCAAGATCCTGCTGCCACGATTTCATGCCTTTTTCAGGATAACCATATTTTATAGTTGCAAATATATCTTTCACATCTCCTCCGTGCAGCCAGTAATCATCTGTAAGGTTTGGGCCAACGCCACCTTCTCCCAATTTACCATGACAGGTTGCGCAATTGCCCGAGTAAATGTTTTTTCCTTCTGATAGTGATGCTTCATCTGTCAATGTTGTTGCATTGTTTTCATCCACCAGGTTGGCCGCTTTTTTGCGGTATTCTTCCAGTTCAGCTTTTGCCACTTTCATTTCTGTATTGTATTCCTCAGCCTGCAGTTTTCCAGTTTTGGTTACATGGTAATAAACCAGGTAAATGCCTGACCATATTATTGTAACGTAAAATCCATATTTCCACCAGGGTGGCAGGTTGTTATCAAGCTCGCGTATGCCATCGTATTCATGATCCAACATGATGTCTGCTTCCTCTTCAATAGCAACAGAAGCGTTAAGTTTTTCAATTAAGCTGGGTTGTTTAACCTTGACTTTTTGGGCCGCAAGTGCTTTTTTATATTCTTTTGCATCCAACAACTGCATAAGCAGGTTGCGCAACATGTTCAATACAAACAGTTCGAAAGCAATAATAGCAATCATTGCAAAAAATGGCATTGCATCCAAGCCACCAAAAAATGATTTTGTTACAGGCGTTGCAACCGAATCGGTTTGTGAAAATGCCTGGGTTGAAAACGCAGTGGTGCCAATAAGCAGCAATAGTGTTTTGATGGTAGTAGCCGATTTGCCTTTACTCTCCTTTTCAGTTTTCCATTTGGTGGCCGCAGCAACAGCCGACATCATTACCAAAATGGCGGCCAACAGGAATAATGCAATACCTACCAACAACGCAAATGTTGGACTATAGTAACCCTGTGCAGGTGCTGTTTTTCCGGTTGCTGCCAATGACATAACAGGGCTAAGCAATGCAAATGAAATGCATACTATATGCTTTGAAGTGGTTTGGTGAAATCTTGTTTTTTTGGTTTCCATGCTTTACAATTACAGGTGTTGATTTTGTTTGCTGTCTCCATTTCCATGAAGAGGAATATCTTTCATGGCGCTAATGTGTTTTTTGTCGGCCCTGACAACATACCACGTTAAGGCAATAAAAAAGCCGAAGAAAACCAGTAACGAGATTAAGGGGTATATTGAAATACCTGTAATGGATTCGAGGTAGTTTATAAATTTCATGGTGAATTATTTTTTAAGTTGTCCTTTTATATCTTTTCCTAAGCGCTGCAGGTATGCTATGAGCGCAATAATTTCCTTATTTGGCTCGCTTTCTATTCCATCGCGTTTCAGGCTGGCCACAATACTGTCAGCTTGCGTATTAAGTTCGCGGTTAGCCACATTGGCATAATTTACACCGTATGGTACGCCCAATGTGCGCATGGTGTTTATTTTAGCTGGAGTGCTTGCTGTGTCAATGTCATTGTCAAGCAACCATGAATAAGGTGGCATAATTGACCCGGGCGACATGCTTGACGGGTCAAGCATGTGGTTGTAGTGCCACGAATCAGGATATTTTCCTCCAACGCGGTGCAAGTCGGGTCCTGTGCGTTTTGATCCCCATTGAAAAGGGTGATCATAAACAAATTCACCGGCTTTTGAGTATTCACCATACCGCGCAGTTTCTGACCTGAATGGTCGCACCATTTGTGTATGACATGTATAGCATCCCTCGCGCAGGTAAATGTCGCGCCCTTGTAATTCAAGCGGAGTATACGGTTTTACACTTGCAATGGTGGGTACATTTGACTTGACCATAAATGTTGGTACCATTTCAATTATTCCTCCAATAAGAATCACAATAAGGCTTAGTACCATAAGTGTTAAAGGTTTGCGCTCAACGCCCCTGTGCCAGTGTTCACCTTTGTGTTTTGCGTATTTACGCACCAATGGAGCGGCTTCAGCTTCTTCGTTTGCCAGGAAAGCTCCTTGTTTTACTGTTTTAATTATGTTGTAAGTCATTAAAAAGACACCTATAAGGTAAAGCGTACCGCCTATTGAGCGTGCCATGTACATTGGTGCAATTTGTGTTACTGTTTCAAGATAGTTTGGGTATTTAAGTAAACCTTCTTCCGTAAATTCGTTTAGCATTTGAGCCTGCATGAACCCGGCCCAATACATTGGAATAGCATAAAAAAGTATTCCCAATGTACCTAACCAGAAATGCCAGTTAGCCAGTTTTTTCGAGTAAAGGTTGGTTTGGAACATTTTTGGAATTAACCAATACAGTATACCAAATGTGAGGAACCCGTTCCAACCTAATGCCCCTACGTGCACGTGTGCAACTATCCAGTCGGTAAAGTGGGCAATGGCATTTACACTTTTAAGTGATAACATAGGGCCTTCAAAAGTGGCCATGCCATAAGCAGTAATGGCAACCACTAAAAATTTCAATACAACATCTTCCCGAACTTTGTCCCACGCACCACGCAGCGTTAGCAAACCGTTTATCATACCACCCCATGATGGGGCAATCAGCATGATTGAAAATACTACACCCAGTGATTGTGCCCAGTCAGGTAAAGCGGTATAAAGTAAGTGGTGTGGGCCAGCCCATATGTAAAGAAAAATTAGTGCCCAAAAGTGTATAATTGACAAACGGTAAGAATAAACAGGACGATTGGCGGCTTTTGGTATAAAGTAATACATAAGGCCCAGGTAGGGTGTGGTAAGAAAAAACGCAACAGCATTGTGCCCATACCACCATTGCACAAGTGCATCCTGTACACCTGCGTAAGCTGAATAACTTTTAAATGCCGAAACAGGTATTTCAATTGAATTGACAATGTGCAGCACAGCAACTGTTACAAAGGTGGCAATGTAAAACCAGATGGCTACATACAAATGACGCTCACGTCTCCTGAGAATGGTGCCAAACATGTTCCATCCAAAAACAACCCATATAAGCGTAATAGCAATGTCAATGGGCCATTCAAGTTCTGCGTATTCTTTGCCAGTGGTTAGCCCTAAAGGAAGTGTTACCAGCGCTGCAAGAATAATAAGCTGCCATCCCCAAAAGTGAATTTTACTCAACCGGTCACTGTACATACGCGTTTTACACAAACGTTGTAATGAATAATAAACCCCCATGAAAATGCCGTTACCTACAAATGCAAAAATTACTGCGTTTGTATGTAAGGGCCTTATACGACCAAAGCTGGTTGGTCCGAAATCAAAATTAAGTGAGGGAAAAACCAGTTGCAGGGCTACCCATAGGCCAACGGTCATTCCTGCCAATCCCCAAAAAATAGTAGCATAGGCAAACTGCTTTACAATTTTATTGTCATACGAAAATTTTTCTACTTCCATAAATATGTTTAGTTTTTATCAGTGATTTGCGTTTTGTTGGTTGTTTCATGCTGATCGGGTAGTTCATTCTCGAAAAGAATGCGAACGGATGGTGTATAACTGTCTTCATATTGCCCTTTTTTTACTGCCCAAATAAAGGCTGCTAAGAATCCTGTAGCTACTATCAGGCTGATTCCAATTAACACGAACAGAACACTCATTTTTGCGATCTTTATATTGACAAAACTACCAGTGGTAAACATGTACCGTTATGAGGTCAGTCACCTGCTTAACTGACTTTCATCAGTTTTTATTTAATCAGCACATTCAGTGTTTATTATGCTTGCAGAATAAAATGAACCGGGTAATGTTTAAATTAGAGTGCGTTTTTACGGGCTGCAACACTTGTAAGAATGGTAACCATTAATACGATTGTTATTGAACTTAATGGCATTAATACGGCAGCAATAACAGGCGAAAGAGTTCCGCTAACTGCAAAATAAAGTCCCACAATGTTATAAATCAACGAAACAATAAAGGTTGCTTTTATGACCTGGTTGCATGCCCTGGCAAGGCGTATAAATTGGGGTATACGTTCAATAACACTTCCATCGGCAATGACGTCACATGCTGGCGAAAACGTGTTTGTATCGTCTGATACAGCAATTCCCACATCACTTTGTTTTAATGCCAGGGCATCGTTTAAGCCATCACCAACCATAATTACTTTTTTTCCAATATTTTGCAATAAAACAACATGGTTAAATTTGTCTTCTGGTTTTAAATTAAACAACAGGTCTGTTTTTGGACCAACAAATTCTCTAAGTTTTTCCTTTTCTGAATCATTGTCGCCAGAAACTAATTTTAATGTGTGTGTTTTACTCAGTTGACTGAAAAGTTTTTTTAATCCTGGTCTGAATGCATTTGAAAATCCAAAAAAACCATGAACTTTTCCATCAATGGATAGAAAAACTTTGCCAACCATATTAGCTTTTGAATAACGCCCTGTCACAAAATATTCGGAACCTAAAATCACCTGGTGATCATCAACAACACCTTTAATGCCATACCCGGTAACCTGCTTGAATTTTGTTACGGGTAAATTTCTGCCTGTTCCATAACTAAGGGCAATGGTACGACTTAAAGGATGTGAAGAATTTGAAGCAAGTGAAGCCGCCAGCCTGGAGTTGTATTCCGATAATTCAGGCCCAATGAATATAACCTCTGAACCGTGTGTTATGGTACCTGTTTTATCAAATAAAATGGTGTCGGCCAGTGCCAATGAATTTATAACACCAGCATTTTTCAGGTAAAACTTATTTCTTCCAAAAATGCGTATCACGTTGCCGTGAGCAAATGTTGATGTCAGTAATAACCCGCAAGGACACGCAACAATAAGTACTGCCGTTAGCGCATTCAAAGCCCGGGAAGGATCAATTATATACCAATACGTTACTGAAATAGTTGCAATGCTGAATACAACCATGGTGAAATAGCGGTTTATGGTATCAATATATGTTGCACTGGACTTTTCTTTTTTTGTTTCAGCAGCATCGTTCCAGGCGCGTGTTAAGTAACTTTGCATAACCGGGTTAACAACTTCAAGTTCTATTGTGCCATCAAGTTGGCGGCCTCCGGCATAAATCAATTCTCCTTTTAACTTGCGAACCGGGGCTGACTCACCGGTAATAAAGCTGTAATCAATATGCGTGTATTCGGTTTGAAGAACTGAATCGGCAGGTATTAACTCCTGGTTTCGTATAAGAATTCGGTCTCCTTTTTTGAGACTGGTTGCTTGTTTATTCGTTTCTGTTCCATCAGGCAACTTTACTGAAACACCTATAGGAAAATATGACTTGTAATCGCGTTCAAAAGAAAGTGTTTCATACGTTTTATGCTGAAAAAAACGGCCTAATAACATGAAAAAAACAATGCCTGACATGGAATCCATATAACCTGCACCTGTTTGCGATACGATTTCATATACGCTTCGTGTAAAAGTAACTAAAATGGCCAGGGCTATTGGTGCATCAATATTCAGGTGCTGCTGGCGTATGCTTTTCCAGGCTGAAATAAAAAAAGGTGAGGCGCAATAAAAAAATACAGGAACCGAAAGCGTAAGATTAAGATAACTGAAAAAAGAAGAAAGGTTTTTTTGGTCCCAGAAATTACCGGCTGAAAAGTATTCAGGAAAGCTTAGCATCATTATGTTTCCAAAGCAGAAACCGGCTAAACCTATTCTTATTATTTCCTTCCTGTTATTACCTTTGCGAACTTTTTTTTCCAGATCGTCAAGACTGATTAAGGGTTCGTAGCCTATGTGCGCAAGCAGTTCTGCTACTTGTGAAAGACTTAACTTATGCATTTTGTAAATAACCGTTACTTCTTTACGCATGAAATTAACTGTAGATGAAGTAACGTTTGGGTTTACCCGGTGAAGGTTTTCAAGCAGCCATATGCAAGAACTGCAATGTATGCCTGGTGCAAAAAATGTTACGTGTGCCGTGTCGTGGTCTGTAAAACGTATTAATTTTTGGCTGACTTCAGTTTCGTTAAGGAAATCAAATCGGCCGTTAATGGTTGATTTCGTTTGTGAAACTCCCGGGGTTGCCTGCATGGCATAGTAGGTGCATAGGTTACTTTCTTTTAAGAGGTCGTAAACCATGCGGCAGCCATCACAACAAAATTCTTTCCCGTCAAAAAAAATAGTTTTATGGCGGCATTGGTCACCGCAATGGTAACAGGTTACATCATTTACTTTTTTTGATGGCTCTTCTGTAAATTTCATGCTTCGTTTAATCAGTCCTGATGAAAAATAAAAATAGGGTAGCGGCTATGGTAACTCATTTTTTTTGTTGTGCTCCAAACAAACAAACGTTCAAACAAGGTTCTTTGTGCGGTTACCATAGCCAGCATATTTGCTTTATGTACTTTTGCATAATTTTCAAGGGTTGTAGTTACATTCGTTCCTGTAACAACCTTGAATGATAATTTTTTATACCCTGTACTTTTCACAACCTGTTTGGCAAAAGGCTGCAAAAAAAGCTTTTCGGTGTCAGCGTCAAACGGTTCAGAAACATGTAAGACATCAATGTTGGCGTGAAAATTGGTTCCGAATTTGACCAGCGATTTTATGTTTCGCAGGTCATTTTTATAGTAATCTGTTGCAAAAATTATTTTCCGTGGAGCTTTTAATTCAGCCTTGGCCGGTACAACTATAAGTGGGCAAGGGGCCTTTTCAATCATACGCGCGGCATTGCTGCCAAATATCCGGTTTTTTATTTTTCCAGAACCCTTTGTGCCCATTACAACTAAATCAACTTTCATTTTACGGGCGGTTTCATTTATAAACGTGGTTAAGTTAGCTTGCCGCGCAACAAAATCAAATTCCAACTTATATAGTTTGTTATATTTCGCGCATAAAACCAAAAGCTTTTTTTCGATTTTGTTTTTAAAAACAAATTCGGCCTCACCGGTTGTCCAGGCAACAATTTGATCGGCATCAGGCATCCACGCATGCAAAAGGGTGATTTTTGCTTTAAATTTTTTACCTATAATAACAGCGTACTTAATGGCGTGCTCAGCGTTTGTTGAGAAATCAGTTGGTACGAGTATGTGCTTCATGGTTCTTTTTTTTCAAAATTAACTGGGCAGGAACCACGGTATTATGACCTTGGACATAGCCAAACATGATATAAATCATATTCACTAACGGTCCCAGTCATGAATAATTAATGGGAGTAACCGCAAATTTGTGGCTATAAACTTAAAAACAAAAACATGATAAACCTTATTATTTCGCTTGCAGTTTGCCTCAACGTTATACCTGGCGGCAAGGAAAATTCAGAAAAAGGCAATACTGTAAGGGTGGCACCAGCACCAACCGAAATGCTTATAAATGAACTTCATATTACAGATGTGAAATGCTTTGGCCAGTCAAGTGGCAGTGTGACCATTATTCTTTCTGGTGGTAAACAACCATATTATTATAGCCTTAATGCGGCCAATTATCAAACCGATCCACATTTTAATGGACTTAAAGCGGGTAAGTATAAATTATATGTAAAAGACTCAAAGGGCGAAAAAAAGACTATGGAGTTTACCGTGAACCAACCCCAAAAAATACACTTTCCAACGGTTAAATATACACATGCCAGTTGCTGTTACAGTGATGGTGCTGTGTTGGTGAAAGCTGGAGGTGGCGTAGGTAAATTCATGTACCAGATTGGCGACAGTGATTTTAAATCAAACGGATATTTTGAAGGACTATCGGGAGGATATACCGTAATAGCAAAAGATTCATTGGGATGCATGGGATCGGTTGTTGTAACGATAAGTGATTTTAATGGTCCTGTAATTGATTTTATTAATACTACTGATGTTAGTTGTTATGGTGGAAGTAATGCAACGTTAAACGTAAATGCAATGGGTGGTTCGGGCGAACTACAATATAGCATTAATCAGGGAAAAACATACCAAAAAGAATCGCTGTTCAGGCAATTGAAAGCAGGTAAATATACCATACGCGTAAAAGATGAAAGTGGCTGCCTCGATTCAAATACTGTTGTAATAAGTGAACCGCCTGCCCTGGAAGTGGCTGCAACCAGTTCATGTTTGCCAGGTGCCAATCAAAAAAATGAAATCAAAATAGACTATTCAATTGGAGGAACCGGATCACGTACCTACAGTATCAACAACAGAGATTTCCAGGAAGGAAAAGTATTTAGAAATGTAGACCCCGGCACATATACCGTTTATGTTAAAGATGTGGCAGGTTGTACCGGATCAGTTAAATTAAGCTGTGTTCCCGTATTAAGTGTAAAGAATGATTAAACAATGTCACTTGTAATTGCCAAAACATATTACATGTTTTGTGAACTATACATTCACATGGAATCAGGACTGGCTGTTATTCAATTGTTTTTTGGATAACAGCCTGTTTGTTTACGGGTTTATGATTCGGTTTTTAGAAAACATTTGAGCCATTCTATTGCTGGTGCTTTTCCTGAAAACATTTTTGTTGGAATTACCGGGTCATTTCTACGAATATAAAAGCCTGCAACTAATTTCTGACCCAATGAGCAGTACGCAATGGCATCGGCTATGGTGTAAATATTCCCTTCAATGCTTGCCGAAAATTTCTGTACATCCTTATCAACTTGCACAAATTCGCCCGCATCAATTAACACAGGAAACTTTCTGCCTTTTCCAATTTTGCCCATGGTTTCAAAAATTTGCCGGGCATCTTCAATATGTATATCAGAACCAGCGTTAAGATGAATGTGTAATATTCCATCGTTTCTTAGAGTAACGTTTGCTTTTTCAAGTGGAATTGAGATTTCTTTGTTCATATTACTAAATCATTTTAAATTCACCGCTAATACATACTTCCTGGTTCATTACAGGTATACCGGCATTCCAACCATAAACCTGTTTTATTTTTTGCTGCAATCCTTGAGCCCCGGCTTTCTCGCCATGTACAATAAAAATTTCTGAAGGTGTCCATTTAAGTTTACTTAGCCAGTCAATCAATTCATCCTGGCCGGCATGGGCCGACAAGCCGTTAATGCACGTAACCCTGGCGCGTACGG
>DATGXI010000144.1:0-3894 GCA_035299065.1 Flavobacteriales bacterium
GTGTAAGCTCCCTCAGGCATTGCATGGCAGTTTTGCGCGCCAACAGCAAATCCCGCTTGGGTATATTTCGAAAATTCAGAAAGGTAAATTTGAGGAGGAATAACAATGACTTGTTTTTTTGCAGGATCTGTTTCCACCTTCAAAACTGCCTCAACCAATGCATGCGCATCGGCAGCTGTTTTATTCATTTTCCAGTTACCTGCTATTATTTTCTTTCTCATGCCCGTAATCGTATTCGCGGATCAAGGATTCCATACACAATATCCACAATAATATTGAGGAATACAAACATACTGGATATGACCAGTACACTTCCAATTACCAATGGTAAGTCGTCATAAAACACCGCATCAAAAACTTCTTTACCTATTCCGTTCCAGGCAAAAACTTCCTCAATAAAAACGGCTCCTGCCAGCAAACTGGCAAACCAGCCTGAGAGTGCTGTAACAACTGGGTTCAACGCATTTTTTAATGCATGGCGCACCAACACATTGTAATTTGAAAGTCCTTTTGCTTTTGCAGTACGAATATAGTCCTGGCTTAAAACTTCCAGCATTGAACTGCGCGTTAATTGCAATACAATGGCTAACGGGCGTATGCCTAACGCAATGGTTGGTAATATTAAATTCTTCCAACGGTACACTTCCATAAAATCACCGTCCTCGGTCATTACGGGTTCAACCAATGAACCAGCCATGTTCAAACCTGTTCCCGGTAATTCAAAATAACTGTTAGCAAATGGCACAGCATCATACCCGCACATACCGTTTATCATGTAAAAGGCAACCCATGCAGCAAATCCCCATGCCAGACCTTTAAATGCACATTCAAACATAAACCCGAAGGAGAATTTGCCTAAAATTTGCTTGCGCGAGAATTTGTTTAAGCTGATTCCAACAAGCAATCCTACAATGAAACATATGACAGGCATCATGGGTATATTGGTTGTTTTGAACCAAAGGAAGCCTCCTATCCATGCAATGACCAATCCCACAAAGTAGGACGGACCTGATATACCGAGTATGGCAACCGATGAACAAAAATTATCAAAGAACCCTCCTTTGTTCACAGCCGCAATTATTCCCATGATAATACCGAGTATGGATGCCAATACAATGGATGAAAAAGCCAGTATGATGGTGCCAGGCAAACTTTCAGCTATGATGGTTGATACCTTTTCATTGAAGCGGTACGATCGCCTGAAATACGGAAATTTGACTACCAGCGCATCGTCACCAATTGTAAATAAGGTAACATATGAATACTTTGAGGTATCCAAAAACGTATGCGCACTTGAATCGGTTGTATTATGAACGCTAATGGGCGAAAGATCGTTCAGGTATAAACCATACTGCTCCATTACGGGGAGGTCCATTCCTAAATCATGGCGTATGGCACGCAAAATTTCTTCAGTAGCGTTGTTACCACCCAGCATACGGGCAGGGTCACCTGGCTTTATCTGGAAAAGAAAAAAGATAACAGTGATCACGCCAAACATGACGAGAAAACCATACGCTAATTTCTTTAAGATAAATCTAAACACGTTTTCTTACTTTTTTATCAATTCGTTTACTTCATTTATATCGGGCAAGGTATTATAATGCCATTTTCCTAAAATAACACCTTTGTCCAAAACCAGTAATCCCGGGTTTGAACGCACCATCGGCTTTAAAATCCCCTGCTCATCGCCATTCACAAAAACAAATTGTGCATTGTGTTTTTTATTAAAGGCCTTGCACTCCTCAGCACCGGCTCCTGTTGCCACGTAAAACAAATAGCCTTTTTCAAACGCCTGTTTTTGCAAGGCTTTCATTTGGTCCATTTTTCCTGTTTTGGCTTCCTCCAGTTTATTCATCACCATTAACAAAACAATTTGCTTCGGGTTATTGATGATGAAAGGAGCTATATCAGCAGGCACTGTATCGGTTTCTATGTATAATGACAATGCCGGTATTGGCGGTACATACCCTTCTGAAACTTTTATCTGGTTTGGATCAACTGATTTAAATTCCCATGGATCTACCTGCAATTCTTTTTTGGCCAGCCACTCATCGCTTCGCAAAGCCATTTCCTCACCTGTTTTTTTGTTCTTGATGTGGTACATGAAAGCATAAACCGGTGGTTTCAATCCCAGTTCCTCGGCACTTTTCATTTGCTCGGGAATGCTTTTTCCAACTGCATATGGCGTGAAATCTTTTACCGGTAAATAGTTGTACGTATACCAGGCAAAAGCAAATGAAAGGAATGATACTTTAATGGCAACTGTCCATTCCGTTCCAAGTTTTGGTATGAAATTACGTTTCATAATTAAATAAAGCGCAAACATGGCCAGTGAGAACCAAACAGGGAACCACCACTGGAAGAAATAACCCGCAACCAATACAAGCATTAACGTGGCGCCACCAAGAATAACAATGTCCTGTTTGCGGTCATTTAACCGTATGCTGCCTTTTTTTGCATACATACCAATAAACAGTATGAGCACAAAAAACAGGAGTATCATGTCTTTTACAAAACTTTCCCATGGGGTTAATGACCGTCCAATGGTGCCTTTAAGTGCATCGCCAAAACAACCACAATCGGTTACGCATTGTACAGGATGCACAACGCTTTTACCATTTTCAATAACGGTGTAGGTTGCATTCGGATCGCAGGTTGCTGTATAATAGGTAAGGAAACCAAAGAAAACCGTTAACAGCAGAAGTAACCACACCGTTAGTTTGGGTTTACCTCCAAATAAAATAGCAAAACCAAGTATCATTTCACCGCATGAAACCAAAACGGCCATGGCCAGTGAATATGGTTCAAAAAATGTCCAGCCAAAAGCGGCTTCTGAAAAATATTCTTCCAGTTTGTAAGAGAAACCAAGCGTATCGTTGGCCTTGACCATACCAGATACAATAAAGATAGATCCCACAAAAATGCGTGAGAAAATGATAAGTCCTGTAAAGATTTTGCTTCCCATAGTTGTACGTGTTTTTATTTCAAAAATACGTGTGACTTATTGTTATCTACCTTAATTAACATCTTGTTTAAACCTTCTTAACAAGGTTTAACCCTGTTCGCGCAAAAGTATCAATGCAAAAATGGAGTAGTTCATCATATCCGCATAACCGGCATCTACTCCTTCACTCACCAGTGTTTTTCCCTGGTTGTCTTCAATTTGTTTAATGCGTAAAACTTTCATCAGGATTAAATCCGTTAATGAAGATACGCGCATATTCCTCCATGCCTCACCATAATCATGATTTTTTTTCATCATTAAGTCACGGGTGGCAAAGGCGTGTTTGTTGTATAAATTCAGGGCTTCATCGGCAGGTAATTCCATATTTCCCTCAGTGCCAAGTTCACATTGAATAAGGGCCATTACTGCGTAATTAACAATGCCTATAAACTCATCGTGTATGCCCTCGCCTACTTTTGAAACACCTTTTTCCTGCAAGGTGCGTATGCGTTGAGCTTTGATAAAAATCTGGTCGGTTAACGAGGCCGGGCGCAAAATTCTCCACGCGGTACCGTAATCTTTTGTTTTCTTAAAAAACAATTCCCTGCAAATATCCAATTCAACGTTGTACTGTTGGAGTGTTTTTTCCATTAAGTTTGCTACCAGAATGAGGCGTGAAGATACATTTTTTAACCGCTCGTACGCAATGACCGTAAATGGCCAGCGGATTGAAATTTCCAGGCCCCTGGTTATGGGCATTGTGAATGCCACCCCCGACTCATTTAACCCTGAAAGTCGCGCAGACTCACCTTTACAAGCCTGCCAATTGACTGAAAAACAATTGACAGCAGGCGCCAACTGGATTGATGTGGGCGCCATGAGCTCCAGGCCCGGAGCCGATGTATTGCCCGAAGCTGAAGAAGAGGCCCGGCTTTTACCGGTCATTCAGG
>DATGXI010000145.1:0-2369 GCA_035299065.1 Flavobacteriales bacterium
GATGAAGTGGAAACCCTGGCCGCTGTAAAAACGTCTGAGGGCGATGTATCGTTCAGGGCGGCTGGTGCAGGCTTGCGAAGCAAATCAATAGGCCTGAACAACGCCAGCGCCTTAATGCGCGAGATTTATAACAACCTGGATGAAGGAACAGGCTCAACCATTATAAGCAGTGCAGGCGGTGCTGAATACGCCATGGAAAGTGCCGAGTGGAAAAACGGGTTATTTACCTATTGCTTATTGAACGGGCTTAAAACAATGGCTGCCGATGCCAATGGCGACAACATGATTAGCGTTCATGAAATACAGGATTATGTGCGCAGGCAGGTTTTCCAGTTAAGCAAAGGCAAACAGCAACCTTCATTCAAGAATGAAAACATGATGATGGATTTCAGGGTTTGGTAATTTTTACTTCTTTTTAAAAGACTACCAGCTTGCTGCCTCTACACATCAAAATTCGCTAAACTTCTGTGTGCTAGCAATTCACTTTTTTAATGGCCGATATATAGTCCATAATCATCGTCCAATTTTTTGCAAATACGTGAATCAACGTAGTGAAACAATTTAGTTACTGTTGTAATTTTACGGGTAACAACTAAACAAAAAGCCCCGTGTCTCATACTTTGAGGTTCCAATTCATAAAAAGGCACGGGGACCTTTTTTCATTTGAGATTTAATATCTAAGATTTAAGATTCAATATACTGAATTCAAATAACCTATTCAACTAGCTCATTACCATTCACTTACAAGATAATGTGCATTGCGTAACTTTTTCGTTTTCATGCGTTTTATACTAAAAACCGTATCTTTCAACTACCATGTTAAAACACTGGCCTCTTACATTACTGCTCACTTTCCTGGTCATGTCACCTTCCAGGGCCCAACAGGTTAAAATTTTCACCAGTATTTCAAATGACTATCGCACAAATGGCAACATGATTTCGGAAGTCAAAAAAATTGTGTGTGATACTGCAGGTAATTCCTACGTGTATTTAAAAAGTTTTGGACAACTGGTGATTAAAGGAAAAAAAATCAACAATCATATTGAAGCGCCTGAAAAAGCACCATCATACCTCATAGTTAAACTCAGCAAAAAAGGAAATTATAAATGGGGACTTGCCTCACAAACTCCCATTGCCGATTTTGATTGCGACCCAGCGGGCAACCTGTACATTGCCATGAATGATAATACCGGCAATAAAGTAAGCAGCATGGCCATGTTTGGCGATAAAGCGGTGCTTTTGGCCGAAGGAATGAACAATGCCATTATACGGCTGAATACCGATGGCGAGTACGTGTGGTCACGTAAACTGGGCAACGATTTTTATTTACCCCGAACAACAATTAAATACAACAGCGATGGAAAATTATACTGCCTGGCCAGTAAAAACGGAACGCGCTTAATGGACCATGTATTGGTTTGCCTGGCCGCTAACGGCCGCGAGGAATTTCGCTCCGAAATTTTTAACCAGTACATTGATGTGTTTGATGTAAGTCCCGAGGGAAAATCATATATAGCCGGCTACGATTACAAATTGGATGATAAAAACCAGATTAAGTACCCGTTTGAAGTAGGCCGGTACACCTTGCTGGAAATTGATGAGAATGGAAATCCAAAAAAATTATTCGATAAAAAATTTGAGGTGGATGCTGAGTCAAGGCAACGTGCCGATTTTTACATTAACCAGGTTGCATTTGACAAAGAAAATGCTCCGTTGTTTTTTTTCAACTGGGTGTTTGATGTTAGCGGTGAAATAACCGTAGCTGACAAAAAATTCAAACGCGATAAAGGAGAATTTTTATTTGTGCAACTTGACAAAAAAGGCAACATTATTTACGATTATCAATTAAAAACAGGGGCCAATGCAGGAAATCGTACCGCTGTTCCCGAAGGCTCACTTGGACTTGGCAAGGCCTGTGCCATGACATTCACCAAAAACAATACCTGGCTGGTGTATTTACCGGTTGGGGCAACCATACCAACCGAAAAAAGTTCATACAAACCCGCACGCAAAAATGAAAATGTGTTCATGGAATTTGACCCGGCTGGAAAGGGAACCATTAAATGGGTTTCAAAAGTAAAATCAGGAAGCATGGGCGGTGGAACAACCTGGTGCGATGCTGTAAATGATTCTATTTTCATTGGGTTTTCACGGTCAAACGACACCATTCCCGGCATTGATGTTCCCTATTGCACATTTGCAACGTGTAAGGTGAAAATCAAAAAAGAAAAAAAAGAAGAGGAAACAACCGAAGAAGCTGCCGGGAGTGAAGAAACAAAAACCGAAGACGTTACTGAAGAAAACAGCGACAGCACAGGGGTTGACTCAACTGTAACCAAAGAAACCACCATAGTAAAAACAGAAGAAGT
>DATGXI010000146.1:0-5844 GCA_035299065.1 Flavobacteriales bacterium
TCTTCACATACCAGTAAAATAGGTTGTTTTACATCCCTGATCATGGCGCCAACCCAGGGGGCAAAGTCTCCATTCAAACCAATATTTACCGATTGTGGAATAAAACCTTTGGCAAATACTTTATCGTTTCTTGTATCAAGAATCAGGGCTCCTGTGGCTTCTGCTGAAGTTTCAAATTCTGCTACTGAAAGTGATTTCATTCCGTGTTGCATCACAGCATCAAAACTTTTATACCCTTTTTTATTCATGGCCACATTCATTTCGAAATAGGCTGGTGGAGGAAGCAACCCTGTTGTAACTGCTTTGATAAACGTTTCCTTATTTGGTTGGTTTAGGGCATAATTCATTTTTTTTTGATTGCCAAGTGTATCAACCGTCTCTTTCATCATGTTTTTTCCGCAAGCCGAACCTGCACCATGTGCCGGGTAAACAATTATGTCATCAGGCAAAGGCATTATTTTCCTGGTTAAGCTTTCATACAACAATCCTGCTAATTCGTCCATTGTTAAATTTGCTGCTTTTTGGGCCAGGTCAGGCCGGCCAACATCACCTAAAAAAAGCGTATCGCCACTAAACAATGCTGTTTCTTTACCGCTTTCATCCATTAATAAAAAACATGAACTTTCCATTGTATGCCCGGGAGTGTGCAGTACTTTAATTTTTATATTGCCCAATTCAAAAACCTGATTGTCTTCTGCAACCACTGCATCAAATTCGGGCTTCGCAGTTGGTCCGTAAACAACGGTTGCGTTCGTTTTTTTGCCTAAGTCAACATGGCCGCTTACAAAGTCAGCATGAAAGTGCGTTTCAAAAATGTATTTAAGTTTTACACCATCTTTCGCAAGCCTGTCTAAATAGGGTTGTGTTTCCCGTAATGGGTCAATAATGGCAGCCTCGCCATTTGAAGTTATATAATAGGCTCCCTGTGCAAGGCAACCTGTATAAATTTGTTCTATTTTCATATACGTGTTTTTTTATAATTATCAATTTACAATACAAAGGTCTGCAGTTTATTTTTCTTGTTTGGCTACTTTGGTTACATAGCTAAAATTTAATTAATAAGTGTTTCTTTAAGAATGATATAAATTCCCATGGTGAGAACAAACCAGCCAAAAGCAGGTTTCAGTTTTGTGCCATTAATGCGTTTTGAAAGTGCAGTGCCTATAAAGATTCCCAGAATGGAAAATGCCGTTATTTTCAATAAGAAAATCCAATCAATCACAGTTTCACTGTTTTCGCCAAAAAAGCCGATTAAGGATTTGGCAGCAATAATTACCAGTGAAGTTCCAACAGCTTCTTTCATGGGCAACTTGCTTAAAACAACCAGCGCAGGAATGATTAAAAACCCGCCTCCGGCACCAACCAGGCCGGTGAGCATACCAACTGCAATGCCTTCAAGAAGAATTAAAGGGTAATTAAACCGCTGTTGGTGTGGTGCTTCGTCAATGAGTCGTTCTTTTTTGATCATGCTGTAAGAGGCAATAATCATAAGAACAGCAAAAACAAGCATGAGTAAAATACTTTTTGTAATGGTAAGAGTTCCCACGGTAAAAATTTCATCAGGAATAGCAGGTACAATAAATGCCCGTGTCAGGAAAACAGAAACAATGGATGGGATACCAAAAACGATAGCCGTTTTAATGTTTACAAGCTTTTTTTTGAAATAGGAAAAGGATCCAATAGCACTGGTTGCCCCCACAATAAAAAGCGAATAGGCTGTTGCCGCAACAGCGTCAATACTGAATAAATAAACTAAAACGGGAACTGTAAGAACACTGCCGCCACCTCCAATTAAGCCAAGCGAAATGCCTGTTAAAATTGAACCGATATAACCTGCTATTAGCATAAAATTCTGTTATTGATCGCACAAATGTGCGGTTTGGGCTTGGACTGCACAGTTACTTTTGTTACATAAGCGTAATTTTGTTACGTCCCAATAGAACTGCTCCATTCTCTTCCAGCTGTTTTAATAACCTTGAAACAACCACCCTGGCTGTGCCAAGTTCATTTGCCAATTGCTCATGGGTAATGAAAATGGTTTTGGTTTGTGTCAGTTCTGCCTTCTTCCTGAGCAAACCCAGCAAACGTTCGTCTACCTTTTTAAAGGCAATGGCATTCACAATTTCCAGTAATTCTTCAAATCTTTTATGATATAAACGAAAAATGTAATCAAGCCATTGGGGATATTCCTTAATGAGCAATGAAACTTTTTCTATTGGTAAAAAAAGAATTTCTGCATCCTCTTCAACTTCGGCCTTTACTTTACTTGTTTCATGGTGAAGCCCGCCTAAAAAAGACATAATGCAGCTTTCGCCAGCTTTTATATAATACAATAAAATTTCTCTCCCATCTTCTTCTGTGCGTATTACTTTCACTATGCCCCTGGTGACAATGGGAATGGAACGGATGTGCGAATTCTCATTCAAAATAAGGCTTCCGGCATTGTAGTTTTTTTGAATGCCATGTTTATACAACATACCAACCAATTCAGGCGATGATTTAAATTCTGCTATTTCCTGCAAATCCTCCATAACACAAAATTAGGCAATTGTTGAGGGTATGGGGTATGACATTCGTCAGTTGGGATTAATGTAAGAGTAGAATAGAGTAGGTTAAAGTAGTGGAAGGCAAAAAGAAAATGGTTACCCTATGTTCGGTCTGTGGCATATTAAATGAAAAAAGCCACTGTTAAAGTGGCTTTAATCGTTATTTGTGATCCCGCTGGAATTTTTGACATCTTTTTACTTAACTGGTAATTAATGATTTGTGTTGGCTTTTATTTTCTTCGGTGAACGGTCTGGCAAGGGGTTTTTATCATTGTATTCTTAAAGATAATGAAGGTCTAACAATAGGTTCTTCTAGGTTTTATGAGAACATAAGTTATTGCCAATTTGATCAACATTTTTTTGGTGAATAAATTTCGGATGAGCAATTACTAAACATTCAATTTTTTTAATAATTTAGACCCTGTAATTATTTAATTGCATTGTTGGAGTTGTTGGCCGTGTTCTCTTACCAACTAGGATTAGTTTCTAATCTTAATAATCATGTTAGGCGACTTGGGCCTAAAATAAATCAAGGAGATTATTTCTAAACATATTGGAAATAGTTGTGTTTTCCATTGTGGCTGGAAGGGGGTAGCCAAAGGTTTTGCTTAGCTCATTTGTACATATGGGCCTGGATGAGCTTTGCAAAATTTTAAATCAATTTTTTAAATTAACTTAACACGGCAAAATTATGATTCGTATACAAATTGATTGGCTGAAAAAGCGCATTACGCTACAAGTCGGTCTGAAATAAGCAAATAACGGGGGTGGACAAAGCGCCACCCCTTTTATACTAGATAGTAAAAGTCATTCTCCTTATCGTATCCAGCAAGGGAATTGTTTTCAAGTCGTTTCCATACCTTTTCAATAGCGTCTTGCCAATTAGCTTCACCTTCAAAAGATTTTTTCTTATTGGAACTTGATATTATTCGTTTATTGAATAGCTCTTTTGAGTGAAGGATTATTGCAATGGAAATGCCTTTTCCAAGATAGTGTTTTTGTGAATCGGGATATAAATCAACAACTTTTAAGTCTTGCCCATTTTCCATTACTCTAAGCTGAAAGCTAAATTTTCCAAAATTCTCGCGTCCCTCTTCCCAAATGTCAAAAATATATGCCAAGCCACCATATGTAGAAATATAATCCAAGTAATATTCGAAAAGAAAGTCAAAGGCAATCTCGTTTTTATGACTGACTATTCGACCTCTAATCTTAGTAGGATTGATTTTATCAATTTCATTTTTTATTTTAGATAGTTTTGATTGAAATAAATAATAATTCTCTAAAGTGATTTGCAGCTCCTCAGGCAATAGGTGGATGTCAGAAAATTTGTAGGTAATTAATTCTTCAATTTCGTTTTTAACTTTGGATAAGAATTCGATTTTGCAATTGGAAGATTCAAGAATGGATAAAATTTTTTTATTTAATCCAGAAACTTCTTTTGAAGGCTCTAAAACCATTTGATACAAATCTTCAATATCTTGAATCTTCATAAAGCGAAGTTAGTTTATCAAGTTCGCTTGCCGAAAGAAAAATTCGGTAAGCAGAATGTTATTTCTATTAGTAAAATTAGAGATTTAGTTTTCTTGAATCAAAACATTCTCAGCACCTTCATTTCAATGTATGAGTCCCAACAAAAAAGTGTAACTGTTTGACAGTTACACTTTCCCTTTTTTTGGTGATCACGCTGAGATTGCGTCCTTACAGGCCACGGACCCAGCTTAGCCTTGGCAATGCAAAACCCTGCGTCTTGCTACGCAATCCGTGTTTTTCTTTTCCCTTTTGCGCTTACAAAAGCTGTTTTTTTGATTTTTATATAGGGATTGCGTCCCTATCGGGCCGCGGACCCAGCTTATCCTCGGCAATGCAAAACCCTGCGTCTTGCTACGCAATCCGTGTTTTTCTTTTCCCTTTTGCGCTTACAAAAGCTAGCGCTTTTCAACGCGCTTTATTCAAAAGAAAAACCCCAACGCGTTTCGCACGTTGGGGTTTTGTATTGCTCTTGTGATCCCGCTGGGACTCGAACCCAGGACCCATACATTAAAAGTGTATTGCTCTACCAGCTGAGCTACGGAATCATTCCCTTTTTTCTAAGAGGCTGCAAATATAATAGCAGTTTGCATATATGTACCCACTTTGTTAAAAAAATGTTGATGGGTCTATATAATCGTTCTTTTCTAGTGGGTTATGACTGAATTTTAAGTCTTGTTTTTAACAATTAGCAGGCTTCAACCACAATTGCCGATGCTCCGCCACCACCATTACATATACCAGCCGCACCAAATTTGCCCTTGTTTTGCTTCAAAACATTGATCAATGTTACCACAATGCGGGCACCTGAACAACCCAGTGGATGGCCCAGTGAAACAGCTCCACCGTTTACATTCACCTTTGACGCGTCCAGTTTCATTTTTTGCATGTTTACAAGACCAACTACCGAAAAGGCTTCATTCAGCTCGTAATAGCTGATATCGTCCATTTTCAAGCCGGCTTTTGCAACGGCTTTAGGTACGGCAATTGATGGAGTAGTGGTAAACCACTCAGGAGCCTGCTCCGCATCGGCATACCCTTTTATTTTGGCAATTGGTTTCAATCCAAGGGCCTCGGCTTTCTCTTTGCTCATCAATACCAGGGCGGCTGCACCATCGTTCATGGTTGAGGCATTGGCTGCCGTTACGGTTCCGTCTTTGGTAAAAGCTGGTTTTAACTCAGGTATTTTGTCAAATTTTACGTTTTTGTATTCCTCATCGGCTTTGAACACAATTGGATCACCTTTGCGTTGTGGTATTTCTACCGGCACAATCTCATCGTTGAACTTACCCGCTTCCCATGCAGCTGCCGAACGTTTGTATGATTCAATGGCAAATGCATCCTGGTCAGCACGGCTTATTTTGCATTCAGCGGCACACATATCGGCTGCATTACCCATGGCGTAGTTGTGGTACACATCGGTCAAACCATCTTTTGATAAACCATCAATTATGGTGGCGTTTCCGTATTTATGTCCCCAGCGCATGCCTTCGTTGTAAAAAGGTACCTGGCTCATGTTTTCCATTCCACCGGCAACAACCACATCGGCATCGCCCAGCATAATGCTTTGCGCGCCCTGCATAATGGCTTTCATACCCGATGCACACACTTTGTTAACGGTTGTACACTGCACAGTATTGGGTAAACCCGCAAAAATGGCGGCTTGCCTTGCTGGCGCCTGCCCTAAATTGGCTTGCAATACACAGCCCATTAACACTTCCTGAACTTCTTTTGGGTCAAGGTTAATTTTGCTTATAGCGCCTTTAAT
>DATGXI010000147.1:0-8539 GCA_035299065.1 Flavobacteriales bacterium
AATGTGACCGACCGTAGCCTGGTGTTGCTTGACGAGATTGGTCGTGGTACCAGCACCTACGATGGAATTTCCATTGCCTGGGCCATTGCCGAGTATTTGCACGAGAACCAGAAGTCGCGCGGAAAAACCCTGTTTGCCACCCACTACCACGAGCTGAATGAAATGAGTAAGTTGTACAAGCGCATAAAGAATTTTAATGTTTCGGTAAAAGAGGTGAACGGCAAAATTATTTTCATGCGTAAAGTTGTGCCGGGTGGAAGCCAGCACAGTTTTGGTATTCACGTGGCCAAACTTGCCGGCATGCCATCAAAAGTGGTAAGAAGGGCCGAGGAGATGTTGCACAAGCTGGAATCAACCCGCGAAAATGTAAACAAAGAGGAAGATTCGGTTTTGGTGAAAAACGACAACCTTCAAATGAGTTTTTTCCAGTTGCAGGACCCTGTTTTGGAACAAATCAAGGAACAGATTGAAAAAACCGATATCGATACATTAACGCCTGTTGAAGCGCTTATTAAATTGAACGAGATTAAAAAAGCGATGGGGATTAAGTAAGCTCATGAGAAACTATATACGTTTAATTGCGCTTTTAATCTTTTTTGTTTTCCAGGTTTCTTTTTCGTCACAAACCAAAACCATTACTGCCACGCTTGACACGCCCTGGAGCGAATTTGAAAACTCCGATATGCATGCCTGTTGCAAGGGATTTTGTGCTACTGAATTAAAGGCTTCATCGTTCCTGCAGGATAAATCAAAAATCAATTACGGTGCAAAAATGCTTGCTGACGATAAGCAGTCAACAGCCTGGGTGGAAGGAAAGGCCGATGATGGGATAGGTGAGTGGATTGAGTTCAATTATACGTTTGATGAAAAATTCAGTGAATCGGCCGAAGGCGCCTGCAATTACCAGGAAGATTTTTTAATTGCCAATGGTTACCAGAAAAACAATACGGCCTGGAAAGAAAACAACCGGGTGAAGAAAATGAAAATGTATATTGACGGTAAATTTTACGCGGATATTGTTTTGCTGGATAAAATGGGATCACAATTGCTGCGGTTGGGATTTATAAAATCACTTAAAAAGAAAAAGGCCAAAATCAAAATCAAATTTGTTATTGCTGAAGTGTATAAAGGGACTAAATACCGTGACACCGCAATAACCGAGATCTGGTGGTAAAAAAAAGGGAATCCAAATGGATTCCCCTTCACTAAATTCCTTTTTTATTAATTAACCGATAGTTTTTGGAAAGAACTTCCAGCCTGAACGGTATAAATTCCAGCAGGTAATGTTGAAATATCAAGTGTAATGGTATTTGCTCCAACAGTTGTTGTTTTATTTTCTTTATAAACAACTTTTCCATCCAATGCAGTAATGGAAACAGTTGTTGATGAGGATTGGCTGTTAAAATTCAGTTGAACAGTTTCATCAGCAGGGTTAGGGAAAATGGCCAGTAAAGACGATGGATTGTTTTCTGTAATGCCGGTAGGTGTAGCACCAACCCAGTACAATAAATTATCGCTTGCGCTGAAAACAGCTACACTTAATAATGGACTTGTTATGTACCACCTGTAATCATCGGTACTGCCATAACTTTCTTTTACGCGCACAACATTTGTATACGTGTTTCCGCTGGGCATGATAAGCGTGCCATAACCATCATAGGTTACTGTAACATTACTGGTACTGCTGCTTTCAGTATAGCTGTCAGTAAACGTATCGTTAAAGTTCCACGGATAATGCATAATGGTTTTGGGATTTGCAGAATAATCATCACTGCCACCTGTAGCTGTAATTAATGAAGCCCAGTTAATCATTTCAGTGGGGGTATTTTGAAAATACGAATACGCGACACCGGAAACGGAATAGCACCAGTTTGCAGAAGGGAACGAGGATCCGAATGCGGATGTGGCAGGATTAATCACTGACAATGTTCCCAAACTTGAAAAACTTAATGAGCTAAAGTCCCATGTTTGGCTTGCGCCAGCACTTCCAGCGCTCAAACAAGGTGCAGTTGATAAGGGAGCTGAATACCCAACAGCAGGTACATTGCTTGCATCGGTAATTACCGGCTGTGAAATCGCCTGGAAAGAAGCCAGGGCAAAAGACAATTGTAAAATTTTTCTCATAGAATTTGGTTTGTTCCTTACTCGTTTGGCTTTTCAGTTCCGCCCCGTTTATGGTTCCTGGTCTCCATGAGGTTCCGGTGCAAATATAAGGCAAAATTTATTTGCAACTAAAAATTCAGTTCAATTTTCGATTTGAAAGCACTTTGAAATTGTAATAAATGGTGGAAAAGTAGCTTTCTGGAGTGGGATTTTGTTCTTTGACCAAGTTCCCTTCACGCCTTTTGGGTTTTTCATCGTTGGTTTCTAATTCCGTTTTTGGAATCGGATTTAAACTTATGTCACGAGCAATAGTGATATAAAATAATTCGGCAAATTTCACAACTGTATCAGCAATTCATTGGGCTAATTCATCATCCAGATTTTTCCAGCCTTTCATTTGTTTTACTTTTTGCGCGGTAGTAATTTGGGGTTCGTCATTCATATTAATAGTTTAATTCATCGTCTACAATCTCATTCAACGCATCCTAATTTTCCATCCTCACAACTTTCCTTGTTTTCCTTGTTTGACAGCTTCCCATTTTCATCAAAATATTCCCAAACACCGCAATCACATTCTTCGCCCATCAGGTAATTCTCTAAAAATTTCCTGGACTTAATTTTTCCATTAGAAAAATAATCAATGATTTCAGTAATGACGTGAGTGTCGTGATAATTTACACCTGCATCGTATTTGTAGTTTTTCTCTTTAACCATGAAGCCAGTTGAATCGAAGAATTGTTCATTAGAGATGCAAATCCCACCATTCACTGGTACTTCCATCCATTTGTGTTTAATTTTACCAGAATGGAAATATTCGATGAATAAAGTTTCTCCTGTAATAGAATCAACCTGTTGAATAATGGAATTTCCAATCAACTTCTTATCACTGGATTCAAATTTAGCAACGGAATCCGTAGCATTTTTAGGATCATTTTTTTCACTTTGGCCATTAAAATTACATGAGCAAAACATGAATGCTGAATAAAGGATTAAATTGTATGAAGGGAGTTTACTTAATTTCATAATGTCCCTTATTGAAGTTGTGATAGTTACATTCAGTACCATTCCATTTCAGCTCCTTCCAAACAAATCGCGATTTGTTTTTATCATACCATTTTTGCAAATTGACTTCAAATTTCTTTCTGTTCTCGTAACCATTAATAGCATTCCAATAAGCGCAATCTCCACAACCATTTTTGTCAAACTTTGCACCAAGTAATTTGTATTTCGGAATTTTAATAATCAATTCTTCAAGAATTCTAAATGCTATATCACCAACCCGATACGTTCCGCCAAAATGCGGAATCAAAATATTTGTTCTTGTGGTGTCACTAATCTTTTGGATTAGGGTTGGAATTGCAAGTTCCTTCATAGAAGCAATTCTCCAAAAAAGAGACAAGCTATCTGGCTGATCAATTGCAGAGGCTTCGCAATTGGGAATCTTATTAATAAATTTCAAACTATCAATAATTTCAATGTTTCCAAAACAAATGTTCGGAAATAGGAACATAAGTAAAATTAATTTCTTCATTTAATTGTAATTCTTTTAAAGTAATGTCCGGAACCGCCCGCTCCTGTATCGATTAAAATATCAAATTGTTTATTATTTATTTTCGTAACTCGATTTTCTTCATTGCAACCATAAGCGGACTCATTCGCAAGTTCCACCCAATTATTATTAACTAAAGCTAAAACACTCTGATAGCCCCAACAGCCGTTTAAACTTCCCGGAAGAATAAGAACTTCGTCAATGCTATCGCCATTTAAGTCACCTACATTAAATATCTTTGCATTAAAGGAGTCACCTGCGATTTTGATTCGTGGTATATTCGAGGAGAATGTCACATAGGTTCTATGAGCATCTGCATTTTTTTCGTTATTATGAATTAAATAATGAAACACATAGGCTGTATCCTTTTTTATTTTGTTTCCGAAATCACCAAAATTCAAATATTCCTCCTTAGACAAAATTACAGAATCCAATACTTTTGGAGTAGCACTTGATGATTTTCTATTTTGTGTTTTATCATGTAATTTTTCTTCATGGTTTCCACATGAAAAAATGAGAATACAAATAGTATAAAAAAAATATTTCATTTATTCAATAATTATTTCAACTCTTTGATTAACTCTATGAAGATCATTTCTTTTTTTCTTATCCGTCTCTTTTGAAATTGTTTCCAAGCTGATTATTGGTTTTGTGGAGCCCCATCCGACAGTTCTAATACGAAGTGTATCCGCTTTAAGTCTCTTGAATTCTTTCATGCAACCAGTTGCATATTGATTACTTAATCTGTCACTAAATTTCGCATTATATCTTAAATCCATATGAAAATCAAGTCGAATCTTCGCTTTTTTATTTTCAATTAAAAAATGTAGAATGGTATCATAAACGTATTTGTTTATGCAATGCATTGAGCTTAAGCTATCAAATTTTCTATTACAATCAAGGCAACATGGATATGTCGTACAAGGGCCATCTTTAGGGTAATAAAATTTTATTATTCTTTTAGATCCTTTGGAAAAGGACGTGTCATTCCAATTAAAAATTTTGGTCTGAGAATCTTGCTGAACAATCGTATCAGGACGATCCATTGCAGTGGTCGACTCTATTAAGACGGATGAATTAACTTTCCCGCGAAAAGCAAAGCAAATTGATGGTAAAAGAACCCCAAGAAAAACATATCGTTTTAATAAAGACATTTTATGCCTTAAATATAAGACTTAATAAAAACGCTTAATATATTGAGGTAGCAGGAATCGAACCAAAATCCTCTTTTTTAACAAATAAAAACCAACATTTTCAAACAAACAATGGCGATTGACGTAGTCTTCCGCCATTGTTTTCGAACAAAAGTTCGACAGTACCTTGGGTGGGATTTTGGTCTGCGACCAAGTTCCCTTCTTGACTCATTCAAAGTGAACAAACCCATGCATAAGCATGGGTTTGTTCACTTATTCGTACCTCGGGCGGCATTCTGGTCTGCGACCAAGTTCCCTTCTTGACTCATTCAAAGTGGTAGATGTTCGCATTGTCATGCGAACTTTTCGTTTATACCTGTTTCCTCACTTGAATGGAATTCAGATTCGGAAACAGGTATAAACGAAAATGACGCGCTTAAGGCGCGTCATCTACTCACTTATTCGTACCTCGGGCGGGAATCGAACCCGCACGACCGTTTCGGGTCACAGGATTTTAAGTCCTGCGTGTCTACCAGTTCCACCACCAAGGCATCTTCAATTTCAGATTTAAAATCTTTAATTGAACTATTTATTAATAAAAAACCCTCTTCACAGAGGGTCCTTTGAGCGGAAGACGAGACTCGAACTCGCGACCCCGACCTTGGCAAGGTCGTGCTCTACCAACTGAGCTACTTCCGCTTATGGGATTGCAAATGTAAGGAAAAATCGAAAACGCGAAAAAATTTTAATACAACTCAATTAAAACGCTGATTATCAATATGTAAAAAATGAAAAAAAAGATTTTGCACCCTTTTTACTAAAAACTAAAACGCTTGTTTTCTTATCCTGCGCCTTGGAGATTGCTTTTATATCTATGTACCTTGCCACTACCAAAAGATTTTAAATGGATGATAACCGTGAACAAATGATGGCGTATTTTTTGGATCTTGTTTATGAAAACGATCCTGAAGAAATTGAAAGCGCAAGAACTGAAGTAACATTGGAACTTGCTATTCAACTTTCAAAAAAGTATACTGATTTAAATGATTGGAAACATCGCGCAAACATTGTTCAACTTATACAAGACCATTTTGATGATGCATTGTTACCCATAATGGAACATGCACTGGGTATACCCGACCTGGGTGATGACACCGGCCCGTCAACCATTGCCATAGCTGTTTGCCACCTTAAAAAAGATTTTAATTATTTTGAAGCAGTGTTTGGCAGCTACGCTTACGCAAAAAAAAAGGCCTCTGAAATTCTTGGTCGCCCTATTTGAAAAATGAAGTTCCTTATTCCAATACCATTACTTTTGATTTTTAGTTGCGGTTCTGAAAAAAAAGAATCGGCAAAAAAACAGGATGATACTATTGCTGTTCCTATTCCTGTTTTCGATTCAATACCCGATTTTACAAAATGCTATTGCGGAAAAATTGGAACCTATGAAATTGAAATGTGCCTGAGCAAAGGCGGAAATTTTCTTAGTGGGGTGTATAAATATAAATCGCAAAAAGAATTTTTAAAACTGGAAGGAGCCATTGACAGTACTGGAAAAATTATATTATCAGAGTATGTCATGTTGAATAATTATGCGGGTAACACAGGGGTATTTACTGGTAGAATCAACGCAAGCATATTTCAGGGAGTATGGGTTCAGGGAGAAGGTGGTAAAAAACTTGATTTTGAACTGGAAGAAATAAATGAAAATGAACTTTCTTTTAAGGAGGCAGATCCTTCGCAGGTTTACATAAACAAAGGCGCTGGTTCAAAAGAACACCTTGTGCATTACCCGGCACGTCCACATATTGCAAAAACAATAAATAGCGCAATAGGTGCACAGTTTCCCTTGTCACGCGTTGAGTATTTTATATATGAAAATTATTTGAGTATTGATGTGTATTGGGAAGCATTTAAATATACCGAACGTTCGGAGCAATTGTTTGACCTGCGAACAGGCATAGGTACACACGGACTTGAAATGTTTGAACCCACCAGGAGAAAAGAATTGCTTGATGTTATTTCCGACACGCTGTATGGTATATACGAAAGAGAAATCACCTGTTACGAAAGACCCGAAAAAATTGAATGGCCCGATATCAGGATTGTTTTGAAACCCGAGATTATTGAATTTCGCTATACGTACGGGTACATGGAATCGTGTAGGGCACAGGAAGAAGGTTGCTGCAGGCTTACCTGGATTGAACTTGATAATTATTTGGCAAAGCATTTAAAAAATGAACCAAAGGATCTAATTACAATTCAGGGTGATTTTAACGGTGATGGGAAACCTGAATTAGCTCATGGTTTTATATCGCAGGAAGGATATGGAAGCCCGCAGGATGGCGGAAAAGCCAATGAATATTCAGTTTCATTCTCCGGAAATTTACCCCGCATTAACGACATTGGCTGCTGTGAGGTTTTTTTGATCAACGAAGGTGATTTAAACAATGATGGTGCCGATGAGATTTCAATTTACCAGGCTCCTCTGAATGGAAGAACATATACCATGGCTACGTATTCATTTGCGAATGGTTCATGGAAACAAATACATTTATTTTTAATTCCTACAGCTTTTCTGGAAGGAGATGATTGGGATTTACAGGAAATGGTTTACAAACAAAATGGCTCAATTTATTACAAAGAGGTCAATACAAATGCTGCTGCACCAAAATTCAATGTGGTTAAAGTTGAATTAAAATAGGGTTTTCTTGCAGTATTCCTTGCCCTAACCGGTAAAAAAACCATTCAAAAGGCATATTTCGTTATATTTTCCTGTTAAAATCCCATTTTTCGCAGCTTTATTAAATCTTCTTTATTAATTTTACTCCCCTCAACAAAAAGCACGTTTCGTATGAACAAAATTTTATTGAATTGTACTGCTGCAACGTTTACGGCAGTTTTAATTTCTGCGACTGTACACGCACAAACATTTGGCCCTGCGCAAAACAACCCGTTTGGCATTTCAACAACAGGCACCTTTACTTCACCAACTTTTGTTGATTTGGATGGCGATGCTGATATGGATATGTTCAGTGGCGATGCTGACGGAAATTTTTATTATTTCGATAATGCAGGTACAGTTGCGTTAGCGGCATTTAATCCGTCAATAATGAATCCTTTTGGTTTGACTGACATAGGGGATAATTCATATCCTACTTTTGCTGATCTTGACAATGATGGCGATTTGGACTTAATGGCAGGAGAGCAGGGAGCAGGATTCCATTATTTTGAAAATACCGGAAGTGCAGTTGCTCCGGCATTTGGTGCTGCGCAATTTTGTCCATTTGGTTTAACATCGCTACCAACCATTAACAGCACGGTTGATTTGGCTGATTTGGATAATGACGGTGACCAGGATATGATTGCAGGAGAAATTATTGGTAATTTATATTATTTTGAAAATACAGGAACGGCAACTGTTCCTTCGTTCACATCCCCGGTAACAAATCCGTTCGGCATATCGCCCACAGGTGGAAATTTAACACCTTCGTTCACTGACCTTGATGGCGATGGTGATTTTGATATTCTTACAGGCGAAACATTGAGTGATTTTTATTATTTTGAAAACACCGGTACGGTTAGCGCTGCCTCCTATGCAAGTTCAACAATGAATCCATTTTCACTTACAGCTATTGGAAGTTATTCAACCACTACACTTGCTGACATGAACAACGATGGGTTAATTGATTTGATGAGTGGCGAAGCCTCAAACGGTTTTTATTATTTTGAACAAACAAATTGTACTCCTCCT
>DATGXI010000148.1:0-30002 GCA_035299065.1 Flavobacteriales bacterium
CCCACCACTCACAATAAAATGCCCGTCACTTGTTACAGATAGAGAAAATGCCTGGTCGCTTCCCAATCCTCCTGAGTAAGACTTTGTCCATTTGTGGGTTCCTGCAGCATTTAGTTTCATTAAATAAAAGTGAAATACTGAGCCGCTTACGTCAACATCACCTACAATAGCGAAGCCTCCGTCAGGTGTGTTAACAATATCATGTGCGTATTCGGCAACGCCTGCCGAGGAAATGTTTTTTGTCCACAAGGTATCGCCAGCCTGGTCAGTTTTAATTACAAGTATGCTCGAAGCGGTTGGCCCGCCTGATGTGTGTCCTGCAATAAGATAATTGCCGTCAGGTGCCTGCAATACAGCTTCAGCAGCAGCATTAGGGCCGTACGAATATTTTTTAGATAAAAGAAAGTTTCCGTTAAGGTCAACTTTAATAAGGATAAAACTAAAAGAAACACCATCGTTCACGTTTCCTACAACCACATAATTTCCAGCGGCATCCTGCATGATGTCAATACCTTGTTCATTGGTTAAGGCGGCATCGGCATAAGTATAGCTCCATAACACGGTACCATTCATGTCCTGTTTGGTAATAAAAATATCGGTACTGGTTGATGATGCTGAAAAATACCAGCCTGCAGTAACAATGGTATTGTCACTCGATTTAATAACGGCTTCGTTCTTTTCAGAACCACCTGCATTGGTTTCGGAGTGAAACAGGTACTGTGCCTGGGTAAATAAGGTGCCTAAGCAAAAAACGCCTGCTACAAGCGCTTTTTTAAGTGATGATGAATGTTGCATTAGCTTTTTATAACTTGTTTTACAATTTTCCCTGCATGGGTTGTGATTTCAATAAAATAAATTCCTGATTGAAGGTTGTGTATGTTGAAGTTTGTTTGTATTCCGTTTATGGTTTTTTGCTCAATGATTCGTCCTGTTGCATCTTTTAATGATACTACAGTATTTTGCTCCTGGCCAAGGTAATTTACGTATATGGTCTCATTGGCTGGATTGGGATACACAACCAGGGCCTGTGAAGGGTCAGCAAACTCATCTTCATTGGTAATTATGCTGTTTTTGGTACGGATATTTGAACGCGATGTACTGATGCCGGCACGTGTTGAAGTACAACTAATGCCCCAAAGCGTTTTTACACGCCATGCTCCATCAGGGAAAGAAGCAAATGTGGGATCATTCAATGTTTGTTGTGTTCCGGCTGTTGAGTCAATGTCAACCCAGGGCGCGCCAATGGTATCCTGGCGCATGATCACGTAATTGAGAACCGGGTTTGCCGAGGTTTCAATTTCATACAAATTCCAGAAGAACTGGCCCGAACCAAGATCGGTACAATAAAGGGTATTGTGAAATTCGCTTAGTTCACTTTCCGTTCCACAACTGTCAACTGCCGAAATTTTATATCGTTTTGTGGTTACGTTTGGATTGATAGCATAATCGTGGTATTCGCTCAGGCTGTCATATGGAACTGCGGCAACCAATGTATACGTACTGGTAAAATCTTCGCGGTAAATGTTAAAGTAATTAACGTTTGTATATCCTGTTTTGTCCCAGTAAACAATGTTGTGTGTTGATGAATCGTCAACTGTTACAAGGCAAATTTCCGGAGTAATTGGTGCGGCTTTAACTGTAACGGTAAGTGTGTCGGTATTTTTTGCGCAACCATCACTTTTAAGAACAGTGCAAAAATAGCTGCCATTGCTGTTTACAGAAATAGTATCACTTGTTGATCCATTACTCCATAAATAAAAATTTCCGTTTGATGTGAGTGATACGGAATTGCCCGGGCAAATGTCAATATACGGTCCTGATGATGTGATAACTGGAGGTAAAATATCGCACAGTTTAATGAGGTTGTAATCGGCATTTACGCCAGGTGTACTGAAAGAGCGCCCGGTTACATATACCCGGTTATTACCGGTTACCTTCATGTCAGCTACTTCATCACTTCCAACATAGTTGTTTGAATAATTTTTTGTCCATAAGTGATTTAAGCCGGCATCAAATTTGGCTATTGAATAATCACGAAGGGTGGCAAGTGTAAAACGATTACCGGCAACGTATACTTCACCAATACCGTTCTCATCAATTTTACAAGCATCTTCAATGCTGTCATATTCCATAACCTCGGTAGTGGTGCTGCCATCTGTTTTATCCAGTCGCCTTAAAACATGGTTAAAATTTCCGTTTGAATAAACAAGCAATGTACCGGCTGAAGAGAACATCATGTCTCCAGCTTCTTCATGCATGGTTCCTGCACCATCAAAATCGCGCCTCCAAATTTGAGCCCCCGTATTGTCAAGTTTAATTACAAACGTAAAATTATAATCGCCTAACGTAAAACCATCGGACTGGCCCATTACATAAACATCATTTGAGGCGTCAACCAAAACTTTAACAATTTTGGTATGTACAAATGCGTAAGCGCTTGTACTGTCATTGTGATTAATTACACGGGTCCAAAGTAAACTGCCTGTAGGACCAAATTTTTGTACAACACAATGGGTGTTCATGGCAGGTCCTGCACCGGTTTCGGAAAAGCGCTGACCACCTACATAAATCCTGTTTGAGGCATCAATCTCAATAGCGTTAACGGTAAATGTTGTATCGGTTGATCCGGCCGGAACATTGCTGTAGCTAATGCCACCTGTTGTGTTTACTTTTTTTACTGAAAATTTTATACCCGAATTGTTGTTGCCGGCCAAATATGAATTTCCGCTGTTGTCAACCATTATTTTAGGCCACGCTCCCGGGTAGTTATTTGCAAAAAGCGGTGAACCTATTGAGTCATATTTCGAGTGCCAGGTTGATGATGACCCTGATCCCACCGTGTAAATATTGTATAACGCATCGTTGTCAAAATCGTAGGCTTCATTATCGGTTCCCGAGTAATCAATAATATTTTGCCATAAAATGTTACCCTGTGTGTTGTATTTACCCAACATAATATCGCGTTGCGAACTCCCATTGGTTATGGTACCTAAACCATATACTGACTGGTTGCCCTGTGTAATTATGCGCAGGCCTGCATCTGTTTGATTGCCCAATGAAGAGTAAACGGTTTCAAATTGAAAAATACCCGTTGGGTTATAGCGAATGTTGTTCAGGTTATTTCCAACTGTGGCAATAACGTTGGGTGAGGAGCTGTTGTCGGCAAAAATGGCAACGGGGTTGTTGAAAAATGTTGATGATGTGTACACGTAATACCACGATAAACTACCGGTGCCAGAATATTTGGTATAGTAACAGTTAAAAGAGGAAGGGTTATATCCCGCAGCAAAAACATTTCCTGATAAATCAACATCTATTGACGAAGTAATGTTTTCGTTCATGGTGGCATCATCAATGGTAACAGCAAATTCCTGTATACCTACACTGTTGTGTTTATAAATACGGGTATAGGATTGGGTGGCCGAAGTTTTAATGTTGGTAGCAATATAGGTTTGTCCAATACCATCAACATACAGGGTTGATGTTGTACCTGATAATTGCCCGGTTTCAAACAGGTTTTTTGTCCACTGTTCAGCACCTGAGGCATTCAGTTTTACGAGCGTGGCAGTGGTGTTTGTTGAAGAAACATCGGCTACGTACCCGGCAATGTATAGGTTTGAGCTGTTGTCAATTCCCAATACGGTTGCTTGCTCATCGGCATTGGCCAGGCCCACGTATTTTTTGCGCCAAAGAAAATTTCCGGAGGCATCAGCTTTGAATATTACACAATCACTGTTTCCCGAAACGTTGTTTACATGCCCTGCTACGAAAAACGCACCACTGGCATCGGTTACAACATCCATTCCGGTACCAATACCAATACCATCAATAAACACTGTTTTTACAAAATCCAACGACCCATCAGCCAATATTTTACCAATGGTAAGGCTGTCATTCATGGTGCCGGTATATAAAACATTGCCTGAATTATCAAGGGCCATTGCCCGTGCTGCTACATCGGCCATGTATATCCAGGTGTTCCCGGTCAACAGGCTTTGCGACCATGCAAGTGATCCTGAAGCATTGAACTTTACAATTGTATTGTAATATTTATAGTCGCTGAATGAGGATCCGCACACGTAAACGTTTTCAAGTGCGTCAACAAGTATGTCGTAAGGAGTGTCATCCTGGTTATATGGGTTGTTGTAGGTGTACGTATTCACTACAAGCCCCGAAGGGTTAAATTTAATTACTTTAAAATCATATTCAGAATTACACAAAGCATACAGGTTACCTGAGGCGTCACGAACTGTTTTTATATGGGGATTGGTTGCAGGAACAATACCGTTTATGTTTTTTTCCCAATGAATACTTGGTGGATCATTTTGTGCGAAGGAAGTAGCATAAAATAAGAGAGAAAAAATACAGGCGAAGTAAAGTTTGTTCATGGTTTTTGAATTGGTACAAACTTAGATAAATTTTAATAGAAAAGGTTTAATTGAGGTTCGATTATCGTTAACAAAGAATGAAATTGGTGGCGTGTTGTTTTTTGATTTCCAGCCAATTAATTAGCCGTGACGAAAGAAAATATCAAAAGCGCTTTAAAAAACGACCAATTAAGGGTTCAGTGCAAATAAAAAGCCCCTGCTTTTACGAGGGGCCTTTTAGCGTTTTAAACGATGAAATCTAGTTTAGTTCTTAATGAAAATTTTTGTAGATTTTCCATTCGAATTCACTGCTTCAATGAAATAGGTTCCTTTTGAGAATCCTGATAAATTAAACTGTACTTTGTTGTAAATGGTTGTTTTTTGATCAACTATACGACCCGTTGCATCACGTACAAAAATGGTGTTTAGCTTATCGTTACCTGAGGCAAACTCAACAATTACCATGTCATCAGCCGGGTTTGGATAAAGGTTAAAATTGTTTTTGTCGGCCACCGGGCCATTGATTCCTGAGCCTGTTGTTAACATGCTTTTTGTACGAAGGTTTGAACGTGATGTGCTAATACCGGCACGCGTTGGAGTACACGTAATTGGCCAAATAGTACGCACGCGCCACTCACCATCAGGAAACAAGGCATGATCAGTATCATCAAAAAAAGTAGTGGTTGATGCAATGGTATCAATAGGCACCCATGGATCGCCAATGGAGTCTTTGCGCAGTAACACAAATTGCAGAACGGGACTTGGAGAAGCTTCGATTTCATAATCGTCCCAGTCAAATGTGCCTTCAGTTGGCTCATCGCAAAAAATGGTACGGTGGTAAAGGCTTAATGCTCCCTCAACACCGGCTGTGTCAACGGCCGAAATTTTGTAGCGTGATGATGTAAAATAAGTATCTACGTTTTTGTCGGTATAAAAACTTAAACTGTCATAGTCTACCGAATCAATAGCTGTATATGTACCCGAGTTGAGCGGTGTTTCACGGTAAATTTTAAAATAGTCAACATCCAGCATACCGGTTTTGTCCCAGTAAACATGGTTCCAGTTTGAATCAAGGTCAACAGTAACCAAACAAATTTGTGGAACCGCGCGCGATGATTTACATTCGTTGGTGTTGTTTTTATGTCCTGTGCTTAACCACGTGTTGATGGCAGCTTCAGTTGGATGTACAGGATTGTTCACCTGGCTAAAACCTGTTTGAGCCATTAAAAGTGTGCTAAAAGCTATTAGTGAAAGTGTCCTCATAGGTTGTTTAATTTTATATCAAGATAACGCTTTTTTTTGGGCAAAAGTGACAGTGAATTTTTAAAATCCACCAATTGTACATGAAGAGGGGTGAATTGTACATGAGTGATGTAGCGAGCTGATTTTCATGAAAATACGAGCGACTTAACGAGGGAGCGGTTTGTAATCAACAGGCAAAGGAAAAAGTGCGTTTGCATAAAATAAAAACACCTACTCAAGTTGGTAGGTGCTTTAAAAATACAATGCTTAAATACAATTATTGTTTTACAAAACGTGTGTTTGTTTTTGATATTTCATTTAAAACTTCAATGAAATAAACCCCGCGGTCAATAGATGACAAGTCAAATTTAATGGTTGATGCCAGGGTTGTTTTTTGGTCAATAAGGCGGCCTGAAGCATCTTTTAACGAAACAGTTGTTTGTGTAAAATCTGCGTTAGTCCACTGTACGTTAATTTCGTTTCCTGCCGGATTTGGGTAAACGCCAATAACCGATGGGTTGGTTTCATTGGAAATACCGGTAACAATTCCATTTTTGGTACGTATGTTTGAACGGGAAGTGCTAATGCCTGCCCGGGTTGGTGTACAGGTTATACCCCAAACTGTGCGCACATACCATTCGCCATCAGGCCAGGTTGCATAAGTTGGATCGCTTAAAATTTGTTGTGTTCCCGCGGTTGTTCCAACCACGTTCCATACACCCGTTCCGGCATCATCTCTCAGTAATTCAAAGGTGGTAACCGGGTTTGAGCCACCTTCAATTTCATACAGGTTCCAGGTAAAATCGCCACTTCCATTATCACTCACGTAAAGTGTGTTGTGATAAAGACTTTGGTTGCTTTCAACACCACACGTGTCAACTGCTGTTAGTTTATACCGCTTGGTGGTGATGTTTGGATTAGCACCGTAATCATGGAATTCAGATAAACTGTCATACGGTATGGAACCTACAGCGGTGTAAATGTTAGTTACATCTTCGCGGTAAACCACAAAATGACTCACATCGGTATAACCCGATTTATCCCAATAAATAATATTGTGTGTTGAAGCGGTATCAACTGTTACGGCACATATATCAGGTGTGGTTGGAATGGATTTAATGGTAACTGAAATGGTGTCTGAAATTTTTGCGCAACCGTCAGCCTCAACGCCCGTAAACCAATAATTGCCCGATGTGGTTACATCAAGCTGGTGGCCGGGTGATTCAAGCGGATGCCAGGTATATGTTGTGTAAGAACCTGAGCCGTGTAAGCTAACCAGGCTTCCATTGCATACAACCATGTCAGACTCCAGAATGGTTGGTGCAGGGTTGTCACAATACTTGATCAGTACATTGTCCTCGGCCATTCCCGGGCTCATTAGCGCTGTACCCGTCAGGTAAATGCGGTTGTTGTACAATTCAAAATCTGTCATGTAAACCGATCCGGGATAAGTCGATTCAAAGTTTTTTGTCCAGATGGATGTACCTGCAGGATTTAATTTAACGGTTGTAACAAGGCTACCAGTTGTAAATGGATTTGGTTTGTACATCATGCGCGCGCAACCTACAATGTTTCCGTCAACATCCTCTTTGGCAAATTGGAAGTAATCCTGGGCCATGGGCATTAAAGTGGGTTGTGTATATTCCCACATGAAATTACCTGTGGCGGTAAAACGACTAATGGTTGCCGTAGTAGGGAAGAATAGGCCTATTGGGAAATAACCCCCGGGAACAATAATTTCATTTGTACTTGTGAGCGAAAAATCAAGCATGGCCTGCTGGCGCGTTTCACTTGCATTGTATGCCTTCCTGTAAATAATGGAACCTGTTGTTGCATCAAATTTTACAAAACCAACAGCCATGTTTCCTGCCAAGGTAAAAACGTTTGCGCCCATTATTAAATTACCGGCATTGTCAAATAATACGTTCCTGATTTCAGGAAATTCTGTTGAATCAAAACCGGGAACTTGTGTTCCCCATAACCAGGTGCCGGTACTGCTGTACTTTTCAAGGTAAAGCCAGTTTAAACTACCTGTAGGTTGTTGTTGTATACCAGCGGCATAAACGTTTCCAGCGGCATCGCTGAATGTTTTTGTAAGGTTCATGTTCATTGATGAAGCCATTGGAGCCGATGTCCAAACTGTGCCTGCCAGGTAAGTATACTGCCCAATTTCAAAATTTGATTGTCCTGTTGTGCCTGTTTTACCTATAACAAAATCACCTGAACTTTTTACGGAGAAGGCAGTGCTGTTGTAAAAACCAAGATAATTTGTCCAGAGTACGTTTCCAAAAGCATCAATTTTAGTAATGTCGGTGCGGTTTCCTATGTTATCGCTGGCACACACAAACACATTGTTGGAGGCGTCCTGGTCCATACCAATAAGGTTGTTGTCATGCGTACTATAATCAATGGTGTTTGTCCATAATTCAGTACCCGAGCCATCGTGTTTTTTTACAATAACATCAAATCCTGTAATGGCGTTGTTTGAATTGCCGGCAAAGGTTACATTGCCCGACATGTCGGTAAGTATGCGCGATGAGTAGTCGCTTGAGTTAATTTCTGCGTTAAACGTACCGTCCCATAAAAAGCTGCCGGATGCACCAAATTTGGCTAAAATAGCGTCTGATAAGGTATATGTATAATACTTGCTTCCAGCTATATAGGCATTGCCTGTGTTATCGGTATGTAGGCCATTAAATCCTGTAACGGTTGTTGGGTATACCGCATCATAAAGCCAGGTATTGAACGCATCGTATTTTCTCAACTTGAAATTTGAAACGTTTTTCATACCTGCTATGTAATAGTTGTCCATGTTGTCAACCACGATCTGGCCAAAAATTTCACTATCACTTCCTGAATTCACAATTTCAGAGTAATTGATAGCACCAGTTGCCGGGTCCCAAAGAATAAGGGCTCCATCCTGTGCACTTGCCCCACCATTCATTTGGCCTATTGTGTATAGTTGTGTATAAGCACTGTTGAATTCCATGTCAACAGGGTAGTCAACGGTTTCACCAACCGGATTTGTGTAATAGGTTGTAAAGTCGGTGCCGCCAATGGAACTGAATTTGGCCAGGAAAAGGCGAAGGGTGGGGCTGTATGCCGAACCGTAAATAAAGGCTTCACCGCTTGAATTAACTGCCACTTTTGCTGCGTAATCATTTAAACTGCTTGACCCATCAATAGTGTTCATATACATTTGTGATCCGGCTCCATTCACTTTAATAATAACTGCATCATTAGCCGTTACGGTATTAAGCGCTACACCGCAAGCATATATATTACCCCCGGCTATTTTTACGTCAAGTCCTTTAGCATATAAGTATGAACTGAATCCCGGGAAATATCTTTTATTCCACGACCATGATCCGGTTGTAAGGCTAAATTTTCCAACAGCCAGCGAGTCGTTTACACGGCCGGTATAGGCAAAGGTTGTTGGGTTTGTTGGGTGGTCACTTGCAAAAGCTTCAACCACCTGTGCACCGTAATTGGCATTAAAGTCTTTGTTCCATAAAAGGGTGCCGCCATTATCAAATTTCACAACGGTTACAAAATAGCTGGTTCCATAGAATTTTTCTCCACACAGGTAAATGTTACCCGAGGCATCGGTTTGCACCATTTTTGGGTATACAACCACATTGTTTGAATCAACATACTGTAGGCTCATATTGACTACACCTGTGTTGTCAAACCTGCATAAAAAGGTTCCTCCTGCATTAATACCTGCAATATAGGTTTGGCCTGAATTATCCCTGAAACTTGTGTTTGGGGTATCATACCCAGCAGCCGACCCTGAAATGTTTTTTACCCAATGTTCAACCGGGGTGTTTTGCGAAAGGGCTGTAAAAGGCCCGGTAAGAACTAATAAAACAAGTAGTAAAGGTGTTCTCATGTGAGTTTAAATAAGTGTTTTTAAAATTATGGTATACAGTTGTTTATGTATTTGTTTTTAAAAATAGGTTTTGTTTGATTGCAGAAATAAAACTAAAGTAATTAGTTGGATTAACAATCCTTGTTTTTGAACAGTTTGTCAAGACTACCCGAAATGGTAGGCCAAATGGCTAAGCGTAAATTCGAAATAAGCTGGTAGTATCTACTGCTTTATTATTTTGTAAGTTCTAAATCCTTCAGGTGTTTCAAGTCTAAGGCAATATATACCAGCGGGAACAGTCAGTTTAAGTTCAATCCTGTTTGTATTGGTATAATCACACCTTGTAATAACCTGGCCCGTTAGGTTGGTAACCTCAACATGTGCGTTTAAGACTTGTTGAAATAAGGAAATAGTGAGGTTATCGTTAAAGGGGTTAGGGTAAACTGAGCATAAGGAACTGTTTTGGGCTTCCTCAATATTTGTTGCAACAAATGGCGAATATTTAGCCACAAACCCTTCGCCCTGGCCATAGCCCGAAGTGTATGTCCGAATCCAAAATCTACAAACTCAACAATACTGCCTCCAAGGTAAATAAAATCATCCTTAATAAATAAGTCATAGGCTCTTTCCAATGAAGTTCCCGGAAGGTGTTTTACTGTAAGAAAATTACCGGCCGTATCGAGGTTTAGTATATACATCTCCCATCCATATAAAGTCGTTAGTGGGTAGGAGCCCGGGCCCATATCAAAATCAACTGTTTCATCAAAATAGCCTGAAACATACACACGCCCGTTTTCGTCAAGTGCTATTACTGTTCCTTCATCATTATAGATCCCACCCATGGAACCTGCCCATTCAAAATCACCGTTGTTTTTAAGCTTACAAACGAATATTTCGGCACCGGTCCATGCTCCTGTGCCATCGGAAAGGTTGTAAATACCTGGTCCCGGATCTGCATCAATCGTGTCGGAATAGTAGCCACAAAGGTAAATATCATTTTTATGATCAAACGCAATGTCTTCAATACGTACCGCTCCTGCAGTAACATCAAAACACAATGATTTCACAAAATTGCCAGCTGAATCAAGCTCCCACACAAATCCGGCAAAATTACTTGCGGGTATTATGTTGTGGACTAAGGGGCCGGGATCAAAGTCAACCGTATCAAGAAAATAACCAACAGCGTAAACATTTTCGAGTGAATCAAGAGCAATTTGCTTTGGAACCGATGTGGGAATGTTTTTTACCCAAACCAGGTTGCCTGAGGGATCTAGTTTGACTATATACGTGGATTGAACAAGGGGGGAGGTTGGATTATACAAAAATGAAGTTCCGGGTCCTGGATCAAAATCAACAGAGTCCCTGAAATTACCCGTAATGTAACAATAACCATTGCCTGTAACCTCTATGTCTGAAGCAAAGTCAATTCTTGGTCCACTGAAACTTTTAGCCCATAAAAAATTACCATTGGAATCCAATTTGACTACATATGGATCAACACCAATGGGGTCGAAAGAATTATTGGCAGTAATATTAAATGCAATTGGCCCGGGATTAAAATCAACTGTACCACCAAAAGTACCTGTTATGTAAACGTTTTTATTGTCATCCAAACCAATACCAGCCCCATTGCTGCCCTCGTCCACATTTCCTGATGCAAAGCCCTTTGCCCATATAAAATTCCCATTTGCATCAAGTTTTGAAACAAAGGTGCCTTTACCATAGGATGATGAATATAAGTAATGATAGCCGGGACCCGGGTCAAGGTCAGATGGCCCTATATAATACCCTGTTGAGTAAACATTACCGTTATCATCTGCAACAAGAGCAGCGGTATGTTCAGCATTACCCGAATCGCCCAACACTTTCACCCATTGAAGATCCTGAGCACTTATTGTACTAATTGAAAGGCCTGTAACACAAAACCATAAATAACAAGCGTTGTTAAATGGGCTGAAAATCTTCATAAACCTGTTTTCAACAAATTTAATGATTAATAAAGGAAATAGATTGCCGAATACAACCAAAAAAGCACGCTGATTTTCCCTTCGTTTGGTGATTAAACAAAAAATCCCCGGTTTTGGCCGGGGATTAATGTATGTTTTAGGGAAAGCTTATGTTTAGTTTTGCTTGTCTGCTGTTTCAGGCTTAGGCAATAAAACTTTGCGTGAGAGTTTCCATTTATTGTTCTTAGGATCTTTACCAATCACCTTAAATTCAACCTCATCGCCAATTTTTAACGCGTCTTCAACCTTTTCAAGGCGACTCCAGTTTATTTCACTAATGTGAAGTAGACCATCGGTTCCGGGAAGTATTTCAACAAAGGCGCCAAATGGCTGAATGTTTTTCACTTTGCCTTTATATGTTGCGCCTGCTTCAACCTGCGGAGGGAATGCAATGTTGCGTACGCGTTTAACGGCCTCATCCAATCCTGCTTTATCAGCCGATGAGATTTGAACTTTACCGTTTTGTCCAACTTCTTCAATACTAATAACTGTATTGGTTGTTTTTTGTATTTCCTGTATGATTTTACCACCAGGGCCAATGATTGCACCAATAACATCGCCTGGTACTTCAAATGACACAATGCGTGGAACATGTGGACGATAGTCGGCACGTGGTTCGCTGATGGTTTTCATCATTTCGCCCAGTATGTGAAGGCGACCCTGGCGGGCTTGCTCCAATGCTTTGGCAAGAACTTCATACGATAAACCATCAACTTTAATGTCCATTTGGCAAGCTGTAATACCATCTTTGGTACCACAAACCTTAAAGTCCATATCTCCTAAATGGTCTTCGTCACCAAGAATATCAGACAGTACTGCGAACTTGCCGTCCTTGTCAGTTATAAGTCCCATGGCAATACCCGATACCGGTTTTATCATGTGAACACCACCGTCTAAAAGTGCAAGTGTACCTGCACAAACCGTTGCCATTGAGCTTGAACCATTGCTTTCAAGAATGTCGCTTACAAGCCTGATTGTGTATGGATTAGTTTCGCCTACCGGAATCATTGGTTTAAGTGCTCTGAGGGCTAAATTTCCATGACCAATTTCCCTGCGGCTGGTACCACGCATTGGCCTGGCTTCACCTGTTGAGAATGGTGGGAAGTTATAGTGTAGTAAAAATTTAAGGCTGCCAGACCAGGTTACACCATCAATTTCCTGCTCGTCCATTTTGTTACCAAGGGTCAAACTGGTTAACGACTGGGTTTCGCCACGGGTAAATACGGCTGAACCGTGTGCCCCCGGCAAATAATCCACCTCGCTCCAAATAGGGCGAATCTCATCGGTTTTACGTCCGTCAAGGCGTTTGCCTTCATCAAGTATCATCCTGCGCATGGCTTCACCTTCTACCTCATGGTAATAGGTTTTAATCATGCCTGCTTTTTCTGCCAATTCTTCCTCGGTAAATGTGGCCATAAACTCATCCAGTACAGCCCTGAAAGCATCTTTACGTGCTTCTTTGCCCTTGCCTGATTTGGCTACTTCGTATACTTTGGCATAGGTTGCTTCGCGAACTTTTTTGCGAAGATCTTCATCGTTTGTTTCATGTGAATATTCGCGCTTAACACCTTTTGACGGGCTTAGGGCAGTAAGTTCATTCAATACCGCGCATTGTTTTTTGATGGCATCATGAGCAAGCTTAATGGCCTCAATCATAGTGGCTTCGCTTATCTCACTCATTTCACCTTCAACCATCATAATGTCTTTTGCAGTACCTGCAATAATCATGTCCATGGTTGCGCGCTCAAGGTCTGAGCGAAGTGGGTTAATTACCAACTTATCATCAATAATGGCAACGCGTACTTCTGAAACGGGGCCATTAAATGGAATATTGGAAACCGCAAGCGATGCAGCTGCAGCAAGGCAGGCAAGGCTATCAGGCATTGTTTCATTGTCGGCCGACAATAACTGCACGTATACCTGCGTATCGGCATGAAAATCGTCAGGGAATAATGGGCGTAATGCACGGTCAATAAGGCGCGATATTAAAATTTCGCTATCGGCCGGGCGTGCTTCGCGTTTAAAGAAACCGCCAGGAAATTTACCTACGGCTGAAAATCGTTCTTTGTATTCTACGGTTAAAGGCATAAAGTCAACACCTGGTTTTGCTTCGGCTGCTGCACATACAGTTGCCAATAACATGGTGTTTCCCTGGCGCAGAACTACTGAGCCATCGGCTTGTTTTGCCATTTTTCCTGACTCAATGGTAATGGGTAAAGTTCCATTACCAAGATCAATTGTTTTTGTGAATCCTAATTGCATAATTTCAATTTTTATTTTTTTGTTTCGTGTTTTCCACCTTGCGGGTGGTTAGCTTTTTGGGCTGAATTTGGGTAAAAAGAAAGGCAACTGCCTTCCGACAATTGCCTCCCCTTTAATAAATTTAATAATCAGTTGATTATTTACGTATACCTAGATCAACCAAGATCTTACGGTATAAAGTAATGTCTTTTGCTTTTAAATAATCCAGCAAACTTTTGCGTTGGCCAACCATGTTAACCAATGAGCGTTGTGTTGCTGTATCGTTTTTATTTGATTTAAGGTGTTCCGTTAAATGGTTGATACGCGCTGTAAACAAGGCGATTTGTGCCTGTGTGTTACCTGTGTTCTTCTCATTACCCGCGAACTTCTTAATGGTCTTTGCTTTGTCTTCTTTTGTTGCTATCATTTGTGTAAAAAACTAATAAGGGCGCAAAAATAGGTATTTTTTTGGTTGTGCCAAAAGAAAATTCAGTTGGGCTGTAAATATAGCGGACATGTACGGGATAGGGTATATAGTAAAATGTTTCCAGTGACATTCCGGCACCTTTTAATGTGCTGAATTTCAGTAATCTTACTCAAAAAACAGTTTCAAGCTTAGGCTTATTTGTTCTTTAAGATTCTTACGCTCAACTATGTAATCTAAAAATCCGTGTTCCAATACAAATTCGCTGGTTTGGAAACCTTCGGGTAAGTCACGACCAATGGTTTCTTTCACAACACGTGGACCTGCAAAAGCCACCAGGGCCTTTGGTTCGGCAATGTTAATATCGCCCAACATGGCAAAGCTGGCTGTTACACCACCCGTGGTTGGGTCGGTCAACAGGCTTATATAAGGTAAACCGGCATCGGCCAATTGTGAAAGTTTGGCTGAAGTTTTGGCCATTTGCATGAGTGAAAATCCGGCTTCCATCATACGGGCGCCACCTGATTTGGATATCATCACAAAACCACATTTGCGTTTAATGGCTTCGTCAATGCCGCGGGCAATTTTTTCGCCAACAACACTTCCCATTGAACCACCAATAAAACCAAAGTCCATGGCACACACAACGGTTTCGCGCCCGTCAATTTTTCCATAAGCTGTGCGGGCTGCATCTTTAAGCCCCGATTTTTTTATGGTATCATTAATACGGTCAGTATACTTTTTTGTATCAACAAATTTAAGTGGGTCGCCACTGGTTAAATTAGGGGCAATTTCCTTGTATTTATTTCCGTCAAACAGAATGTCAAAATAGCTTTCAGCACTTATTTTTTCATGGTAGCCACATTTTTGACACACCCAATAATTGTTCATGTGATCGTCAGTGGTAACAACCTCGCTGCATTCCGGACATTTATACCAAAGCCCTTCAGGGGTTTCTTTTTTGTCCTTTGTTTCAGTTGTAATACCTTCTTTAACGCGTGTAAACCAGCCCATGGAATAAATTTAAGATTTAAGATTCAAAATTTAAGATATAAGAACGGGTTATGCGATGGTAATTTTCTTGTCTAAATAAACATCCTGTATGGCGTTAAGCAAGGCCACACCTTCGTTCATTGGTTTTTGGAAAGCTTTGCGACCCGAAATTAGTCCGTGCCCGCCAGCGCGTTTGTTTATAACGGCTGTTTTTACAGCTTCCTGTAAATCACTTTGGCCGCTACCGGTTGAAGCTCCACCTGAATTGATTAAACCAATGCGTCCCATATAGCAGTTGGCTACCTGGTAACGTGTTAAGTCAATTGGGTTTTCACTGGTTAGGTCAGAATAAACTTTTTTATGCGTTTTACCAAAGTTAACCGCGTTATAACCGCCATTGTTCTCTGGTAATTTTTGTTTGATGATGTCAGCCTGAATAGTTACGCCAAGGTGATTTGCCTGGCCGGTTAAGTCGGCCGATAAGTGGTAGTCAACTCCGTCTTTTTTGAAGGCGCTGTTACGGGTATAACACCAAAGTATGGTAGCCATTCCCAATTCGTGTGCGCGTTCAAATGCAGCGGCAACTTCTACAATTTGGCGGGCCGATTCGTCAGAGCCGAAATAAATAGTAGCTCCAACGGCAACAGCACCCATGTTCCAGGCATCTTCAACTGAACCAAACATGATTTGGTCAAATTTGTTTGGATACGAAAGGAATTCATTGTGATTAATTTTCACGATGAAAGGAATTTTGTGGGCGTATTTGCGTGATACCGAGGCAAGCACTCCGTAAGTAGAAGCAACTGCATTGCATCCACCTTCAATAGCCAGTTTCACAATGTTTTCAGGGTCAAAATACACCGGGTTGGGTGCAAACGATGCCCCAGCCGAATGCTCAATTCCCTGGTCAACCGGTAAAATACTCATGTATCCTGTATTGGCCAGGCGCCCGTTGCTGTATAGCGACTGTAGGCTGCGCAATACCTGGTTGCTGCGGTTTGATTGCATAAACAGGTTGTCAACAAAGTTGGCCGATGGCAGGTGAATTTGTTCTTTGGTAATTGTTTTTGATGTGTGGTTCAAAAGGGCTTCGCCTTCAGCACCCAATATTTCTGAAATTTTACTCATGGTTGCAGTTGTACTCATAGCTAAAAAGTGGATTGCAAAGATAGGGAAAAAGGGTTTATGTGAGATGGATTTGTGGTAAGGTGTTGATTTTTAGAATGCAGTGACTTAGATCTGTGTTAGCTTATTGGGAAACAGGCCGGGAGCAGCCATAAATCAATTTATTAATTTGGAGGCCAGTCAAAAAAAGTCACCGGATAACAAGTATGATTCATACCCGAAGTATATTAATTTGTGTTTTTTTACTTGCTGCGAGGCTTGACGGATATGCACAAAACATTGACTCTCTTAAGCAACTGGTAAAACACGCCAAAAGTGATTCAATAAAAATTAAAGCCCTGGTTGCCTGGGATAATCTTATTTATTTTTCGGATCCCACAAGTGATTTGAAGCTGAACAAACAAATTGTTTCACTTTCAAAAAAGAACCTCAAAAAAAAATTGAGTAAATCTGCTCTCAGGTTTTACAAAAAATCACTGGCAAGCTCATTGAATAACCTTGGTTTAATTGCACGGACCTCGGGTAAATTACAGGAAGCGCTTGCATACCACAGTCGCAGCCTTGAGTTAAGTAAAGAATTAAAAGATGTAAACGGAGAAATGAATGCGGTCAATAATCTTGGCAATATTTATCTTAGCCAGGGGTTGTATGGTAATGCCATGGATTATTATACAAGGAGCTTATACCTGGCTGAAAAAGCAAAAGATAAAGACGGTGAAGCAACAACACTCATTAACATTGGTACAATTCACCTGAACCAGTCAAATTATCCTGAGGCCGAAAAGTACTTTATAAAAAGCCTGAAGGCACTTGAATTTGTAAAAGGCGATCAATGGAAATCATATGCTTTATCCAACCTTGGTATTGTGTTTAGCAAACGAAATGAGTATGCCAAAGCAAAGTTATACTATGAGAAAAGTCTGGAAATCAATAAGCGTTTACAAAACCAGGAAGGAATTATTTCAGGATACAATAACCTTGGTCTTGTTTGCAGTGCCAGTGGCGATTCAGCCAGGGCAAAAGGTAACCAGGCTTATGCCGTACTGATGTATAAAAAAGCCAGGGATTTTTACGATAAAAGCATAAGTGAAGCTGAAAACCACGGGCAGCGGTCGCATATCCCATCAGCCCTTATTAATAAAGCGGGAACGTATGCCAGAACAAACGAATTAAATACGGCAATAAAACTTGGAAAACAAAGCCTCGAAATAGCAACTGAACTAAGGTTGATAAATGAACAAAGGCACGCATTCCAGGTCCTGTATGAATCATACAAAAACGTGAAGGATTTTAGCAACGCCTTAAGCATGCATGAAAAATACATGTTGTACAAGGACAGCATGCAGCGTGAGTTCAAATATGAATTTGGTAAGAAAGCAGCGGCTGACAGTGTTAGCCATGCCAGGGAACAGGAATTAAAAAATGCTGAAATTGCCAGGAAAAACAGTGAATTAAGCGGACGTAAAAAAATTCAATTTATATTGCTTGGCGTATTGGTTTTGGTTTGTGTATTTGGTGTTTTTATCTATAACCGTTACAGGATTACTCAGAAGCAAAAAATTGTTATTGAGGAACAAAAGCGGCTTGCTATAGAGCAGCATGCCATTATTGAAGAAAAACAAAAAGAAATAATTGACAGCATACTATATGCAAAACGCATTCAGCAGGCACAACTTCCAACCGATAAAATTGTGCATAAGAACCTTGAACGCCTGAATAAAAACTGATTTTCACGCTGGTAATTTTACCGTTTTGGAACTACAGGTTTTTGGTTTTTCTCAAAAATGGAAATGGTAAAAATAAATCGTTGTAAAGCGTAAATTCATCGCCACTAAACCCTTTTAAAGCTATAAACAAATTTTCTCTTGCAAGTATTACATTTTTTTGTTATACTTTTGTACCTAGCATGTTGGTACGTTTTAGTTGTTTCATAGGAATTTTTGCTGCTACGGGAGTGTATGCACAAAACAGTCAACCCCTTGTTGCCGGGGTAAAATCGGTGAGTGAAAAATATGAGTGGCTTGATACCTGGGGCCAGGTTATTAAAACCGAAAAAACCGCTTCATGGACCTATTATACCAATGGTATATTGAACGCAAAAATGCTTTATAACAGTAACAATGAAATTACTACGGCTTATCATTATGTACTGGACAAAGATTCGTTAATTAATTACGAGGAATTTTATACCGAAACGAACAAGGACTGGACCAAAAGTGACAAGTTCTACTATAAGAAAAACGCGAAGAATCCGCACCTTTCAAAAGACGAGAAAAATACATTTGGATACTACCGTTATAATGAACAAGGCCTGCTGACCCAACAGAAGTCTGTTTTTAAAAACGGAAGTATTTATGAATTAAAAACATATGCTTACGATGCCAATGGCAGGGTCGTGAACGAAGCTGTTTACCAGGGCAGCAACATGCGGTTATTTCGTTACGAATATGTTTTTGACCCAACCGGCAAATTAACCGAACGCAAGGTATTCAGGGTTCCGGGTACAACTGAAAACATTGTATACGATAAAAAACTGTTTATGGAATTGGGTGGGTTTGATTTTACCCAGGCCGGTGAACTGGACGAACATACATTTTATAACGAAAAAGGTGAGGTTATTGAGAGCCTGAGCAACTATAAAAAAGGTGTACCCATGATTCGTAAACTGTATAATTACGAATATTACAAGGCAACTGCGGGGAGTTTTTAGTTCTCAGTTTACAGTTAGTTAGTTAGTTAGTTAGTTAGTTAGTTAGTTAGTTAGTTAGTTCCGGTCTTGTTTAAAGGCAACCTGCTATAGTTTTTGCGTCTGGTTAGAAATGCTTAAGCCTTCATTCACAATCTTATTATTTGTTTTATGTTTTTGTGGTAAGTCGCAGGTAATCCCTTCGTATGAAGGCTATGACTCCAGTATGCACGTATACATTCGCCCATATTTTTATACAGGCACACATAAACCTTTTATACAGTTTCCAATTAATGCTGATTCGGTTCACTTTTATATGTTTGACAGGTGGGGCGAAATCATTGCCCGATCAAAAAACAAAGATGCGATTATTGAAGATGCTTTATTGATTAATGGAAAAAAGTTAAAGGAAGACACCTATATAGTTAAATATCTTGTTTTTAAGGAAGGTGAAAAAAAAGAGTTGTTGATTCATACGCTATACTTTGGTGCGTATTGTCCAGGTTAAAAGCTAATTAATAAATTTAATTTCAGCCTTTTACCACAGCTAAATAAACTGGCATAATTTTTTATACATTCGTGGAATGATGCGTTTAGTTTATAGCCTGTTCCTGCTCGGTGTATGCTTTTCATTCGGTTTACAAAAGAATAAAGAAGTTTCTTTCGAATTAAAATACGTGACCACCGAAAAATCAAAAGATTCATATGCCATTACCGAAACCTGGAAACTGGAAAAAAACGCACTTACGTTTTCGTATATAAACGGAAATAAACGAAAAAACGTTGTTCCAAAAAAGCTGGCGGCAAATTTAACGGCAACCGATCTTGATTCACTGGTAAAAATTATTCGTGGAAACAAATTGCTGGTAAATGTACCTGCCGAAAAACAAAGTGAATACCAGGTACCCTATACAGCATTGAGTGTAACATTAAACGTTGCTGTTGGAAGGGAAAAAGGCAGTATTTATCTTTACGAGCTTAAGAATGCAATGGGCGGCAACACACATTATCAGCACATCGAAAAATTACGTGCCGCTTTGCGAAAACACATCAAAGAATAAATTATGGGGCGTTACATTTCTACACTGGTTTTCTTACTTTTCACATTAACCGTATTTTCACAATCGGTTTCGTTTACAGAAATTAATATTGACACCAGCTATTCATTCAGGGCATTGAACGTAGTGAACGATAGTGTTGCATGGGTTGCAGGCGTAAACGGAAAAGTGGGACGAAGTGTTGACGGAGGCAAAACGTGGAAATTTAATACCGTTAAAGGATTTGAAAAAGCCGATTTCAGAACACTGTACGCCTTTGATGCAACTACTGCTATAATTGCCAATGCAGGAAGTCCGGCTGTAATACTGCGTACAACAAATGCCGGAAGAGACTGGAAAGAAGTGTACAGGAATACCAATGAAGCTGCTTTTTTTGACGGGGTTGATTTTTGGGATGCAAAAAGCGGATTAATTTATGGCGATCCCATTGACGGAAAAATGATGATTATGGCAACGGGTGATGCCGGAAAAACCTGGCAATTGTTGCCCGATGAGAAAAAACCAGTACTTGAAAAAGGCGAAGCTTCGTTTGCCGCAAGCGGAACCAACATCAGGTGTTTTGGTGCATCGGGTGTTTGCATTGCTACAGGTGGTACAAAATCGCGTTTGTTTTACTCGGCCGACTGCGGTGCGCATTGGAAAAACATTGTGGTGCCTATGTTGCAGGGTGGTGAAGCCCAGGGTATATTCTCTTTTGCCGGTTTAATCGGAAAAGAGTTTGTATTGGTAGGCGGTGATTATACCAATGAAACATTAAAAGAAAAACATGTTTGCTACTATTCACCACAAAAAAAATCATGGATAACACCCGAAAAAGGAACTGGAGGATACAGGGAATGTGTTGAATTTATTTCAGAAAATGCATTGATAGCCGTTGGACCGGGCGGTGCCGATTTGTCAATAAACAAAGGTGAAACCTGGACAGAAATTAAGGGCATGAAAAAACTTCACGTTATACGGAAATCACGAAGCGGCAAATTAATACTGGCAGCAGGAAAAGGTAAAATAATGCGTATTGAATATAAATGAGCAGGGTTAAAGCAAAACCGGTTATTGACAATACCTATAAACTTGAAAAATTCCCGGGTAAGGGTGGGTGGACCTATGCACTTATTCATGATATTAAAAAAGTAAATGGTAAATACCCTAAAATAAAAGTAAAGGGCACCATTGATGGGTATTGGATTGAAGATTATGTGTTAATGCCCTTTAAACGCGAGGGGTTGTTTCTACCTGTAAAAGCCGATATACGCAAAAAAATAGGCAAGGAGGAAGGTGACAGAATAAAAGTTGTTTTTTATATAGATGACCGTGTGTTTGTTGTTCCAGATGAATTAGTGATGTGCCTTGAAGCCGAACCCGAAGCCTATGCGAATTTTAAAAAAATGAGCCAGGGTGAACAACGCTTATATGTGTTGTGGATTTTCAGTGCAAAAAAAATGGAAACGCGGGCTAACCGTATTGCCAGGGCTATTGAAAGACTGCAAAAGGGAAAAAAATTATACATTGATTAGTATTTAATAATCAACTCAAAGTCAAATTCAACAAGTTTTTTGTCCATTTGTTTACATTTGCCCATCGGGAACGTCTTTATCTGTTAAATCTAAAATCTCTTTCCCTCATGAAATGATCATCATTTAGCCAGTATACGCTTGTTAATGTGATTCGTTAAACAGGTTAGTTAATATATTTCACACGTGCCCTTAAAATCAATAGTTTTTTAACATCCTCATTGAAAAGGGCAACCTTTTAAAATCAAATCGTCTTTTTGGCATCACAATATAAACCCGTTTTTAATCCTGGTACATTACTATGAATAAGATTCGTACATTTCTTCTTTTTGCCTTTTTGCTTGGTTTTTCGGCTTCAAAGGCATGCACCCTTACCACAACTGTAATGTCAACAAACCCAGTTTCGCCATGTAGCTATAGCTGCAACGGTAATGCTGTAATTAGTGTTACTGGTGGCACAATGCCTTATACAGCAACCGGTGCCATGACACCTTCAACGGTTATGTTTACCACTGTTGGTACACTTACCGGGCTTTGTATGGGTAACAATACAATAACCATTACTGATGCTTCAGGTTGTACAACCACTATGACAGTAACCATTGGAGGTCCTTCAGCAATTGCGTTTACAACAAGCACATCGGCCGCCAGTTCTTCATGCGATGGTTCAATTACCGTAAATGCAACCGGTGGAACAGGGGCATTAGCTTATTCAAATGATAACGGAGCCTCTTACCAGGCATCAAATATATTTACCAGTCTTTGTTCAGGAACGTATAGCATTTGTGTCATGGATGCCAATGGTTGTGTACAATGTCAGAGTGTAACCGTTTTTCCCTCATGTGCAATGGTATCAACAGCCGGTGGTGTAGTTAATGCAACCTGCAATGGAGTGTGTAACGGTTCAGTTGTTGTTGCAAGCACAATGGGAACGCCTCCTTATATGATAACCCTTGGTGCATCAACCACGACATACATGGGCGCTACTACCATCAATGGTTTGTGTGCCGGAACATATACAGCAATGACTACAGATGCGGCAGGCTGTAATTCGCCCGTGACATTTACCATTACCGAACCAACACCGGTTACTTTATCACTTACGCCAATTGACGAATCGTTTTCAGGCGCATGCGATGGTGAGATCAATGCCAGCCCAAGCGGAGGAACAGCACCATATATCTATTCAATTAATGGAGGCGCATATGGTGGGGCCAGTGGTTTCACCGGTTTATGTGCCGGTTCACATTATGTATGTGTAAAGGATGCAAATAATTGCACCACTTGTTTAACTACAATTGTTGGAACAGCTTCCTGTACCTTCGTTTCAACTGCCTATGTTATTTCACCACCAAGTTGTCATGGCGATTGCAATGGAACAGTTGGTGTTGCAGCCAGTGGCGGAACTCCTCCTTATACCGCTACAGCCGGAAGTTCAACAATTACATTTACAGGTAGCGGAACATTGACAGGTTTATGTGCAGGCGTTATTACCGTTAATTTTACCGATGCAGTTGGCTGCACCAGTTCATATACCGTTACCATGACCGAACCGGCTGCCATAAGTGTTAATCCCAACTTTACACCTGAGTCGGCACCGGGAGCTTGTGACGGTACAATTACATTTGGAACAACCGGAGGCGTATCGCCCTATACATTTACCATTGATGGGAGTCCGGCAACAGGCACTACCGGTGGAATATGCGGAGGGAATCATATAGTTTGCGTGACCGATGCAAACGGTTGTACAGCCTGCGATACTGTTTTTGTGACCACCAGCGGTTGCACGGCTACTACTAATATAACCACTACAAATGTTGATTGTTTTGGTGATTGTAATGGTACCATGGTTATAATTACCACTGGAGGCACCATGCCTTACATGCTTACAACAAGTTCAGGCGCCACCATTACCTATACCAGCGTAGGAACATTGGGCGGTTTGTGTGCAGGAACCTATACCGGAACCGTTACCGATGCTTCGGGTTGTACCTATCCTGTAACATTTACCATAACATCACCTCCTGCACTTACCATAAGTGGTACCACAACACCGGCAACTTCGGGTTGTAACGGAAGTATTTCCATTTCAGCAGGAGGCGGAACTCCAGGCTATACGTATTCCATTGATGGCGGAGTTACTTTTTCCGTTTCTTCAACATTCACGAGCGTTTGTTCAGGTAGCTATACTATTTGCGTGCAGGATGCCAATGGCTGTGTGCAATGTACAACGGTAACGGTTGGCGTATCGGGTTGCACAATGGTAACAACGGCCATACCCACAACCGTAAGTTGTTTTGGTACTTGTGATGCAACTGTTAATTTCCTTGCCACAGGAGGCACACCACCTTACACCACAACCATTGGAAGTTTAACAAGCACCTACACGTCCTCAACCCTGTTTACCGGCTTCTGTGCAGGTACATATGTATCCAATACGGTAGATGCAACCGGTTGTACCTATATCTTCACTTTTATTGTTTCAGGACCCAGTGATATTGTTACAACCGCAACAGGAACAAATCCGTCAACCTTTTCTTCATGTGACGGGGCCATTTCAGCCACAACAAGTGGTGGAACACCATCTTATCTTTATTCTTGGTATGATTGTTCAACCGGTTTAACTATACCAGGCAATACAGCAAATCAAACTGGTTTATGTGCCGGTCAGTATGCATACATTGTAACCGATGCAAATGGTTGTACCGATTCCATTACCTGTATTACGTTAACAAATCCCTCAGATATTACTGAAAAAGGAAACACGCATTTGTTTAACATTTATCCAAACCCAACAAACGGATTATTGACTGTTTCAATTCAGCAAAATAGTGAGGTGCAGGATTTGGTAATTACTGATGTGTTGGGCCAGGTAATAGCAGCCTCAGACATAAAAAACAAAATCACATTTGACTTAAATGCCATGGGATTAAACAATGGTATTTATTTTGTTACTATAACCGGCAAAAACAAAGCAAAACACACACAAAAAATAGTATTGAGCCGTTAGGCTTTTTACTATCACACTAAAAAGTGCCGTGCATTGAATTGCCGGCACTTTTTGTTTTCTGTATAGTCGTGCTGGTGTTTGATTATCAGTTTTTTTAACCCGGTTTAGGCATTCGCCTTTTTACTTATATTTAAGGCAATGAAATGGCCTGGGGCAGCCCTTATCCTTGTTTTATTTTTTCAATCCTGTTCTCAAAAAGAGCAACCCCATGTTGTTGCCGAAAACGTAAATCCCGAACCTCAAAAAATTGAATTGAATTTAAAAGAAGGTTACGCCATTAACCAATTTTCGGGTGACAGTTCAAATAAAGACATTCAAAAAATAATTACAGGAAAGCCGTTTGAGGCAAAAGGAAAAATGGTGCCAGCCGGTGAACCCCGCAAAGTGAAAGCAGGCAAACCTGTTACGGTATCAACCAACCTGAATGTTCATGTTGCCGGAAATCCTTTAGTGAGTCAATACACCAATTCGTTTTCGTGTTCGCCCGGAAAAGACACATTTAACTTACCTGAAACTTTTTTATGCAAAGGTAAAAAAACAAAATTCACCAGACCCGAATCGGTACCGGTCCTTATGCCGCGTTTAAAAGACAATGCCAATTGCAATGTACAGTATCTTGATGTTGACCAAGGCCTTAATACTTCGTATGTGTGGCAGGCGTTAGAAGACAAAAATGGCAATATATGGTTTGCTACCAATGGAGGTGGTGTTAACCGTTATGATGGGCAACGCCTGACCTTTTACACCCAAAAAGAGGGCATGAGCAGCAATGTTGTTTGGTGCCTTGACCAGGATGCAAAGGGAAATTTTTGGTTTGGTACCATTGGCGGAGGCGTCACCATGTTTGACGGACAAAATTTCACCCATTTTACCGAAAAGCAAGGCCTTGCAAAAAATGACGTGCGCAGCATACTGGCCGACAGTAAAGGCAACGTGTGGATAGGAACCTACGGAAACGGCCTTGATAAATTTGATGGAAAAAAAATAACGCATTATAGCACTGATAACGGACTTAGCGCTAATGCAATTTTAAGTCTTTACGAAGACAAGGCCGGCCATATATGGATAGGTACAGAAGGTGGTGGAGCCTGTAAATTTAATGGAACATCATTTGAGTATTATACCCAAAAGCAAGGATTAAATGACAAATCAGTTCTTGCTTTTTTGGAAGACAACCAGGGGCGTATGTGGTTTGGTACCGAAGAGCATGGGGTAAGTATTTTTGATGGAAAACAATTTGTTTCCTATACACAAGGTGAGGGATTAAGTCTGAATGATGTCAGAAGCATAACCCAGGACCATAATGGCAACATATGGATTGGAACAAACGGTGGCGGTGCATGCAGGTTTGACGGCACAAACTTTACCTGGTATGGCGTGGCTGAAGGCGTGACCGATAATACTGTGTGGAGTGTTATGGAAGATAAAACAGGCAACCTTTGGTTCTGTACGTTTGGTGGTGGCATATGTAAGTATAACGATGAAAGTTTTAAATACTACACGCAAAAAGAAGGCCTGGTCAGCGACCTTGTTGTGTCAATCCTGGAGCGTAAAGATGGCTCGCTATGGTTTGGAAATAACGGTGGTGCGCTCACTAAATATGATGGTAAACAGTTTTACCATTATGGAAAAGAACACGGTTTAAGTTCAGAAATACATTGGAGTTTGTTGGAGGATACGAAAGGTGACTTATGGATTGGCTCAGGTTTTAATGGTTTAACACGTTTTGATGGTGAGTACTTTTACCATTACACCGAAAAGGAAGGATTGAGTTCATCGCAGGTGCCATCCATTTTGCAGGACCGGGAAGGCAATATGTGGTTCGGCACAAATGGTGGCGGGCTAAACAAGTTTGACGGGAATACGTTTACCCACTTTACAACTGATCACGGATTGAGTAAAAACGCCATAACCTGTTTATACCAGGACCGTGCAGGAAATATATGGATTGGAACCGGCAGCAACAATGGAGGAGGGGTTATTAAATTTGATGGAAAAAATTTCACGATCTATTCAGAGAAGGAAGGGTTACCTGCAAACTTCATACGTTGCATAACACAGGACAAATATGGCAATATGTGGTTTGGTACCCGTTATGGCGGCCTTGCGCGTTTTGATGGTACAACGTTTACCGTTTATTCGGAAAACGAAGGGTTGACCGGAAATGATGTGCGTTCACTCAAAGAAGACGCCAATGGTTTTTTATGGGTGAGTACGGTTAAAGGATTAAATGCCATTGATAACCGTGGTAACGGAAGCGAAAAACGTTTTGTAAGCACACCCATAATTACAACGTTTCAAAAAGCCGATGGGTTAAAAGCGCTTGACTTTTTATCAAACAGCTTTTACCTTGATAGTAAAAATACCATGTGGTGGGGTACCGGGAAAGCGCTGGCTAACCTTAACCTTGCAACGTTTCGTTTCCCAAAACACAAACCGGTTATTCAATTAACCAATGTTGAATTCCAGGAAAAGTCATTTGATTACAGGAATCTTTCTGACACAACAACCATAAATGGCATAAGCCCTAAAGAAATAAAGTTCAAAAAAATAAAGCCCTTTGAAAATTTTCCTGTAAACCCCGTGTTGCCAAACGAAATCAATCACATAACATTTCATTACAGCGGTACCGACTGGAAAGCACCTTTTAAATTGCGTTATGAATATATTCTTGAAGGAGCTGATGAACGGTGGAGCAACCTGACCAGTGAAACCAAAGCCGATTACAGGAATCTTTCTTATGGCAATTATACCTTTAAAGTGCGCGCCATTGGGGCAGCTAATAAATGGAGCAAGACCATGAGTTATGCCTTTACCATAAACCGCGCCTGGTACCAAACAACATTATTCAGGACCTTAATGGGTTTTAGTTTGATAGTTGTAGTGTACGCTTTTTTCAGGTTACGTACGCGGGCTTTACGCGAGCGCCAACGCTTGTTGAAACGTTTGGTGGATGAACGCACCGTTGAAGTAATTGAACAAAAGAAGGAAGCCGAAATACAGCGCGATAAAGCCGAAGAGCAAAAACTTATTGTACAGTCAAAACAAAAAGAAATAACAGACAGTATTAACTATGCCAGGCGCATACAATACTCCTTGCTTGCCCAGGACGAAGTGTTGCAGCAAAACCTGCCCGGGCATTTTGTTTTTTTTAAACCAAAGGACATAGTAAGTGGCGATTTTTATTGGGCAACCAAGGTACCTGGTTTAAAACACAGCGGGGTTGAAAAAACAACTGATAAAAAAGAGAATCAACCGGCAACCGGGTACGAGGTACTTGATAATTTTTACCTGGCAGTGTGTGATTCTACCGGCCATGGTGTGCCGGGGGCTTTTATTAGCTTGCTCAACATTTCATTCCTGAATGAAGCCATAAACGAAAAAAATATATCGGCTCCAAACGAAGTATTCAATTACGTGCGTCAACGCCTGGTGCAAAATGCAGAAGTTGGTAAAGACGGGATGGATGGTACACTCATTCGTATAAAAACACTTGACGTTGCAGGCATGCGGGAAATTGTATTATTTGATTATGCCTCGGCTAACAACAGGCCTGTTGTTGTGCGAAACGGAGAATTAATTGACCTGAATGTTGATAAAATGCCGGTTGGTAAAGGTGAAATTATGAAACCATTTAATGCCTATGGTTTCCCTGTTAAAAAAGGTGATATGGTATATTTGTATTCTGACGGGTTTGGCGACCAGTTTGGAGGGCCAAAAGGAAAAAAATACAAAGTAAAACGATTGCAAAAATTCCTTTTGAGTATTCATGATAAGAGCCTGGAAGAACAAAAGCAACACTTATACAACGAGTTTAATAACTGGAAAGGTGATTTGGAACAGGTTGATGACGTGTGTGTTGTGGGTGTAAGAATTTAAAAAGTGACTGAGAAGGGATAGGGTTAAAGCTGCTGGTGGTGAAATAGTTATTGTGTAATATAAAATCATGTAGTATGAACTTAACCAGGAATACAAAACAAAAAAAAATTGCACGCCTTTGGTGGTCAGCCACGGGATTGCTGTTTTTTGTGTTGATGGGTATAATTTATTACAAAATGAACCTCATTTGGCGAGAAATTTTTTATGGGTTGTTTCTTTCGTTCATCTTTTATGTAATTGTGCCGGTAACGGTCATAATGATCTTTGTTTACTTATTTGGAAAAAAATAATTTTAAATCCTGTAATGAGTCCAAAACAAATTATACAAGACTGGGTTGATGCGTTCAACCGTGTTGACATTGATGCATTGGTTGATTTTTATCATGACGATGCAATTAACCACCAGGTTGCCAACGAACCCGCAGTTGGAAAAAAGGCCATTCGTAACATGTTTATAACCGAATTTGCAAGTGCCAACATGGTGTGTATTGTAGAAAATATATTTGAAGATGGTGACTGGGGAATGCTTGAGTGGAAGGATCCTGATGGGTTGCGTGGCTGCGGTTTTTTTAAATTCGCGGGCGAAAAAATTATCCTTCAGCGCGGATATTGGGATAAATTATCTTTTCTTCGCATACATAAATTGCCTTTTCCAATTGAGTAAGTTCATTATGATAAACTATATAAAGGTTTACTTTTTTGTGTTGTTGTTCCTTTTACTGGTTTTGGCGGGCATTATCCTGGCCAATTGGAACGCGTATTCAAACTGGAACAATACATTTGAAGATATAGTGACCATATATGCTAAGTTTGTGATGTTGCCTTCCATTTTTATTACCTGGTTTGTGTTAAACCTGTTTAAGGGGAATGAAAAATAATTATGAGCCATATTAAAATTGATAATCAAAAGGTCTGGAGAATAGTAATTATTATCCTTTTCTTTTTCTTTGCGTTTATTACCATGATGAGCAGGCCCCGAACGCCTTGGCCGCAAGTTGGAGAAATACTTCTTACCTATATGCTGGTTATAGGTTTACCTGTGATCATTGTTGTCGCAATTCTGCTTTATAAGTTTAATCGTCCGCCTAAAGCATAAATTGGCTAATCACAAAAAGGCCCCACCGGTAAATACAGCAGGGCCTTTAGGTTAATGAATTGGGAATTTCTCTTATTCCTTTACCAGTTTGCCAATCTTATTCATTTGGCTGTTGCGTAACGCATACGTATACACACCCGCGGGTAAATCAACAATGCTCACTTCTTTTGTATTGGTTCCAGTTGATGAACCCATTTCTTTTGACATAACAGTTTTGCCGGTTACATCGGTCAGTACAAAATGTACATCTTCATTTGTTGTACTTTCCCATTCAAGTGAAAACATACCATAAGTAGGATTTGGATATACTTTAAAGCCTAATTTTTTAGCCATTTCCTGTAAGCCAACATTACCACCGGTTAAACTTAAATCATCTACTTTTAAAATTGATCCCGGGTTATAACCCGAGGTAATGATCACAATCATTGAGTCAGGTACACCAGTAAACGTTAGCGCACCACCCATACTTGTGTATGAAGCCGTACTTGCTGTA
>DATGXI010000149.1:0-23832 GCA_035299065.1 Flavobacteriales bacterium
GGGTTAACTGCCGGAAGTTATACAGCAACCGTGACGGATGATAATGGTTGTATTGCCAATGCAACAACAAGTCCTACCATTACTCAACCAACCGAACTTTTAATTTCCACCTCATTTACTGATGCAACTTGTTTTGTTGCCAATAATGGTACAGCAACTGTTACCGCTGCAGGTGGAACACCGGGATACACCTATTCATGGACACCATCCGGTGGAACGGGATCTACAGCTACATCACTTGCACCAGGTACATATAACGTGTTGGTAACTGATGCAAATTCATGTACAGCCAATGGCAACGTAACCATTGCTCAGCCAACCGCATTAACTGCCAGCATTGTTTCAACCAGCAATGTAAGTTGTTTTGGCGGCAGTGATGGTGCAGGTACAGTAAGTGCCAGTGGTGGAACACCGGGATATTTATTTTCATGGGCCCCTTATGGAGGAACCCTTGCCTCTGCGTCAGGACTTTCGTCAGGAGCGTTTACAGTAACTGTAACCGATGCTAACGCCTGTACCACTAACGTAGTTGTAAACATCACACAACCTGCAACAGGAGTAACGGCAACTGCAACGTCAACACCAACCTCATGTAATGCCGGCACAAATGGAACCGCTACAGCAGTACCTTCTGGTGGAACACCAGGATATACCTATTCATGGTCACCGGGAGGTGCCACAGGCATAACAGCAACAGGATTAAGTGCGGGTTCATATACCGTTGCGGTAACCGATGCCGAAGGATGCGTCACCATGGCAGCTACAACCGTAAACGAACCAACCGTAATTACAGCTACAGTTACACCTACATCATCAACCTGTGGCAATGCCAATGGCTCAGCTGCTGTTGGTGTAAGTGGTGGAACGGGTCCATTTACGTATGCATGGACACCTTCAGGCGGTACGGCTGCTATTGCAACTTCACTGGCTGCAGGTGTATATAACGTGCTGGTAACTGATGCAAATGGCTGTACACAATCAGCAAGTGGAACAGTAACCAACATTGCAGGTCCAACACTTAGTCTTGGAACCATTACCAACGTTTCCTGTTTTGGTGGTAATAACGGATCAGCATCCGTCATTATAAGCGGTGGAACCGGACCCTTTACCAGTTTATGGACCCCTTCAGGTGGTACAAGTACATTTGGATTTTTACTTTCGGCAGGCACCTATACGTACAATGTAACGGATGCAAATGGTTGTACAAATTCAATCAATGCAACCATTACACAGCCAACACCGCTGGCAGTTAGTTTTCCATTGGTGGGCAATGTTTCCTGTAACGGAGGCAATGATGGCTCAATTGGGTCATCAGCATCGGGTGGTACAGCACCGTATACATATGCATGGTCACCTTCTGGAGGCTCAGGTGCAAGTGCCAGTTCACTAACGGCCGGCACCTATACGTTAACCGTTACCGATGATAACTGGTGTACAACAAGTGGTTCTTCAAGTGTTACCGAGCCTTCGGTATTGGTGGTCAACCTTGTGAATTCAACCGACCCTGCTTGCAACAATGGATCCAACGGAAGTATTGAAGCCATTGCAGGTGGTGGAACTGCACCCTATTCGTATGTTTGGAACACAACACCTGTACAAACAGGAACAATTGCCACGGCCCTTGCTGCAGGAATATATACCGTCACCGTTACGGATGCAAACGGGTGTACAGCACTATTGAACAATACATTGAACAATCCAACCGCTGTGAGCACGGTGGCAGGTCTTGATGATACCTTGTGCTTAGGTAACAGTACCATAATTTCAGCAACGGCTTCAGGTGGAAGCGGATCGTTTTTTTATGACTGGACACCGGGCGCAGCAACAACAGCAGGCATAAGTGTGAACCCTGCAACTACTACCGAATACATTGTTACTGCTTATGATAATAATGGTTGTGCAGGTAATACCGATACGCTTGTGGTAGTGGTGTATAATTTAACAGGTGCTGTATTTGATGTAATTGCGTACTCACCAATTTGTCCGGGTATAAGCACAACTGTATACGCTTCAGTTTTGGGTGATCAGGGGCCTTTGACCTATGCGTGGAATAACGGACTCGCGCCCGGTCCCGGGGCTTTTTTAACCACGCCAACTGTTGATCCAACGTATTACATTTGCACGGTTACCAATTCCTGCGGAGCTTCGGTTACCGACTCGGCAATGGTGACGTTTAATCCACCGCCTGTAATCAGTTTCAGTTCTGATACTGCGCAAGGGTGCAGCCCGTTAGTTGTTACATTTATTGACCAGTCAACAACAGTATCAAACGACTCGATTGTTGAATGGACCTGGGATTTTGGCGATGGTACCATTGTAACCGACAACGACAGCATTATTACCCATACGTTTGTTGGAACAGGAACTTACCTTGTAACACTTGATCTTTTAACCTGGGGAGGTTGTACCAATAATTCGGGTAGCGCACCATATGTTGTGACCGTTTTTCCTGATCCGGTAGCTAATTTTACGGTTAGCAGTTATGAATTGAATTTGCCATATGATAACATTGCCTGCATAAATGGTTCATCGGGGGCAGTAAGTTACTCCTGGAATTTTGGAGACGGATCAACCACCACGCTTACAAATCCTATCCATACCTACAATACAATTGGGTATTTTGATATTACCCTGACAGCTACTAATAGTTTTGGTTGTACCGATACGCATACCGAGACTGTACATTGCATCAGCGACATTGTTTTTCCAAATGCATTTACACCAAATCCGGATGGTTCCAATGGTGGTGAATATGATATAACCGATTTCAGCAATAACGTATTTTTTCCATTCACCTCGGGTGTTGATACCTACCGTTTATTGATATTTAACCGATGGGGCGAACTGATATTTGAAAGCACCGATGTGAACAAAGGTTGGGACGGCTATTACCGGGGCGCACTGTGTACACAGGATGTTTACGTATGGAAAGCTGATGTGACCTTTATTGATGGACGCGAATTTAATGCAACCGGTGATTTAACTTTATTGCGATAGGATGAGAAGAACGTTACTTGTATATATAGTTGTTTCGTTTTTTGTGCAGGGTGCAAGCGCCCAGTCGTCAAAGTATTTTCTGAAAAAAAGCAAGGCCGAGCGCAATTTTGAAAAAGGCTTGTATTTTGAGGCGATGAAGATTTACGAGGAGCTGCTCATGGAAGATTCATTGAACAAGGAGCTGAATTATTATACCGGTGTATGTAAATTTAACCTGAAGCAATTCAAAGGATCGTCACGCAAATATTTTGAACATTCAGATGCAGGCATTAGTCCTGAGTGGCACTGGTACTATGGTTTCCTGCAGCACATTGATGAGCATTTTGAAAGCGCCATTGAGCATTTCAACAAGTATAAGGCTATTCAACAACCCAAGGAAATGACCGATGAAGAAATTACACGGGCCATTGAATCAAGTTTACTGGCCATGCGGTTAAAAGCATTTCCCAATAAACAAAAAATCATTAATCTTGGTGAGGCCGTTAACACAAAGTATGGCGACTATTCGCCACTGGTAACAGCAAACGGTAAAACACTTTATTATACATCAAGAAGACCGGGTGAAGGCGTACTGATGGATAAAACCGGCCGGTATTTTGAAGATGTTTTTGAAGTTTCAATTGAGGACAAATCAAATCTCCTGTCAAAAAAATTACCCGGTCCGGTGAATTCAAAATTTCATGATGCATGTACAGGCATTGGTGCTGATGGTGAGAGTATGTTAATTTTCAGGAGTGATGACCAGATGAAAGACGGGCAAATTCTGACAACAGCTTTTGACGGTGCTAACTGGAGCGTACCGATGGCACTTGACAAAGAAGTAAACCGTGCAGGTTCGTATGAAGTTAGTGCATGTATATCGTTAAGCGGAAGTGAAATTTATTTTTCAAGCAACATGGCTGGAGGATATGGAGGCAAAGATTTGTACCGCACCCGTAAATTGCCAAATGGTAAATGGAGCAAGCCAATGAACCTTGGCCCTATGGTGAATTCAAAAGGCGATGAAGACGCGCCTTTCATACATCCTGATAACAGGCATTTGTATTATAGCTCAAATGGCCACCTGGGAATGGGCGGGCACGATGTGTTTGTAGCTGAAATTGATTCAAACAGCGTACCAGTGAGCAATGAAAACATGGGATACCCGATTAATACCACTGACGATGATTTGTATTTTACCATTACAGGAGACAAATTAACCGGTTACTATTCATCGGTACGCAAGGATGGATTTGGAGAGATGGATATTTACAAAATCATGCTTGAAGGCGAAGAACCGTATAAAGAAGTTTACGAGGGCAGGGTAATGGCTGAAGATGGAAGGCCACTGGAGTCAAAAATAACCCTTATTGATAAAACAGAAGAACGCATTGCAGGAACCTATAAAAGCAATACGCTTACCGGTAAATTTATTTTATTGATATTACCTGGTCATGAATATGAAATAATAATTGAGAACAAGGAATACCAGATTATGACCGTATACCTTGATGATGTTACCGACCCAAACTTTTATCTTGAATCAAAATAGTGCGTAAACTAATTGTTATATTGATTTTGTTGATGTGCAAACAGGCGCATAGCCAGGATATGCAGTTTACGCAATATTTCCAGGCACCTATGTACCTGAATCCAGCGTTTGCCGGGGCAAATGTGTGCGGGCGTGTGTCAAGCAACTTACGTACGCAATGGCCTTCCATCAGCAATGGATATACCTCGCAAATTATTGCCATGGACCATTATTTTTCAGATATAAATATGGGTGGCGGCCTTATGTTTACCAATGATGTTGCCGGAACAGGACGCCTGAAAACAACAACCGGAAGCGTAACAGGCGCCTATAATTTCCAGGTTAACCGTACCCTTGCGTTGCGTTTTGGATTGCAGGCCGGTTTTTTCCAACGTTCGGTTGACTTAAATGCATTGACATTTGGTGACCAGATAGCCAAAGGCGGAGGGTCAACTCAGGAGACGCAACCACGAAATGTAATTGCACCTGACTTTGCTACAGGAATGTTGGTTTATTCAGGCATGTGGTGGGGTGGTTTTGCTTTACATCACCTGAACAAACCCGATGAAGCATTGATGGCCATTAACGCGTTCAGGCCACTTAAATTTTCATTGCACGGTGGTAAAAGCTGGTACATTGACAAGGAATCAGATTACGATAAAAATTCAAGGCAAATGTCGGTGACCTTTAATTACCGCTCACAGGCTAAATACGACCAGCTTGACTTAGGAACTTATTACTCAAAAGGTGCTCTTAACATTGGTATTTGGTACAGGGGAATTCCGTTGAAACATTATAAAAGAGGATACCCAAACCATGACTCATTTTGCCTGATAATTGGTATGAGTAAAGACCGCTTTAAAATGGGGTATAGTTATGATCATACCATTTCCTGGTTGCGGGGTACAACGGGTGGCGCACACGAATTCAGTATTTCGTACCAAATGTGCAAGCCAAAAAAGAAGAAAAAAAGAACAGTGGTAATTTGCCCGAAGTTCTAGCGAGTAACCAACCTTCTCGAATCTTAAATCTTAAATTTTAAACTGCACCGCCAGCTGGTATTTTGACCTAACGGTTTTACCCTTAACCTGTGCCGGTATAAATTTTGGAATGAAACTGAGTATACGCAGGGTTTCGGTTGACAGGGACTCATGAGGCGATACAATGATGACAGGATTTGAGATGCTCCCATTGGTTTCAACCGTAAATTCGGTAAATACAATGCCTTCAATGCCTTTTTCTTTGGCTATGGCAGGATACTGAAGGTTTTTGTATATAAACTTATACATGCCGCTTAAACCACCCTTAAAAACAGGATTTACGTCATACGATCCGGGGTAGATATATTCGGTGCTTACAGCCGGTGCCAGGTTGGGTGTTGTTTCAATTTGCAAAACAGGCCTGTTGCTCCACAAAGTATCAACGCCTGTTTTTTTGCCCTTTTCATTAAAATGCGTTTCAATGTACTCAAAGTATTGGTGGCTGTAAAAACGCACCAGTTCATTTTTCTTTTTACCACCTGGATAATATTCAGTCATGAGGTGGGTATCGTCCTTAAGCCTTACACTTTTTGCAGCGGGTTTACCGTTAGCGTATTTAAACACAAGGGTTTCATACATGCCTTCGTCAAAACACTCAGTTCCTTCGTGTGTTCCCAGGTAGTTATAATAGTTCCAGCAACTGTCAATTTTACCAAACATGTAATTGCCCTGTTTCATGAGCTTGCCATTTCCATAATAATAGCTCATTTTACCATGGTTTACCCCGTTGTACACTCCGTATTCAATCATGAGAATGGTGTCGTAATACCATTTTACCACACCTTCTTTTTCTCCGTTCACGTAATTGCCGGTTATTTTTTGGGGAATGCGTGATTCGTCAAACAACATTTCCTCAAAAGGGCCGTGAAATTTACCGTCTTGGAATGTACGGAAACCAAGAAATTTATGCTCCATGGAATAAGCCGTTTGCTTGCCGTGCAGTAAATTATTCCTGTAATTGCTTTCGAATATTGTGCGATCGTGAAACTCGTTCCAGAAACCTTCTTTTTTCCCGTTTAGGTAAATGCCTTCCGTTTTCAATTCCTCGCCCTGGGTAAGGTCCATGTATTTGCCGTGGTATATACCCATTTTGTAATTAGCCAGTTTACGCAATACCTGTTTTTCATCCGTATCGGTCCCAACACGAAACTCTTTGTATTCGCCATCTAACGTATCACGCACATAGGAACACTGTGTGAGCAGGTTACCGTTAAGCCAGGTACGCGAAAGACCATGCTTTAACCCGTTAACATAATTGAGCTCATGCTGCAAGGGGCCGTGCCGTCCCTGCTCCTGTGCACCCAGGTAATTTTTATAAATGACTTTATTGGGAATAACATCGGTAACAGGTATCACATCATAATACTGGAAAACCCCGTGCGGTTTACCGTTGGCATAATTCTCAATGCGTTCAATGGTTCCGTCAATGGCCCAAAACACCCATGTGCCTTCTTTTTGGTCATTCAGTAAATGGCCTTCGCTTTTTTTGATTTTTTTGAAATGATACTCGGTGATTTTTTTGGGCTTTTGTCCAAAGCAGGTGAGGGGAGTTATCACCGCAATCAATAATATGTAATGAAAAAACCTCATTATTTCAGAACAAATGAAATGGGAACGGTCATGAATTGTTTAACTGCCCGGCCGTTGGTTTTTGCAGGTATAAAGTTGGGAAATAGCTTGACAACGCGAATGGCTTCACGTTCAAGTGAAGGGTCGGGTGATTTGCGTGATTTTACATTCGTAATGCTTCCGTCAGTATCCACCACAAAGGAAATAAACACCTTGCCACTTACACCGGCTTCTTTTGCCATTTCAGGATAATGAATATGTTTGGCAATAAACTTCATCATTTCGGTATTGCCCCCCGGGAACTCAGCGGGTACCTCGGGTTGAAGCATATAAACGCTGTCTTTTAACGCTGAATTCTTTTTTCCGTTTTCATCCCTGAACTCATTTAAAAAATCAAACGATGGTTCATTGGATTGCATAACGGGTACTGTTTCCGATTTTGTTTTTCGGCCTTTTTCATCCCAGGTGGTTCGTGTTGCCTGTGTTCGGCTTGTATAAATAAACTCCTGCCTTATTTTTCCGTTCTGGTAAAAATCCTGGTCTTTTTTTAATTCGCCTTTTTCGTAAAAAGAACGGGTCTCCAGTTTACCGTCTTCGTCCCAGGTGGTGCGTACACTGTCAAGCACACCGTTGCGCCATACTTCATGTGAGCGTACTTTTCCATTCTCGTAAAATAATTTTTGCGGGCCATTTCTTACTTCATCGCTAAGGTTCCATTCACTTTTCAATACATCGCCCTGGTAAATCCTGAAAGTACCGTTGCGTTTCCCGTTTTTGTATTTGCCGGTTAAGCGTTTTACCGTTTCACCGTCATACAGGTATTTGCTGAACTCACCGTCCAATACACCTTTAGAAAAGCGTTCAACGGTAACGGGTTTCTCTTTATAAAAAACACTTTTTGTTCCGTTTAATTCTCCGTCTTTGTAATATTCAATGTACAGGTTATCACTTTTTTTTGTTTCCCAGCGCCCTGTTTTTAACCCATTGCTGTAAGCGCCTTCGGTTTTTTCGGTACGGTCACGCGATTCGGTCATGTACATGCCGTTGAATTTACCCATAAACCAGGTAATGCGGGTCACCATGTGTTTTGGCTCCAGCGGATCAAACTCAACGGCAAGTCCGTTTAAGGTATCGCGCACATAGGCTTTTTCACTCAGTAAATTCCCCTGTTTATCATAGATTTTCCAAACGTTTTCTTTGAGGTTGTCAAGATAAAAGCCTTCAACCAGGGGATGCGGCAAAGGTTTGTTTTGTTGTGCAAGCTTTTGTTCGTATTCAGTTTTTTCCAATTTAATGACTTCCGGAAAGTCTTTTGCATCAAAATAATCATGATACCCGCTAATTTTTATGGCCCTTGAATCGGGTAAATATGTTTCAATGCGCAACAGGTTGCCATCAGTATCCCAATATTTCCACGCACCGGTTTTAACGCCTTTAATGGCGTCACCTTCCGATGATTTTAATTTTTTATAGTAGTAGTTGATAACGTGTTTGGGCTTTTGTGCTTGAACAAAAACCATTGTAAATAAGAAACTGAAAAACAATACAGACTTTAACATGTTAGGTAGCCAATATACAAAAAAGAATGGTACTGCTGGTGATTTTAAAGAATTTTGGCACAGGTTATGCTACTTTTTATCCAGTTTCCTGATGAATAGTTTTTCTTGCGGCAATAGCGCTTGTTGTATGCGTTTGGCGTATAGTATACTATCAATAATCTCTTTTTGCTTTCTTTCAACCTGCCGTTTTTGTTCAGCAATTAAAAGGTTGTCTTTTCGTTTTTGCCGGTTTGCACGGTAAATCAGCAAGGCAACAAGTATCATGCAACCAAATCCAATAAGGCCTATTCGAATAAGCATGGTTTGCCGTTTTAGTTGCTGGTTATACCGGATGTTTTTCAGGTTTGTTTGCGCAACGTTGTTCAGGCTGTCGGTGGTTTGTTGTTTTTCAAATTCGTATTGCATTTGTGACTGAACACTTGCGCGGCTGTTTTCTTCATTTACCAGGCTGTCATTATAGGCTATATATAATTTATAGGTTTCGTATGATTTTTTTGCATCGTTTATCATTGAATAGGCTTCGGTCAAACCACCATAGGCGTTTTTGAGTATTTCTTTGCTGCGTGTTGGTAAAATAATGGCCAGTGCTTTTTTTGAATATTCAATGGCTTCTAATGGTTTTTTTTGGTCAAGGCTTAACACGGCCAGGTTAATGTTTACATTGGCCATACCGCCCAGGTTATTGAAGTCCTGTTGCAGCTTTAAAGCCATCGTATAGAATTCGCCAGCTTCACTAAATTTCTTTTTGAAGCGATAAATATTCCCCATATTCATATAAATTGAGGCTATGGTTCCGAGGTCATTTTCTTTTTTTGCCAGCTCCAGTGCTTTTTCAAAACAAGGTAAAGCTTCATCCAGTTTTTTTTGCTGACCATATGCATTGCCAATGTTGTTCCACGAATAAATCACTCCTGCTTTATCACCTGTTAACAGGCTTAGGTCAAGCGAACGTTTATGCATACGCAACGCGTCCTCAAAACGTCCTTGTTTTTCATACACAGTGCCCAGGTTGGTATACGCATTGATAATACCCGTTGAGTCTTTTATGGATTCACTTATTCGCAATGCTTCAAGGTCATTTTTTATGGCTTCAGGATAATTCCCAATGTAGTGGTACATGATGGCAATGTCAGTATAGGCATTTGAAAGCGATTTGCTTTTGCCTAGCTTTTTTTCCAGATCAAGCACAGTCATATAGGAATTAAGAGACAGATAGTAATAACCGTTCAATTCATCAAGGCGACCAAGTATTTTCCATGCAAGCGCTTTGTTTTGAATGGCTTTACGTCTTACAACATTGTTATTGGCATTTTTTAATAATTCATTGGCAAGATCCAGGGCTTTTTTAAGTGTTTCGCGTGATTGATCGATTTCGCCTTTTTCCATTTGCGCATTGGCATTTTTGACCAATTGAATAAGCCTGGTGGTGTCACTGGCCTTGCACCACACCATGCGTGGAGTAAATAAAAGTATGAGCCATATGAAAAAAACCGCTTTCATTTTTTCTGTAATCTTTTTATTTTCACAATTATGGTTTTTTCAGACGGAAGCAATGCGCTTTGTATCCGTTTTGCATAATGAATACTGTCCAGCAATTCTTTTTGTTTTTCTTCAACAAGCAATTTTTGCAATTCAATGGTACGGTTTGCCTTTTTCTTTTCCCTGAAAGCCCGCAATGATACGATGGAAACTATAAGCATAACAAGAATACCGCCCAGACCTGCATACAGGTAAACACGTTGGTTGCGCAAGTGGTCCCTGCGTTCAAGGTCAAGCCTGCGTTTGGTAATAGCGTCATGCGTACTGTCAGCTGCTTTTTTTTGGGCATATGAATAATTGAGCTCTATTTCAATTTGCCTGCGTGTATTTTCATCACTGTTGAGCACATTGCGCAGATCAATGTATTTTTTGTAGTAGGCCAATGCGGTGGCGTATTGTTTTGTAGAGTCGTAAAGTGTATAAAGGTATTTAAGGCCGTTCAACTTAACGTCTTTTGAATCGGTGCTGTCACTAATGGCAACCGAACGCAGGAAATACTGCTCAGCTTTTTTGATGTTGTTTTTCCTTATTTCGGCCTGGCCAAGGTTCATGTAGGTGATGGCCTCATTGGTGTATTGCCCCATCATACGGTATAGCTTCAGGGCCTTTGAATAACATTCCTGGCTACGTTCATATTCTTTTTTACCATTGTAAGACGAGGCCATGTTGCCCATAGCAATGGCCTGGCTGTACAGGTCATTGGTTTTTACAGCAATGTCATAACTCTGCTGCAGGTAATGAAGCCCATTGGCATAATCCTTCTGCAAATTAAAGGCGGTACCCATTGTACCCAGTAGTGTGCCTTCAAGCTGAATGTATTTTGTCTTGCGTGCTTTTTCAAGTGCTTTTTCAAGTTTTTCAACAGCATCTTTAAACCGGTCCTGTGCAAGGTATACATTTGCAATTCCCTTTAAATTGTCAGCCTGGCCCATTTCATCGCCAATGGCTTCGTTTTTTGAAAGCGCCTCGTAAAAACATTTCAGGGCTTCGGGGTAATTACCCGATTCAAAATAGATATTGCCTTTGTTGTTAATGGCTTTTGCAATGCCTTTACGGCCCTTAAGCGCGTGATTTTTGTTTTTTGAACGGGTTAATTTTTTGCAATGATAAATGGAAATGTCGTATTCTGATAAAGCACTTTTAAAATCACTTTTTACTTGAAAATACAGTGCCTTTTCATATTCGTACTGGGCAACTTCAGGCAATAATTTTAATTGTTCGCCAATTTTAATGGCCTTTGAAACAAGTACAAGGGAAGTGTCAGTATTGGTGTACATATAACTGTAGGCCAGGTCGGCCAATACAACCATGCGTTCTTTCGGGGTTTTACTGTTCCTGTACTTTATGGCAAGCGAGTCAATACCGGGCTGGGCATTAAGCGTGCCTGCCAAAAGTAAAATCAACAAATATGTAAACAGTAACCTCATTTATTTTTAAGTGCGCCTTTTACAATGGCCTGTACTCCTTTATCATCAATGTATGTAGCACGTACCAAATCACTTTCACCGGCAAATTCAACTTCGTCTTTATCGTTTACTTTAATAATGCCGTTGTAAAGATCTATGATCGGATTGTTTTTGCATTTTTTGCAATTGCTGAACTCCAGGCGATATGCACCAACAGGATCGGTTGCCCTTAATAAAGGTTTGGCTTTTTGTGCCTGTATATCATTGAGTGTGGCAAATTCCCCCGAAAATTGGTTGTTGCGTATGGTCTCAAATTTGGGTTCCAGTTGGGCTTCTGCAAAATAACTGGCATCGCCTTTTGCCAAAGCCAAATAGGCATTTTCATAGGCTTTATTTCGTTCACCGTAATATGTAACAGCACTGTTACTGGTATTGCAGCCTTCGCAAAAATAGCTGGTAAGATGAACTTTTCGGGCCATGTAAACAGGAACCAGGAAAGCTACGAATTCAATTACGTAAAACAGGAACATAACCTCGCTGGGCATTGGAATGCCACTGCTGAAACGCCCAACCGACATGCGGTGGAAAGCTGAATAATTAAGGGCGTATTCCAACACATCGCCAAAACGTAACCATGCATCAAAATAGGCAACCGATTTCTGATCGGCATAAAAAAACACCCATGAACTGTACCATCCAACAAAGCCAATGATAAAAACCGTTATGAGGTCAACCGTCAGGTTACGGCTTTTCCCTATGCGTTTACTGAGTGTACCGGTAAATACAATGCCTAACACAGCAAATATCAATAACAGGAAATTAATGTAAATAATTGGATTTACCATGGATATGGCCCCGTACAACAAACCAATTACAATGGCAATGCTTACACCGGTTAATAAGCCAAGTACACTAAGCCCCTTGTGAAATTTATTGGAACTTTTGTAGGTAGTTCCCGGTGGGGGTATAATGTTGTCTAAAAGATCAGGGTTATATGTCATTTGATGTTTTTTTGAAGTGATCGTGTAATGTATTTTTCACCAGGAAGTAAAGCCTGTTGTATGCGTTTTGCATAATGTATGCTGTCAATTATTTCCTTTTGTTTTTCATCAACCAGTAATTTTTGAAGAGCTATAAGTTTATTGTTTTTTTTCTGCTGGTTATAGGCCCTGAAAGCAAAAAGAGCAACGCCCAGCATCAGGAAAAATGCTGCTAACCCTATAAACAGGTAAGTTTGCTGTTGTTTTACTTCACGGTTTCGGTCGCGTTTTTTTTGCTGGTCAAGTACTGCTACCCGCAGGCTATCTGTTGTTTTATTTTTTTCGAACTGGTATTGCATTTCAGATTGCACTTGTTTACGGGCGTTTTTTTCATTGGTAATGCTGTCTTTTAATTCTACGTAACGGGTAAAATGCTCAAGGGCAAGTTCCGGCTTGTTCATGCCAAGATAAACATTTGAAAGATCATGTTCAATGGTTCCAAGTGTTTTCAGGGCCTGTATACTATCAGCCAGTTGAAAGGCCTTGCGTAAATAGGTTTCGGCCATTAAATGCTTGCCTAAAAAATAGTTTGCCTTTCCCAGGTTATTGTATAAAATAGCCGTGTTATTTAAATCACCTGTGGCCGTTAACAAAGGCAAGGCTTTTTCCAGGTACGGAATTCCCTTAAGCGGTTCTTTTTTTTCAATGTGACAAATGCCTATGTTCAGAATAAAAATGGCCGCCATTGATCCCTGCCCATATTTTTCCATGATCGCAACACTCCGGCTAAAATAATCAATGGCTTTATCGTATGCATGACGTTCAAGGTGAATGTTGCCAATGCAACCCGTAACAATGGATATTAATTGGGGATTATCTTGTTTTTCGGCAATGGCCATTGCTTTTTTATAGTAGGTTTCGGCCATGTCAATGTTACCGGTTTGCCCGTAAACACCGCCAATGTTCAGGTAGTTTGTTCCAAGGCGTTTTTCCAGTTTCAACGCTTCATTAATGCGTAAACCTTTTAAATACCGGTCAAGCCCACGCGGATAATTACCCTGGGCCACATCTATTGACGCGCTGTTTGAATATACGCTTGACTTGCCCATTTTTCCCTCATACTGCATGCGTTTGTTGGTTGAAGCAATCATGCGGTCAAAAACCCGCATGGCCTTATCGCAGTATATCAAACCGGTTTTAAAATCACTTTTTAAATAGTAGTACCAGCCCATTTCTGACAGGGAAGTACCCATGCCTTTTTGCCACTTTATTTTAACGGCAATACCATAGGCCTGTTTAGCCAGTATAAGCGATGAGTCGGGATTCACGTATTGCATGTTCCAGGCAAAATCCTGCAATAGTTTTACGCGAACGGTATCGTGTTTTGCTTTTGACAGTTCTTTTTTTATGGTGCGTGCATCCTGTCCATAAAGGCCAACCGCTATACCAACCAGCACAACCACAAGACCTGTATGTTTAATCATGTTTTTCATGATCGTTTCAGGTTGTTAAGTTGGCGGTCAATTGACTTATCACTTGGAAGCAGGGCTTGTTGAATGCGTTTGGCGTAATAAATGCTGTCAAGCACTTCCTTTTGTTTTATTTCAACCATTAATTTTTGCTCTGCAATAATTTTGTTGGCTTTTTGTTTGTTGCGGTATGCCCGTAAAGCAATAAAAGCAAATACCAACATGATAAGGAACCCGGCTATACCGGCATAGGTATATAATTTTTGACGCTGTATACGCTGTGTATGCGCACGGTGTTCTTCAGCCAGACGTAAAGCTGTTTTCACACTGTCAGCAGCTTGTTTTTTGTCAAATTCATATTGCATTCCCATTCTTGCCTGTTCTCGCACGTTTTCATCGTTGGTGATTTTGTCTCTGATTTCAATGTGTTTTTTATACGCTTCAAGAGCTTTCGTATGTTGTTTCTGATCCCTGAAAAGCATGTAAAAATGTTTATGCAAATCGCGTTTGAGCAGGTCAGACCCGTTTGCTTCAACCAATGGCTTTGATTGAAGCAGGTATCGTTCAGCTTCGTTATACCGTTTAAGATGTAAGTAAATGGCACCAAGGGCCATAATTTCCTGTGCAAGCCCATAACCATCACCAAGTGTTTCCTGAATTTTTCTGGCATTTTCGTGGTAAACCAGGGCTTTTTCAAATTCTGATAACCTTTCATACACTATGCCTATTCCTGAAAGGGCAATGGCTTCATTGCGTTGCTGGTTGGTTTGCCGTGCCAGTTCAAGGCCTTTTTCAAAATATTCCAGCGATTTTTGATACAACGCTTTTTCAGAATACAAAACACCAAGGTTGATGTAGCCGGGAATAAGCAAGGCCGGATTTTTTTGTTTTTCGCCAATTTTAATTACCCGTTCAAAATAATAAAGTCCTTTATCAATATCGTTGGTTTGGGTATACAACCCGCCAATGTTTAACAGCAACGAGGCTATATTTCGTTCGTTCTTAATTTCCTCGTATAGCTTAAGCGATTCTAAAAAATAAGAAAGGGCTTTAACATGGTTGGCTTGCGAGGCATAAATGCTTCCGGTATTGCTAAGCGCATAGGCTTTGCCTTTTTTTGCATCTCTTGCTATTTTTTTTTCTTTTGAATTGACAAATTTATTAAACAGCGTTTCGGCTATTTTTTCGTACCGGATGGCCTTTTCAAAATCACCCTTTATGTAATAATACCATCCAATTTCTACGTTTGAAAGCCCAATGCCCAGCCACCAGTTTAATTTCGTTGAAATATCAAGCGCCTTTTTGGCAAGTATCAATGAGGTGTCCGGATTGGAAAACATGTATTCCCAGGCCAGGTCCTTGAGCAATTTTACTTCGGTAGTGTCTTCTTTTTTGTTTTTTTCGAGTTCCTGTGCAAGGCTGGTAAGGGAAGGTTGTGCATTACCATAAAACGAGGCAAAAATTAAAACAGCTGTTGCCAGTGCCTTTGAGAAAGAAACGGATCGTTTTTCTTCACATGTATACGTATATTTCTTTATCGCAAACAGCATTACCCAAATCAAAACAACCCCTCAATAATCTTATCATCCACCAAACTTGGCAAGGTTACTTTCAGGGTTTTTGTGCGTTTCATTTCCCGTTCAATGGCAAAACGTGCTTCTTTATTTCGTGCCCAGCTCCTGCGTGCAATACCGTTGTTTACGTCCCAGAATAACATTGATTTTAACCGCCTGTCTGAATCTTTACTGCCGTCAAGCACCATTCCAAAACCACCGTTTATCACTTCGCCCCAGCCAACGCCACCACCGTTGTGCAAACTAATCCAGGTAGCGCCTCTAAAGCCATCGCCCACAAAATTCTGTACAGCCATGTCAGCCGTAAAAGCCGACCCATCGTAAATATTTGAGGTTTCCCTGTAGGGTGAGTCGGTTCCTGACACATCGTGGTGGTCACGGCCCAGCACAACCGGAGCTTTAATTTTTTTGGACTTAACGGCTTTGTTAAACGCTTCAGCAATTTTCATACGGCCTTCAGCATCGGCATACAAAATACGCGCCTGGCTACCCACAACCATTTTATTTTTTTGTGCATCCCTTATCCAAACAATGTTATCATTCAACTGTTGCTTGATTTCTTTGGGCGCTGTTTTCAACATTTTTGTCATTACATCCAGCGCAATCTTATCCGTAACCTCCAGGTCTTTTTCATTGGCGCTTGTACACACCCACCTGAACGGACCAAATCCATAATCAAAACACATGGGCCCTAAAATGTCCTGCACGTAGCTTTGGTATTTGAATGTACCGTCAGCGCGTACAATATTGGCACCCGCACGGCTTGCTTCCAGTAAAAAAGCATTGCCATAATCAAAAAAGTACATGCCGTTTGCGGTTAGTTTATTAATGGCGTTTACATGGCGTATAAGGCTTTTTTGCACCTCACTTTTAAAACGCATGGGTTCTTCGGCCATCATTTTATTGCTGGCTTCATAGCTAAAACCGGCAGGGTAGTAGCCACCTGCCCACGGGTTGTGCAAACTGGTTTGATCGGTGCCAATATCCACTTTCACATTGTCACGTGCCAGTTTTTCCCACAAATCAATTATGTTTCCGTCATACGCCAGTGAAACGGCCTCACCGTTTGCAATAGCCGTTAACGCACGTACTACAAGTTTATCCAAATCTTTATACACCTCGTCAACCCAGCCTTGCTGGTGGCGTTTCATGGTTGCCTTGGTATTTACCTCGGCCGTTATGCTTACCAATCCCGCAATTTTTGCTGCCTTGGGTTGTGCACCGCTCATACCTCCCAAACCGGCAGTTACAAATAATTTTCCGCGTGTTCCGCGCCCGGCTTTGTCAAGCATGCGTGCAGCATTCATTACGGTAATGGTAGTGCCGTGTACAATGCCCTGTGGTCCTATGTACATAAAACTTCCGGCAGTCATTTGCCCGTATTGGGTTACACCAAGTGCATTGAATTTTTCCCAGTCATCGGGTTTGCTGTAATTCGGTATCATCATGCCGTTTGTAACAACAACACGTGGGGCGTCTTTGTGCGAGGGAAATAAGCCCATGGGGTGCCCACTGTATAAAACCAGTGTCTGCTCATCGGTCATGGTGGCCAAATATTGCATGGTAAGTAAGTACTGTGCCCAGTTTTGAAATACAGCACCATTTCCACCATAAGTAATTAACTCGTGTGGGTGCTGTGCTACGGCATAGTCCAGGTTATTGCTCAGCATGTGCTGTATGCATTTTGCCTGTAAGCTTTTGCCCGGGTATTCGCTAACGGGTCGCGCATATATGCTGTAGTCAGGCCTGTACCTGTACATGTAAATGCGCCCGTATTTTTTTAGTTCATCGGCAAACTCCTTTGCTAAAACAGCATGGTGTTTAGCCGGGAAATAACGCAGCGCGTTACGTATGGCCAGGCGTTTTTCCTCTTTGTTCAGTATGTCCTTGCGTTTTGGCGCATGGTTCAGGTTCGGGTCATACGTTTTTTCGGCAGGTAATTTTTCGGGAATACCGGCAAGTATTAATTTTTTAAAATCAGCGGGTGAAATATTTTTTGACATAACAATTGCTTGTGTTTTTAGGCCACGCATACACTAAGTCACAACGTTGCACAAAGTGTTTGGGAGGCCTAAATATAGCAATAAGGCAGTATGCTAAAAGCATGAGTTATACACGCTGGAATACAATGGAATAAGGCCGTTTTTGTTGATTGTTTTTGGGCGTTGCCTCCGGCCCGGGCTATTCACTGCAAGCTTTTGTTCGTTCCTCACAAAAGGCTTTCCGTTACTATCCCTAACGCAATTAAACCATCAAAAAGTTGAGACATAAAAAAACCGCAAAGGACACAAAGGGGGCGCAATGTAAGCTAAGTTCCCTTAGCGTTCTCAGCGTAAGTCTTCGCGACCTTTGCGGTTAACACGTTTAGAATCGTTACCCGATTAATTTTTTTTTACCACAGCGTTAACAGAGTTTTGCCAGAGATCACAGTAAAATTCTCTGCGTTCCCTGTAATAAACTCCGGGGCCTCTGTGGTTATTTTTTTTTAACCACAGCGTAAACAGAGGTTAGCCAGAGATCACAGTAAAATTCTCTGCGTTCCCTGTAATAAACTCCGGGGTCTCTGTGGTTAATTATTTTTAGAAGTGTCCACGTAAGGCAATAATAAAATTCCTTCCCGGTGCATTTATACCACTTGAAAATGTGCGGTATTGGGTGTCAAAAATATTGTCAACCCCGGCCTGCAAACTCACAAACTTGTGCAATTGGTATGAAGCGCGTATGTTTAGCGTAAACCAGGCTGGTATGCCCATAGGTGTTGCATATTGCAGGTTATCCTCGCCACTGCCACTATAATCCTTCAGTTTTTTTGCTGAATTGTACAAAGCGTAAAAATCACCTCTGAATTTTTTATGTGTATACGTTAAACCCATGCGCGCTAAAAACGGTGGAATGTGGTCCATAGGTGCGTCAACCGAGTCGGTTTTTAAACGCCCGTATGTGTAATTTATACTTGCCGTAAACCTGAAATGGTCATCAAGCTGTGACACAAGGCTTGACTGGAAACCATAAATAAAAGCTGACTCTTTATTCTGGTTGGCGTATACCTTGCTCATCATACCATCGTACATAATGGAATCCTGCCCGTTAAGTGTGTATTCAGCAACAACCGTTATATCGCGGTAGTCGGTATAGTAAATTGAATTATCCCAACGCGTTTTCCGGTTTATAAGTCTGCTAATACCCAATTCATAGTTAATGGTGCGCTCAGGTCCCAGGGTTTTGTTTGGCACAATTACCATTCCCGGTTGCGAACCAAATATTTTTGACATGTCATCCACATTCGGCACACGGTAGCTGGTTGATATCAAAAATGAAATTTTCATGTCGTCATCGGGGTTGTGAATAAAACCAAAATTGCCTGACCATACCGGTGTTTTTTGCTCAATGGTGGTGTAGGGCAGGTGAAACAACAATGCTGTATCAACCAATGTTGAATTCAATGTAGTGTAGCCAACCCTAAAACCGTCAACCAATGAAAACTGTTCTGTTATTTTCCAGCTGTGTGAAAAATAGGCGGCAAAATTATTCATGGTATTTTCGCCATCGGGGTAGCGCGTATCCAGTTCACCTGTTGTATCAGCAACAATGTCGGTACGGTAGGCGGTTGATTTCAGTGAATTCAATTGTGCATCCAACCCAAAGCGCAGGCTGTGTGTTTTTACCCTTTTTTGAAAATCAAGGTTCGCTCCAATTACCCCAACATCTTCAATGCGGCTGTTCCTGTACCGGCTGTTAAAATTGCGGTTGTGGCGGCTTTCCTCCAGCATCTGGTAATTTATGCCAAGGTGTATCAGGTCAAAAACACCTTCACCTTCATTGTTGCGTATGTTTAAATCGTACGCTGCCAGCAAACGGGTTTGCGGACCATAATACCATTCGCCCGAGTTCAGGATTTTAGAGGCGTGTGGATCGGTTAAACGATCGTAGCGCGGCACATCACTTGAGTTGGAGAACTGCAGGTTTATGCCATGTGAAATTTTTTCACTTTGCCGGAATAAAAATTTTTGCAACACATCCATTTGGGTATAACCTGAACCTACCTGCAAATAACGGTTTTCATTTTTCACAGCACTGTCTTTGGCGTTACCCTGGTAAACTGCATAATAAGGCCGTTCACCATAAGCACCGGCATAAAACGGATTTTGGTTTGTTCCGCCCATCAAATCGCCATGTTTTGAATAGGTAAATGAAGTGAATGAAGCAAGTTTTTTACCACCCAGGTTCAGGTTAAAATGTTCGGTAAGTCCTGACGATGCACTTTCGTAACGCGACAATACGTTAAGTTTAAAATTCAGTTTATCGCTTGTTGAAAGTTGCGCCTGTTTGGTAAACATATGAATGGCACCGCCCATGGCATCGCTGCCGTAAATGGTTGATGCCGGTCCATACAGCACTTCCATACGTTCCATGCTATTGTTATCGGTAGTTACTATGTTTTGCAGGTGACCAGCGCGGTAAATCAAATTGTTCATGCGTATACCGTCAACCACCAGTAAAATACGGCTGGCTTCGAATCCGCGCAGTACAGGGCTACCGCCACCCAATTGGCTGCGTTGAACGTGTAAGCCTGCATTTGACAATACATCAGCGGTTGTTTTTCCCTGTGCTGTTTCTATGTCTTTTTTATCCAGCACCAAGACGTCCTGGGCCACGTTGATCTTGTTTTCTTTTTGTTTGTTTACCGAGATAATAACCTCGTTCAGTTTTACCTCGCGGGTTGAGTCGGGTTTATCATCGGGTTCCTGTGCAAATACTGCGCAGGGTATCATGTTAAGCAATGCAAGCATTGCCATGTATACAGGTTTCATTTGTAGGTAATGAGTTTAATGGGTTAATAAAGCATTGCCAACCCGCAAAAGGCGGGCAGGTTAAATGGAAAATAAAAAATCGCAAAGCTTTATACCCATCGCGGTGGTGGCGTAGGAATGTCACTTGTTATGGAAACAAGGTTTTGTTCATGGTTGGTGGTAATGGTATTTTCATTGGTAAAAAACGCAAGTTGTGTAGCTTCATCGGCACACACATAATGCAACTGCAAAAACTTCAGCACAATGGTTTGTGGGCCCTGTACGGGCTCGTCCCACAGGCGTGCACCCGCTTTCATACTCTCCATCAAACGTTCCTCCTCGGTATCATTTATGACCAATAGCTCAACGGTGTTACCGGTAACGGTGGCCGATTTTACATCGTACATGCGGCCGTGGTAGCGTATTTCTTTACGGTCAACCTTACAGGCTTCATAAACATGAACAGGCATGGTGAGTTTTTCAAAGCCTGTATGGGTGCGTTCCAGTAACGCTTCCATTTTCCATTTAAGATTGGCGCGTTGAATTTTTTGAATTAGCAAAAGGCCGCCTGATTGCAGGAGGAAAATAAAGAGCAGGGCCAGGGCTAACGACTTTTTCACCTTTGTAGTGCAAGTTAAGAAATTCCCGTAAAACCATCATAAGCCCGGACCAAAGGTAACTTACGGGCCTCCTTTTTCGTTTAAAAGTATATGTAGGTTTGAGGTATAATTTCGCCTGTCAACACATAGCAAAAACACCATCAAAAGTGTTCAAAAATGTGAATTGTAATTTTTTAAACCGGTTTTTAACATAAAAATGCATATCTGAAATTGCAATAAATATCTTTGTTAATCATTCATTTATATTCATTTTAAAATAAATTTGGGAAACTGAATGGTTTCTTATACCTTTGAGGAAACCAAATGGTTACCTTAAAATGACGCGTAGAGATACTTTTCAGGCTATTTCGGATCCTGTTCGCAGGGATATCATTGAGTATTTATGGCATGAACCGCGATCGGTCATGCAGGTGGTTGGGTGCTTTAAAAACATGACCCGGCCGGGGGTCACCAAGCACTTGAAAATTCTGGCTGAATGCGGTGTTATTACCATGACGCGCAAAGGACGTGAACAACTGTGTGTGCTGAACAATAAAAGCCTTAAGCAGGCTTACCTGTGGCTTGAAAAATACCAAAAGGGAATAGCTGATCCGGTTGATGCGTTTGACTACCACGTAAACCAGTTAATGTTTATGAATGCTGCAGGAATTAAGCGTGTGCAGAAAAGAAAGGTGAAGAAGAAATGAATTGCGTGGAATTTTGCAGATGATTACCAGGAGATTTTTTTCATGCAGAAATCGCAGATACGCGCAGATGGATCAGCAAGTGATTAATTGCGCGCAGATCTCGCAGATGATTACCAGGAGATTTTTTTCATGCAGAAATCGCAGAAACCCGCAGATGATCAACAAGCGACAAACGCTCTGTTTTTGATTTATGCTGTTAGGCTACTGGTGATGAATTTACATTGCTGTCGTTACGTCTTTGCGCGCCCTTCTTCTCTGCGCCTCCGCGCCTCTGCGAGCGTTTTTAAGTCCTAATAAATAACGTTGCTGTCGTTGTGAGCTGAAAAAAAGCCATAGCGCGAAAAATACCCCAGCGAATCTTAAAACCTCCAATAATACCCAATATCAATTCCGGCCTGGTTAAAATAGTAATGTGTGTCGGTATTGGTAAATGAAGTAACCGAGGTGCGGTAAACGGCTTCCATTTTTATAAATGCGTTTTTGAGATTCAGGCGCAAACCCAAACCGCCTGTTGCGGCAAGATTTAACCTGGCAAAATTACTGTTATCATTTGTTTTTGAAACCAACTCTTTCCCATCAGCATATTCCCTGCGCGATACAGTGGTTTCGCTCAAAAAAATATTGGTGCTTACACCGGCAATACCATAGAACTGCCACTTACCCGTGGTAAAATGGTATTGTACACGCATTGGAATATCCATGTAGCTGAAGTGATAAAATGTTTGTGCCTTTTTTGGAATAGCCGGGTCGTTCGGATCAATTACTATAATATGTGTGAACTCAAATGGCTTGGTCTTGAAGCCTTTTTTAGCGTATAATAAACCAGCATCCAGGTGCCAGCGTTTTGCTATTTGCCACTGAAAATCTGCACCTGCGGTAAAACCAAAAATGGGTTTTTCATCTGAATAATGGCAAACACCGAATTTACCCGTTTTAGGGTTCGAATACATAATGCGAAAACAACGGTCGGCTGATGCGCTTATCCCAAATGCAAATTTTTTTTCTTCCTTTTTTTCTTCGGTTGGAGCTTCCTGGGCACGCGCAAACAAGGGCAAAAAGGCAAGAGTTAAAACAAGGTTTTTCATAGGTTTTTATTTGACGTATAAACGCAGGAAAAGTTGCGTAAGGGGGGGGGGATTTGAAACACGCTGAGAACACTGGTAATCATGCTGAGTTCTTATGGGTCAGCAAGTGATTTATTGCGCGCAGATCGCGCAGATCTCGCAGATGATCAGCAGGCGACTTTTTAGAACGCTGAGAACACTGATGGTCATGATGGCCGGTGACATGGTTAGCAAGCGATAGTGGCACGCAGAAATCGCAGAGATACGCAGATGATCAGCAAGCGATTTTTTTCACGCAGAAATCGCAGAGACACGCAGATGATCAGCAGGCGACATGTGATGTGTTTTTGATTTAGGTCGCTTTGCGACTGGTCATGATTAGTACCCGGTTTTTTTTGTCTCGCAGAGGCGCGGAGACGCAGAGGGGTCATGATGACTACTGATATGATCAGCAAGTGATTTATTGCGCGCAGATCGCGCAGATCTCGCAGATGGATCAACAAGTGTTTTTTTTCAAGCTGAAATCGCAGATACCTGCAGATGGATCAGCAAGTGATTTATTGCGCGCCTTTCTTCTCTGCGTCTCCGCGCCACTGCGAGCCTTTTTAAGTCGTAATAAATAACGTTGCTGTCGTTGCGTCTTTGCGCGCCCTTCTTCTCCGCGTCTCTGCGAGCGTTTTAAACCTTAATGAATAACGTAGCTGTCGTTGCGGGAAACACACCATCTGAAGGCCTCAAAGCTACTCCTTTACCAATTTACCTTTTTTCACATCACCGTCTTTCAACCGTATTTCGTAAATGTACAATCCACCGGGCAGCAACTGGGTATTTATTGTATTTTGTGTAACCGCCTGGCTAAATATCAATTTCCCGAATACATCGTATAAAATAAATTCCTGAACCAGTTCGGCATGATCAATGGTTAAACTGTTTTCAAACGGGTTTGGATAAACGCGCGCTTTTTCTTCAGTTAAATTTTCTTCACCCGATGGGGAACCGCATCCACCACACCATCCACCACAGGTATGC
>DATGXI010000150.1:0-3269 GCA_035299065.1 Flavobacteriales bacterium
GCACCTGTCACATTTCATGTTTGCTTTTTTAGTACTGGTGTTATACCTGATTGTTAAAAAGCGGTTATTTGTACCCAGGCGGTTGGGCACTATTAAAATTGCCGTGTTGTTTCTACTGGTTGGAATTTCTGTTATACCGGGAGCATCGGCACTATCAAAATCAAAACATGTTTTTTTTCTTGGCGCTATGGTTGAGCATGGCATTGTGAAAACTTACCTGGACGATAATTGTTCGAACCAATCATTGGCCCTGTGCCAATATAAAGATTCCCTTCCAACCCGTGCTTATGAATTTATTTGGGACAAAACGAGCCCGTTTTACAAAATTGGCGGCTGGAAGGACACAAAAAAAGAATTTAATGAAATTATTTTCGCAACCTTAACACAACCCCGTTACATTTGGTTGCATATTAAAGCCTCGGTTTTAGCCACCCTTGATCAATTACACCTGTTTTCTGTGGGTGATGGGCTGGGCCGTTTTGATAAAACAACCGAACTATATGAAAGGCTTGAAAAATTTATTCCGAATGACATAGCCATGCATAAAAAAAGTTTACAGTATTCGCAAAACCGCAGCTTGTTTTCAATACCAAACTATATTATTTTTGCATCTACCTTAATTTCCTTTTGCTTACTTGTATTTTTACTTGTATTTAAGTCGCAGCAACTAAGTATACCTGAAAAAAACACGATGTGGTTTATTTTGGCGATACTAGTTTTAAGCGCATGGAACAATGGAACATTTGCAAACGCACTTGATCGTTTAGGCGCTAAAATGGTTTGGTTAATTCCTTTACTTGCATTTATTGTTGTTTCGAAAAATATTTTAGCTAAAAAGAAATTGTCAAATAATTTTAACGGCTGTATTTAACTATTTTAAATCCATAATCACCGTACGGATTTGTTGCCGGATCAATAGCAGGAATATCAAACTTAACTTTGCCCGATGAGGACGATTTGACCTGCTGGGTAATTCCATTCATTTCACCTGTTGATGTATTGTACCATTTAATAATATAATCGGTGGAGGGGCTAAGCTTGAACTGGATTGACTCACCCGGTTTGGCTGATAAAACACCTGTGGCTTTTCTTTTTACGAATTCTGTACCGTATTGCGTGTCATCGGATGGGTCAATAAACTTACCGTTGTTATCGCTAATCATTCTTGCGATGCTTGTATTGGTGTTTTTCAGGTTTGCCCAGTAAAAATTAAAACTATGTACCCATCCAACGGCTTTTGTTCCATCTTTTGATTGAAGGTAATACAATTCATATGCAGCCTTCGTTTTAAATTTTGATTTTCCATCAGCGTAAGCTTTCCCAAACGTTTCTGTTATTAAAAAATCTTCACCCTGCAAAAATTTTTGAAGGCCTGTAAAATTTTTTTCAAACCCGCTTTTCAATATACCATTGTCCCACCACCAATTTTGACCAGTTCCAAATGAACCCATAAAGGTTGTTGCCCATAAATTACTGTGAAACATAAGGTCAGAAACATAGTCAAGTCCCGGATAAAAAACACCCATTTCGTCAAATATACATGGCTTGTATTTAGTAAGGGGGTGATCCTGGAATACTTTAAAATGCTCGGTATAGCGGTTTTTAAAATTTGTAAACCTATCGCGGCCGTAAAAATGCAGTAACACAACATCGGCTATTGGAAATACACCTTTTGCAATGTCTTTTGACTGGTCACTTTGCGTATAACTTACGCTTACCAGTTTTTTGTAACCCAGGTCGTCTTGTATATACGAGCGCATTTCAATAAACCATTTTTTAAACGCGGCACGAATGGTTTCACCATTTTTATTTTTGTCGTTATAACCGGGAATGGCATTGTCAACTTCTGATAAAAGCTCAATAATGGAAAGGTTAACCGAGTACCCATACCGCGACATAATGTATCTCAGTCTTTTTTTAAAATTGGACTTACACACTTCGTCTGTAAAAAATTCACCCGGCTGTTTTGCGTTCGTCAGTCCACCGTTTTTTGCGCTATTATATGGATTATTTGTCCAATGATTATTTTTGTGAATCCATCCCTGCCCTGTTAAAAATTCATCGTGAATAAGTGTAAGCAAGTTGATATAAATGCCTTTTAGCTTTGCCATTTCAAGCAGCTCATCAAATTCCCATGCATTGGGCAAACGCATGGTGTAATTATTCAGAACTTCCTGTTCAACTCCATAAGTAAACGGCAATGAGCTTAACTGAACAAAATTTGCATTTGCTTTACCCAACTGCTCAAACCAACCCTTGTACACATCATGATCTTTAACTCTTAGTTCATCCAAACGTGCCCAAACAAGGTTCATTCCTACCGGAAAAAACATTTCATTTTTTTCTGAATATTTTAAATACCTGTGGCGAAGGTCCTGGTTTGGGGATAATTCAATTTGCCCTTTTGAAGCCGACTCAATACACTCAAACTTTATTTCACCCAAATCGGTTATTTCTGTTTTGTGAATAACAAGTTTAACATGACATGTCCATTCACCTGCTTTCTCAGGAGCAAAACGAATGCGCAAAGGATAATCGTTACGCTTTGCTATCCATGTCCATTTATCGGGATACAAATCCTCTTGTTTTCGCCTGTACTCTTCATAATAAAAGCCATAAACGGTGCGTGCGGGTATAAGTTCATTGGTTTTTCCGGTGTATTGAAACGCAGCTTCAACACTAACATGTTCGGGATCAAATGGATTGAGTTTATCTTTTTCAGCATTGGCGCTGACAAAATTTTTAATGCGTGTTGCAATGGGTTCGGGCAGAACAATACCCAGTTCAAGCTTTTCCCATTTAAATACTTTTGCACCACGGTTTACAGGATACAGAATTTTAATATCCTTGCTTTCCTGAGCAAACAGGTTAGCCGAAAAAAGAATTAAAACAAGAAATACGTTAATCTTATTCATACCGGTAAATATAGGTGAAAAAAACAACTATTCACCACCACCGGTAAAGGTTTCCTTCATGCGCTGAAAAAAGCTTTTTTCTCTTTTTCCCATTGCCGAAGGCTTGAAATTTTCGCTTTCACGTAACTTTTCCATGAGTTGTTTCTCCTCTTTGGTTAACCGCTGAGGCGTAAATACATTCACACATATGAGTAAATCGCCTTTGTGATAGCCATTTAATTCAGGAAGGCCTTTACCACGTAAACGCAATATTTTTCCACTTTGTGTTCCTTCGTCAATTTTCACTTTTGCACGACCATCAACCAACGGCACTTCAATTTGCGAACCCAATGCGGCTTCGGCAAAATTCACATA
>DATGXI010000151.1:0-34985 GCA_035299065.1 Flavobacteriales bacterium
ATCATCGTTGTAACACACCTGCAATACTTCCGAAGAATCATTTAAATCAACAATTGCTGATGTTGACGTATAGTACTGTGCCTGGTGGCCGGTCGTATTGATGTTCCAGGAAGTAATGTTTACACCTTGTGAAAATGCCACAAAGGGTAAGAAACACATAAGCACAATGATTTTTTTACTCATAACATAATTTATTTTTGAAAGACATTGATGAATCTTGAATTTCATATTGGTTTATTTTGTTATTTCTGGTTTATAGGTAAATTCCGGATTCCTTAAAAAATCCATATCCGTTAACGTTTTTAAAAAAGCTATAATATCATTCTTGTTTTGTTCGGTTAAACCCATTGGTTTTTTAAGTTTTTCGGAAAGATTAATAGTTTGATGTACATCATCGTTATAATGGAACAATACCATTTGGAGGTTTCGGAAACGACCGTCATGCATATATGGGTATGAAAGCTCAATGTTTCGCAAAGAAGGCACGCGGAATTTCAACGAGTCACTTTCCTTGTGTGTAATTTTAATTCGTCCGCCATCCTTTAAAAAAGCATCGGGTTCCAGTCCATTATTTTCAAATGAATTATTGGTAAACAACGGTTCGGCATGGCACGATGAACAATTTTTACGAAAAAGCTCAAGGCCTCGTGCTTCAGCTTCAGTGAATGATACGCCTTTTTCTTTTCGCATTACTTTATCATACTTTGAATTGGATGTTTGAAGGGCAAGCATGTATTGTGAAAGTGCTTTTAAAAATAATTGACCAGTGATTTCAGTTTGTTGTCCAAAAGCCATTTTAAATTTTTGCACATACCATGCTGAACGTTTCAGGCGTGGCAAAACAGTGTTTAGCGAACTGTGCATTTCCACTTTGCTTTCAAGTGGAGCCAATGGTTGAACTTCAATATTATTTACCCCACCATCCCACATAAAACTTTTGTTCCACGCAACGTTCATTATGGCTAGTGTATTGCGTGTTCCTTTTAAACCACCTATTCCATGGCTCAGGGCATGGTCAACGTGTGTGAAATTGGTATAAGGCAAATGGCAGCTTGCACAAGAAATAGTACTGTCACCCGATAACACAGGATCAAAAAACAATTTACGTCCCAGCTCAAATCCTTGTGCAGTAACCGGATTTTTTTCAAAATCGTGTACCGGTTTTGGCCAGCCCTTAGGAACATCCACCTTAATTATGGGATTTTTTCCTGTTCGTTCTCCATCGCCTTTAAATGAAGGAAATATAATTCCAATGAAAGCCGTTAACGTTAATAGTGGTATAAAACGATTACTTTTCATTGTTATCCACTATTTTAAACATATTTGAATATGCATTGGCCAATTTTACGGCTTCTTTTCCGGGGATTACTATGCTGTTTTTTTCAGCCAATGAAATTCCTTCAAACCACCTTAGCACATCAGCTTGAATCGAAATTATGTTTGTAGGTGAACCCGTTGGAGTATCATTTACTTTTAACTCAAGAGTCCGAATGGCATTTTCAGCACCGGAAAATCCACCTACATGAAATTCGAAACCATTTCCATGCGTCTTGCATTTTTTTGAGCGTCCTTCCAGTTTTGCATAAATGTATCCACTGTTCCATGCCCAGTACATACCGTAAGATGGATCAAGATCTCCTCCAAATGCACCCGACATGCTTTTTAAGCTATCAACACCAATTGTAAAGCGTATTGACGAAACTTCGCCAACAGGCACTTCAGTCAGATTGATGTTAAGGCTCGCTTTTTCTTCTGCATCAACCAGGTGATAGGAATTATTTTCGCTATAAACCGTGCCGTTGGTGTACACCAGTTCAATAGAAGAAAGGTAAAACCTGAACCGGTCAACCTTCAAGGTGTCGCCATGTTGGTTTATGTATTCCTTTTCTTCAAGTACCAAAGGCTGGTTTCCAAAAACGGGCTTAATGTTAATCCAAATATTTGTTACCGGAATATCGCCCCCGGCTGCTGAAAATGCTTTTAATCCCTGTAAAAGCATTCCTGTTATCAATATGATTTTTGCAACTCTCATAGTTTAAAAACGGTTAGGCTACATTTTACCCTACTTTGGGTTTATTATAAATGACCAACTCTTTATCATTGTTTTACAAACTTTAAAAATTCAACCGATTTGTTGCCTTCAAGCTTTACATAATAAATTCCAGCGGGAAGAAAAGCAATGTCAATCGGAGTTGCATTCGAGGTAACATACGCCAGGCTCCCGCTGGTATTCATTATGCTTATTTGTTTAATTTCTCCATTGTAATAAATATTCAGGACATCATTTGAAGGATTGGGAAATAATTTAGCAGTTGCAGTTTCAACACTTAAATCGCCTACCAGAGTAGCGCCATCGTAACAAGCAACACCAGTAGTAAGGTTACTGGCACTACCCGCCCCTGGCCCCATGTTTACCGGATAAATAGTTCCATAATAATCAGGACCCACCATGTTTGGATACGAAGCGTTACCGGTTGCATCGGTATTTAAAAAATAAGCATAGGTTCCTGAAGGGTATTCTGGCGTTACACAATAACGTCCATTGTAATAATCCAGATCGCCCGAGCTTGCTGTATAACCATAATCTTCAATATACGTTCCCAGCGGAAATGTTGCACTCACTGCCGGGCCAACCTGTGAGGTTGTTGTACCATCATACAATGTGGTGCGGGTAGTAATACTGCGCAACGCCCAGCTTGATGTCATGCGGGCAATAGCGCTTGTGTTGTCCATAGCGGTTGAATAACCAAACGGACCATAAATTGGCCAGCCATCAAATGCCCAACCTATAATGGGTGAATGTGCCGAACCATCGGTTACGCTACAAAGCTGTATTGGATTGTGGTGATTGTGATAAATGTTGTTCGGATCAGGATGTGCATTGCCTGCATCCATTTCACCGGCATGGGCTACCCAGGCTATTTGGTTCCAAACACCTGCACCGGTATTGTTGTTCGTGCCTGTTGTTGAATTGTATGATTTTCCATCACCGTCATCAAACAAGGCCACCCCGTTTACCGACAAGCCAAATAATCCAACGTTTTTTGTACCGTGTGTTGAACTGGGGTACGTTGGATTGCGTTTAAAAATGTATGACTTATTCTGACCATCACATACAAACGGATCACCAGGCCAGTCGCCCATGATAAACGCGGCAAGCATGTTGGTGCGCACATAAATGGTATCATCGTTGTAACACACCTGCAATACTTCCGAAGAATCATTTAAATCAACAATTGCTGATGTTGACGTATAGTACTGTGCCTGGTGACCAGTCGTATTGATGTTCCAGGAAGTAATGTTTAAACCCTGCGTTAAAGCAAAAAACGGCATAAACAGTAATAACATTGTGTAAATTTTTTTCATAAATTTGATTTTTGCAGTGCGTTTGTTATTAAAGAAACGGACTATTGCATTTTTACCCCACTTTGTATTACGAAAAAAAATTACCACACTGAGAGGTAACGAATTAAGAAAAAACAGAAGGTGGACAAAAGGTGGACAAAAAAGCAAGTGTTTTTATTCCTCCTCATTACACAATTAAAACTAACTTAGAGTTCAATTATGTCATTACACGGCAACGATAGTGTTTGCGAAGAAAACAACTTCAATGTTGTATATAAAAACAATGCCAGGCCTTTGCGCAATTTTGTTTATTACCGATGCGGGGACATAGAAAAAGCCGAAGACATTGTACAGGAGTCCATGATCTCTCTTTGGGAAAACTGTATTAAGATAACGTTTCAAAAAGCAAAATCTTTTTTATACACCTGTGCCCGAAACATCATCATTGACAACAGCAGGCATGAAAAAGTAAAACTCGAGTTTATTAAACAATTAAATACTGGCTTTGCCGAAGATCCTTCATACACGCTTATAAAAAACGAATTCGAAAAAAAACTGGAAGATGCTATTTCATTGTTACCCGAAAATCAACGTGAAACTTTTTTAATGAACCGCATTGATAAAATGACCTTTCCCGAAATTGCCGATGTTTTAGGCGTAAGCGTGAAAGCCGTAGAAAAAAGAATGCACCTGGCTCTCAGCACCTTAAAGGAAAAAGTAGCCGAATTGAATTACATAAAAATTTAACGGTAGGGTAACCAACCTGCAAAACCGTTATATCACCAAATGCAAAACGAGGAAAACGAAAATACACTTTACGCCCGCTGGCTTAACAAAGAATTAAGTGACCAGGAATATGCCGAACTCCAAAAAAAAGGAGATGACAAGGTTTTGTCTAAAATAATTGAAACGGTTGATGCGTGGTCTTTACCATCCATTTCTGAAAATCACAAACAGGAAATTGACCGAAGAATTGCCACTAAGCAAAAGAAAAAAATTATTCCGTTTTATAAGCAAACCTGGTTTTATGCAGCAGCAAGTGTTGTTGTTCTTCTTGGAATTTTCTTCCTCATAAAAGAGGATGAAAAAAACGAACCTAAACTAGCAAGAATTGAATGCCTGCCCGGGTCTACAAAAACAATTACCCTTGCCGATAACACCGTTATGATAATGAATGGACAATCTTACGTGGAGTACGATTCGGTTAGCTGGTCCACGAACCGACAGGTAAACATGGAAGGAAATGTTTATTTTGATGTGCGAACAAAAGGGGCATTCACTGTTAATTATAATGACGGAAAAGTTAGTGTGCTAGGGACTAAATTCAATGTCCAGCATAAAAACAGGTTTACATCGGTAAAATGCTTTGAAGGAAAAGTACAGGTTGAACTAGGCAAATTAAGTTTTGCCATTAATCCAGGTGAGGGAGTTCGGTCATCAAAGGGAATACCTTCCAAATTCAAGTTCAATCCTGTCAACGTAAAACCATTATCAGCTTTAACTACTTTTGAAAACTCCCCACTTGAAGAAGTTTGCAATGCCCTTTCCATTCATTATGGTTTGGAGTTTAAAGGCAACGGTGTTGATTTCAGTCGGAACTTCACTGGAATTTATAAAAACACGAGTGTAGATACTGCCCTTATGATGGTTTTTGAACCAATGGGAATTAGTTATACCCGAAAAGGTACTACCGTTTTCCTGGAAAATAAATGAACGGAAATACACCAAGCTATTTAAGACAATGGCCACGCCCTATCCTGGCCCTGGTCTTTCTTTTGTTTTTTTCTTTCTCCTCAGTTTCCCAAAGTCGTGTTGTGAATTTCGAAAAAGCTATTGTAGCCATCCAGAAAAAACACGCCATCACGTTTTCATATGACAGGGACATTGTTTCAAAGGCTCCTGTTTTTATTGACACAACCACAAGCCTTGAACGTTTTATACAACAGGTGAACGAACGAACCGCTTTTATGGCTGATAAAATAGACGCCAACCATTATCTCCTAAAACCAAAAAAAAGCGGTGGAAATTTTCTAGTGCGTGGATACATTGAAGACGAAAAAACGACAGAGCCAATCTACTCGGCCTCAATTTTAAGCAAAGCAACTAAAAAAGTTTCTTTTACAGATGAAAACGGCTACTTCCACATTATTTTAACGTACAGCGAAAATGACACGCTGGTTTTTTCCAGTGCCGGTTACGAAAAAAAAATCTTTGTTGTAAATGACTTTTTAAAACCCTCTCCGGCCAATATCAAGTTGAAAAGCACTTTAATGGAACTGAGTGAATACACGGTAATGGCCTACCTCACAACAGGAATTAACTATGAGGCCCTTGACAACAGCATTATCATTCGTCCTAAAAAAGCAAATGTATTAACCGGTATGACCGATAATGATTTACTGGGCGCATTGGATGCATTACCCGGTATTAGTATGCCTGATGGAAAACCCGGGAACCTGAACATACGCGGCAGTTCACCTGATCAAACCATGGTCACATTTGACAACATTCCCGTTTACCAAAAAGGACATTTATTCGGAACAGTTTCGGCATTCAATTCCAATATGGTTGATAATGTAAAAGTATACCGAAGTTTTGTTTCGGCTAACCATGGCGGGCGTGCTGGCGGACTTATAGAAATCAATTCCCCGAGTGAGGTTGCCAATAAAACCGCGTTTACTTTTTCAGCTTCAATGCTTGATGCAAGCCTTTATACCCATGTTCCCATTGTTAAAAATAAAGCCAGTTTTTTTATTTCAGGCCGTAAGTCGCTTCCTTATGAATGGAATTTACCACCTATGGTATCAATGTCAAACTTTGCTTTTCAATACACCGAGGTGAATGCAGCGTTTAAAAACAATGTGAACGGGATAAAAAAACTAAACCCGAATTATGATGATATACACGCTAAAATTATTGTTAATGCAGGTAAAAAACACAAGTTAGAAGTTAGCGGCCTGGTGAATAATGACAACATGGATTTTTATTTCCTTGAGGAAAAGATATCCAAACTTTATAGTGAGTCAAAAATGCACCTGAGTAATACCGGCCTAAACTCGACCTTTTCATCGGAATGGAGCAAGCGTTTTACCACAAACATTAGCTTGACCGGTTCAAAATTCCTGCAACGTGCCGGATCTAACGTTTACAATTTAAAGAACAAATTAATAATTGATTCTGAATACGAAAATGAAGTAGATGATTTACGCGCTTTTATCCAGGCAAATTTAAACATCAATGAAAAAAACCGGTTGACATTTGGTTATGACTTGCACCATTATAATACCACCTACATTAAACAAAGTAATGATTCTACCAACACATCCTTGAAATCAGAATACCTGAAAGCAGGAGAAATTCACACCGCATTTATCAATTATATTTCGTTGCCCCTAAAATGGTTTGACCTGAATGCAGGTTTGCGGGTGAACTATTTTAAACCACTTTCGCGTATGTATGTTGAACCACGCCTTTGCCTGGGTTTTAAACTAACGAATAAACTACGTTTAAAATTTTCAGGTGGATACCAAAATCAATTTGTTGCACAGGTTAGTGGTGTAAGTATTGAGGATATAGGTGGAATTGAAAATCCGTTATGGATGCTGGCTGATAAAGTCGATGTTCCGGTAGTGTCAAGTTACCAGGCTTCCGGTGGAATTGTATACCAAAACAAGGGCTGGTTAATTGACATGGAAGGCTACTATCGTTTTGCCAACAATTTAACTTCTGTAAGCTTAACTGATCCGAATGGACCACGACCTTATATACATGGCTCGGTTCAAACATACGGATGCGATGTTCTTATTCGAAAGAGTTGGGAGAACATTGATTTGTGGACAAGTTATACAATAAGCAAATCAATGATGCAGTTTGACAGTGTGCAGGCTGAACCCTTTTATTCATTGAATGATCAAACGCATATTTTAGACGTTGCAGCAACGTACCACATAAAAAGATGGCGTTTTTCGCTTTCATGGAAATACAGGACAGGGTTGGCTGCTTTGCCGGGTATTCGAAACCGTATGACGGCTGGGGCAAACAGTGAACCCTCGCAAGGGGGAAGCACTCCTGGTCCACCGCCACCGGGATCACCAGGGCCTGTTTTTGCCAATGGTATCGAATACAAAAACCGGTTTCCCGATTATCATTCACTTGATGCTTTTATTGGATATGAATTTCAACCGGCAACTGCCAATTGGAAAGGAACACTTGGTGCTTCCGCGATCAATTGCTACAACCAAAAAAATATAATTGGGCAAATTCCACAATTTGGAAGTGGTAAACCAACAATTAACAACCGCTATTCACTGGGCTTTACACCTAATGTTGTACTAACCATCAAATTTTAAATTCACTTCTATAAACGCGAAAGAAAGTCGGTAAGATCTGTTTCGGCATTAAGTTGAAGTTTTTTCTTAATTCTGAATTTACTTATACGTACCGAAGCAGGAGCAATGTTACGTAGCGCAGATATTTCCTTCGGAGAAAACTTCAATCTCAACAACCCACAAAGATCGCGTTCGGTTACACTTAAATCGGGGCAATGATTTTTCAGTTTATCAAAAAACTCAGCATTCACATGTTCAATATCACCCGGATTCATGGATAGGTTAGCATTTCCTTTCAATTGACTTTTTAATACCACTATTAAGTCCTGAACTTCACCAGCCGGATTTCCTGACTTTTTTATGCGGGCCAGGCTGCTTATCACTTCATCAAGTATTTTTTTCTTTTGAGAAAGAGCAAGTGCATAATCTGTAAGGTCGCGCTTTTTTTGATCAAGTTCATTGTTTAATTTTTCTTTCGTAAGCACTTCATTCCTGAATTTTACTTCGGCCAACTCACGCCTATACTCCTCTTCTACCAGTTTTGCTTTGTTTTTAAACGAATTCCTCCTGTAAATGACATAAATTGCTACAATTACCAGTACACCTATCAGTGTAACCAGGTATATGGCCAAACGCGTTGCACGGGCATCTTCATTTGCTTCCTTTTCACGAAGGCCTGACAGTTCAATGCTTTTCTGAAAATCGGCATTTGTTTTTAGAATTATGTTTTCAAGAATAATAGGTTTTGTGGTAAGCTCAATTTTTGCAAGACTGTCATTATATCGTATTCGTTTTCCCATTAAGTTGGCTACTTCCCTCCAGTTCCCTGTTTCTTTTGCCAACCTAATTTTAAAATCATTGACAATTGCAAATGTTTTTTGAAAATTTTCATAATCACAAGCGCGTACCAAAACATCAACCGCGGCCGAACGTTCTTTTGCTTCAGGAATACGATTTAAAAAAAGAAGCATTTTTGCTGAGCGAACCGCTGCATTAATATGCCGCTGAACATCGTTCCTGTACTTTGAAAAACAAATATAATTTTGCGTGAACAGGTTTAGGGCCTCGTCCCAACGCTCTTCGGTTTCGTATAATTGTCCTAAATTATCACGTATACTGCACGCAAATAAACTATCATGCCTGTCTCTCATCTCAAGTTTTTGCAGTGCTTTTGTATACATGTATAACGCTGAATCTTTGTTACCAAATTCAGCCAGCGCCATTCCATAATTATTATAAGCAGCCGATTCCCAAAAATATTTTTTGATTTTACGTGCAAAATAAATGGCTTTACGATAATAAATAAACGCGCTATCCACCTTACCCGATTTCTGCAAACCAAAAATGGCATAATCTGAGCAATACCGGTATACCCGTGCATTGGGTAACGTATCGCGCACTTCTGAAATGCGAAGTACCTCCCTGAAATAGGGAGCTGACATTCGGTATGCACCAAAATCAACATATATTCCGGCTATTTCCTTTATTACATATTGTCTTACTGGTGAAAGCCTTGGAAGTTTTGGCTCCAGTATAAGGGCACGGTTTACCCAATCCAAGGCCTGCACAATATAACTGGCGTTAAAATAATACCGGGCCAACCTTACTTTGGCATAGGCCTGGCAGGTCAAATCTCCCGAACGTTCAGCAAGCCTCAGTGCTTTTTCAAGAATTTTAATGCTGGGCTCAAACTCGCCATCTTCAACTGAACTTATCATTCTTGCAGTTTCCTGGTCTTTAAAAAACGAAATGTCTGTTAATGTCATTGTATCATGAAGTGGTGCAATATGGGTACCGTCCTGTCCCTTTGCGTACAATGTAAACATCAACATAAAAAAAACGGGTAAAACCCTGTTCCTAAGTATTTTTTTTTGTCTTAAAAGCATATACAAGTCATATACAAGCGCAAATTAACAAGTAAACTAATTATATTTTATAATTTATTGATTTTAAAACAAAAGAAACTATTTTTTTCCAAAAACAAAACATTTTGAATACAGTTTGTATATGCTTCATACCTGGTAAAAAGGGTTGAAATAACGTTTACAGCATCTACTTTTACATACGTTTTTAACTAAAAGGAAAATCACCATGGCTAACGTACTATTTTCATGCGAAAAATCCACATTTGGAACCAGGCTTGTCCACCTTCTTAAAGACCAATCATTCACCGTAACCCAATCTTTAGACGCAATGAATTCCATTCAATTGATTGATAAACAGGAGTTTGACTTAATTATAACTTCGCCAAATTTTTATTTACCTGATAATACGCCATTTACAAGGGTTTTGGCCCGTCACAAAAAATCAAGAAGCAAAACATTAACATCAATCCTTTTGACAAATGACCAGTTTAGCAGCCAGCATTACTATCCCGAAATTGACCAGTTTTTAAATCCGTCAATGCCCGATTTTAAAATCATCCAGGTATTAACCGCCTGTTTGCATGCTGTGCAATATCCTTTTTATAATGAGCACCTGAACAAGGAAAAAATTGAAGGTCTTGAGCAAGCCATTGTTTTGCGGGATAAGGAAATTTTTTCTCTTTATACATTACTTGTGCGCAAAAAATCAGAAATGCGCTCATTAAGTGAACTTTTAGAGGATGAAAATTACCCCCAACCTTCTGATAAAATAGAAACAGCCAAGAAGCAACTTAACGAGTTCCTGAAAGATGAAAGTTTTGAAGAGCCGGTATTCTCCTATTTCAACACACATATTCCTCGTTTTTCTGATAAGCTCTCGACTCTAAACACCAAGGAGAAAAGGCATTGTGCCCTAATAAAAATGGGACTCGAAAACCGGGACATTGCATCAATACTGATGGTAAGCACCGACAGCATTAAGAAAGCGCATTTACGCATTAAGAAAAAAATAGGCCTGTCGCAACCAAAATCGCTGAGATCATTTCTTCTTGAATTATGAATTATACCATACAAAACAACACATGAATACCAGTGAATACAATAAAAAATGTAATGATGAAACACCAGGCAAAGTTTAAACCAATTGAAAAAATAGCAGAATCGCGGTATACCTGGCTATCGGTTAAAGAACAACCCGTACTCTATTTAAATTTACAGCGTTGTACCGAAGAAGAAATCATGGCGTGTGGTTATCTTATGCAAACAAAAATTGCCGAAAACCATAGCGGATCAGAGGTATTGTTGTTAATTAACCTGAATAAGCCACACATTTCAAAACACGACTTTAATTTCTCAGGATTCTTTAACCGCCTTGTTTCCGGAAAAATAAGAAAAAAGGCCTTTATTGGTATTAATGGATATTCATTGGCAATGGCCAGTTTCATAAACCTGAGAGACCATGCACCTGTGCGTTTATTTGATTCATACACTGAATCGATCAATTACCTTGTAGAATGTTAACTTAAACAGTGCTCATAAAAAAAGCCGGTATATTAAAATACCGGCCTTTTCTCACCTATTATAACGGTTATTGCGACTTTGCACCTGGTTTAGCTTCAGGTGACAGTTATGAACGTAAATCAGTCTACAATAATCCTTTTTGTTTGCTTGTAAACCTCGTTGGAAAGACTCACAACGTAAACACCTTTTGAAATATTTAATGCATTTAACGGAACGTTGATTTTAACATTATCGCCCTTTTCGGTTACCGTTTGCGTATACACTACGTTGCCAAGTATATCGTTCAATACAATATTCATTACACCTGTTTCATTGGTAAATGCTACTGTAAGGTTTTCCGATGGACTTGCCGGGTTCGGGTACACATCAAATGAAAATGGAGCTTCGGCCGTTTCACTCACACTGTTAATACCATTAATATTGATATCATCCAGGTAAATGTTATTGGATTTGTCACTTGCTGTATATTCAAATTTGAAACGAACATTTGGCTGCATAATGCCAACTCCCAGGCTTATGTTTTTTGTGGTCCAAAATGAGGTGCTGTTGGCAGGAACATAATTTCCTGAAGCAATTCCTCCATTCACCAATTCAGTTCCTGCAATATAAGCCCTGGGAACCCAAGTCTTACCACAATCTATGGTAGAATATACACGAAGTTCTTCGGTCATTTCGCTCATTAGCGTTGCGTGGCTTGCACATGAATATTTAAATGACAATACTGCACCGCTGGTATATTCCAAATTATAGGAAGGAGAAATCAACGCATCAACACTTCCTCCCAGTTTATCAAAATAGGTATAGTCAAATATGGTGAGGTCTTTGTTATTGTTCAGTTCAAAGCAGTATGTTCCAGAAGGGGCAGTTGGAATGCTTACGCGATGCCAGAAAGCTTCATTGTTTTCATCGTTATCAGATATCCACCAGGGTTCAGTGGCAACGTTTTCAAAATTCTCAACGGTTGCACCATAAAAATCGGCATACCCATTTGAGACATACACCGCGTGTGTAATTGTTTTGGTGTCGCTTCCTGCTGCGTTTGTTACTGTAAGAGTAACATTGTGCCAACCCGGAGTATTATAAGTCACAACAGGATTTGGTGATGTTAACATTGAAGACGTGCCCCCTGGAAAATTCCACGAATATGAGGTAACTGCACCACGCCAGCTTTCATCAATAAACGTTACGGCATCGCCCAGGCAAATGTATTTTTCATTCACGCGAAAATCGGCAACAGGTGTACAAAGCGGAGTTGTCAACACATCGGTTCCGGTTGCAACAAGGTTTTCAGGTTGCCATAAATTTTTACGGAACGAAATATCAGAATTCAATGTAAGTGTCATCACCTCGGCCTGGCCAATGGTAAACATGCGGTTACAATACGAATAGTCCATGTAGTTTTGTACGTTTTCAATGATGCCAGGATTGCAATCATCGCGGTCAAGTGTACAATTACCTGTTGGAGATCCTTTTGTAATGGGTGTATCAGGAATCAAATCATCACCACAGGTTGCTCCATTTGTATTGTTATCGCCCCAGGTATGCGGCAAGCTCAACCAATGTCCTATTTCATGTGTTAATGTTTTTGAAAAGGCATAACTACCGGTACCTATTGAGCCAACGTAATTGTGAAGTACAATTATACCATCGGCAAATGCAAGGGTTCCGGCCACATCAGTTGGATGATAGGCATAGGCCGCAACATCATCAATCGTTTCGGCAATTACCCAAATATTTAAGTATTTATCGCGTGGCCATAAACTCATTTTTGAATAGTCATCGCCTTCTGTTGTTTCGTGTGAATAATGACGCGTAATACCATTTGTACAATTCCCATCAGGGTCAAGCGTTGCTAACCTGAATTGTATTTTGCAATCAGCAATTAATGAATCAAACTCAGGAATTACGTCAATTGTATCGGCATTCATTTTATTGAAATTTTCATTGAGGTTATTTACCTCATCAAAAATTTGCGCATCAGAAATATTTTCAATTCCGTATTTATGTATAACATGAAACACAACCGGAATGGTGTATACCGCGCTGCGCGTACCACTTTTTTTTGGTTGACTAAATACATTGTGCATGAATTCGCTTCGTTTTGCAGCAAGTTCAGGATGTTGCTTGTATATTTGCAGAAGCCTTTCGGTTGTTCCACAGTGATGTTCCTGCGCATTTACCATGGTGGTAAAACCAAAAAAGGCTGCAAGTGCAATTGTTTTAGGTATAATTCTATTCATAACGCTACTTATTTTAGGTTTAACCAAAGTTAAGTGCCCTTTAAAAAAAATTGCAACCGTTTGATCGGTGAATTAATCCAACAAATAAGCGTAGAAAAATAAAATTACCGTTTACCCAGCAAAACCGCGCGTTACAAATAAACCGTACACTTTATGAAACCCTGTTTAAGAAATTAACTTGCAATAACGGGTATTGCATGCGTTTCAGGGGTAATAATGAAAACAAATACCGTGTCACGTGAACTGCTACACTGGTCAACCATACATTCGGCTGAAGAACACTCATTGTATTGTAAAGGTTGTGCTGTTGGAACCAATCCTTTTGAAACAATACCATCATAACGATTGTCAACGCACTTTAAAACCAGCTTACCATTAACCAGTTCACTGTTTAAAACACCATATGCACGCTGCTTATAATAAAATGCATTGGTCTTTTGCTGCCAGTAAAATGTTTTTCCTTTTGACACAACATTAAACGTGAAAACCGAAGGTTTTTTTTCACACACACCCGTTGTAACTTTTACCTGGCCCACTTGATTTTTTTGACCGTGCTCACGGTTCATATTTAATGCCAGAGCCATTGAAAGGAAAAAAATACACGACATGAGTATAGCTCCCCGAAGGAGCATTTTGTTTAACCTGTTATCGTGCTTTTTGTAGAACATTGTCAAATTTAACCTTTTCATATTATACAGACGTATTGCCAAAAGGTTCAACGCCTGGTTTAACAATAGTATAACAAAAAAAGCCCCGGCAGTTACACCGGGGCTTTAAAATATTATAGAACGGTTGTTATAATTTTACGAATTTCCTTGTGAATGAGCGTTGTCCGTTTGAAATCACAACACTGTAAACCCCTTCCTCAAGGTTGGTCACCAGTACCGATTTCTTTGACATTCCCGGGTTAATTGACTCACTAATAACCAGTTTACCTAATTGATCATAAATAAACAGGTTATGTACTGACTCATTAAATCCGGTTGATTCAATCACAAGCATGTCACGTACCGGATTAGGATACATGTTGAACAGGTTTTCAATGGCGTATTCCTCTTCACCAATAACACATATGTTTTCACGACCAGCAAGTGACGTAACCCCAGTATTTAATGGGTCAAGCCAAGGCTTTAACTGGCGATTGGTGGTTGTTCCGCAAAGATCCCAGTCATGGTAAAACTTACCATATACATCCGGATCATCCTGGTTAACGGTTGATGAGCTTGGATCGCTTGCACCACCATCACAATATGATTGACCTCCTGAAAGTTGACCAACAATAAGGTTTGATTGGTTAAACAAAGGTGATCCTGATGATCCTCCTTCTGTTACACCCCAATTGGTTGTGGTTGCACACCAGATAACACGCCAGTGTGTATTTGCTGTTGACCAACCTGATGAAGTTGCTGCCGTACAGAATGTAGAGATTTTTTTATAGTCACCCGCAGGATGATGAACACTAACGCCATTGGTTGCACCTGTATTTACCCTGTTCCATCCATTCAGGTATACATTATAAGCCGCAGGAAATACATTGTTACTTTCAAGTAGAATAAAGTCAGATTTGGTAATTGAACCACCAGAAACATCGTTTGAGTTGGCAATGAGTGCACCACCTGTCAATACGTTGCTGCTTGCTCCACCTGAACCGCAGCTTGAGCGTTGGTAATTGAAGTAAAATTTCCAAGCATTGAAGTCAGCCGTTGAAGCTCCTTCACCACAATGTTGTGCCGTTAAAATATAAGGTGTACAGTCACCTGCCGTATTATTAATAGCGCTACCAGAGCACCATCCCAATGAAGCCCCAACTTTAACCTGTATACGACAAACACCCCTTATTTGATCAGCAAGTGGTGTGCCCTCAGGGCATTTTACATCTACTTCGCAAATATCAGCGGCACGCATTACATTGTCATTTTCGGTAATTGAAGGAACTTCGTGTACCGCACGGTATGCGTAACCAAATTCAGTCATACTTATAATTCCTTTACCATAAGCTTCAATTGGTTCATAATATTCAATGATGCAATCTTCACCTTTCACAAGTGCAGTTGCAAATATGCCTGACTCATGGTTATTGTAGCTTGTAAATGCGCCTAACATTTGTGTGCGATCACTTGAATACACATGCATACGCGAACCAGCTGGCAAATAAAAGTTATTGAAAAACAAAAGTGTTCCTTTTGCACCCGGTGAGCTCATTTTTAAACGCCAAACCCTGTCACCATTGGCTAATAAACTCCAGGTACCGCTGTTTTGAAGGTTAATGTCAACCGGAACGGTAACACCCATCCTGTATAACTGACCATTTTTTTCACGGGCAGCATCCTCAACTTCAAAACCGGTTAAATCCGGTGCGTTTACAATAACCTCAGCAAGGTTTGTTTCATAAAGGGAAATATCGGCAATGGAGCTAAAGGGTTTTATTGGCATACTTTCCTGTGCTGCAGCTGTGAACAGAGAAAATAAACCAGCGAAAAAAAGTAGATTTTTCTTCATGTTTAATGATGTTTAAAGTGGGTTTAGTTTGTTTTAGTGAAGGCAATTTACGAAAAAAAGTGTTCAAAATTGAAAAGCCTTTTAAACAAATTCGTAAAAATTTGTTTAAAAGGCTTTTCTTATTGACGGAGGCCCTTGTAAAAAGGGTGAGTTTCTATTGCACTACTATCTTTTTGGTTTGTTTAAACTCACCATTTCCAACACTTACAAAGTAAACACCTTTTGAGATTGACGTACCTGCCACTGGAATTTCAACAGTTGAACTACCATTACTATTCATAAGTGATTTGGTGTAAACTAAATTTCCAATCACATCAATCATGGTAACATTCATCATTTCAGTATGACCTGAAATGTCAACCATTAAGCTCTGGCTAAGGTTCACCGGGTTAGGATAAACATTGAACGAGAAAGCATCTTCAGCCGACTCAGAAATACCAATTACACCATTTAAATTGATGTCATCAAGATAAATGTTGTTTGATTTATCACTTGCAGTATACTCAAATTTGAAACGCATATTGGTAGCTGATGTTGTTGATCCAAGGTTAATGGTTACCGGGGTCCAATAAGTAGCCGATGAATTTGTTGGAACATAACCTGTACCAGAAACACCTGCATTTGTTAAGGCAACACCAGAAAGGTTTTTCCTTAAAGTCCATGTTTTACCACAGTTAACTGAAGAATAAACATTCAATTCTTCAAGTAAATCGGCAATGTTTGTGGCATGTGTTGCACATGAATATTTAAATGTCAATGTAGCGCCAGTTGTAGCTGAAAGGTTATATGAAGGAGATATCAATGCATCAACATTTCCACCTAACTGGTCAAAATATGTAAAGCTGAAGATGTCTGTTTCCTTGTGATTATTCAATTTCATACAATACGTACCTGTTGCAGAAGTTGGAAGGTTTACACGGTGCCACATAGCCTCATTCGACTCATCATTATCTGAAATCCACCAATCAGACGTTGCAGAACCTTCGAAGCTTTCGCTGTAAGGACCATAAAAATCTGTCCATGGATTAGAAACGTAAACACATTGTGTAACTGTTTTTGTATCAGAACCCGCTGCATTGCTAACAGTTAAAGTAGCTGAATGGAAACCAGGAGTTGTGTAGTTAACAACAGGATTTGCTAAAGTAGATGTTGAAGGCGTTCCACCAGGGAATGACCAGGAATACGTTGAAACAGTTCCGCGCCATGATGCATTAAAGAATGTAACATTATCACCGTTGCAAACATACCTTTCATTTGGATAAAAATCAGCAACCGGTGCGCAAAGCGGACCTGAAGGAACATCGGTACCGGTAGCAGCAAGGTTAGCGGCCGTCCATAAATTATTACGGTATGAAATTTCCTGGTTAAGTGTATACCTCATTGCAAAAGCCTGGTCATGTGTAAACATTTTTGAACAATATGAATACTCCATATAATTCTCAACGTTTTCAATTAAACCGTAATTACCTTGTAACGTAACGTTATCAACTACAAATGTACCCGTGGTATCCTCGCAGTTATACGCATAAATACGGAACGTACGTGGACCAGTTAATAAGGTAAAGTTTGTGCCTGAAAGCGTAACCTTACTTCCCGTTTCCATTGAAGTAGTATCTGCATCAATCATGAAAACATTTCCTGATTGAACACTTAAATCAGCATTGGCAGGTGAAATAGATGCGGCAAGGTTTGCAGCATAGCCATCAGCATCTGAACGAACAACATATGTACGGCAACCATTTGTATCACGACCAACATGGAAAACAATTCCTGTTAATGTGTATGAATTGCCAAACACCGGTGTAACACTAAATTGATAGTATTGCGATGGATTAAGTGCCCCGGTAAAGTTTGCATAAACAGTTTCACCGTTAGCTGCACCGGTACCCCAGTCACTGTATGAAGCCATTTGGTCAAGCGTTGAGTTGGCACTAACTCCATTTGCCGTAAATTGGCTATAGATAATTGAAGTGTCAGTTTGTGTTGGAGGAGGTGTAGGATCGGTTTGACCAGATGTTGTCAATAAACTATCAAAATCATAAGCACCGCTAAGTGCAGCATTATCACACGTATTATCTAAACGAACCGTAGTGGCTGGTATACAGGTATTGTGACCTTTGGTTTCAGGTGTATCTGCAATTCCATCGTTACCGCAGGCAACAGTAGGATCATTTGTACTACCCCAAGTATGTGAAAGGGACAGCCAGTGTCCAATTTCATGTGTTAAAGCACGCGAATTAAATGCCGATGAAGGCGAAAGACTTCCAATGTAATTATTAAGGATAATAATACCGTCAGCAAAAGCAAGGAAACCAACAGTTGCATCAGGGTAGTATGCATAACCTGCAACACCGTCTTCCATGCCATCAACAACCCATACATTTAGGTATTTGTCACGGTCCCACTGGTGAAGCTTCGAATAATCGTCACCCTGGTTAACCTCATGCGAATAATAATGGTTAATACCGTTGGTACAGTTTCCATCAGGATCTAATGTGGCTAATTTAAACTCAATTTTTGCATCGGCAATGTAAGGGATGAACTCTGGAATAACCGTAGCAGTATCTGCATTTTTTTTGCGGAAGTCACGGTTTAGAATTGCAACCTGGTTAATCACGTTTGCGTCAGGAATATTTTCGCTTCCATAACGGTGTATAATGTGAAACACAATTGGAATAGTATATATAGTCGAATCGTCATTACGATATGCTGCTTTGAAAACATTACGCATGAAATCGTCATGATCTTTTTGCATTTCAGGATGCGCAGCGTATAGCTTTCGTAAACGTGCATCATTTCCGCAATGATAATCACCGTCTTTTACCTGAGCGAGTGAAGGAAACGCAAATGTAAGGGCAACTGCCGCCACTACTCCTGATTTCCAATTTTTAAGTGCTTTGTACATACTATTAAATTTTAATTACTGGGATGCTGTTTAGTTTATCTTCTTCTGTTATTTAAATGCTTTAAAATTTAAGATGACACCACATAAAATGTTGCATAAAAACAAAACCGGGCTGAGTAACCTGTAATACTGATTTAAAACCTACCTGTATTCTGCTTTTAAAACTTGATAATCAGCAACTAAAATCAATTTTAACCCGCTGAAATCCGTTCGTGTACACCTTGAAACAAAAATAACAATAAAATGATATGAAATACGTTTGCAGGCTTACCGTTGGCTAATTAATATCAGCCTCTAATTAACTACTTCTTAATGACTTGGCCATCAAGCTTCATGACTATTGTTTTTTGTGCCGACTTCAAAACCAGCTTATTCCATGAAGGATACTGAAGTTCAAAAGACCCTGCCGGACATTCCTGAAGGAACTGAAAATCGCGGTCCAGGAAAATTTCATTTTGACCAACCACCAACTTGAATAATATATAGCGCTTGATTGGATATACACTGCTTATAGCCTCAGCCGAATTAATTTCCTTAAATGAGCTCTTAACCGTTTTCAAATCCTCGTCAACAAGCAACACATTTGTACGCTGGGTTCCGTAACAGTTTTCCATTATTACAAAACCACCTTTTATCGGAATAATGTCGATACCTCCATAATTGCAAAACTCAAATTCACACGCGCTTTTTTCACCTGTATTTAAATTTATGTAGTGGTAAGTACGCTTAAATTTTCCTTCAACGGCTTTAATGGAAAAGCCAAGTCCTGTTCCTTGCTTGTTGGCGGCTAAAAGATAAAAATCATCAGGAGCTTTTAATTCTTTACCGTTTGCAAAAAAACGTTTGCAGCTACCGGCAGGGCTGTTCATTGAAACACCCATTTCATAATCGGCAGCTGTGTATTTTACCAGGTCACCCAATTCATCAAAAAACCATTCGCCATATACATTCGAAAATGCCAGTTCTTTTTGAAGATAAATTCCCGTTATTGTGTTAAACACTACTTCATCTTTTGCGTTTCGTAACTGATAATTGCCAAGAGTATCATCTACTAAATACAAATCATTCCATGGCAGCACGCGGGCGGCATACGGGTATTTTTTTTCTTCGTACCCACTTAATGCTGTATTATGGGTATAAAAAGTCCTTCTGTAAAAACCATCGCTTTCAGGTTCATACACATATTCATTTGCCCGTTCATTCACAAACAGTTTTTCGCCAAGAATACGCGCCTCCAAACTTGAACAAGTTGTGTTTTCGCAGGTGTACTCAGGATTAATGGTCTTTAACTCAACAGGTGTTGCAATAAAGGTTTCTCCGTCAACAAAAATACTGTCGCCAAGCAGGTATCCATTGCTCAATGCCGAATAAAATATATTGGTGTAAGCGGGTTCTGCAATTTTTTGTCCTATAGGGGAGGATATGCCAATTTTTTTATTTGTAACCAGTAAATAAAAATAATCGTCCCTGCTATAATCAACAAGGTCATATACCGGTTGAATAACCCAATTCATGCGCAAAAGGTCAAACACACCTGATTTTTGTTTTTCATTTATTACAAGCGGCATGCCTGAGTGTGCATTTTCAACAATATAATGTTTGTTGGCTCCACCATAAGCAACACCCGTAAACTGGGCTATAAATGCATTGCTTGCCAGTAATTCTGATTTGGTAATATTCTTAAACAGTTCTTTACCTTCGTTTGAATACATGGAAAACGATAGACTGTCGTTGTAAAAACGCATGCATGAAAAACCTGCCGGAACTTTATTGATTTTTGTAAACCTGCGCGGCACAATCCATTTGCGGGTATTCAAATCAAACACACCGCTCTTGCAAATGCCCGGGTCTCCTGGCATGATGGCTGGTACTTCATTGCCTTCTGGATCTATCACCGTTACTTCTGAATCGGGTTCACGTGGTTCATAGTCATGTACGATTACAAACCTGTTAACTACTTCAACCGATGCATTTTTTACAGGGAGCTTTAAATAGGAAAAACTATCATCTGTTATGACTGTTGTATCGGTCAAATCAATATTTTCTTTATCGTTATCATTGCATTCCATAATCCAGAATGTATTCTCTGAATAACGGTTCGAATGACTTACTTTTCTAAGCTTTGTATAATCGTTGGCGTAGTGGCTTGGTGGTTCTGCTTCACCACTTTTTGAGCCTACTTTTTTATTTTTTACTGTAAACGCGGTATAGGGATAAGTAGCAGGCACATAAACAAACTCATATTTACCTGAATCAAGCGGAAAATTAAATTTCACCGGATCAAAAATTCCTTGCGTTTTTCCGTTATCAAACTTAACATAAGGCGTAAGATTTTCATACCATAAAAATTCTTCTGTTTCATGGTTGGTATATTCTGCAAGAATGGCCTTTTGACCCTTTTTCTCAATCCCCTGCCAATCCATTGCATATGTTCCTGTTTTTTCAAGTGAGGCATTGTAAACATGAACTTTTTCAACCAGTGCATTTTTAACCAACGATATTTCCTTTACTACTATATTGTTTCCTACAATACCAATTTTTGCATAACGTGGTTCAATTACCCATTGTTTTGTTTTCAGGTCATAAACCCCGCTATGCATCACTGGTAGCGAATATGACATAACGTAATTTCCATCCTGGGCTATGGAATCAACACCGGTTGATGAACGTATAGGATAAGGATCAGGCGCTTTTTCAAATGCATTTACCAATACATAATTTTTAAAAAGGGCAAGTGTGCTTTCCGTTCGGTTATCAAGTTGGGCATACCTATCCTTTTCTTTTTCCCATGGGTAAATGGACTCATTGTTTTGAATGGTAAACGCATCGGCCCGCTCAATGCCTGTACCAACTCTTTTATAAATGGTTTTATCAACTTGCTTAAGTAACTTATCTACCAGCATAAGTTTGCCTTTTTTTACAACTGCAAAACGCTCGTCACTAATTGCAAGTATAAAATCAAACGCTGGCTGCACAGCAACCCATTTTTGCATTGGTTCATAAATACCCCAACCTTTTTTGGTTTTAAAATACACGAAATCGTTTGGTTTGTATACGTCCAGTACTGGTTCTTTAATACGAATGGAATCTTTCCAGTTTGGCTGCGCAATGCTCAAAAATGAAAATGTTGTGAAGAATATGGCCAGTAGAATTCTCATGAAATGCTTTTTTGACGAATATATTTAATTTAACAACACTGGAACAATACGCGTTTAAGCGTATTCAACCTCTTTTTGAACGGTGGGTTACATTAATCGTACTATATTTGTACCAAACAGCAAGTATGTTACGTAAAACCAGTGTGAAAGCCCTTCTTTTTCTTTTGTTTTGCCTCCCCTTTGCAGGAAAAACACAAACAACAGCTAAACCAAAACTTGTTGTGGGTATTGTTGTTGACCAAATGCGTTATGATTACCTGTACCGCTACGAAAAAAAATACGGTAAAGGCGGACTCATGCGCTTATTAAACCAGGGGTATGCGGTACACAATTGCCATTACAATTATATGCCAACGTATACTGGTCCGGGCCACGCAAGCATTTATACCGGTTGCACACCTTCAACCCACGGTATAATTGCCAACGACTGGTATGATAAAGCTGCAAAGGACTACGTGTATTGTGCAAAAGATACCAGTTATAAAACCATAGGAGCTCCTGGAACCGGTGGACAAAAAGCACCAACACGTATGTTAACTTCAACCATGGGCGATGAGCTGCGTATTAATACAGTTAAAAAAGCAAAAGTTTTTGGTGTGGCACTAAAGGACAGGAGTTCCATTTTACCTGCAGGACATGGGGCAAACGGGGCATTTTGGTTTGACGATGCTAGCGGTACATGGATCAGCAGTTCGTATTACTATAAAACTGAATTTCCGCAATGGATTAAAGATGTAAATGCAAAAACCAAAGAACTTTTTTTGCATCACCTGGACAAGCCCTGGAATACATTATATGATATTTCAACTTATACGGAGAGTATTGCCGACAACAATATGTATGAGCATCCGTTACCTGGTGAAAAAGCGCCTGTTTTCCCTCATGATTTACCTGCTATAATGAAAACGGGTACCAATTATGGACTAATCAAAACAACTCCGTTTGGAAACACCATTACAAAAGACTTTGCCAAACTTATAATAGAAAACGAAGGCTTGGGAAAAGATGAAGTGACCGATATGCTTTGCATTAGTTTTTCTTCAACTGATATTGTGGGGCATAGTTTTGGCCCATCGTCAATTGAAACAGAAGATTGTTATTTACGGCTTGATAAAGACATTGAAGATTTATTGATTTTCCTGGATGCAAAAGTTGGCAAAGGAAAATACACCGTGTTTTTAACGGCCGACCACGGAGCCGTTGAAGTTCCGGCCTATTTAAAAGAATTCCATATTCCGGGTGCAACCGTAAATGAACCCGCCATTGAGAAAAAACTGGATACACTCATAGAACAAACTTTTGGTAAGGAAAATATAAACGAACATTATATTGCTTCCTATTCAAATCAGCAGGTGTTTTTTGATGAAGATTATTTAAAACTGAAAAAAGTTTCGCTGGAAGACGCAAAAAAAGTATGTACGAGCTATTTACTGAACATGAAAGAAGTGGCAACTGTATATGATGAAAATGATATGCGCAGCGAAAGTTATGTCAAGCTGCCTGAAAGTCTTTTGCAAAACGGTTTCAACCACAAACGATCGGGGCATTTACTGGTGAATTACCAGCCAGGAGTAATTGAATATGGCGAACAGGGCACCTCGCATGGATCGCCATATACCTATGACACCCACGTTCCCTTATTGTTTTATGGATGCGGTATAAAAAAAGGTTCCAATTCAACGTATACGACCATAACGCAAATTGCCCCTACTATTTGTAACCTCCTGCATATTCCGTTCACCAATGGGAGCACACCTTATGTGATCGAGTTTAAGTAATGAATTATTTTATTCTTCATTGTATTGTTTTTATCTGGGGATTTACCGGGATACTGGGCGATGTTATTTCTTTAAAGGCCGAACAATTGGTTTGGTACCGTATGTGGATGGCAGCCCTGGCACTGATCCTGTATAATTTATGCACGAGGCAACACATGTTCATTATTAAAGGCTCCTGGAAACGCATTAGCCTTGCCTCTTTATTTGTTGCCCTTCACTGGGTTTTATTTTTTGGTAGTATTAAGGCATCCAACATCAGCATTGGTGTTGTATGCATGAGTACGCAAGCCTTTATGATAAGCCTTATTCAACCGCTGGTAAAAAAAACAAGGGTGAGGCCACATGAAATTATACTTGGATTATTTGTAATAGTTGCCATGGTCATTATTTTTGGATTTGAGTACAAATACAAAACAGGTATATTGCTTGGATTGGGCTCTTCCTTTTTTGCTGTATTGTTTACCATATTGAATGCGCGCCTCACCAAAGAATTACCCGCTACCGTGATTGCGGGATGGGAAATGGGAATTGGAGCGCTTTTACTTACGGTGTATTTATTTGCAACCGGACAAATGGATGTTGGCCCCCTTACCTTAAAAGGATATGATCTTTCCTATTTGCTCATCTTGTCAATTGTATGCACAGCCCTGGCGTTTGCCGTAAGCGTCAACATTATGAAAAAGCTATCGGCCTATACGGTTAGCCTGAGCGTAAATCTTGAACCTGTTTATACCATATTACTGGCGCTGGCTATTTTTGGATCAAGGGAGCATATGTCGGCCGGATTTTATGCCGGAACCGGTATTTTGCTGCTTACTGTGCTGGCTGAACCCCTTTTTTCAAGTAAAAAATAAAATCATATTTAATTGATTGTCATTTATTTATGTTGTTTATCTAAAATTTACTTGAATTATTTATTCACTTTTTGAAACTCTTGTTCATAACCTGCCGTAAATGTCCCCGATTTCGGATTTAACCGATCAATCTGCCGACTAACCCCCTGCGGACTAACGAAGTCACTACAGAAGTGAAATTCTGTAAAACACAACAACAAATTTAACCTGTAAGCCATGCTTAACAAAAAAATTGCCATACTGGTACTGGCATTCTCATGCCTATACCACAGCGTTTTTGCCCAACCGGCCGAACGGAGGTACTCACGTAAAGAGTATGTAGAACGTTGGAAGGATGAAGCCGTAAAACAAATGAATACATACGGTATTCCTGCAAGCATAACACTTGCGCAGGCTTTACTTGAAAGTGCAGATGGAAATAGCCCATTGGCTAAATATGCAAATAATCACTTTGGAATTAAATGCCATGACTGGACAGGCGAAACATTTATACAGGACGATGATAAGAACAATGAATGTTTCAGGAAATATGAAAATGCTGAAGATTCATACAATGATCACTCGCTGTTTTTAAAAACACGTTCACGTTACGACCAGTTGTTTACACTTGCTGTAACCGATTATAAAGGATGGGCACATGGATTGAAAAAAGCTGGATACGCAACAAACCCGCAATACGGTTGGTTATTGATCCAGGTAATTGAAGAAAACAACTTAAACCAATATGACAGGGAACCGTTGTTTGCACATAAAAACATTAAACCTGAAAAGAAAACGGTTTTAACTGCAAGCTTTGTAAAACACGATGTTAAAGTACACGACAACAAAATAAAGTTCATTATTGCAAAAAACGGTGACACACCTTTTAAGATCGCAAAAGAGTTTGAAATGGGACTGTGGCAAATTTACAAGTACAACGATCTTGGCAAAAATGATGGGATAAAGGAAGGTGATGTTGTATACCTGCAACCAAAAAGAAGCAAGGCTCAGTTTGAGTTTCACACAGTAACAAATGGCGATAGCATGAAAAAAATATCGCAGATGTACGGAGTAAAATTGAAAAAATTATATAAACGCAATAATATGAAACCCGGAACGGAACCTAAAACCGGGAACATCATTTATCTGCGAAAAAGTATCTAATACCGGTGAATTTGGTTGGGTAGATTCATGTTGGGTATTATACTGACGGGCGCGAAGAGTAATGACAGGGAGATTTTGATCGCGTGTCGTCAGTATAAGATGCTAGGTTAACGGAGGTAGCACAAAAGTTGACTTGGTTTGTTGTTTGGTTCAGGAACCCCGCTTTTCTTTGGCGGGGATTCTTGTTTTAGTGCCACTTAGGTTACGGACACTTACATTCTTTTCCGAAGGGAAACTATTTCCGCTGCCTTAGTGGCACTTAAATCCTGATAAACGCCTGCTAAAATTTAAAACATCATGAGCGTTTTGCGTTTCGTCAGGATTTTAGTTTCAGGTTTATTTAACTAATTTTTCATGAATGAAAATAGTTTTGCCACTTAGGTTGCGGACAAGTACATTGGGCCGCTTAAATTGAGGCATGGGAAATTTTAAACCTTGCTTATGGTATTATTTATATACGAATACACTTTTTCAACTGCACCTTTGTTCTTTGCGAAAATATCTTCCTGTGTTTTTTGAACCGTTTCAACCTTTACATGATCGTAGTAAAACCATTCAATGTACAGAACAATATCTGTATCATCATAAAAAGAAATTGCGCTTTTGGCATCTACCATTTCAACCGCCTCCTGGAAACGGGTATAATATGGCCCAAATAAAACAGGAATTCCGTAAACGGCCGGCTCAAGAATGTTGTGAAGTTTGCCGGTAAATCCACCTCCAACAATTGACACCTTTGCCAATGAGTATACCTGTGCAAGTCGCCCAATAGAGTCAATAATTAAAACAGGCTTATCGGCATCGCTTTCTTTCATTTTTGAATGAATAACTGCTTTATCGCCAAACAGGTTTTTAATTTTTTCAATGTGATTTTCTGAAATGTCGTGTGGGGCTATGATCCATTTTATGTCGTTGGGCAACTTGTCATAAATTTTTTCTATCACTTCTTCTTCGGGTTGCCAGGTGCTTCCTCCAACAATACAAAATTTACCATTTACCCAATTTGCAATATCATCAATGCGTTTCTCACGTGTGCGTACCTGCATTACGCGGTCATAGCGTGTATCACCCGTAACTTCTGAACCCACATTTATTGCATCCAGCAGTTTGGCCGATGCTTTTGATTGTACAAAAATCTTATCCGTTTCCTTTAATGCTTTCCTGAAAACACCTCCATACCACTTAAAAAAGCGTTGATCATTCCTGAAAACAGCGTTCATTAACACAATTTTCGTTTCATTTTTTTTCAATGCCCTGAAATAATTTACCCAAATTTCATATTTGACAAAAACAGCAAGAATGGGATTAATGATTTCAATAAATTTGCCTGCATTGGAAGGCGTGTCGGTTGGCAGGTAAACCACAGCATTTGCATGCTTATAGTTTTTTTGAATTTCATATCCTGAAGGCGAAAAAAAACTTACCAGCAAAAAAAGTTTATCGCCATAAACTTCCTTTAATTTTTCCATTACCGGGCGTGCCATTTCAAACTCACCCAATGAGGCGCAATGAAACCAAACCACCGGTTTGTTTTTATTTTCCTGGATTAATTTTGAGTACCTACTCCTCCATCCTTTACGCCCCTGCACCCACAGCCTGGCTTTGGCATTAAAGGGGGCTGCCATAGAAATGGCTAAAGCGTAAAGTAAAACTCCTATGTTGTAGAATAACCTCAATGGCTAATAATAAACAGCACGCGGTGCACGTTTGTATAAAGGTATTATCCATCCTACGCGAATTCCGTATAAGTAATCTTTGCGTTTTGTGTCGTCTTTCCGATACTCGTTAAAATTCCAATCACGCTTTGACTGGGTGAATGCCTGCGTAAATTCAAATCCTGCAAAAAAGTTCAGGAGTTTGGAATTTGACAATAACTGGTAACCTATAAATTCAGTGAAATTAATTCCACTGGTTAACCGGTCATAGCCATAAAGGTATTCGCCTGTTAAAGCCGGAACATTGTTTTTATTGTGTTCAATACGTATTTTATGCTGTAAATAACCGACTCCTGCTTTAATGAGCAACCCTGAATTGGGATTGGGACCAATCTTGTTCCATAAATACCCCACATACGAATTAACCATGAATCCGCGTTCGTACGCCAATACAATGGCATACGACCCGTTTTGGTCAATTATAGCGCTATCGGGCGTGCGTAAATTTGACATCACATCTTCTTTCACTTTTTTTCCAAAAATGAATGAACCTTCAAGCCCGAAAAGAAAATTTTTCCTGTTTTTAAAGTCGGCATGAAAACCCAGTTGTGAATTCCAACCAAATCGTTGAACCATATGTCCACCCGGCACCTGGCCGGCATAACTTATCCTTATTGCCGTAATTTGCAATGAAGAATCCTGGATTTCACCTTGGGCAAAAAGACCCGGGGTGCTTAAAACCAGCGCTATGACAAGTACTACATGCCTCATAATGGCAAATTTACACAATATTGGAATTGTGGACGGATTTTTGCTCAAGTTTATAAAACCCGTTGGCCAATACCTGGAAATTAAATATATTGGGACTTTATTTTTTACACCTAACATTCTTAACGCATTATGAAACGACTTAGTATCTTATTTACCCTTCTTTCGACCTCGGTAATTGCCCAGGATTGTCTTAAAAATTTAGGCAACGGTATATGCGTTGTGACCGAAAACGAAAAATACGGGGTGAAAAAGAAGGACAAATTTATTGTTCCAACTTACTTTGATCAACTTATTGACCATTCAAATAAGTACTTCTCGGTTCAACAACATGAAAAATGGGGTTTATTTGACATCAAAGGCCATATGCTTTTAACTGTTGCTTACGACAAAATCAATGTAATTGATGGAGAAGCCGGTTTGATTCATGCAGAAGGCAACCAATACAATAACCTGGTTGTAACCGATAAATTATTTTACCCGATGGCGGGCTATAAGGTGAGCCCCTTCCTGGTGGCCGGTTCACGTGAAACAAGCATTTCAGAATACCTGGCGTTTATGTATGACATGAAAACCAATACACCAAATGACTTTACCTATGAACTTTCAATGCCTGACACATCCAAAATGTCAGATAACGATAAAAAAGTTTTCCGGAAATTTTTAGCTAACGATGCATGTGAAGAAAAATTTGAACCGTTTCGCAACAGGCCCGCAACAGGCTTAATGTTGCCCTGTTCATTGCTAAAAGACAAAGTACTGGCTGATTACCTGAACTTGCCTATTACCGGAATTTCATATAAACAGGCCCAACGCTTTTGTTTGTGGTTGACTGAAAAAATGAATGGTTATTATACGCCTGAGGAACGCTATGAATTCATTATACGTTTACCTAAACCATTGGAATGGGAGCAAATGGCCGAATCGGGTTTAATGGAAAGCATGAAAAAAAATGAATGCATTGACAGCTTAAATGAAAAACGTTGTATTCTTCTTAACTACAAATACGATAAGGAAAAATGTGATCGTACCGAAGAACAGGTAAAAAAATACGGCAATAACGTTGTGCCAGTTGACTCATACAACCCTGACATGAATGGTTTATTGAATGTATTTGGCAATGTTGCTGAAATGACAACTGAGCAAGGCGTTTGTAAAGGTGGAAGCTATACGCATTATGCCCGCCATTGCAATGCCACTAACCAAATTCATTATTTCAAACCTGAGCCATGGTTAGGATTCAGGTGGGTTGCCGAATACCGCATTAAAAAATAAAAAAGGCCCCCGCTGCTACAGGGGCCTCTCTACGTTGCTGCCGTTTAATTAAACAGGTACTAAAACAGGTGAAGAACTAAATTAAAACGGCAGGTATATGCCCACAGTGAACGGGCGAAGATCAGGTCCTTTTTTTGATTCAAACACTGGCATTAAGCCATAGTTTGCAAATACGGTGAAGTGTTTTCCATATCCAATACGTGCTGTAGCATACAACTGGAACGGGTTTAATTGGTAATGTCCTTTAAATTTACCTTCGGTTTCAAAGCCTTTTTGCGAAAATTCCTGCTTTAAGTTCGAGCCTAGCTTATACGCCCCTATTACACCAAAACCAAGATGAAAAGCCTTACTTAAACGCTCATGTGTTTTAATCTCAAACATTAGCGGAACCTGTAAATACGTAGCACTTAATTTATTTTTGGTGAAGGTGGCGCTTGAATCAAGCATACCGTAAACCGAATCGGAATTGTAATTAAGCGTGTAGTTATTTTTGAATGCATATTTATTCCATTGTACACCTAAACCTGTTGTAAGCGTGACATATTTGGGAACAATTTTAAATTTTAATTCCGAAAAATTTATTCCAAACGTAATCGACTTTGAATAGTCAAGTTCAAGAAATTTATTATCCGAACCTATGTTCAAACTGTTACCCGGAGTTAACAGGCCATTTACACCAAGGTAAAGTCCGCTCCAGGTACTGAATTTTTCTTTTGGAGCGGGAGCTACTGCTTTTGCTGTATCTTTTGTTTCCTCGCACTGGTTGCGTTCAATAATTACCAGGTCAAAATTTTTAAATGTCATTTTTGTGCTGTCGTTTTTGCAATCGGTTTTCTTTGTGGTATCAGGCACCGAACTACCGGCCCGGGCACTTATGCTTCCCGCAATTGCTGTTACTACAAGGGCCATTTTAACTATCGTTTTCATATAAATGTGTTTATAATGTTTGTTTTAATTCAAGTGTTTTGTTTTGTTGAATGTGTGACGGGCACCCCCAGCCGTTTGTTACAGGGTAAACCCAAAAAAAATACAAGAAATTGATTTTGAATGATTTAATTTCTAAAAAGAAGACTTCTCCCAGGTCAATTTACCGTGTGGTTTAATCACTATAAAGGTTGTTTGACTTGTTTCAAACAGTTTACGCATGTGATTTATGAGTACCTGCCAGTTATTTTCTGAATGCTCCAACGCATAGTCAAGGCAAAGAATGGTGTTTTGATTGATTATGTAAAAACCTGGTGTTGTTTTAATGGTGGTACTTACTCCGGGTGTAACCTGTGAACAATCGTTCCCAAAACAATTGTACCAGTTGTTCAACGCATTTGCGCACTGGGCACTGTCTGCATAAACATATGCATGGAAATTAGCAACCGGAAAAACATTTTCAACTTTTCCATATTTAACAGGCATTTTCTTTTTAAGATGGAAAATGAATTTTTTTTCGCAGGTAAAGCGGTCAAGCACTTCCACGCGTACGTTTTCGGGATGTATTTCGGCATAATTAACCTGGTACTTTGTTTTAAGCAATTTTAACCGGTCCTGGAAACTTAAGTTTGGAATGCTTCCCAATTCTATTTTTTGTTCCTCCGGGTAAATTGTATCCTTACCGGAAGATAATACGGTATCTGTTTGCTGAGTGGTATCCTTTTGCTGGACTGCACCATGGTCATCCGATTTTTTTTCGGTTCCGCCACAGGCCGCAAATACCAACAGGATTACTATTATTGCTGCAATTTTCAAGGCTTAAATTTTTTAAGTTCCTCAATTACGTTTTCCATCATATCATTGGTAAAATCCAAGTGTGTTACAAACCTGAATGATCCCGGACTTAATGAAAAGAACAAAATATTTTTTGAAGCGAAGTAGTCCAGGAATCCCTGTGTTGTGATTTTAGGGGCTACTTTAAAAATAATAATATTGGATTCGACCGGTAAAATTTCCTCGACCCACGGAAGCTGAACAAGTGCAGTTTCTAAAACTTTTGCGCGATAATGATCTTCACGCAGGCGCTCTACATTATTCTTTAAGGCAAACAATCCGGCAGCCGCAATAATACCTGCCTGGCGCATTCCTCCACCCATTACCTTACGTACCCTGCGTGCTTTTGTGATAAACTCTTTTTTTCCAAGCAACACCGATCCAACAGGTGCGCCTAAGCCTTTTGAAAGGCAAATGGATATTGAGTCAAAATGACTTCCATATTCTTTTGCATCAATATTTTGTTCAACCAATGCATTAAACAAGCGGGCACCGTCAAGGTGAAATGGCAAATTCTTACTACGGCAAAAACTGCTCATGGACCTTGTTTCGTCATACGAATAAATTGCCCCGCCTCCCCTGTTACTGGTATTTTCAATGGCAACAAGTGATGTTAAAGGCAAATGCACATCAGCTGGGTTATTGATATTTTCCTCTATGAATTTTAAATTGATCATGCCGCGGTTCCCTTCCATATACCGAACTGAACAGGCACTGTTCACCATGATTCCACCACCCTCGTATTTATAAATGTGCGCATCTTTGCTGCAAATCACTTCCTGCCCTGGCTGTGTGTGTACTTTAATGGCTACCTGGTTGGTTTGTGTGCCTGACGAACAAAATAAACCGGCCTCCATGCCAAAAAGAGCTGCTGAATATGCTTCCAGTTCATTGATGGTTGGGTCTTCGGCAAACACATCATCACCAACCGGTGCATTCATCATGGCCTCCTTCATTTCTTTTGAAGGTTTTGTTACGGTATCACTGCGTAAATCGATGGTCATAAAGTAAAAATAGGCTACCAAAATACATATTAAAACGCCATGTTTTACAGGAAAATAGCACCGTAAAACGAAGTCTCCTCCCGAATTGAGACAAAAAACAAACCCTTTTTTTGGCAAATTGTGGTATTTAACAAAGGCTTAACCGAAATCCTGAACCAGGAATGCAAGCAGCTGCCTGTATTTTAGTTATCTTTGAATTATGCGCAAATTCATTTTCGTATTGGCATTACTGGTAAGCAGTTTCGTATTGCATGCCGGTGTTGATTCGCTTAAAAATGAATTGAAAAAAAACAATCTTTCTGATTCGCTGCGCTGCGCCACCTTGCTTGACATTGCTTTGTCCTACTACAACAACGAAGGTTTACTTGACTCATCACAACTGTATTTTGAGTACGCCCTTGCTGCGGCCGTAAAATCGAACAACAATAGTCTTATTGCAGCTGCATATACCGGCAAGGGCTTAATACTTCGCGAAAAGGGAATTTATTCAGGGGCACTTGAAAATTATTTGAAAGCACACAGCTTTGCCACCAAGGCTAAAGACTATAAGCGAATGGCAAAAGCCTTAAGCGGAATAGGCGTGGTTCATGCCATACAGGGCGATAATGAAAAAGCGTTCAAGTATTACAGGGAAGCAGAAAAAATAAATCTAAAACACAACAAACCAGGATTAGCAGGCATTTACAACAACATTGGTTTATTGTATTCGGAAACGGAAAATTTTAAAACATCACTTTCCTACTATAACAAAGCATTAAAAATAAATGAAGAATTGAAAGACGACCGCGGTATTGCAACAGTTAATGAAAACATTGGGTTGATTTACGTGAACCAGTTACACGACATTAAATCGGGGCTTGAGCATTATGCAACCAGTTTATCACTTTGGCGAAAAATGGGCGACAATTTCAGTGTTTCCATTACCATGCAGTACATTGCATCGGCCCTTAACATTGCCGGAAAATACAAAGCCAGCATTGATACCGCACAAAAGGCCCTGAAACTGGCCATTGAAAGCAAATCACTGAGCGCTGAAATGGCTTTACACGGTGAACTGGCTCGTGCTTATGACAGCACAGGAAATACTTCAAAAGCCTATTACCATTACCGCAAATTTATTGATCTGAAGGAAAGCATACGCAACGATGAAAAAACCAGGGAGATCACCTCGTTACAGCTTACCTATGATTTTAAAAAAACACAGGCTTTTGATTCCATACAAAATGCCAATAAAAAAGCGCAAGACGCCATGGCGTTAAAACAATCAAAGCGCTTTAGTTTCTGGCTCATATGCGGCATGGGCCTTCTTTTAGCGTCCCTGGTATTTATGTACATTATTTACCAGAAGAACAAAAAGGCCAAAGCCGAAATATCATCCCAAAAAATTTACATAGAGCAGCGGAACCTGGAGGTAATGGACAGCATAAAGTACGCCAGCCGTATTCAAAATGCCATTTTACCTCCTGCTGAACAAATGAAAAAATTAATGCCCGAACATTTTGTATTGTATTTACCCAAGGACATTGTGAGTGGCGATTTTTACTGGATAGAGGAAAAAGGCGATAATTTATTTTTTGCCGTTGTTGACTGTACCGGGCATGGCGTACCGGGTGCTTTTATGAGCATTGTGGGGCGTAATGGATTAAATGAGGCGGTTAGCGTTATGGGATTAAGTTCCGCATCCGATATTCTTAATTTCCTGAACAAATACGTGAATGAAACGCTTCACCAGAAATTTGAAAACAGCACTATACGCGATGGAATGGACATAGCCCTTTGTGTGTTTAACAAAAAAACACGTATACTTGATTTTGCAGGTGCGAACAACCCAGTTTGGGTTCACAGGGCAAATACATATGACCTTGTTGAAGTAAATGGCGATAAACAACCTATTGGAAATTTTATTGGCGTGGGCAAGGAAAAACCTTTTACAAAAAAATCAGTTGAGATTGCTCAAGGCGATACTGTTTATCTTTTCTCAGACGGGTATGCTGACCAGTTTGGCGGACCTAAAGGCAAAAAAATGAAATACAAACGCCTGAAAGATTTAATTATTTCCGTGTGCCGTGAAAAAACAGATAAGCAGCGCGAAGAACTCATGAAAAATTTTAATTCCTGGAAAGGAGACCTTGAACAATTGGATGACGTATGCGTAATTGGTGTAAAAATCTAGTTTATTTTTTTATCCTTATTTGTGTTGCTGTAAATGGAAAATCGCAGCAAGTGAATATTATTCCCTATCCCAACTCGGTTACATTGCTAAAAGACAGTTTTGAGTTGCGAACAGGCATGAGTGTGGCTTGCTATTCAAAAGAGCTGGAAACAGAAGCCAATTATTTTATTGACCAGTTGCACACACGCTATACGGTGAACCTTTTTGTTAAAATGCTTGATTCAACCAAAGCATACAACATGTTGCCGCCACCCGTTACCATTACGTACGAAAAAACACAACCTGCAAACGGAAGCTATTCACTAAGTGTTACCCAAAAGGAAATAAAAATACGGGCTGCTAACAGCGATGGGATTTTTAACGCCTTTCAGAGCCTTTTTCAATTAATGGTTTCGCGTGGCAGGCATTTGTGTAAAATACCCTGCTGCGAAATAAACGACTCGCCCCGTTTTGAGTGGCGCGGCATGCACCTGGATGCATCAAGGCATTTTTTTGACAAACAGTTTATAAAAAAATACATTGATTATTTGGCTTTCCACAAAATGAACGTTTTTCACTGGCACTTAACCGATGACCAGGGATGGAGAATTGAAATAAAAAAATACCCCTTGTTAACCGAAATAGGCGGGTTCAGGAACGGCAGTATGGTTGGACCTTACTCAGATCACAAAATAGATTCCATACAATACGGTGGATTTTATACGCAAAAAGACATA
>DATGXI010000152.1:0-83279 GCA_035299065.1 Flavobacteriales bacterium
TTCACCAGTTCTTCCAGTTTAAGCAACCTGTCATCGGGTACATTGGTTACGCCAATATTTGGCTCAATGGTACAAAACGGAAAATTGGCCGCCTGTGCCTTTGAACTTGATAAACAATTAAACAGTGTTGATTTTCCTACGTTTGGCAAACCTACAATTCCGCATTTAAGACCCATGATTCATTTTTAATAAGGGCGCAAAAATAGCTTATTATGGGATATAAACAATAATAAAAGCAAGCAGTGGCGTTGGCAGTGGCAACGGCCGAAACCGTTCAGGCAGGCAGTTTTATACCGTTTAAACAGGAACTGTGTGCTTAAAAACACGCTAGTAAATAAAGCAGGGTATTTCTAAAACGCATGAACAATCAATTTACGGTTTAACCCTGCCAGGGATAGAGCCAAATAGCCCGCAGGCCTAACGATTATAATTTTTATAACAGGGAATGTATGAGGCCGAGGACTATGGGCGATAGCGCGGTGCCGCTTTAAGGATTCCTACCCAGGCCTGGCGGATCGCTTCGCAGCCATATTCTATAGTTGATGTATAAGATCCGACAGGCTCGCGATTTGTTGTAAAGCGGCAGGCAGCCCAAACCAATTCGAAATTCAAAATTCGAAACTCAAAATTCGAAATTCGAAATTACCTACCCCTCCTGCGAGGTTCCTCAGTGCGCGTTGCAATCTCTTTCACCATTCCATCATACGTATTGCAGGTAACGGCACACTTACCTTTTAACTCGGTAAGACCAGCGTAGGCCTCGTCAGATTGGCGGGCTGTTTCATCCAATTTTGTTTTATAGGTTTTTAAATCTTTTTTAGCTGTTTCAATATCAATTGATCCTTTTAACACTTTGTCTTTCCACCCGGCAAAGGCGGCTGTTTCCATATCCCAGCCTGTTTTGTGTTTTTCAAGTTTTGCCATAATTGCTGCCACGCCCTGTACGTGTTTACTGCAACTGCTTTTTATGGAATCCAGTTTTTGCGTATCCTGGCCGGTTAATCGTTCAGTTAACGTATCGGGAACTTTCATTTGTTCACCACACGCGTTAAATCCCTCATTGGTTGTTTTAACCGAATCCATTACTGCATTGAATGATGCGGCTGTATTGTTCCAGGCTGTTTCAAATTCATTCAACTCCCTGGTGAATTGTTCAGAAACACCACCGCCTCCACATGAAAAAAACAGGATTGTACCAATGAATAAAAAAGGAATAACTGCGTAAATTTTTTTCATAGCTCTTGGTTTTTATGCTCATTAAAAAAACAAACCAAAACGGTTTATTACAGGAACCACTTACTTATAAATGCGCCTGTTTTGCTGCACAGGACCCTGGTTATTTTCAGTTGCTGAGTCCACAAGTGCAATCATTAAATTTAACTGTACAATGAATGCTTAAAAACTGTATACGCAATAGAAACCAACAAGTATACTGTTCAAAGATTAATTACCTTATTTTATCGCCTAATGCCGTTTTAGAAAAGACGGCTTGAATCACAGGGTAATTTCAATATTTTGACTACCAGCCACTTAATTAGCGCGGACACTAAATTATTTAGTTGAGGCCTTACCGGTCAACCGCTTAAACGGGCACTTCATACAAAAAGCCATATTTACTCCCTGTTTTTGGCTATTTTTGAAATGTATGCATGACGCGCATTTACACCGTTTGATATGCATACCAAACTAACTAACTTTTAAAACATGAAAAAAATTCTACTTTCACTTAGCTGTGCACTTAGCCTGGGCGCGGTAACTGCACAAACAAACTTAAGTTTTGAAGCCTGGTCAGGAACCGATCCTGATGACTGGACCACCTCAAACCAAATTAGTGCCATTGGTGGCCCTATTACAGTTGTTCAGGAAACTGCTAACCCTGGAACAGGTTTAATTTCAGCTCACCTTACGGTTGAGCCATGTGGCGTTTGCGCTATTTTTAGTTTACCTGATCCTTTCCCAGGGTTAATGCTTCAACAAACGCCTTCAACAGCGCGACCACTTACACTTTCATTTAAGTGGAGGGGAAATATTGCTACAGGTGACACGGCTTTAATTGGTGGTGCTGTTACATTGGCAGGAACACAAATTGGCGATGCATACCTTAACGTTGCTCCTATTAACCAGGCTACCTGGGTTACCGAGAACATTAACTTTACATATTACAGCGGAGCCGATCCGGACACGATTACCTTAGGTGCATTAACTGATGGATACCTGTTATTGGGTGGTACCGGTACAACAAGCTCTTCAACTGAAATTTATGTTGATGATTACATTCTTTCGGGAACTGCTTCGGGTATAAGTGAAATTTTACCAACCAACAACAACCTTATTTTAGCTTACCCTAACCCGGCTACTGATTTTGTTTACATGAACCTGTTGGGAACCGATGCAAGCACACTTGAAGTATTGGATGTTACCGGTAAGGTTGTTTACACGCGCAATGGCCTTCTTGCAAAACAAAACATTGATGTTACAGGTTTTGAAAATGGCTCATACATTGCCCGTTTTTACAATGATAAAAAAGAATACGTAGGAACTGCACGTTTCAACGTTACACGATAAGCAATTAATAGCTTTAAAATAAAAAACCCGGGCCATTGGTCCGGGTTTTTTATTTATAGGTAACTGTAAACTGTTTAACAGTAAATTAAATACTGGCTACTTCAACTGCCGGACTAATTTTTTTAACCAACCCCTGTAATACTTTACCGGGACCTACTTCAATATAATGCGTGGCGCCATCAGCCGTCATTTGCATAACACTTTGCGTCCATTTAACCGGTGCTGTCAATTGCGATATTAAGTTTGCTTTGATTTGCAAAGGATCACTAACGGCTTTTGCACTTACGTTTTGGTAAACGGGGCAAACAGGCGTATTGAACGTTGTTGCATTAATGGCATCTTCAAGCTCCTTTTGGGCAGGCGCCATAAGCGGTGAATGAAAAGCACCACCAACTGGCAACAGCAATGCACGTTTGGCGCCACCTGCCTTTAAGGCTTCACAGGCAGCATTTACGGCATTTGTTTCACCTGAAATAACCAGCTGGCCGGGACAATTGTAATTTGCCGGAACTACAATTCCGCTAATGCCTGCACAAATTTCCTCTACTTTGGCATCGTCCAGTCCTAAAACTGCAGCCATGGTTGATGGAACGGCCTCGCAGGCCTTTTGCATGGCAAATGCACGTGCCGCCACTAACCTTAAGGCGTCTTCAAAATTCAATGTTTTATTGGCCACAAGCGCACTGAATTCTCCCAGTGAATGCCCTGCAACCATGTCAGGATGAAAATCATTTTGCTTTACCGCAGCAAGTATGACCGAGTGCAGGAAAATAGCCGGTTGGGTTACTTTGGTTTGCTTTAACTCCTCATCAGAACCGGCAAACATAATATCGGTAATGGTAAAACCCAATACCTGGTTTGCTCTCTCAAACATGCTTTTTGCAAGATCTGAACTTTCATAAAGGTCTTTACCCATACCTGAAAATTGCGAGCCTTGCCCGGGAAATACATACGCTTTTGCCATAATGATTTTATTTGTGCTTTGAAATAAATGATTTTTTATCTTCGTTGCGCCTTTAAAGGCTTATTTTTTCAACACAATGACCAAAAGCACAGTAAAAGGCAAAATTTACCTGGTTCCCTCGCCTATTGAGGACCATTACTTTGCTGATTATTTACCGCTTGAAATTAACCATGTGTTAAATGCTGTTGATTATTTCATTGTTGAGGAACTAAAAACTGCCAGGCGTTTTATTAAAAAAATAAATAAGCAAAAAAACATTGATGCCTGTTTGTTTCATGAACTGAATGAACACACCAATGAAAAAGAACTGGCAGTATTTATTCAACCTGTTTTGGAAGGACGCAATGCTGCCCTTGTTTCTGAAGCGGGCTGCCCGGGTGTAGCTGATCCCGGCCAAAACCTGATTGCACTTGCGCATAAACACAACATTGAAATTATTCCTTTGGTTGGCCCATCGTCATTGCTTCTTGCACTAATGAGTTCAGGACTAAATGGACAACAATTTAAGTTCAACGGTTATTTGCCCAAAGAACAAAAGCAGCGCAAACAAAAACTCAAAGACCTGGAGCACGACACACATAAAACAGGCACTACACACCTGTTTATTGAAACGCCTTACCGCAACAACCATTTAATGGGCGACATGCTTTCAAGCCTGAATGCCGAAACAAAAATTTGTGTGGCCTGCGAAATTAAATCAGCCCAACAATTTATTAAAACAAAAACGGTGAAGGATTGGAAAACCCAGGTTCCTGATCTTGATAAACGAAATACGGTATTTTTAATTGGTAGGTAACTTGTTTTTGTACCTACAAACCTTAACGCACCAACTTTCCCGATATTTTTTCCCTGAGTTTTAAAAACGGTTTTTCAACATACGTGTAGGAAAGGGCGCTCAACAAAACCGATCCGCCAAACGTCAAGAGAATAAAAAATCCAACCGTTGGCCAATCGCTAAGCATTAACCCATGATCAAGGTAAAACCTGAATATCATATGAAGCAATACAATGTGGTAAACATACAAGCCATAACTAATGCTGCCAAGGTAATTAAGTACTTTGCTTTTGATGCGCACCGTTGAATTTTTTGGAACGAACACGGCCACCACACCGGCAAACAACAAGGCTACAATGGTTGGCCGTATAACATCAAACCTGTATTCAAATGTTGAAGGTAAAACATGCCGCTGAAAAACAACAACCAGCAATACAAATAACACATAACCCCATTTTATTTTTGTAGGAATGGCATTTAGCCGTGCGCTGAATTTTTCATAATGCCTTGCCACAAAATAACCAACAATTCCACCAGCAGCAAATAAATCCATATTCGTAAATACCGTGGTGTGCATAATATCCTTATTATGCCAAATGAACGGTTCGGCTAACCTGCTGGCCCAGGCAACAACAAAACACGATACCAGGAAACCAAAAATATAACGCACCGGGAGAATAAAAACAGCCAGCATCCACACAATATAAAAATGCTCCTCAATGCATAACGACCAAAACACGCCAAGTGGTGTTGTATTTGGAAAATTATCGTGAATAAGCATGTTGTAATTTTCGGTAAAGGTGAATGAAAAACGCCAGTCGGGTTCATACCCCTTGCCAACCATGTGAAAACCTATGTCGGTTTTAAGGTCCCAGGGCAATGCAAAAGCAAGTATGACAAAAAGATAAAACAATGGCCATATGCGAAAGCTCCTGCGCATGAAAAAGTTTTTAAGGCTTATTTGTCCGTACGCAATTTTATCGTGCACCAGCAAATACGTGATCAAAAAACCGCTTAATACAAAAAAGAAGGCAACGCCAATTCCACCACCGCTTTTTAAATACCTGAATATGGGAAAATCGCCATGCAAGGGCAAATGCAACAGATACACTTTGAGAAAAGCAAAAAAACGCAACGCATCAAGCGACTCAAAATGTAATTTTTGTTTGCCCATTTACATTAAATGCGTTGATAAAGCCTGCGCATCAAGTTTTTCAAGCGGGTGAACAAAATCCTGTAGTTGTTTAAAACGCGCGCCCGGTATTTTTTCCTGCATGTCACGCGTTTCTTCAACCGTCACCATTTTATCAAGTGTACCAAGCATAATGGTAACCGGCACGTTTATGGTATCAACTGAAGCAGGCGTCAACAAAGGGTTGTTCCCCAGGCGCAGCATCATGTCACTGGTCTTATTTACCACCTGTTTCCATTTGTCGGCATGCAATACATGCAGGTACTGGCAATATTGCGGTACTTTTGCTTCCAGTGTATCAACATTTAGTTTACCTGTTTCTTTTAACGCTTCTTCGGGCGACCACTTAAATTTTGTGCCAAGGGTTATAATCTCGCCAAACAAATGTGGTTTGGTTTGGGCCAGGTATAAACTTATGTAGCCTCCCATGCTAAAGCCAAAAACTTTTGGAGGTGTTTTAAATTCCTGCAGAAAGCTTTCGAGATCAGTTGAAAAATTTTCAATGGAAAAATCAACCGATTCGGCTGCGCGCCTTCCGTGACCGGGAATTTCATACACATGTACATTATGTGTTTTGCTAAGGTGTGGTACAAGCATATCAAACTGTTTTGCTGCTCCCAATGCACCATGTATTAAAACGATATCGCTCATTTATTCAACCATTTTAAAAAGTGATAACCGCGTTTAATAAATCCTTTTTCCATATAAAATGCGTGTGCTCTTTCATTTTCCATGTACGCGTCAAGCATAATTACCTGGCATTTATTTTCTTTTGCCAGGTTAAGACAATACTCATAAAGTAATTTACCAAGCCCTGCACTGCGGTATGCCGAATCAACTACCACATTGTCCATTTCCATGTATTTTCCGCTGTATATTTTTGTAGCAATCCATATACCTGAAACGGCAACTGCTTTATTTTCTTCATTGCGTATTATAACCTGGAAATACCCTGACTTAACCATATCGGCTATGTATTGGGTATAGTCATGAAGGGTGACATTTGGACTCAACTGTATGACCAATGGATATGCTTCCTCCATTGCGGCTGCGTCATTTACTATGTGAAAGGTGAATTTCATTTGAAGCTGCCTTAACGCTCAGGTTTTGTTATCCCTTCAAAACTGCCGGTTTGTGTGGTTCCGCACATTTAACGCTGCACTATTTTTATATTTGTGTTGTTGAGCCCTTGGGGGTTGCTTATTTCCGAATTGTTATCTTCTAATTATTGATTTTCATCGCCTGGCATTTCAACCGGAACAATCTCGTCATCGGGAGGAATTACACCCAGCGAATCCAATCCCAGGCTGTCAACCACGGGCATAAACGTACGGCAATTGTGTTCGCGTTTAATTGGTTTCCATTCCTTGGGGAAAACACTTTTTTTCATTTTTATTTTGGCATCGGCATACAGCAAATCCATGTAATACCCAAATATAGGCAATGCCGTTCGTGCGCCCTCACCTGTTTCACTGCTGCGGAAACGTATGCGGTTATCATCGGCCCCAACCCAAACCCCGGTTATGTAATCAGATGTAACGCCCATGTACCAACCATCAGAATAATTGGATGACGTTCCGGTTTTACCACCCACCTGGTTACCTGCATGCACAAATTTATACGACCACAATGCCTGTGAAGTTCCCATGGGTTCCTCCATACCACCGCGCAGCATATAGGTCATTAACCAGGCCGACTCTTCGGCAATGGCGCGTTTAAATGCAGGTTTAAATTCAGCAATTAAATTTCCGTTCATATCAGTAATCCTGTTGACCATTCGCGGATCGGTGTGCATGCCTTTATTCATAAACACCGTGTAGGCACCAACAAGTTCGTATAGGGTTACCTCGTTAGATCCCAAACCAATGGATGGAACAGCTAAAAGATTGCTTTTAATGCCCATTTTTATGGCGGTTTTACGCACATTTTCCCAACCTACTTTTTCAGTTAACCTGGCCGTAACCGTGTTTACCGAACGGCCCATGGCATGACGCAGGGTCATGTTGGTACCGGTGGTTGCCCAGTCAGCATTGTGTGGCGTCCACACTTTTTTCTTTCCCTTTTCGGTATACCTGATAGTAATGGGCGCATCGGGCAAACGATCACAAGGCCCCATTCCCTGTTCCATGGCTGTTGTATACACAAATGGTTTGAATGTTGAGCCCGGCTGATTTTTTGCAACGCTTACATGGTCATATTTGAAATGGTTGTAATCAATTCCACCAACGTAGGCTACAACACCACCTGTTTTTGGATCAACCGTCATCATGGCGCAATGCAACAAGGTTAAATAATGTTTTATACTGTCAATGGGACTCATTTCCACTTCGGCTTTTTTATCCCATGTAAAAATTGTCATTTTTACTTTTTTGCTCATTTCAGCAAGTATGGCTTTTTCATCCTTCCCGAATTTTTTCTTTAACTTTTTATAGCGATCACTTTGGTGAATGATTTCCGGTAAAAAACCATCGCGGTTTTTCCAGTCTGCTTTTATCATCCACGGGCTTTGGCCGGCCCAATGCGCCTTGAAACGTGCCTGTATAATTTTCATATTATGCGCAACTGAAGCTTCGGCATGTTTTTGAAAACGCGTGTCAAGGGTGGTATAAATTTTTAATCCACCTGTATAAATACTTTTGCCCGACTCCTCGCTCCATTTTTTGAGGTATCGTGCAACAGCGGTCCTGAAATAAGGAGCTATGCCTTCTGAATAATTGTACTCTTTATAATTTATACCGAGCGGCTCTTTGATAAATTTATCGTACTGCGCCTTGGTTATTTTTTCATACTTGAGCAACTGCCCCAATACAACATTCCTGCGTTCCATGCATTTGTCAGGATGTTTTAACGGGCTGTACGTGGTTGGTGCCTTAAGCATACCAATAAGCATGGATGCCTGTGGAATGGATAATTTTTTTGATTCAACTCCAAAATAGGTTTTTGCAGCAACGCTAATGCCAAATGTATTGTGACCAAAGTCAACCGTATTCAGGTACATCATTAGAATATCGGGCTTTGAATAATTGTATTCAAGCCGTAAAGCTGTAATCCACTCTTTTGTTTTGGCAACCACGGTGCGTATAACAGGCAAACCACCAATCCAACCGTTTGATTTTTGCTTACGCGTTTTAAATAAGTTTTTAGCCAGCTGCTGGGTAATGGTACTGCCGCCCCGTTTATCACCTTTGGCCGTTTGAATAATAGCGCCTGCTGTGCCATACGGATCAATGCCATAATGTTTGTAAAAGCGCGCATCCTCGGTATACACCAGGGCATTTATTACGTTTTGTCCTATTTGATCATACTTGATGGGCTCACGGTTTTCAGAAAAATATTTTCCGAGCAAAACCCCATCGGCCGAATATACTTCACTGGCCATGGCCAATTCAGGATTTTCAACCATGTCAATACTTGGCATTGAACCAAACATCCACAAAAAGTTCAAATACACTGCCACAAAAAATAAAAAAACCGTAATGAAGATGGTATAGATAAAACTTAGTGGCATAATGAACCACCTGCGTTTACGAAATACAGCCCAGTTGTACATGCTGAATTTTAACACGGGCCTGAAAGCGCGTTTAACAACATTCTCCCAGGTCCACACAATGGCAATCCATAGGTTTTCACCCACCAGTTTCAAAAAATCCAGCACTTTGGCCATTGGTTAAGCATTCAATTTTACCCCTAATTAAAGAAAATATACTGAACCCAAGGGCTAAAATCTTTATATTTCGCCTTATTTGCCATGAATACCTACTTAAAAACGATAGAAAAACAGGAGCTTGAAAAGTACTGCGCGGCCAGGCAAGGCGAAACCAAGCTGGGGCAGGCTATTTTAACCCTTAAAAGCAGTAATTTAAGCACCGAGTTGGCTGCAATCAATGCACGCTTTGTATTGGTAGGAATTCCTGAAGACATTGGTGTAAGGGCAAATTACGGGAAACCGGGAGCAGCTGGTTTTTTTGACGCTTTCATGCAATTTTTAAATGTGCAGTCAAACCAATTTTTAGATGGGAATGAACTGGTTATTGCCGGCCATATAACGTGCAACGACCTTATGCAGCAAGCCCAAAATGCAGAAGCAGAACAATTGTCACAATTGGTACATGAGTTGGACAGCCGCGTTGAAACCGTGTTATACGAAATTTTTGCTGCCGGAAAAACCGCCATTGTAATTGGTGGAGGACACAACAATGCCTACCCCATTATAAAGGCCGCAACACGTGCAAAAAAACAAAAACTGGCGGTGGTAAACATTGATCCGCATGCCGACCTGCGCACAACCGAAAGGCGGCACAGCGGCAACGGTTTTTCATATGCATTAAACGATAATTTACTTGATTTTTATTTACAGGTGGGTTTGCATGAGAATTACAACAACCAGCACATACTTGATTTGTACAATAACAATCCCGGGAAATTAAATTTTTTCTCGTACGATGATTACCTGAAAAACAAATGGAGTTTACACGATGTAAGCAAATTTTTACACGATACATTTAGCGGCAAAGTTTGCGGATTTGAACTGGATTGCGACAGCATTGAAAACATGCCAAGCAGCGCGGCAACGCCCAGCGGATTTTCTGTTGCTGAAACACGCAGGCTAACCATGATGATTGCCGCAGAATTAAAACCGGTTTATTTTCACATACCCGAAGCCATTCCGTCAACCGGGCCAATAAACAGCGCTAAATTGGTTTCTTATTTGGTAACCGACTTTATCAAGGCTAGTTAATCCAATCTTACTTCTTCTTAAAGCAAACTTTTAAAACACCTCATTCTCCTTCTTGTCGTTTAATAGACTCCTTGTGCAGGTTTTCGAGAAATTTTTGCAAAAACCGCTCAGTTAATCCAAGATTGGTTCCTTGTTTTGTACGCGACTCAAAAATATGGCGCCAGCGTTCCAATTGCAAAGTAGTCATTTGGTGTGCTTTTTTATACACGCCAATTTTTTGGGAAATACGCATGCGGTCGGCCAGCAAAGCAATTATTTTTTCATCCAGCTCATCAATCTCCAGGCGCAGTTTTTCCAACCCGGCATGCTCATGCGGGGTTAAACCGTCCTGTTGCTTGTATACAAGTTTTGAAAGTAATTGTGTAAGTTGTAAAGGGGTTATTTGTTGTTGTGCGTCACTTAATGCTTTATCAGGATCAATATGGGTTTCAATCATGAGACCATCAACATCCAAATCCAACGCTTTTTGTGAAACCTTTTGCAATAAGCTGCGCTTTCCTGCAATATGGCTGGGATCACAAATAAGGGGTAATTTTGGAAACCGCCTTTTTAATTCAATTGGAATTTCCCACATGGGTGCGTTGCGGTACTCGTATTTTTCGGCAGTGGAAAAACCACGGTGCACCGCCACAATTTTACGATTGCCTGTATTGTAAATACGTTCAATTGCCCCAACCCAAAGTTCAATGTCGGGGTTTACAGGGTTTTTGATGAAAACAGGTTTGTCAACTCCCTGAAGGGCATCGGCAATTTCCTGCACGGTAAAGGGGTTTACGGTGGTTCGTGCACCAATCCAAAGTATGTCAACTCCGGCTTTGAGGCAAAGTTCAACATGGTGTGAGTTGGCTACCTCGGTGGCTGACAAAAAGCCATGGTCCTTAGCGGCTTTTACCAGCCATGGAAGCGCTTTTTCACCCATACCTTCAAATGAATTGGGCCGTGTGCGTGGTTTCCAAATACCGCTGCGCAAAATTTTTACATTCTGTATATCAGCTAATTGAGATGCTGTTTGATACACCTGTTCTTCGGTTTCAGCGCTACAGGGTCCGGCAACCAGGAAAGGTTTATGTGAAAAGGGTATAAACTCTGAAAGCGATTTAACGTCCATTTGCCTGTAAATATAACCCGAAACTTATTGGTGGAAGTGAAAAACAATGGTTTTGAAGAAAGTTAACAAGCCATAAGGGCAAAAAAAAACCCTTCCGCAAGCGGAAGGGCAATTAGTGCTCGATTAAAAAACCCTTCGTGGTGAAACCACGGAAGGAAAAAACCAATAACCTATGAAAAAACCTTTAAAAGAGCGAACTAATTAATTATTAAAACGAAATTACAATCAAAATGTTTTGGGTTTAACATTTTTTCGATAAACCTAGTAATAAACGGTTGAAATGATTATTTAAAGGCGTTAAACTATATCTTTGCAGAATGTTAACAGCCGAGATAGAAGAACAGTTAAATTCTTATACGCAAAAAGGGAAAAAAATGTTTGCAACTTCATCGTTCCAAACGCACAGTATTCCCATGTTGCATATTATCAGCACAATTAATCCCAACATTCCCATTTACTTTATTAACACCGGTTTTCATTTTCCTGAAACCTTGCTGTTTCGCGATTATGTTACCCGCCAACTAAAACTAAATTTAGTTGATTTACACAGCATGGTGCCGCGCTTGCAGCAACGTGACGGAATGGGGAATTTTTATTTCACATCAGATCCTGACCATTGTTGTTATATAAATAAAACACAACCCATGGAACCTTTGTTGTGGGACAATGCGGTTTGGATAAATGGCATACGTGCCGACCAAAACGCAAACCGCAAAAACATGCAGGTTGAACAAAAAGGCCCAAACGGTAGCTTGCGTTACCACCCTATGCTTAACTGGACATCAAAAATGATTTACCAGTATATTAACGAGCACAGGTTGCCCAAACACCCCATGGACGAAAAAGGTTATGTGAGCATAGGTTGTGAACCTTGTACGCGTAAAGTTGATTTAACAGATGAACGAAGCGGACGTTGGTTTGGAATGAAAAAAACCGAATGTGGTTTACATACCGATTTAGTTTCAAAATAATTTTTACAGCTTAATTACATTATGAAAATTTTAATTACCGGGGCGGCCGGTTATGTGGGCACCGAACTCTCGTATATACTGGCAGCACATGTTGACGTTGAAAAGCTTTTTTTATACGATAACCTGAGCAGGACCAACTACAACGCATTTATTGGTGTTACCAAATATTTTCCGAATAAAATAGAGTTTATTGAGGGCGACATACTAGACACCCGTAAACTGAAAAAAATAATGAGCAATGTGGATGTGGTAATTCACCTGGCTGCAAAAGTAAGCACGCCCTTTAGTGATGACAACCCGCATTTGTTTGAGCAGGTTAACCATTGGGGCACGGCTGAAATGACGTATGCCATTGAAGCATGCGCCAACGTAAAAAAATTCATTTACGCCAGCAGCGTGAGTGTTTACGGCTCGGGCAGCAACGTATTTAATGTGAATTCAAACTTAAACCCGCGTACAGTTTACGGTATTTCAAAAATGCGTGGCGAAGAACATGCTGCGCGCATCAAGGACAAAACCAATACCTGGATCATGCGCCTTGGAAATGTTTACGGTTACAGCAAAAGCATGCGGTTTGATGCGGTTATAAATAAATTTATGTTTGACGCCAATTTTAAAAACAAAATTACCATAAATGGCGATGGCAACCAACACCGGTCATTTGTACACATAAATTATGTAACAAAAACACTGGCACGCATTGCTACAGGAAACGAGGTTGCTACAGGCACGTATAATGTGATAAATGAAAATTTATCGGTTAATGAAATTGTGGATACCATGCGCGAGATTTTTCCAGACATAGAAATGTTGTTTGTAAACCAACACATGAAATTACGCGGGCTGCAGGTTGAACCTGATGAACGCATTCAAAAACTGGGTATAGAACATAACCCATTAACCGTATCACTTAGCAATTTTAAAAAGGAATTTACATTTTGATGAACGTAAAACTGGATAAAGAAAAATTTAACCCTTACAATGCCAAAGGCAGTGTTTTATTTGGCCGTATGCGTAAGTTTTTCCTGGGAAAAAACACACCCGGATTATTTACACGCATTATTTGCAACATTGCTATTCTTTACTTTTTTTATGTTTTCCTGTATGCCTTAACCATGCTGCTGGCTTTCAAATTTGGGCGTAATTTGCCACAGGGCCCGCATTGGGAAGAATTGTTCAAAACCATGGGCACCAAATACGGCATATCCAACATTAACCTTTCATTCACACTTTACCTTATTGCGCTAATTACTTTCAGCGTTACCTCATTTTTGGCTACCATGTTTGTGTGGCGCAAAAAACTCAAGGGCTATTTACCCGTAATTGCATCGGCCATTATATGTACGTTTGCTGCCTTTGTTTTTTTAGGTATTGATTATGTAAAAGCCGAAATGGGTTGGTGGGAATTTGCAGCCGGTGGTATTGTGATTGTGTTGTTTACGGTTGATTTTATTATCAAAAAACGGCTCAATGCACTAATTTAGTGCTCCCATTAAACCAAACATTCGCGTCACTTCTTTTAAAGCAAATTGGCTGATTACTCCTCAGGCGACTCGGCCTTTTGTTTTAAACGAAACGTAATGCTTAAGCCACCACAAATACTTACGCCTCCCAATAAACCGGTTTTCATGCTTTCGAGTTGTGTTTGGTTTTGCGATGTGGCAAAAACTGTTTTATCAGGATCACTTAACAAAAATGAATATCCTGCTTTTAATTTTAAGGCAAAATTGGTGCCAAGCAGTAAACGTAAACTAAGCGCTGGTGTAAGGTAATGATTGGCTTTGAGCGTATAGGTTTCATACATTTCCTCATTGGCAATTTTGGTTGAAAGTGCGTACGCGTAATCAAATGTAAAATACGGTTCAAGTTTATAATTGGGCAAAGGGTAAAGGTTGAAGCCTGCACACACACGTGATTGTAGTTTTCCAATGCCGGCACCACCATTCAACTGGAAATAGGGCCCCATATTGACACCAAACTTCATTCCCGCAAAACCATACGCACTTTTGTGGCCGCCAAGAATAGAAAACTCATAACGGGTTGTTGTTTTTTCAAGCTCGGCATGTGATGTGCTTATGCAAAGAAGGAAAAAGAGAAACAGGAACAGTATTTTTTTCAACTCCGTTATCATTCTATTGGGTAGTGTTGCAGCGTGCAATGCATTGTATTGCCGGATTTTTGGTTGTAAACGAAGATACTCAATTTTTACGGTTAGGCCCCGCAAGGGATAGAGCCGGTACCCCGCACCCTGAAGTGAGAGTGCCAAAGGGATTTCAAAATTGGGTAGAACTAAAGGCGCGCTCTACTTCAGGGGAGGAGTAAAGGCGATAGCCCGACCCCTGAGGGATTTAAGATTTAAGATTTAAGGTTTAAGATTTAAGGTTTATGGTTTAAGATTGCCGAAGGGGATGCGGCCTGATAAAAAATAACCATTAGCCATTAACTATTTCCATTGCTTTTTTAACCATGTTGGCCGAACCTATGAATACAGGAACGCGCTGGTGTAATTTTTTTGGTTCAATGTCAAGAATGGGAATTTTGCCATTGGTAGCCATGCCGCCCGCCTGCTCGGCAATAAATGCCAAAGGATTGCACTCATACAACAAGCGTAATTTACCATCAGGTGCTTTGGTTGTACCGGGGTAAATGTAAATGCCACCTTTTAAGAGGTTGCGGTGAAAGTCAGCCACCAGCGAACCTATGTAACGTGCCGAATACGGGCGTTTTTCATCGGCATTATTTTCCTGGCACCAGCGTATGTAATTTTTTACTCCACTGTCAAATTGATTGAGGTTACCTTCATTAATGGAATAAATGGAACCGTTTTGGGGAATTTTTATGTCGGGGTGCGATAAACAAAATGTACCCAGTGAGGGGTCAAGTGTAAAACCGTTAACACCATTACCTGAAGTATATACTAATATGGTAGAGCTACCATAAACAATGTAGCCTGATGCGGCCTGTTTACGCCCGCTTTGCAAAAAATCGGCCACGGTAACAGGCTGCCCTTCAGGAGTAATACGCCTGAAAATGGAAAAAATAGTACCTATTGAAACATTTACATCAATATTGGAGGAACCGTCAAGCGGATCAATAAGCACAACGTATTTACCCTGGCGGCCCACCTCGTCATCAAACACAATAATATCTTCATTCTCCTCAGAACCAACGCCTGCCACCTCACCGCGGGCTTTTAAAGCGTAAATAAACTGGTTGTCGGCATATACATCAAGTTTTTGCTGAACCTCACCCTGCACATTATCACTACCGGCCGAACCAAGGATATCAGACACCAGGCCTGCCTTATTGACCTCGCGATTAACAATTTTGGCCGCTAAACGTATAGAACTTAACAAACGTGTTAATTCTCCCTTTGCATACGGGAAATCTGATTGTTTTTCAATAATAAACTCACCTAAAGTTTTAATTTTTGCCATACCTGCTGCCAACCTTTTGTTGATTTTACCGTCCTAAGATAGTAAAGATGATGAAACAGGCCTTTAAAAGTTTTATTATCTTGGTATAATATTTGAATACTCAAACGGGTTTAAATTAAAAAGCAAAAAATGAAACGTATAATTCTTGCCTCAATTGCAGTAATGACTTTGACTGTAGCCAATGCACAGCAAATGGACACACACGGTGGTTCACCAAGTAAAAATGGTGACGTAAAACGCGTTGATAAGCCTATGGGCCCATCAAGTGAAGCACGTGCCGACCGATCAACCGCACGTTGGAAAAACGAACTTGGTTTAAATGATGACCAGGCGGCCAAATTGAAAACGCTGAAAGTTGAAACTTACAGTACGGTTCAAAAGGCAACCGAAAAAAATCCAAGTGTAGATGGCCGTGATGCACGTGTTGCAGAACTTAAACCTGTTGTTGCTACTTATAAGGACAAGCTAAAAAAAATATTGACTGCTGACCAATATACCGCATGGGAAGCTCAGGTTGACAAGCGTTTTGAAAGCTGGAAAAAAGTTGCTACAGCACAGGAAAATGGCCCTAAGCCTGATCTTGAAGAACAACGTATACGCATGGAATTAGAATAATTTTTTATTGGAATAACATTTTTAAATCAACCGGATAATTATTAAAACAAACAACCTTAAAACAATTAATATGAAAAAAATCATCACACTATGTTTGATGTTGGTAATGGCCAACGCGGCAATGAGCCAGGCTTCAAGCAAAGGTACTCCAAACGAAGAGAAAGCAGACCGTATTACTACAAAGTGGGCTACCTCACTAAGCCTTACTGACGCACAAAAAACTGCTGCTTACGACATCGTTTTGGCTAAAATGGCCAAACGTGATGCTGTTGTTGCCAAGTATGGCGATAAAACTGAAAGCGCTGCTAAAAAATCAGAACTTGAAGCTATTAAAAATGAAATGAAAGCTGAAATGAAAGCTTTATTGGGCACGTCAGGACAAAAATACCAACGTTGGGAAGTAATGCTTGAACAACAACAATAATTGAACAGTAAAACAATTTTTGTTTATACATATTAAACGAGGGGCGGTCAATTGACCTCCCCTTTTTTATTTCAAAGCGAACCAATTTTGCGAACCAGTTTAAAAACATTTCAGGTGCCTTAAACAGGCATTTTAAGGCCGTAATATTCGAATTAATTATACCGCTTTTTACTGTTTCCTGCGTGCCTAAAGTGGTTCAGGAACTATATTTGCGTATGAACATAACTTACCGTAAAGGCACCAAAGCCGATATTCCAGAACTACTGGCGTGTATTAACGAACTTGCACACTATGAAAAGGCGGCTGACCAGGTTGAAGTGGACGAAGCTGAATTACTGCGCGATGGTTTTGGTAACAATCCCATTTACGAATTTTTAGTGGCTGAGCAGGATAAAACCATTGTTGGCATTGCCTTGTATTACTATAAATACTCAACCTGGAAAGGAAAAGCGCTGTTTTTGGAAGATTTAATTGTGAAACAGCAATACCGCAGAAGTGGTGCCGGTAGAAAACTATTTATTGAAGTGTGTAAGATTGCGCACGATCAAAATTGCCGAAGAATGGACTGGCAGGTACTGGACTGGAATACGCCCGCCATTGAGTTTTATAAAAAATTTGAAGCGAAATTGGATGCCGGGTGGCTTGATGGAAGGTTGTTTAAGGGGGATTTGGATAGAATAGCGAAGATGTGATTGGTAATAAGTTAAGCGAAAATAAGTTGCTTACGTGGCTGAAAAAAAAGCAACAGTGAGTTCAACGAAGTTGAAACAAATTAACGCTTATTTGACATCCCTTTAATTCAATTAATTTTACTTTTGCCTGTAATGAAAGTATTCAAATTTGGAGGCGCATCGGTTAAAGATGCTGCTGGTGTTAAAAATGTGGCCAGTATTGTGAAGCAATACCAGCATGAAAACATTTGTATTGTTATTTCGGCTATGGGTAAAATTACCAACGCCCTTGAAGATCTTGTAAAAGCATATGTGAAAGATGCTTCCAATCCTGATAAGTTTAACGACAGTAAAAAAGAAATATTTGAAAAAATAAAGGAGTACCACTACTCCATTATGCGCGATTTATTTAAGAAAAAAGAAGCGTTTGATGCAGCAAAATTAAAAGTAGATGCTTTTTTTCTTGAACTGGCTAACCGTTTTGAAAAAATGCCCAGCGCCAATTATGATTTGGTGTATGACCAGATTGTTTGCGTGGGCGAATTGGTTTCAACCACCATTGTGAGTGAATATTTTAATTATGCCGGCATTGCCAATACCTGGTTTGATGCACGCAGGCTAATACGCACTGACAGTACATACCGCGAGGGAAAAGTGGATTATAAAATAAGCGAACAACAGGTTTCAAAAACCCTTATACCTTTTTACATTGGATCGCTGGAGAAAAAAATTGCCATTACACAGGGATTCATTGGAGGAACAAGCATTGATTTAACGACTACGCTTGGACGTGAAGGGTCAGATTACACGGCTGCCATACTTTCCTATTTGCTGGATGCACGTGACATGACCATTTGGAAAGATGTGCCAGGTGTTTTAAATGCCGACCCGCGCATACACCCTGATGCGGTTAAACTGGAAAAAATATCGTTTCACGAAGCCATTGAATTAACCTATTACGGTGCCACGGTTATTCACCCAAAAACAATTAAACCGTTACAAAACAAAGGAATTCCCTTGTATGTAAACTCATTTATTGAGCCCAATAAAAAAGGTACAGTTATACAACCAAGTGAAGATTTTGACAATAAAATTGCTTCGTTCATTTACAAAAAAAACCAGGTGCTGTTGTCCATTATTCCGCGCGACTTTTCATTTGTAGATGAGCAAAATTTGCGCGATATTTTTGATTTGTTTGCGCAGTTTAACCTGCACATCAATTTAATGCAGAACTCGGCCATGAGCTTTAGCGTGGCCTGTGATAACATTGAAGAAAAATTGCCACAACTGGTAAAAAAACTGCAGGTAAACTACAAAGTAAAATACAATGAAAACTGTGAACTGCTTACGGTAAGGCATTATACTGAGGACATTCTTTCAAAAGCTACGGCTGGCCGGGAGATTTTGGTAACGCAAAAGAGCCGGAGCACTGCAAGGTTTGTTTTGAGATAGTTTTTGTATTTTAAATTTACTTTGTTCAAACTAATTTTACCAAATGGACCAATCAATACTGTTAATACCACTTTTGGTTTTGTTTGTGATTGGTGCACGGTTTACCACTGTATTTGTTCACGAACTGGGCCATGGACTTGCCGTTGCGCTTATGTCACGCGGTAAAGCAAGTTTATACATTGGTTCATTTGGCGATAAAACAAAAAGCCTGAAAATAAACCTGGGCATTCTTATACTCTACATAAAGTACAATCCGTTTTTATGGCAAAAGGGATTGTGTGTACCGCATTCACGCAATTTATCCATCAACCAGCAAATTTTATACACGGTTATGGGGCCTGTTGCTTCACTTTTAGTGCTTGTTGCAGCCTGTATACTTGCCTTTGTTTTTCGTGACAATGAGCTTGTAAAAATGAGCTGTATGGTTGTTGTTGCATCAGCCTTTCTGGATTTTTACGGGAGCGCAACCCCGCGAATAACGTTGATAAAAACCTATGGCGGGCAAACCGTGCAAAACGATGCACAACAAATTAAAAACCTGTGGCCACTGCGTAAACTGCCCAACGAATACAAGCAGGCCAGTGAACTGTTTGACAAAAAAAATTATGCCGAGGCGGCTGAACTGTTTGCGGTTATGCAGCGCGAAAATCCAGCCACCCAACACCTGTGCCGAATGGCCCTGGCCTCGTTCATACAACTCAAAGCCTATGAAAAAGGGCGTGAGTTTGCTGACAAACTTGTGGCCTATACCAATGTGACATCAGACGATTATGTAAATGCAGGTTTGCTTTATTTTGAATTGGAAAACAATGAAAAAGCATTTGAACTGTACAGCAAATCGCTTGCGTTAAATCCTGACAATATTTATACGCTGAACAACCGTGGTTATTTGTTTATTATTCAAAACAGGTTTGCCGAATCAATTGCCTTATTTGACAAAGCCATACACATTGACAAAACATTTGTATATCCCTATGTAAACCGTGGACTTTCAAAAATAAAAACAGGTGATCTGGAGGGCGGCTTGGCCGATGTGCAACATGCTTTAACGTTGGATCCCAACAGCGCCTATGCCCATTGCAACCTGGGCATTTACCACAAAGAAAAAGGTGAGAATGAGGAGGCGTTACACCTGTTCAAAAAAGCAAAAGAGCTGGACAACGATGTGAGGGGAATTGACACGTTGATTGCGGAAGTTGAAGAAAAAACATAGTTTTGATTTTATAAATTTTTATTTTCAATTGACTAAAAAGCATGAAGCTGTTTTATTTTTTAACGATGACACTGTTATTGGCATGTGTAGGCCCCGAGGTTGAAACGGACGTATACTCATATCGGGAATTAAGGGGGAAATTTAAAAGAGAATTTGTGCAACATTTTCCTAAAGCTCTAAAACAACCGGAAAACGCACAAACTTACTATTCTCCAGCCTATATGCAGGGCGGAACAAGCTTTCATTTATTATACAAATATGCCACAAAGAAAGAAGCTGAACAAGAAATTGAAAGGCTTCGCAAATTATCTATTCACCAGGGTGACTTTGATTTTATAACTGACAGCCTTGACATTCATATTAACTGTCAAATGAACTTTGGAGGAGATGAAGTATTAAACGACCAATACCAATTATTGATTTTTCAAACTGACCCGGAAGCCAATAGCAATAGTGACTGGAATCACGGGTTAACAACAGGGGCTGCTTTTAAAACAGGTACAACCGAAATATTTTATTGGGTTGAGGATTGGTAAAAAACACAGCTCTTTACACGTGTTATTGATCACTCAACACTTTCGTCTTGTGTCTTTTTAATCTGCTAGAATCTCACACTAATAGCATTATTCAAAAAATAATTGGTTGTAGGAATGCCCGGTACGGGAAACGAATCATAAATTAAATTATACACTATTTTAAAATTTACCTTTTTGGTAATGGCAAACCGCAACGAGGTTTCACATGAAATGCGGAAGTCGGCAGGGAATAAAAAATCAGGTTGGTAATAAGTAATGGTATTAAAGCCTGCAGTTTTGCTGAATTGCCAGTCAAAGGAAACAAAACTGCTGTACCTTGCTGTGGCGCGCACAATACCATCGGTTTGGGTTTCATGTTCAGCCATTACAAATGCGCCAAGATTGAGTGAAATTGAATCCTGCTTTACCACTTCAAAACGTGCACCGCTTCCAAGTAACATACGCAGATCAATCATTTGTACGCGGTTATATTGTGCCTGAGCAAATGTTTCAAGGTTTATTTTTGGATATTTTTTAAGTGTGTAGCAATGCCGCAAGTGCGTAAATCCTGAATTCACAAATTCATCACCATCAGCTTTTACCAAACCAAAATCGGTGAACAACATAACATGGTTTTGCCCCTTATTCCATGCTACACGGTTGCGGTTACCAAACTGGGTAATTACACGCGTGTTTTTTATGATGGTGAAGTTTAGATCAATGTCAAATTTCCACCCCTCTTTTTTCACATCAAGGCGCTGGTTCTCGATGTTTACAATTTGTGATTGCGAAACAAACGAAAGACAAATAAAAATGAACAGAGCTAAAATGCGCATGCGGCAAAAATAGTAAATAGATGTGAGACTGGAGATATGAGATGTGAGATATGAGATGTGAGACACGGGGCACATTTGGCGCGGTTTTAGAATAATGGGAGCGAGGGACTTCAACAGGTCATGTGCAATTGCTGACGAACCACCCCTGTTCTTGCTGTGAACCCCGCAAGGGATAGAGCCGGTACCCCACAGCCTGAAAAGCGCATGGGTTCCTATGTTGTCCCGAAGGATTTTGCGCTTTTCAGGCGAGGAGTAAAGGCGATAGCCCGACCCCCTGAGGGATTTAAGATTTAAGATTTAGGATTTAAGATTGCTGAAGGGGATGCGGCCAAAAACACGCCCCAACAAGCACAACGAAGAACGGACAATTATGCTTTACTTCCTTTTCCTGATCAACCAAAGTGCCAGCAACAAATTGGGCACCCAGCCCAGCCAGGCAACAATGCGGTACGCATCCATTGGAGGTGGCTCAAACGCGTATACAATACACATTTTCCATAAACGCAACGTTAGTGCGCTACACGTTAGTGCAAAACTAAGGATCATGAAATTTTTATGCAGTACAAATTTGCGTTTTATGGCATAATACCAGGCCAGTGCTGTAAATACCAGCCACAAGACTGACAACATGGTAAATGCTATGCGTGAATAAACCCCACCATTGGCGTAAATGGACATGATAAACCCTGCAGGGCCCGAGGCAAACAGGAGTATGAAAACATACATTTTACCCACGTTGCGGTGCAGGGCTTTGTTATTTTTTAACAGGCGTGGTGAAAATTGGGTGAACCCTGCCAAAAGCAGGAAACAACTGGTAAACACGTGTATATAAAAGGCACTTTTCCAGGTATGGTTGTCAATCATGTTTTGTTTAAGTGCCAGGAAGGCGGTAGTGTCCTTCATTTCAACATAAGGCAGGGTTAGCCTTACCATCAGATAAGTGAAGAAAGCCAACAAAAAATAAAGTAAAACCGCGTTATATTTTAACTGCCTTTGCATTACATTTATAAGTAGTAGTTTTAATCAAAATTAACCATATGAAGACAAAAACCACCATTATTCTTATTATCTGCATTAACCTGTTTATTTACTGCTCCTGCGGGGGTGGCGAAAAAGCTGATGATAAGGGCACAACCGATTCAACCACAACCGAAGCCAACGTGAAGGGTAGCGAGGTAAAACGTTCAGACAAAGACCCGCGCAGCATTGGAGGCGATAAGTCAACAGCCCAGTTAAACATTGAAGAGGCCATGAAAAACATGGAAACCGCTACTGATCCCATTATTGGATACTGGGTTGGTGCTTTTGGGAACAACCGCATAAACCTTGTATTAAGTGAGATTAAAGGCAATACTATTAAAGGCCACAGTGTATGTGCCGGCAACTACCGTCCAATTACGGGCACCATTCAATTGGCAAAAGCAAATCCGCACAAGGTAACCATGACCGAGCCGGGCGATGATAAGTATGATGGTAAGTTTAATTTTGAAGTTGATTTGGATAAAATGAAAATTACGGGCAACTGGGCTCCTTACAAAGAAGTAAATGGCACAAAAGCCAAGGATTTTACATTGGAGAAAAAGAATTATACGTTTGACGCATCGGTAGGTGAATACCCACAGGCCAGCCAGCGTTTGCTGACCGAAGAGGATGTGGAGAATTACACGTCAGAAGAATTGGAAGTAATGCGCAATGAAATTTATGCACGCCACGGTTACAGTTTCAAGAACCGCAAAATGCGCGCGTATTTTGAGGCCAAAGACTGGTATATACCATTGGGTGTTGACATTCGTTCACAGCTGACTGATGATGAAGTGAAAAATATTGCGTTAATTTACAGGTATGAGGAGTACTACAAAGTTAACTACGATGACTACGGGCGCTAGGCGCTTACTGTTACTACTAATTATAGCGAAGCCTGTGTATGTGAATGCACAGGCTTCGGCATCTATAACCCCTGTGTATGATGATAAAAACGGCATTGCTGTAACCATTACCACTTTTTTTGATGGGTTTACCAAAGGCGATACCAATTTGATCAAAAGCATGTGCCATAAAAACATGAGCTTACAAACCGTTGTTGACCGTGAAGGACAAACCACAAGTATAAAGCAGGAAAACTGGAGTGCGTTTTTGAAGCAAATTGCAGCACCGCACAAAGGAAAATTTGAGGAACGCATAGTGAACTGGGACATTCGTGTGGACGGGAAATATGCCAATGCCTGGTGCAAATACAAAGTAATTATTGATGATACTATTTTTAACCATTGGGGAATTGACAATTTTCAATTGCTGAAAGATGCGGGCAAATGGTATATTTTAAGTATTACCGATACGCGTAGGAGTAAAAAAACGTACGTGGAGGAAGTGGATTTGGCGAAAATAACAAGTGAGTACGTTCAAAACAATTACCCGACTTATATAAAAACAAAAGAAGAGCTGAGCTTGCAAATAAATGAGTTGATGAATACGTGGCACAAAGCTGCTGCCGTGGCCGATGAAAAAGTATTTTTTGATTTTATGATGCCGGGAGGAATTTACCTTGGAACAGACAAGACTGAAAACTGGACAAAAGAAGTGTTTGAAGAATGGAGCAAAAAATACTTTGAGAAAGACAAAGCCTGGGACTTTAAGCCGTATGACCGCCATATTTATTTTACTGAAGATAAAAGCTATGCCTGGTTTGATGAATTGCTTGACACGTGGATGGGCGTGAGCCGTGGATCAGGTGTGCTGAAGTATGAGAATGGAACCTGGAAACTGATGCATTATAATTTGGCTGTTACCGTACCGAATGAGAAGATTAAGGAGTTTGTGAAGATTAATAAGTGATGGGCTGATGGGTTGATGTGCTGATGAGAAGATTAGTTAATGATGCGGTTTTGGACTGGTGAGGAACGTATTAAATGTGCAGGAAACAATTATTACCATTCCCTCCATTCGAGAGTTAAATCCAACCCCTCTTTAAATTGAATGCCCGCTGCTTTTACGCTGAATTCAATAAGATCGCACAAATCTTCTCTTTCAGAGGTTTCAATAAAACTGTCATACTTTTCGTTAATGGCATTTAATTGCATGACAATGCTTTTAACACTAAATAAAATTTTCTTTGGATTCTTTTCGTAAACCAATTTAATCAAATTGTCGATATAGTTAATTAAAACGGCTTCAATTTCTTTAATACCTTGAGGACTGGCACCGTTTACCATTACCCAGTTTTTTGTAGGTAATTCAGTTTTCAATTTTTTAAGTTTAGAAACATTTTCTTCTTTTATATTTTTTACCTGTAAATCAATTGTATTTAAAAGTATCTGCATTTCTTTTTCTTCCGTATTAAGAAGTATTACACGGGTCCAAATCAATTCACGTTTCTTATTTAAGGCAGTAAGAATTTTGAATTCATCAAACCCGAACCAAAGTGCATGACCATAATCCATTGTAGAGTCCACAACTTTGGGCTCCTTGCCCAACTTTTTAATTATTTCACCTTTCGTATCACCAATATGCAAACCAAGGGGAAATCGAATAACAGGTCCCTTTTGGGTTTTCTCTACCCTTGAATCAATTGAAATTTCTGTCAGTATTAATTCATCTTCATTTTTATTTTGCACTTCCGATGGTATGCCAAATTCAAATTTGTACCTGTTGTACCCGACAAAGTCAAGAAAAATATCTTCATTTGAATTTTCGGAAGAAGCCCTGTAAACATTGCTGTCATTATCTTTGTACAATTCAGGAGTTAAACTTATTTTTAATTCCTTCATTAATTGTTGCAGCCGGGAAGATTTAATCGAATAACCCATACATTTAATTAATGTGTCAGCCGTTAAATCAGTAGTGTAATTATCTTTTATGGCTATAGCTTTAACTGTATCGTTTTCTTCATTCACCTGACTGGTTGAAGAATCTGAACAACTGGAAAGAAAAACTGCGAAAGAAAAAACTAAAATGATCTTTTTCATAAAAATTTCATCCATAAGTTAATGAACTTATAGTTACTTCGGCTGCTTCGCAATCAACCTCAATTCACACCTGCGGTTCTTTCCATTCTCCTCGTAACTGCAGTTAGCTGCATCAAGACAGTTGTTGACCAACCGCGATTCGCCATAATAATTTCCTTTTATACGGTTTACGGAAATTCCCCTGGAAGCGAAGTAGTTTTTGGTGGTATTCATGCGCATTTTTGAAAGGGCCATGTTGTGTTCATGGGTAAAACCAGCATCGGCATGCCCGTCAATTTCCAGTACAAGGTTTTTATCGGCTTTCATGCGATCTACCAGTTTTTTAAGCGCAGCCTGGTCTTCAGGTCTCAAATCCCATTTGTCTTTTTCAAAATATACAGTCAAATTTTCGCCTACAGAAACCACGTTCACCACATTGTTATTTTTAGGCCTGCGGTCAAATTTAAATTTTCCGTCCTGGGCATCCAACAACGCAAGTTCGGCATCGTACCTGTTCAGCATTTGCATTTTGTAGTCTTTTGTATTTAAGCCCGCATCGTCACCATCAAATTTAAAGATGTAAACATCTTTAGGAGGCAACCCAACCAGTACAAAATTTCCTTTTGAATCGGTTGTTCCTTTTCCAATTATGTTTCCGGCTTCATCCAATACCAAAAAGTCAAGGCCTGCCACGTTGCCGCCTAATTTTTCAGGTTTGAATCGCCCTTCAAGGTTGGTGTAATTTGCAGGAAACAGTGAAAGGTCTTTGTTCTCAAGTAAACTAATGGAACTTTCCAGTTTACCATCCAGGCGCCTGTAAATAAATGGTCCTGCACCACTGCGTTTTAAATCGGCCACAACCTCATCTTTACTGTTGAATAACAGCACGCGTAAATCATCGTACTGGCTATCGGTTGTAATAAACAGGTTTTGATCGGCAGGTAATTTTTTAAATGTGAAATTACCGTTCTTGTCGGTAACTGTTTTCATGTATACATTCCCTGCTTCGTCAACCAGTATTACGTTTAACCCTTCAACGGTTGCATCTTTTAAACGCTCGTGCTGGAATTGACCATTGATGGTTCCCATTTTTTTGCCGCTGATGTCAGCTTCGTCAAGCTCCATGAAAGCAAGTGTTCCCACATCGGTATCCAGTTTCTTATACACAAACGATCCTTTTGAATTGCTCATGAGCACCGCGTATTCTACTCCATCTTTATTGTATACGTGAAGAATTAAATCCTCACCCATCTGCACTGTTTTAATGGTGAATTCCTGGTCGGCAGGTAAATTGGTAAATTTGAATCCGCCATTTGCATCGGTGGTAGTGGTAGCCACTACATTGCCCGCTTCATCCAGCAATTGCACTTCCAAACCGCTTGGAAATCCTTCGGCCAATTTTGCATAAGTAAATTTACCCAATATGTTTTTTGAAACAATGGTGGCCGATTCTTTTACTGTAAAAAAGAAAATATCATCGCCACCCAGGCCTGGTCTGTTTGATGCAAAAAATCCGTTGCGTCCGGTTTTGGTGAGGAAAAAAGAAAAATCATCGCTTGGCGAGTTAATGGTATTTCCCAGTGATTCGGCCTCTCCCGCTTCCATTTGCAGGTTGTACTTGTATAAATCAAGGCCACCCAGGCCACCTGGTTTTGCCGATGAGAAGTACAAGGTGTTGTTGTGTACAAACGGGAACATTTCGTCAACGGATGTATTCACTTTGCTACCAAGGTTCATGGGTGCACTGAATTTTTCACCACTAAAACCGGAAACAAAAATATCCTTACCTCCCAGCGTGCCCAACTGGTCGGATGCGAAATAAATTTTATCGCCAGCATCATTAAAACAGGCATGTCCATACGAAAAATCATTTCCACAGAATGAAAGCAATTGTGGTTTGCCCCATTTACCGTTTTCTTTTTTCACCAGGTACAATTGTGGTTTGTTGGTTTTGCGCTGTGTAACAACACGAGTAAGTACGGCTAAATTTCCGTTGGGATGGAAAGTAATGGGTCCTGAATGAAAATAATCGGGCATTTTGTCGTCAAACGGTTGTGCCCTGGAAAAAGCAACCGAATCGTCACTTGGACTTTTAAACGATGACTTAAATAAATTGAGGTGTTTTTTCTTTTTCCATTGCGCTTCACCTACCTGCGTAAGGTACATTTCACGGTCACTCACAAAAACGAGGTCGTTTTCAAAAATAACAGGGCAGAACTCCGCGTTTTCGGAATTTATTTTTGCAACAGGTTTTACTTTATACTCAATGGAAACAGTGGTGTTGAAATTTTCAACCACCTGCGAACTGCCTCCGAAAAAAGCTGAAATAAAAAATCCTGTACTAACTAGCGCCCTATAATTCATTACAAATACCTTGGAGAAACGTGTTTAACTTTTTTAATGTTCAAATCAAACCCGGCCACAATTTCGTGTGTGCCAAGCGTAAACTTTTTTAACCTGTTCATGACAAGGTCGTACGAATAACCAATACGGGCCCAGTCAGTCACATAAAATTCAGATATAAATGTTACACCGTTTCCTGACCGAAAGGATGCTCCAAGCCAAAATACTTTATTGAATAAGAAACTTGCGTTTAAATCAATGTTAACTGGCGCCCCACTTACATACTTTACAAGAATGGAAGGCTTAAACACTACTTTGGGTGAAATTTCGGCTGCGTAACCGGTAGCAACCATAAAATGCCTTTTCAAAAATAAATTTGTTCCTGTAGGATAATTTTCAAAATCAAATTTTGATTGCGTTAAATGTGTTGTTGACAAACCTGCATAAAATTTTCGTGTATAATAATACAGGCCGGCATCAAAACTGGGCACCATGGTTGAAATGGTGTTCATGGTGTTGAATTTGTCAGTAGGATTGTTATAGTTCAATTTACTGTTATCAAGGCGTGAATTGAACATGCCACCCCTTAAACCAAATGACAGTTTGCCTTTTCCAAGTTGCAAATGATAGGCACAGGTTAACAAGGCACCTGAATTGCGAGTAGGGCCAACCACATCGTTAATTACATTGATGCCTGCAGCCAGTTTTGTTTGACCAATTCCTGAATGCATGCTGAATGTTTGTGTTGCCGGAGCACCTTCAATACCTACCCATTGCTGGCGGAAAAGCAACACACCGCTCAACGCATCACGACTTCCGGCATAGGCTGGGTTTATCATGAATGGATTGAACATGTACTGGCTGTAAATAGCCACTTGTTGTGCTTTGATTCCGTTAAAGGAGATCAACAGCAAGCTTATGTATAAAAACTTCTTCATCATTTCTCCTTTTAATAATTAACCTGCAACCAACCTGCTTTTTGTTGACCGTCATCAAAATACTGTATGGTGAAATAGTATGTTCCGGCAGCCACTGTTGAACCGTTGTATTTACCATCCCAAACTTTGGTAATGTTGTCGTATCCGTTTATTTCTATCATTTTATCGCCCCATCGGTTAAATATCAAAACTTTGTTATCAGGATGTGATGTAATACCGTTAATGATCCACGAATCGTTTACACCATCACCATCAGGTGAAAATGCGTTTGTGACATCATCAAGTGAACACGGTTCCACATCAACACGCACTGAATCGTAAAGTGTACAGCCGGGCAGTGCAGGTACTGTTGCCACTATATAATACGTATGTGTTGTTGAAGGGCCTACCATCGCATTCAACACCATGTTGTCATTCATGGTTGAATCAGCAACCCATTGCAGGAATGTTAAAGCCGGATCAATTGTTGGGTTCAATTGAATGTCCTGCCCGGCACATGTCAGGTAAGGTTCATTCATGGTAATAAGACTTGCGTCATAGTTGGTAAACGTAAACGGAAGCGCTGCACTTGTGCATGTTGCGCCAACTGCATTCACCACATAAATAGTATGTGTACCACCAGGCAATACAGCCGAAGATATGGTAGCACCGGTTGTAATTAAGTTTGTTAATCCGGCATCGGCATACCATTGTGTTGTTGTTGGGTTGCTAATCACAATTGTGCCCGGAGAAGTTCCGCAATAATCAAATGGTGCTGTTGAACCAAGAATAGGTGCGGGTGGATCATTGCTTACAGTTACATTCATTTGGGCATATCCAAAACAGGTTGTTACTGCATCGTAATACAAATAGCCAACCTGGTCAACCCCTACAACGGATGGATCATACGTGTAGGGTGAACCTCCCACAGGTGTTCCGTTCAACAAAAATCCACCACCCGTAGGATTTCCAAAAGCAACAATGGAATCTTCACTTACGCAATACGGGCCTGCTGTTAAACCTGTAATGGTAACAGGTGGCAATGCATTTAGCCAGATTTTATTCGTATCAGTGTTTGTACAACCCGTAGTAGCATTTGTATACGTGTAGGTAATGGTATGATAGGTGTTTACACCGGCAAGCAAAGTAATCCATGTTCCGGTTGTTGAATTCAATCCAATTACTCCTGTCCAGCTTCCTCCCGCAGGAACTGCTGAAAAGTAAACGGTATCGGCATAACAGGCAAAATGATCATCGGCAATGGTTACAACGGGTAAAGGATTAATCACGATGGTAACCGTATCTGACGAAACGCATGGTGAAGTATAAGAATGATAAATTTGGTATGTACCCGGTATTGACATGCTCGGATAAATTTCACCCGTTGCGGTATTCATGGTTACACCCAAGCCGCCAACAACATCAAAATAACCACCCGGACTAGCTGTAAAAGAAGGAAGCACTGAAGTTACGCTTGCGCAATAACTGGTTGCGCCATAATTGAACGAAGCGTCTATTCCTGACGAGGCAACAAGCGTCATTGTATCAGTATTGTAGCAGCTACCGTCAAATACCTCAAGAGCATATTGGGTTGTAACGGTTGGAGAAACACTGAGTGTTGGTCCCGTACCAATAGGTGTTGCATTTCCAACTTCATACCAGGTATAGGACCCCACTGCGCTTCCTGTTGAACTTAAATTATACGTATTACCAACACACACAGTATCGTCAGCACCGGCAGAAGCAGTTGGTGCATTTATAACCACAATGGTTGTAGCCGTGTCACTGCATGTTCCGTTTGAAGCAATTAATTGAACCGTAAATGCACTTGCCGTTGTGTATGTATAGGAAGGATTCATAACATTGCTTGCTCCTATTCCATCGCCAAAATCCCAGGCCCATGATGTTATTGATCCAATGGTAGTGGTGGAAATATCCGTAAATGTCAATGTTGATCCTATACATGCCGGTCCTACAGGAGAAATGCCTGCTGTAACATCTGTGCCGGCACTAACGGTTAAAATAAGCGTATCATCACAGCCATTTGCATCAATCAGCAATATGGAGTACGTATCAGGTAACAGGCTACCTACTGATGCCGAAGTTCCATAAACAATTCCTGTTGCAGAACCAGAAAGAACACTTGAGCTATTGTAAACATCCATGGTGAAATTTGGTGTTTCACCTGCTGCAATAAGAATTTGTATTTCGCCATCCCCTGCCCCGGCACATGTTTCAGGCACTACAGTAGGTGTATATGCAAGTGGTACAGGACCACCAATGGTAACGGTATCGCTGTTTATACTGCAGCCACCATATTCAGTTACGGTGCAGTAATAATTTCCGGGAGCAAGTCCAGTTGCGGTTGATGCAGTTGCACCCGCAACAGGTACACCGGTTGTTGCATTTACCCATTGAAATAAAACCGGGGTAGCACCACCTACACTTACTATAGCGCTTCCATCGGTTGAATTGCTACAGGTGGCACCGGTAAGAACAGCGGCTGAAGCTGTAAACGTTCCCAATCCAATGGTTGCTGAAAACTCTGATGTTTCGTAATGTCCACCACCAAGGTCTTCAGAAAGTGTTGCTGAAAAAACTGTTCCTGCAGGAAACGTAATTGCCGTTGAATATCCAAACATGGTTGATGCACCAGGCGAACCAATTGTCATAAATCCTATGAGCGAATCACCTTCGCCAAATCCGCTTACGTCAGTAGTTGCAGGAGGAATAATGGCAAAAAATTCAAGCCTGTATACACCACCAGGGTTGTCCACATTAATAGTTCCGTTTAATTTTGTGTCTCCAAAAGGACAAAGGAATGCATTGGTAAACACAGGATAATTTTGCCCGTTGTTACCAAAATTACCAGCGCCTGACCCCGACACATCGGTATCATTCAAATCATTTGGCAATGGTACGCTAAAGCTACCGTTATCCAGCGAAATACCAAGATCATTGTTGCTGAAAATAGAATTTCCGAGAATACCAATTGACGAATTATTTTTTGCAACATATACTCCGGCTTGTCCATTATGTGCTATTACATTTCCTTCACCACCCGGACCACCAATCATACCATTTGTACACCCTTGTGGAATATAAATCCCAAGATACATGTTTGAAAAAGGTGCTCCTGAACTTGACACGCCAATTTTGTTGTATCGTATAAAAAAGTTAGTGCTGTTTTCAATCACCATTCCATCCTGGTCATTTCCGGCAACAACATTCGTATCAATTTCAAACTGCGAACAGTTGTAGGTTGTAACACCTGCATCATTTGGAAGTGGTGCCGTTTGCGTAGAATTTAAACCAATCGTATTTTTTGTAACAAAAGAAGGCACCGTATTATCAAGTAAACTTACGCCTACAACTGGATTTCCACTAATGAGGTTAGCCCTGATGTGTGTTGAACCTGATGCCTGAACGGTTACACCATTCCCAAGTCCTCTTGAAAACATACCTGTTGAGTCGGAGCCAATCTTATTTGAAAAAACAACATTGTTATCACCAGCTCCATTTAGCCATATACTGGCTGAAGTATGACCGCCAAAACGGCTATTGGCAATAAAGTTTGCTGATGAAAGATTAACAATGTGTACACCTGAACTTCCATTACCACCTTCGGCATTGTCAGGACGCAAACCAATAAAATTTCCATTGATGGAATGGCCGTGTGCATTGTCAAGGTAAATACCCAAATTGCTGTTGTGGCAAATATAATTTCTCCCTAAAAAAGTTCCGTTTCCAATGTAAATTGAAGTTACAGCCGGACTAAGTATACTGATACCTGTGTTGTTGCCCATAGCAGGGAAACCGGCACCGGCATTTGGAGAAACTCCAATGTAATTACCCATTATTTTTATGCCTGCAGTGCCGTCAAGTAATATGCCATCGGTTGCTCCACCAATTACATTTCCGCCCCCCGGCAAATCGGCTCCAATTCTACCAGAAGTACCTGCTTTAAAATTCACACCATACGCTGTTGGAAGTGGAATGACATTTCCTGAAATATCAGGACCAATATAGTTACCAAATATTTTTGCGTGTGACGTTCCGCTACCCTGTACCATGATACCAGCCGTAGTATTTCCTGATATGACGTTACGCGACCATTCCTTCATGCTTTCACCAATCACCAGCAAAGTGTCACACGACTCAACAAGAATTCCAATTTCATTGGAGCTTGTACTCAAACCATCAGGCGTAAGCCCCACAATATTACCGCCTATGAAACCGGCAACAGAATTTTTCACATATATTCCTGCGGTGTTTGCAAGCAAACTTTTTTGTCCGCCTATCACATTGCCTTCATGAACGTATTTTCCACCAATGTTTACCATATTGGAAAGACCCGTTGACTGAATTGCATTCGCACCTAAACCGGATAGTGTATTAAAATGATTTCCATAAATGCGCGTACTGCAATTGTTCATTTTTATCGCAACCTTATCGGTTGCATTTTCAAAATTCAAACCTGCAATCCATGATGTTGCCGGCCATCCTGTAAGGTTTAACAAATCGGCACCGGCAGAGGTGTTGATTTTTGTGTAAAGTATTGCAGGTGTAATATAAGTTCCAGGAAAACCTGGATCACGTGGCCCTGCAACAGCAGTTCCTGGTTGTGAATAACCATCAATCATCCATGCCTCAGTAGCTGTAAATGACAATACACTTGCAAGGGTTGTGGTGATTGGCGCTCCGTGATCAAAATCCATGAACCGCGGGCTAACCGAGGCTGAACCAATCATAGCACTCCACTGGCTTGCAAAACTTCCTGCACCTGCAGCTGATGTGACCGTGTATGGTGTAAATTCAACTGCACCTGCATCGGGAAATAAACTTCCACCATCAAGTATACGCGGTGCACGCCTGCAGTCAACAGGAGGAATGGGTGTACCAGCACCTGGAGTAATACCTCTGTCAATTGCCAGACTTCCGGGTGTTATTTTTAAATATTTTAATCCGTAGCCATCGGTAAGCGGACCTCCGGATCTGAAGAAAGGGTCTACTGAAGCGTAAGATGACGACATGAGGTCACCAGTGGTGGGTGTAAGAAATCCTCCTGGGTTACGCCTTATTATATTTCCACCATGACTCATCCATGATCCGCCTGAACCAGCAAACATTTCTGTAAAAGCTGCACCTGCCCCTGAATGTACCACAATGCTGTTTTGTATTCCAACAAAACCACCACTGTTGTAAATGGCATTTCCGTTTGAAGCGCTGGAAGCTGCGTTAGCATCAAATGTGCAATGCAATATTTCAACACTTGAAGTGCCTGTATTATTAAACAAAGCCCCACCAAAACCTGCACTGTTGTTGAAAAATGTACAGTTGACAAGCACCAGGTCATTGTTGTTAAAAATAGCACCACCACTTGAGCCTGCCGATACATTGTTGTTTAAAAACGATGAATTTTCAATGCGCATTATACCTGTAAACCCATTGTTGACAGCTCCACCGTTTGCAGCACTTGTATTGTTTTCAAATACACAATCACGAATAAGTACATTTCCATCAGAAGTGATGTATCCGTTTGTACCGAACGCGCTTCCCAGAATGGTAACCCCCATGAGATTAAAAACCGAACCGGGCGCAACACCAAAAGCCGTACCCATAGCAATGCCTGATACGTTAATGGTGCAGTGAATTGGAAAAGGACCTATGACGGTAACATTTTCACCCGCATTGATAAAAATTGTACTTGTAAGGTTGATGGTTCCTTTCACATCAATCAAAACTGTATCGCCCACATTGGCTAATCCAACCTGGTCACGTAACGAACCGGGACCTGCATCGGCAAGTGATGTAACTTTTAAAACATTGGCGTGTGTGAAAAGCGGAATTGCACAATAAAGCACAAAAACCAGGCATATTTTTTTAAACATATTCATTTTGTATGATGTACAAAAGACGGATATAAGAAAATCTTGTTGTACGAAGCCGGCACAAATTTATGAAAACTATGATTGATACAGGTCTTTACAGGGTAAAAACGGGATTTTTATTGATAAAAACCCGTTATTTAACAACGCTGGCCCGCCAAGTAAGAGTGGAACAGCCTTGAAAAACCGCAAAAACCTCAAAGTCAACCGGTTTTCGCAATTTATTCAAAAACCAGTGTTTTTTTTCGTTCATCTCAGAAATGGTTCATTTCACCCTTAAATTCTGACAAATCACCAAAACGTTTGCTCATTTTCTCAACAGGTGCTTGTATAGCTAAAAAATAAATATACTTTTAAAGCAAACAACCCATTTAATTCATGAAACAATTATTTACGCTCGTGTTAGGCCTTTGCAGCCTTTTAACGTTTGCACAAACTTCATCAGGAGAAAAATGCCTGACTGATAAACGTCATGCTATGCTTTATGCGACCGATCCGGTATATAAAGCACGCTATGATCATAACAAAACTGTGTTGAATGCAGCCATAAACAGCGGCCTGCGATCAGGTGGAGTTTATACGATACCGGTTGTTGTTCATGTAATTCATCTTGGCGAATCAATTGGAACAGGAACAAATATCAGCAACGCCCAAATTCAAAGCGCAATTGATAATCTAAACAATGCATATTCAAATGTTGGCTATGCCGGTTTAGATATAGAAGTGCAGTTTGCATTGGCAGTGCGTGACCCAAACTGTAATGCAACAACCGGAATTAACCGTGTTAACGGAAGTGGTGTTACAGCTGGTGGCGATAACTACAGTACAGTAGGTATAACAAGTAACAACGAAACTGCTATTAAAGCATTGAGTGTTTGGTCTAACAGTGATTACTACAATATATGGATTGTAAGTGAAATTGACGATAACGGTGGGGGATCAGGAACTCAGGGATACGCTTATTTTCCAGGGGCAGGGCCTTCTGTTGACGGAGCAGTAATTTTGTACAACGCCTTTGGCTATGACCCAACCAATACGCTTGGTTACAACCTTAAAAGTTACACGAATTATAATACAACTGCCATTCATGAATTTGGACACGGTTTTAACCTTTACCATACATTTGAAGGTGATGCTGATGGCGCATCCTGTCCAACCAACACCAGTTGTTCAACTGATGGAGATGAATGTTGCGATACAGATGCGCATAACCGAAACGATGATGATTGCACCGGAGGCACATTAAATACCTGTCATGGCGTAGCCGGAAGTACCGTTTACAATAATTTTATGGCTTATTCAAGCGATGCCTGCCAGAATCGTTTTACGGCCGACCAAAAAACGCGTATGCGGGCAGCGATTTCAACCACACGTGCAAGCCTTTTAACATCACTAGCATTAACAACTGCACCAGCCAGCCCTCCTAGCGTAGTGAATGCAAGTTGTTCGCCTGTATCTTCTGCTACCGGACTTGGTGGCGGTTTTGGTGGAATCATGAGCGTTACCTACGGTACAATGACTAGTTCTACTTCAAATACACAAGGCGATGGTTCTGCATATGGAACATCAGGATACCTTGATTTTTCTGAAGATTGTTTGAAATACCTTGAAGTGAATGAAGGTGATGCTATTCCAATAAGCGTTACAACATGGTTCAATAACCACGTTGTAAAAGTATATGTTGACTGGAATAATGACGGTACTTTTAATGATGTAAGTGAGTTGGCCGCAACACTTAACATTAGTGGCTCAGCGGGAGGTGGAAGTAATACAGCTTCAGGTTCAATAACAATGCCTGGTACAGTAACTACCGGGCAGTTTTTACGCTTGCGCTTCAATGCTGACATTGCAACACCAACAGGAAATTGCGATGGACCTACACATGGTCAGGTTGAAGACTATTCAATTTATATTAATCCGGCAGGAACACCTGCACCCTCAGCCGATTTTAGCGGTACACCTACCACTGTTTGTGTAGGAAGCAATGTAGTTTTTACAGACGCTTCAACAGGAACTACATCGTGGTCATGGAACTTTGGTTCAGGAGCAACTCCTGCAAGTGCAAGTGGCGTGGGTCCTCACACCGTTAGCTGGTCAACTTCAGGATCAAAAACAATTGCGTTGACAGCAACGGGTCCCGGGGGATCTGATGTAGAAACAAAAACAAATTACATTACTGTTAATCCCACACTTGTTCCATCGGTTTCAATTGTGGCGAGTTCAAACCCTATTACAAGTGGCACAAGTGTAACATTTACTGCTACCCCAGTTAATGGCGGTACACCTTCCTATCAATGGAAATTAAATGGAAGCAATGTTGGCACAAGCAGTTCAACCTATGTAAACAGTACATTGGTAAATGGTGACCAAATAAGCTGTGTTATGACGTCAACAGCCAGTTGTGCTTCGCCAACAACAGCTACTTCCAATACCGTAACCATGACCGTAAACCCTTCAACCTGTACGGCAGCACCTGTTTCAGGTCCTGGTGGTATTGGTAATAATACTGACAATAAACTTTGGCTCGATGCATCAAAAATAACAGGCGTTTTAAACGGAACAGGGTTGTATGTATGGCCTGATGTATCGGGTAATGCAACTGTTGTTTCACAGGGTTCGCCAACAAAACGTCCCATTTATTTAACCAACCAGTTAAATGGTTTACCTGCGTTGGATTTTGATGGATCAAATGACTGGATAGGTACAGCAGCAATTCCTGCGTTAAATACAGATAATATAACCTGGTTTATCATTGGCAGTGCCGAAAATGTTGCAGCAACAGGCCATATGGTTTGTAGTGGGTATACCGCTGGTGCAGGATCAGGTTCTACCAGCTTATGGAAAACATGCAGTGGCACGGGAACAATTGTTTCAGCTACCCGTAGCTCAACTGCTACATTTGGTTCGGGTACCATTAATCATACTGTTTCAGCAAGTGGTTACCACATCCTGTCAAACGTTTGGAAAGGAACCACTGACCAGATTTCAGGCTATACTGACGGAAGTTTTAAATCAACTTCAACAGGTGTAAACGCTTCACCAACCGGGCACCAAAAATTTCGCATCGGTAGCAACACCGCAACCGAATCACAGTTTTTTAACGGGAAAATATCAGAAGTAATTGTTTATTCACGTGCATTAAATGATGCAGAACGCATTATTGTTGAAAATTACCTGGGAACTAAATACAATTTACCAATTTCGGCCAATGACATTTATGCCTACGAAAGCAGCAACAGCCATGACGCTGCAGGTATTGGCCAGATTTCAGATGTGAATTGCGTGAGCGCAAAAGGAAGCCTGGTTGAAATAAGTAATCCATCTTCGCTTAGTAACGGTGATTTTATGATGTGGGCTCATGACAACGGTTCACTTGTAGCTGCAAATACCGATTGCCCAAGTTCATATGGTGCAAGTGGACAACGTTTGCCTCGCGAATGGCGTGTTGACAAAACAAATGATTTAGGAACTGTTACGGTTTCGTTTTATATGGATGGAATTTCACTTGGAACCAACTTTGAATTACTTGTTGATGCTGATGGGGTTTTTACTAATGCTACGCGTATTACTTCAGGATACAGTTATGATGCCGGTTGCAACATGGCTTCATGGACAGGTGTAAGCCTTAGCGATGGAAACTACTTTACAATTGGTACTCCTGATGGTTCTGCTATGATGGTGCTTGCACCGGATGGTCTCAAAGTTGAAGAAGCAAAACCAACAGTTGTTGCCGAAAAAGTAAAAATCTATCCGAATCCAAATAATGGTAGTTTCATAATTGAAAATATTCCTGCGGGATGTGATGTAATGATTTATAACCCACTTGCCGAAATAGTGGCTAACATAAGTTCAACTTCAATAAGTGACGGTATTGCCCAGGTGGCAATTGACAACGCTAATGCTGGAATTTATTTCGTGAAAATTATAAATGATCAGAAATTACCTGTGATGACTGAACGAATTGTGATATACAGGTAATGTGTAGGTAATTTTAAATAAAAAAAGCCTTGAAGTTCCTTCAAGGCTTTTTTTTACAACTGCTTTTTCTAAATCTTTTCGGTCTTCATCATAATTTCGGTACGCTGGCATGTTACAGAAATACTGTACATACCTTTTGGAAAATCACTTGCATCAAGCTCCAGATAGGCTTCACCGTATAATAAACGATTTTCTCTATGCAAAACCTTGCCACTTTCATGGGTAACCGAGAGTGAAATTTCCTGTTCACCGCTGGTTACAACCTCGTAGGAAAGCTTATTGTGAAATGTGTATGAAGCAAGCTTGAGATCAATAAGCTTTTCGGCTGGCGCACTGGTAAAGCCCATGGCAATAAGTGGCAAAAACAGCAAGGTTTTGTGGAGTAACTTCATAGGTTCTTTATTAGCCTTATTAAGTTAAGGACATTAAGCTTATGAACATTGCTTTGTTAAAATGTTAACGGAATAAATAACGCTTATCGGCTAATACAGGTTATGAACAGACCAGAAGGTGTTTTAATCAAACAAGAGAGGTTATTAACCGTGTTTGTGTTGAAAAGCGCGAATCAAATTAATTATCTTGAAATCATTTAGTTATGTGTGGAAGTTTAATATTTGCCTCCTCCAATCATTCCCAAAAACTGCTCATATTTCTTTTTAACCTTCACAATTAAGGCATAATCGTTCAGGTTGATGAGTTCATTGGCATCAAACTGGGCATAATTAATAAAGGCAAAAATAAACTCAGGGTCACGGGCTTTTATGGTCCAGGCTTCTTTGTCAATAAACTGCCTGAAAATATTAAATACCACGGTTTGCTTTTCGCCTGTTGCCTCCAACAAGGCCAATTCATACTCATTGTGGTCAAGCCGCCTGAAAACAGTATAAAACTCATTGAATTTTAAATACGAAAAATACCTGTACTGAACATACTTTATCAATTCATATTCATCAAGGGTTTGCAGGTAATCACTGTCAAATTCTGATGTATTAATAAAATCATCAAATTGTTCTTCGTCCAGGTCAATAATTTCGGCCTGCACGTATTTAGCCAGCAACTCCTTTAACACTTCCCTTTTTCTATCCTGTGCTTCCAGTACCCGCACTTCGTGTTTCTGTCTTTCAAGCTTACTGAACATTTGGTATAATGCAGTTATTGGACTCATAACTGCATCGGCTGTTACGCGCTCAATTTTATTGGGTTCAATAAGGTCTTTTAAGTCTTTAGCAATTTCTGAATGGGGCCTTATTGGCAATATATCAACGGGCATTAGTTCAATTTCCTTCCTGCGCATGACAATACGCATGTTACAGTTTTTGAAACGACAACTGTCACGCACAACAATTTTAACCGGGTAAAAATCCTTTGCCGAGAGCATTATAGTGTCTTTACGCAATACAGGTATACTAAATTGCCCGCGGTGATTGCCAAATAACCCTTTACCAGTGCGTTTGTTAATGACAAAATAATTAAATCGTACCAACGGATTATCGCTATCCGAAACTGTTCCTGAAACAACCAAGGTATCGTTTTGCGCACTTACGCTGCCAATACTTAGAATAAATGATATGAGTAAAAGGTTTTTGATATGCTTTTATTAACCCTCAAATTAAACCAAAATTATGCCGGGTTATTCCTTTTCAGGTTTTTTAACACCCGCGTCTTTGTCCTTACCCTCTTCTTCTTCCAGCTTTTTTGCTTCTTCAATGGTAAGGGTCAGCAGGTTCTCAATCCCCAATGCCTTTGCTTCCTTTGAACGCAACATCTTACGCAAGGCTATTAATCCAATGCTTCCGCCAGGCAAAATAAAAATGCCCGTCATACCAACTGCTTTAAGCGTATCGGTAAGGGTGTTTTTCAGGTTTTTCGCTGCTTCATCGTCAGTAAAAACCTTACCTGATTTTAAATCACCAAGAGCATCCTGCGCATTGTCCTTAAGCTTAATGGCTGTTTGCTTGTTTTTAGCCAGTTCAACTTTCAATTTTGAACGTCCGTTTTTGACTTTCGAAACAAGCTTTTTGTAGTCACCTGAAATACGCTCTTCAATCTCTTTTAGCATAAGGCATTATACGATTATTCAGACTCAAAGTTCAGTTATTTTTCAATACCAAAACACATAAAACACTTATATTTAAACCAGTCACTGTCAATTGTTGGCAAACTTATGTTAAAATAATGGTGCTTTTGAGGGTGAAAATTATAACCAGGGCGTTCATGAAAGCTGCGCATTTAAGTGCATCAATATTTGCTATGTAAATGCCTTTGAATGCAAAGTATTTGTTAACTTTAAGAGATGATGAAAAGCCGGCTAATTTCGCGTGAATTGGAATTCACCTACCCTTTTAAAATTGCGCATGGTACGCGTACACATACACAGGTTTTGGTGCTTGCACTTGATTACAACAACCATACGGCTTATGCCGAAGCAAGTTTTCCTCCATACCTTGAGGAAACCAGCGCATCATGTCAAAAACAAATTTCAGAAATTGATTTCAATTCATTTGAATCATCACTTTATTCACCTGAGTCCATTTCCTACGCAGTAAAAACCATTAAACTCACTCCTTTTGCGCGCAACATGGTGGTAAATGCGCTTACTGATTTGGGTGCAAAATTAAAAGGCATGTGTGTTGAGGATTTTTGTGGCATTCCAAAACCCGATCACCAGCCCAAAACGTGTTTTACGCTTACAAAAAATGACTTGCCATACCTTGTACAAAAATTAAAACAGGCAAAAGATTTTACCCACCTTAAACTAAAACTGGATGGCGATGGTGATATAGAATTTGCCTCTACCATACGATACCTTACCCAAAAGCCATTTTGTGCCGATGTAAACCAGGGCTGGGAAAAAACACCCATGGGAAAAGTACTTGAAGTAATGGAAACATTACGTCAAATGGAATGCGAGCTCATTGAACAACCCTTTTTAAAAACAAATTATCGCAGGCATGCGGAACTAAGAGAAAAACGGATTATTCCTATTTATGCCGATGAAAGCATACAAAACCTTGACGATTACAATTTGCATTTCAGGAATTTTGACGGAATAAACGTAAAACTTTTAAAAAGCGGTGGAATTGACCGTGCACTTGAATTGGCAAGAGCGGCCTTTGAGAAAAAACAAGGCATTATCATTGGCTGCATGAGCGAGTCGTCATGTGGTTGCGCAACAGCTGCATCACTTCAGTCATACGCAACTTACCTAGACATTGACGGGCCCTGGTTGGTAAAAAACGACTTTTTTGAAGGATTCAGCATCTTAAACGGTGTTTTTGAAAAACAATTTCACGAAGGCATTGGTGTAAAACCTAAACAACAACTATGAATAAACGTATGCGCAACGTGACCGTAAAAGGTTATTTTAACGGATTAACAATCGTGTATTTTGGAATTATTTTCAGCATGCTTCTGCTTTCTGCAGTTTTTTGTTTTGTACGCATGAATGAAGAAATTCAACCAACCCCACCATTTGACAAAACCACGGCCATGCTAATTGCTGGTGCTTTTACAGCCATTTCCATGCTTGGCGGCCGCTTTCTATACAATTCATTCACAGCAAAAATACCCATTCAAAAAACACTGGCTGCAAAAATGAACCTCTATCGTATGGCTACAATTATTCGCTTTGCGCTAAGTGAATTGCCAGTAATTGTAAGTGTTGTACTTTTCTTTTTGACAGCCTATTATGAACTGTTTATTTTTGCCGGAATTGGCCTGCTTTATTTTTTCACCCTCAAGCCTTCCAAACAGCAATTTACAGGAATTGTTAATCCCGATTTAAATGAATTAAAAATACTGGATGATCCTGCAGCAGTTGTTATGCAAACCGAAATTTCGGCTGAATAACACCTGAGCTATTGATAGGCTTATGAATGTACTTGTTAAAACATTACAACAAGTTTTCCCGTTGTATTTCCTTTTTCAAATTTATCATGGGCTGCTGCAATTTCGGAAACCGGCCAGGTTGATCCAACTTGCGGATCTATTTTTCCTGCTATAAACAACTTATATACCTCTTCCATGCATGTTTTTAACACATCAGGGCGGTTGTCAGCAATACGTAACATATTTACGCCTATAAGACTTTGTGATTGCATTAACAGTTTGATGGGCATAATTCGGCCCATTCGTAAAACCAGGCCTAACGTAGATAAAAAACCAAGTTTACCACTCATGCGTTCTGCAGCTCCATAACAAACAAGCCTTCCTCCGTAGTTCAGTAAACGCAAATCTTTTTTAAAGGTCGAACCGGCTACTGAATTAAAACTAACATCGACTTTGCCATACGTTGATTTTATGCATTCAGCATAGTTTTGCGTTTTATAGTTGATCACATCGGTACAACCATTTTTCAATAAATATTCTTTTTTTGAATCGCTTCCCGTTAGCCCAACTACCTTTGCCCCTCTCAACGTGCATAACTGCGTAAGTGCCGTACCTACTCCACCAGCTGCTGCATGCTGCAACACCAGGTCACCCTTTTGAACAGTAGTTGCCATAAATGCTGCGTAATAGGCCGTACAATACTGGGTAGCCAGGGCTAGTAATTTTCCTGCATCATCATTGATATCAACCTCTACAACGGCCAGCTGGTTTGTTATGGCTATCTCGGCATATCCACCAAAACGTGTAAACCCAACCACTCTTTTTCCAACCCAATTTTCACTAACGTTGGCTCCCTGCTCAATTACTTTTCCTACTACTTCATACCCCAATACAGCCGGTAACTTTGGTGCATCCTGGTACAATCCTTTGCGCGCCATTACATCGGCAAAATTCAATCCAAAAGCCTCCACTTTTATTTTGACCTGGTCGTTGCCAGTCTTTGGTTCGGGTATTTCCTGGTAACTGAATGCCGATGCTGAATCACCATATTTTTTGAGTACAACTGCTTTCATTTCGCTATAATTTATTTGAAAAAGGTTTTACACTTATTGATTAACAGTAATTCGTAAGAAATTTCCTTTCATGGTCATTTACGATAGTAAACCGTGTCCAGTAATGTTGAATAAATTAAATCAACGGGGGCCACAACGGGTTCTTCCATGGGAATTTCTCCCCCATACCGGTTTTGTAACTCTGCTTTAACTTCAGGTGATGAGAAATCGAATTCTTTTAATTTTTTTGTTGCACAAAGTTCCACCCCAATAGCTTCGTACATCTTAAACACAAGTTCGCTGCAATACAAACTCTCATCGCTCCACATAAATGAACCATCGTATTCCTTCCCAAGCCATTTCATGCCCTTTTTCAGAAATTTTGGCTCCTTTGCCTTGCCCATTAACTTTTCCCGTTCTTTTAAACGCATTACCAACAACAAATCCCCAACGCGATTTTGCATAAATTCACTGAAAGGAGTCAATTCAACTCCGGCAAATGCTTCTAAAATATATGCACCTTCCTTTTTCCTGACAAAAACACCACAGTGAGTATACTCAGAATTTGTGGCCTGGCTTATGGGCGATGACAAATCACTTTTACACGTAATGAATAAAATATCACCATTTTTATAGCCCTTTGTTTCGAGCCTGTAGTCAAGTGTTTTATCAATGGTTTCGCCATTGGCATTTCTTAAATTTTTATCCTCACGGGTTCCATTACCGCAAGCCAGAAGTGCCATACACAACAAAGCAAAACACTTATTCATTTGGCGCCACAATTAAAACTATTTCACCTTTTACTTCTTTTGCAGTAAAATGCGCCAGTACCTCAGCGGCTGTTCCACGCTTTATTTCCTCAAACATTTTTGACAGTTCCCTGGCAACGCACACGCGTCTTCCCGGCTCCAGCAATTCGGCCATCATGTTAAGTGTATTGATCAAACGGTGTGGACTTTCGTAAAAAATAACGGTGCGTTCTTCTCCAATCAACGCTTTAATGGCAGTTTGTTTTCCCTTTTTATGTGGTAAAAAACCTTCAAAAATAAAGCTATGCATGGGAAAACCCGATACCACCAATGCAGGAACAAATGCGGTTGCACCAGGCAAACACTCAACGTCAATGTTCAACTCAATACAGGCCCGTACAAGTAAAAAACCGGGATCGCTGATAGCGGGTGTACCCGCATCACTCACAAAACAAACCGTTTCGGCATGCAAAATATCTTTTACCATTTTGTCAACCAGCTTGTGCTCGTTAACGACATTGAATGAAACCAGTTTTTTTTGGATGTTGTAATGTTGAAGCAAACGTCCGCTTACACGGGTATCTTCGCAAATCACAAAATCACAAGCGCCCAGTACTTCAACGGCTCTGTAGGTAATGTCTTTTAAATTACCAATGGGGGTGGGAACCAAAATTAATTTAGGCATGAATCAGGAACGGGTTAATACAACGTAATCCTGGATTAAACTACGCAAAAAATCAGGTTGCTTTTTTGCTTCAGGAACTTCTTTTATGTTCAATTGCTCGCAAATTTTCATTGTTAGCTCCTGCAACAATTTGCGCGATGACGGATTCGGGTATCGCCTGGCACGGTCAATGCAATTTTTCACATACAGCATTTCTGACTCTGTAAACTTGACTACATTCAGGTTTTTGGGTTGGTACTCGTTGCTGGTTTTAATGCTCATTACATCCTTTAACGAATATTTCAACGTAGGACGCAACTTGATTACTACCGTACGTGCAACCATATCACCAATTCGTTGTGCCTTTTCACTCGATGAAACAAAAATTGCGGCAAGCCCGCCTGCCGTAAGCAACAACTCAACGGGCCTGAATGTCCATCGTAAAAAACACTCACTTATGTTGGGATTTTGACCGTTAAAATTAATCACTTTTATGCCCATTATCATTTTTCCCGGTGAGGCACCACTTACAAATATCTCGAAAAACAAGTTGTAGAAAAAGAAAACCGGCATGAAAATAAAACTGAAAATCATTTTGTAATAGAGCTCATAATCGGGGCCCCGATCAAACCAGGAGTTTCCAGCGTAGGATTGAGCTATACCTGAGGCTACCCAGGCCCAAACCATGAGTATACACAGGTCAATAAACAGGGCCAGGAAACGCTCCAATATACTAGCCAATTGATACTCAATTGTAATATTGTGGGACGTAACCAGATCAAAATTTTTCACTAAATCGCTATTTATTGTTCGCAGCTAAGATAAAAATTTTATTTTTATAAACACCAAAAAATTAAGGGTCAGGCATTGAAAGAAACATCCTTCATAAACCAGAACAAGGATAAGTGGCGAAAGTTTGAAAACGCGTATAAGGCAAACAATCATAATCCCGATGAATTGAGTAATTTATTTATCGAGATAACCGAAGACCTTTCCTATTCCCGTACACACTATCCAAAACGCACCGTAAGGGTTTACCTCAATAACCTTGCGCAGGATGTTTTTACCAGTCTGTATCGGATTCGCAACAAACCATTTTCACGTTTTATAACATTTTGGACAAAAAGTCTTCCGCTGGAAGCCTGGCGCCTTAGAAAAGATATGCTTGTTGCCTTGCTCATTTTCCTGGTAAGCTGTTTCATTGGCGTTATATCAACCGCGAATGACATCAGGTACACAAAAGTTATATTAGGCAGTGATTATGTTGAGATGACCGATAAACACATTAACGACTGGCTAATTGAACAGGAAAATATAAAGGCCAGTGCAAAGCCTGGCTCTCCCGAATATGAGATCATAAAAAACGGTGGATTTACCGGTAGCCCTTTAAAAGTGTATGAAAGCTCAGACGCATGGCCCATGTTTGCTTTTATTTTCTTTAACAACATTAAAGTTGCTTTTTTCATGTTTGTGCTGGGACTCACACTTGGCATTGGCACACTTTTTATGACCATGCAAAACGGTATCATGCTGGGTACTTTTCAGTCCTATTTTTACTATAAGGGAATAATATTGGGGAAAAGTCTTTTGTATGCCTCCTTTCTTACCATTTGGATTCATGGCGCTTTTGAAATATCAGCCATTGTAATTGCCGCGGCATGTGGTTTTGCTTTAGCACGCTCCATCATGTTCCCGGGCACTATGACCCGCCTGCAGTCATTACAATCAGGAGCAAAGCGTGGCTTAAAGGTTTTTGTTGGACTGGCTGTATTTATATTTTTTGCAGCCATTCTTGAAAGTTGGGTAACCCGCCAGTACAACATGCCTGAATGGGAAAAACTTCTCATTATACTTGGTTCTTTCATAATCATTGTAATGGTATTTGTTTTCATTCCTTTTATGGTGGCCCGCAAATACAAGCAGGAAATTACAGTTGAAGAAAATCCAGGATATGTGCCAATGGTTAATTTTAACCTGTATGCTATACGCAATACAGCAGATTTAATGACCGATACCTTCAGGTTATACCGCAGGCACTACGCAACAACGCTGAGTTCGCTTTATAAATTTATATTGCCCATTACCTTTGTGTTTCTTTATTTCAATTATACACTTGAAAACGTTAATTACTACAACTCCGAAAATCCATGGTATGTAACCGTTTGCATGGTATTTGGATCTGCGCCCTATCAATGGATCATGCCAACTGTTTTCTGGCCATGTATTACCGGCATTTTTCTAGCACATGTATTTTACCACATCCAAAAAAAGGAAGATCCAGATTTTAATAACAAGAGGTATTGGTCATTTATGTTAACCAGGAGTGCTGAAATTGCCCTTTTATTTCTGCCTGTTAGTTTAATATACCAATATGGCCATCCCGCTTTAATGATACTTGTGATGTTTCTTTTTCCTATTTACCTGCCGGCATTGTTTTCACTTACCCATGGCACAGGCAATTTTTTCCAACGCCTTGGCCAGGGTATGAGCATTGGAGCAAGCGGCTATGGTAACGGTATTGCCATTTATTTTTTCATCCTTCTTCTTTCCGGCATTTTCCTTGGCTTGTTTACTTTCCAGGTATATTGGATAACCGAAGAGTTCATTCGGTGGCACATTGAAACGCGTTTTGAAAATTTCAGGGCTATTTTACAGCTCATACAATCAGCTTTTTTTGTTATTTTCTATTTCCATATGGTAAAACTGGTTATGATGGGATTCACTTTACTTTATTACCACGTACTGGAAACCAACACCTCTAAGGGCCTGTTTAGCAAACTACCGAATTTCGGCAAGCACAATAAATACTATGAGACCAGCATTGATGAATAAACGCGTTTGCATAGCATTTTTATTTTGCTTCCAGTTCATGCTGGGTGCACACGTTTTTGCGCAAGACGGTAAGTTAAAACAACTTGACCGCAAAAAATGGAACGAATTGGTGGGTGAGATAAAGAAAAAACGGTATGATCCAAAACAACAGGAATACAGCTCTGAAGAAATTGAGTTCAGCGATGAAAATGGGGAGTATTCTGAATACGGTGAAAAAAAAGAATACAACAGCGGCACTGGTGATGGGGGAATTTACGGTTCATCAAACGATGACGAAAAATTCTTTGACAAAACCAACGACAGGCAACCTGCAGGCACCAACGAAGATTTGAGCCCAAAATACGATGATCCTGAAAAGGAAGGTTCATCCAGCGAATATTCTGACAATCCGGATAACTACGAGCCTGTTAATTACAACCGCGACCCAGTTACTCCAACCACCACACCGAGTTCAGGAAGTTCAGCAGCCGGTGGGGGAAGCGCAACCTGGCTTATTATTATTTTGATTGCTGTGCTTGTAGGGGCGGTTGTATACATGATACTTGTTTCATTTAAGGATGGCAATAAAAAAGTTGCTGTACCCGAATCGGTTCTTGAAAAAATCGAGAACATGACCATTACCAAGTCAGAACTTGAACTTGCACTTGAAGCTGCACTAAAAGACAAAAATTACCGCGAAGCAGTGCGCATTTATTTTATTGCCGTGATAAAAGAGATGAAAGACCACAGTTGGATACGATGGGAAAAGAAAAAAACAAATTACCATTACATCAATGAAATATCAGGACGCCCTCAACAACCCGATTTTGTAACAGCAACCCGTGCATTTGAAATTGTGTGGTATGGAAATCGATCCATGGCAGAAGGCGACTACAACCAGGTTGAGCCATTGTTTAAACGTTTACTAACTTCAATCCACTAACCGCTTTTTTGAAAAACAGGCTCACAATATTTATTGCAATTGGTTTGGTTTGCGCCATTGTACTGGCATTGTTGTATTATTCATTTACTCCTGAAGATCCGAAGCTTGTTAAAGAAGATACAAAGAAGAAAAAAATTGAACGCAAGCAAAATGACTGGGACAACACCAAAACCGATCATCAGAGCCTTGATCCCTATGGCTATTTTATTTTTTATCACCTGTTAAAAAACCAGCATGCTGATTTCCGAACCCTGCGTTTTAATTCACAATACAAAAGCCTTGACACCATCAATGTACGCAAACGGCTTTATGTTTTTGTAGGTGCCAAATTCAAAACACACGAAAAACGCGTTGACAAAGTACTTGATTTTGTAAACAGGGGTAATGACGCGCTGATTTGTGCCGATCTTTTCCCCGACCAGGTCAAAAAAATAATTGAAGACCATTACAACGTTAAAACCTCTGTGTTTACCAACATTGATGTAAATTTTACCGATAGCGCTTTGCGTGTGCCTTCCTATTTCAAAATACGTTTTGTATATAAACGCAAAACAAAAGAGCGTTTCTGGACTTCTTTTGAGCGAACAAGCAATTATTATTCACTGGACACAACCAACCAAACGCCAGCAGAAGTGACGGTATACGAAACCAATGTCAAAACCTTTAATCCCGTTTACATATCCATTCCTTATGGGAAAGGACATTTATACCTTAGCTCACTCCCCTACAGCTTAACCAATATTGCGCTAAACTATGAATCAGGAATTCGTCATGCCGAACGCATTATTGCCTGCCTGCCTCAGGATAAACCAATTATTTACGATACGTACATCAATAAGCATCCACAGGATTTAGAAGAACCGGGCGATCCAAGCAGGCGCAGCAGCCCGCTTGAATTTATTTTGGCTAATAAACCATTGCGCTGGGCGTATTACATTATACTTTTTGGTCTTGTACTTTATATCCTGTTTAAATCCAAACGCAGGCAACGCATCATTCCAGCGCACGAAGAAGTGGAAAACAACAGCGTTGAATTTGCCGACACCATGAGCAAATTGTACCTGCAATATGGCCAACACAAGTATATTGTATTTCAACAGGAAAGAAATCTTTTAAATTATATCCGCAATAAGTATTATATTAAGACCATGAAAGTGGACGATGAATACATTGAGCGCGTTGCCATTAAATCAGGCATTGATAAAGCCAGGTTAACCAACCTGTTCAATCGTTTTGCCGGTATTAAACGTGACAACTTCGCATCGTCAAATGATGTGGTACAGATTTATGCTGAAATAGAACATTTTTATAAAAACTGCAAATAGAATAAAATGGAAAACAACCCGAACAACGACAACCCACTACATCCGGTAAACCCGGTTAATCCCGAAATACATCAAACCGTAAACACCGGTGACAATGATTTTTTTAACCCTGCCCGTTTGCAGCTTGAAAAAATTACCAATACAGTATACGCGGCAAAAAACCAAATATCGCGTTACGTGATTGGCCAGCATGAAATGACTGAGCTTTTGCTTATTGGTATTTTAGCCAACGGCCACGTATTGCTTGAAGGTGTTCCGGGAATTGCAAAAACACTTACCGCAAAAGTTTTGTCTAAAACACTGTCGGCAAATTTTGCACGTATACAGTTTACGCCTGACTTAATGCCCAGCGATGTGATTGGAACATCAACCTACAATATGCAAACCGGCAAATTCAACTTTAACAAGGGGCCAATTTTCAGCAATATTATACTTATTGACGAAATTAACCGTGCCCCGGCAAAAACACAGGCGGCTTTGTTTGAAGTAATGGAAGAAAGACAAATCACTTATGAAGGCACCACGCATCAACTTGATTTCCCATTCCTGGTAATGGCCACGCAAAACCCGGTTGAGCAGGAAGGAACCTATCGTTTACCGGAAGCGCAGTTGGATCGTTTCCTTTTCCGCATAAAATTACATTATCCAAGCCGCAGTGAAGAACAGGAAATCCTAAAGCGATACCAACATGTTATCAAAACTCCAGACTTGAATGACATTGAAAAAGTATTCTCGGTACAACATTTAAAGGAAGTGCAGGACTTAATTATTAAAGTACATATTAGCGAAGGCATATTAAAATACATTGCCGATATTATTTGCAATACACGCGAACACGGCAAATTATTTTTAGGTGCATCACCACGTGCATCGTTGGCGTTATTACGCTCCGCAAAAACACTGGCCGCACTTCGTGGTCGTGATTTTGTTGTGCCTGATGATGTGCAGTTCCTTGCTTTCCACGTACTGAACCACCGCATTATTTTAACGCCTGAGGCCGAAATGGAAGGCGTAACAACCGAGCAGGTGATCCAGGAAATTATTCAAAAAGTAGAGGTGCCAAGGTGATAAAGTTTATTAAATCATTTTACATTAAAGACCGTTTTTTTGTGGTAATGGCCGCAACGGTTTTTGTATTTGGTTTTAGCTTTGGCTGGCCATACCTGTTCCCTATTGCACAATTTATGCTAATAGGAAGCGTGGTGTTGCTGGTTGCCGATATTTTTATTTTATACATGCCAGGCTCAACAGTTATTGCTTCACGCAGGTTAAACAGGCAACTTTCACTTGGGGATGAAAATCCCGTAACCATTACACTTTTAAACCGCATGCGTATACCGGTTGACGTTGTTGTACACGATGAAGTTCCGGTTGAATTGCAGTGGCGCAATTTCAAAATGAACGCAAGCCTTGACCAGGGCGAACGCAAACTATTGCAATACACCATTAGGCCCACACAGCGTGGCGAGTTTCATTTCGGAAAAATAAATTTATTTTGCACCAGTTTTTTGCGTTTTGCAGAGCGAAGAATTGTAGCCGATGAAACATTTGAAGCAGCGGTATACCCTTCAATTTTGCAAATGCGCAAATTTGAATTAAAAATTTCCAACCGCGTTACACTAAGCGAAGGCATAAAAAAAATAAGACGCCTTGGCCACAACAATGAATTTGAACAAATCAAATTGTACGTAAAGGGCGATGATTACCGAAGCATAAACTGGAAAGCCACAAGTCGCAAGCACGAGCTAATGGTAAACCAGTTCCAGGATGAAAAATCACAGCAGGTTTACTGCGTAATTGACAAAAGCCGCGTAATGCGCATGGCGTTTAACGGCCTTACACTTCTTGACCACAGCATTAATTCGGCATTGGTTATTTCAAACACAGCTTTATTAAAGTATGACCGGGCGGGTGTATTGACATTTGCCGACAAAATCGGTAATCACATCCAGGCCGAGCGTTCATCAACCCAGTTAAAAAAAATTCTTGAATTGCTTTACAGGCAAAAAACAAAGTTCATGGAATCCAATTATGAACTTCTCAATTACTCCATCAACAAAAACATAAAAGGCCGTAGTTTGATATTTTTATATTCAAATTTTGAAAGCCAGTACAGTCTACAACGGGCTTTGCCTGTTTTACGCAAAATCAGCCAGCGCCATTTGCTGTGCGTTATATTTTTCCATAACACCGCTTTTGATACCATTATTGAAACCAAGGCCGAAAACATAAAAGAAGTTTATTTAAAAACCATTACGCAAAAATTTTCGGAAGAGAAAAAACGCATGGTGCAGGAATTAAGGCAGTATGGTATTCAAACCATTTTAACAACGCCTGAAGACCTTTCAATTGATACCATTAACAAGTACCTTGAACTGAAATCCCGGGGAATGATTTAAACAACAATGATTCGTTTCATAAACATACAACGAATCTTTCAGGCTATTTTTATATTCACATTCCTTGTTCCGGCAAAACTCCCTGCTCAGGAAAATATACCCTTAAAGAAATCGCTTTATTTTGAATTGGCCGGCAGCGGTGGTTTTTTCTCCCTGAATTATGAAAAATTCATTTTTAAATCAACGCAACCTCAATTTACTTTCCGTGCCGGTATAAGCATTGCTCCAATTGACAAAAACAACGGCTCTGGTATTGTTTTTCCGGTTATGGTAAACGCATTGTTTGGCAAAACAGCACATAAACTGGAAGCCGGACTTGGCCAGGGCATTACAATAACAACCAAAGGTCATTTTTTTGCACGTGCCACAGGTGTTTTTGGTTATCGTTTTCAAAAACCGGGTAAGCATTGTTTTTTCCGTGTTTCGTATACCCCCATTGTGTCTTACCTGGTCGACTTTCAATACACCAACTGGTTTGGGTTAAGTATTGGATATTCATTTCTACAAAAACAAATCAAATGAAAGTTCTTCTGCTTTTCATAGCGTGCATTCTGGCTTTTGTTGCCTGTAACAAGAAGAAAATTTTTGATGGTCCTGATTTCTATTCCGATGACTTTGAATCGTACAATTCGTTGGAGGAGCTGCTTTCAAATGACGATGTAAACTGGTCGTTTACCCAACTCACTTCGCCTGAAAACACAATTAAACCAGATACATCTATTAAACATGGCGGAAATAAATCCATGCGATTCAGTTCCAAAAAATCAGACGGAAAATTTGTTTCAAAGTGCAGCATTGCCAAACAAAACATGGCTTTTTGGGAAGGTGAAACCCTGCGCATTACCGCCTGGTACTATTTACAGGGAACCCAATCGGCACAATGGCTTTTTATAATGGACATGGAAGAGCAGGTGGCCATTGGCGCAGGGCCAGGTATGCGGCTTGCACTGGTTGACAATAAAATTTGTGTTGAACATAAGTTTTATGAAGACGACCTGTTTCAACCTCAAAATGGCGGCATTGAAATGCCCCGGGACCAATGGGTGGAAATAATTTGGGAAGTAAAACTGTCGCAAAAAAACAAAGGCGTGGTAAAAGTTTGGCAAAACGGGCAATTGATCATTGATGCTTCCAACACCCGTACATTGCCAAAAGACCTTCTTTACTCCCAACAGGGGACAAAAGGCATGGTTAGTAGCATTGAGGTTGGAATTACGGCCAATTCACGCGACAACGACCTTGTAATGTATGTTGACGATGTGTTGATTCAAAAAATCAATTAACGCTCAATTACAATTTTTCGCACGGCCACCTGCCCGTTTTCCAATTTAATTTTGCAACTGTAAATTCCGGGTAATAGTTCATTTATATTTATGCAAGCTGTTTGTGAATTCACAGTTTGCATAAATACGCTTTTGCCCTGCATATTGTAAAAAATTAACGTCTCTATTTTCAATGTATGAGACACAAAATTTACCGCTGAGTGTGCAGGATTCGGAAAAGTATTTACCGAGGTAAGGCCATTGGTAAAATCAACCATGCCCGATGTTGTTGGGTTCAGGTTAATGGTAATGGTATCGGTAAAATAACAGGAGTCGGTTGAAAGCGGTAAAAAATTTGAAACACGTAAAATAAAACTAAACATAAAGTCGGCCGGTATAGGTGCAGCTACGCTATAAGGTATTGCAGCATCATTTGTTTGCCCATCGTTCCACGATGAGCCAAAAACATTCCATCCGTCCATTCCGCCACTTTCAGTCATACCTGCGGGCAAAGCCGTTACCGGAACTATTTTCGCCAAAGGATACGCAAAATTTGTTCCGCTGTTGTTTGTTATGGGAATAACTATTAACGTGTCACCGCTAAAATTTGAAGTGGATGGTATACCGTGGGCAAGCGGCATACTTTGGCAGGTTATATATTGTGCTTTTGCAGAAAATGCAGTGGTAAAAAATACCAGGAGCAAGGTAAACGTGTGTTTCATAGTTGTTGGTTTATGGGTTAAATTTACGTGAAAACTGCGGGAGGGTTCATGTACAATTCAGCCTGCTTCATGTACCACACCCTTATGTTCCAGCGATTTACCTGTTTTTATTGGATTCCTATTTACCCTAAATGTGGTATAGGCCAGGTCATATAACTGGCTTAATTTTACAGGGTGAACATCAACCAGCTTAATGAATCAACGTGTACCGGCTGTGCCTTAGCCGAACTTTCTTTTTTATTTAAAAAGAAAAAAAAGTGTTGCAAAAAATTCAAGAAAGGTAAGCGTTGTAAAAAGTGCCCTGGCAGGAAAGATTAATCAATTTCGGGTTTCGAAGTTTCTTATTTCCTTTTTCTGATTTATTATTTTATTTGGATATCTGGGGCAGTATATAAAACGTAAGCAGTCTTTTTGAGCCAGTAAATCTTAAAGCCAGGAAAAAAAGCAATGATCAATTTTTATTTGAAATCGCTTTTACTTCTCAATAACTAATTTCTGTGTCACCACATTTCCGTTTGAATTAATTCTTACGAAGTACAATCCGCTTTCCATTGAACTGTTCAATGGGACTGAAACGTTAGTTGAATTCACGTTTGCAGTATACACAACACGTCCAAAGGCATCGCACAGCTGAACTGAGTGAATTATAGATTCGGACTGAATGCTTACGTTGGTATTGGCCGGGTTCGGATACATGCTAAACGCAGGTTTCACATTTTCATTAACACCAATAAATGTATGCGGGAAGTCTTTATAAATAAATTGGGTGACATCGCCACTGGTAGTTGAATTCACCTGCAAAACGGGCACATCATGTCCTAAAGCCATATAATGGTACTGTATTTCGGTTGGACGTGGGTTCTCAAATGCAAATCCAAATGTTTCAATGTAAATTGAATCGGTAATGTCAACGGTGATTTTTAAGCGCAACACATCAAATGTATCAAGTGGTGTAATCACTTTACCCCAACCATCCACTTCACCATCTTTCCACATTTTTTGGCGGTACTCACCTACTCCCGGTACGTTTATCACAAATGCCGAATAATTTGAATACGTGTCAGTATAATTCAAAGGTAAATTGCATTTCAACTCAATTGGTTGTTTGCGAACCGAGGTTGGAATGCCATTTATATTTGCGCCAAAACCTACATTTTCCCATTCACTTGACTCAACTTTAAAATAATCGTACACTTCTGAAACGGTCATAATGGTGGTAACATTAAACCCTTGTCCTGATACCGCGTAATCAGCTTTCCAATCTGGATAAATAAAAGCATTGTTGAAGAAAAACTGGTAGGCAAATGGTGTTGACGAAACCGATACGCATGTATCAAGGTCCTGCCCGGTTGCAACCAGGTAGGAATAATCCCAGGTAAAATTGGCACCTGTGGGTGTTGGATCGGTTGACCAGGTGTCAATACAGGTACTTAACCTGAATGTATCGTTTACAACGGGCAAATCAGCATCGGTAATGGTTATTTGCGCATTGGTGGTTATAGCTGTACAAAGTAAAATACCCAGTGTAAAATTTTTCATCATGTTTTTTTTGAATGAATAAAGATAGGTTATTTTCTGCGTTTCGCAATGCAGTTACAAGTTCATGGATTTCAATTACTTGAGACTATTCATAAACCGCCAAACCAGGTAACATCTTATGAACAACCGGTTTTTATTAAAAACTTATTACCTGTTTAATCCCGCTGTTTCAATATAGTATGCATACATACCTTTTCGTTTTTTAATTTTGTTGCGGTAAAAAAGAAACCTTGTTAAGGTCTATTCAGTAAAACAAACCAGAACACGATTAAAAACTACACATGGCAAACGTACTGTTTGGAGCTGGGTTTCGCATCGTTTTAAAAAACCCTATAGCTGCTCCCTCTTTATAACGCTTGTCAACTGTGCGTGCCCGCTGCGCTTAATTGCGCACATAACTGTTAACGATTTATTCATTTTTAAACTTAGTGATGTATGAAAACGCTTGCTGTTTTATTAACGGTATTGCTGGGAGCACTATCGTTACAATCAAAATCAATTAACCAGGTTAGTTTTAGCGTAAGGGTAAAAGTTGACCACTTTTTTTCACCCGGTTCACTAAACCTGTTGGCACACGAAGTAAACCCTAAAAAGGGCGACACCATTATGCTTGAAAAACACACCGATTACCTTCGTGCCTTAAAAGACAAGCAGGTGGTAACAGGCGCAACAAACAACAAAGCATGGGTTGTGGCTTTTTTTATGAATAACATAATAAGCCTTGATGATGCTTTTTCGCTCATGAATAATTACAACGCCTTTGATGAAACAAATTCACTGTATACAAAACCCAATCCAACAGATTTTTACTATGCCATAGAAATACTTACCACTGATGAACAAAGCCTGCAGGACTATATTCTAATATGTCCTGAGCTTGAAAAACAAATCATGCAAAAAGATGAACGCATTTTTATAGCCGGCAAAATAAGCAGTCATGCAAAAGCCGTATTGTTACAGGAAAAGCTCGTAGAGGCTGGCTTAAAAAACAATGTTGTGGTGGCTTATGAAGGAGTAAAACAGGTGCCGGTTTATATGGTAGCCAAAACACCGCAAACCGAAGTTAAACCTGAAAAAAACAACCGTAAAAAACACAAATAAAGGACCATGTGGGTTGGGCGGTTGAAAAAACAGGGAATACTGTGTTTTGGTATTTACAAATGCATTTTTTAATCCATAGAGAACAAACACACAAAACTATCACTTTAAAAAGCGGCAAAACAATTAAAATCCTTCTTGTCTTTATTTTACATACATTAGTTGGGTGAACCGGAATGAATAAAATTGTTCCGGTTTATTTAATTTTAACCTATGATTGCAGTAATTGATTGTGGTACCAATACATTTAATTTATTAATCGGTACCGTTTCAGGGAATGAACCTGAGGTTGTTTACCACACAAAAATACCGGTGAGGCTTGGCGAAGGTGGAATTGACAGGGGTATTCTTTCAAAACCCGCATTTGAGCGGGGCATAAATGCTTTGGTTGAATTCAGTAAGATTATTGCTGAAAAAAAAATCGAAAAAATCCTTGCTATTGGAACAGCCGCATTACGTGATGCGGCAAACGGCCCAGAATTTATTGAAGCCTGCAAACAAAAAACAGGCATCACCATTGACCTTATTGAGGGCGAGCGTGAAGCTGAGCTAATATGGAAGGGTGCCCGGCACTGTGTAAATCCGAAAGGTAAATACCTGGTTATGGACATTGGAGGTGGCAGCAATGAATTTATTATTGCCGACCACCACGAAATTTACTGGAAAAAAAGCTACCGGCTTGGGCTCTCACGGCTAAAAGAAACTTTCAGGTTCAATGACAACCCCTCAGAAAAAGAAATCCACGAAGTAGCCGTTTATCTTGAAAAAGAAATGGAAGATTTATTTAAAGTATGCAAAGAATACGGGATTGAAACATTGGTTGGTACGGCAGGTACTTTTGATACGTATGCTTCAGTTTTTAATTTTAAATATATTGGTATTGATTTTGACTCAAGCAATAAATCCATGGAATTCAACAACACTGAATTGATTGACTTTTGCAGGGAATTCACCACTTTATCCAAAAACAAAAGAGATGCGGTTGAAGGTATTCCTGAATTCAGGAAGGAATTTATGATATATGCCACACTTCTTACCCAAACAGTTATGGAGAAATGCAACATCAAATCAAGTTATCTTTCAACGTATGCGCTCAAGGAAGGCGTTTTTATTGAAGCACTCATTAAATAATCATTCCCGCACCTACCGTTTCATTTGTTCCTTCTTCAATAAGAATAAAACTACCTGTTACACGATTGCGGTAATATTTATCGTTTAGTAACGGTAACGTTGTACGCAAGGTAATACGACCAATGTCATTCATCTTAATGTTCTTGTCGTCTTCCATTTTATGCAGGGTATTTATATCAACCTTGTAAAGAATGTTTTTTACCATGCAGCGCGCCTCACGTGATGTATGTTTAATCACATATTTTCCGCCATTCATTAATTGCTTTTCATTAAACCAGCAAATCATGGCATCAATGTCCTGTTCCACCATGGGCTTGTTGTTTGGTTTTACAAGCATATCGCCCCGGCTTAAGTCAATTTCATCTTCCAGTGAGATAGAAACTGACATTGGCGAGAACCCTTCTTCCACTTCTTTATCACCATTGTAAATAGTTTTTATTTTTGAGGTCATTCCTGAGGGTAAAGCCATTACTTCATCGCCTTTTTTAAAAATACCTCCAGAAATACGACCGGCAAATGCACGGTGATCGTGGAATTCAGTAGAAATGGGACGAATCACGTACTGTACTGCAAAACGACTATCCACTAAATTTTCATCGCCCGAAATATGTAAAGTTTCCAGCGTATACAATAGGGTTGGCCCCTGATACCATTTCATTTTTTCTGACCGGTCAACCACATTATCGCCATTCAATGCTGATATTGGAATATAACGTATGTCACTTACTTCTAATTTAGAGGTAAATGCTTCAAGGTCTTTCTTTATTTTGTTGAATACCTTTTCATCGTAATCAACCAAATCCATTTTATTGATGCAATACACAATGTGTGGAATTTTCAAGAGTGAGGCAATGAATGAATGCCTGCAGGTTTGCTCAATTATTCCTTTGCGCGCATCAACAAGTATAATGGCCATGTTAGCGGTGGAGGCACCTGTAACCATGTTGCGCGTGTATTGAATGTGCCCGGGAGTGTCGGCCACAATGAATTTACGTTTAGGTGTTGCAAAATAACGGTAAGCCACATCAATGGTAATGCCCTGCTCCCTTTCAGCCCGCAATCCATCTGTAAGCAAGGCCAGGTTTACGTGTTCTTCACCCTTTTTTTTGCTGGCTGCTTCTACAGCCTCCATTTGGTCTTCAAAAATTGATTTTGAATCGTAAAGTAGGCGACCTATTAAAGTAGATTTACCATCATCAACCGAACCGGCAGTGGTAAACCTTAATAAATCCATGTCTAAATATCCTTCTGTTTCCATCTTAACTATTTTAAATAATGTGATTTCAAATAGTGAAATATATAAGATATATTAAATTTCATTATTACGAAATTTCACTTTTTGAATTAAAAATACCCTGCTTTCTTCCTATCTTCCATTGCCGCTTCACTTCTCTTATCGTCAATACGCGATCCTCGTTCAGTAACACGCGTGCTTGCAACTTCTTCTATAATTTCTTCAAGTGTATTGGCTGTTGACTCAACTGCACCAGTACAGGTCATATCGCCAATTGTCCTGAAACGCACCACCCTCTTTTCCAGTTTTTCGGTTGGTTTTAAATTCATGAATTCTGAATGCGCATAAATTACTCCATCACGCACAAAACAATCACGTGTATGTGTAAAATAGATGGAAGGAATTTCAATTTTTTCTTTCAAAATATACTGCCAAACATCCATCTCGGTCCAGTTACTTATTGGAAAAACCCTGAAATGTTCGCCCATGTTTTTTTTACCATTGAAAATATTCCACAATTCGGGGCGCTGGTTTTTGGGGTCCCATTGACCAAATTCATCCCGATGTGAAAAAAAACGTTCTTTTGCCCGTGCTTTTTCCTCATCACGCCTTGCCCCTCCAATACAGGCATCGTATTTATACTTTTCAATCGTATCAAGCAAGGTTACTGTTTGCAAGGTATTACGGCTTGCATAAAATCCCTTTTCTTCCACTGCTCTTCCGGCATCAATACTTTCCTGCACACTTCCAACAACAAGGTTTACGTTGTACTTTTTCACAAGTTTATCCCTGAAATCGATGGTCTCTGCAAAATTATGGCCCGTATCAACGTGCACCAATGTAAATGGAATACCTGCCGGCCAAAATGCTTTACGCGCCAGGTGAAAACAAACAATACTGTCCTTTCCGCCTGAAAATAACAAAGCGGGGTTTTCAAACTGTGCAGCTACCTCACGCAATACGTAAATACTTTCTGCTTCCAGTTCGTCAAGGTGTGTCAAATGATAGTTTTTCATGTATCGTTTATTAAACTTTATTTTTTTCTGTTATGTGCGTAAATACTTCCTCTACATTCTGTTCAACCGTTTTACCCTTCGTTTCCAAAATCACATCAGCTGCAATGGGAGCTTCAAAGGGCGCATTTACACCTGTAAAATCTTTTATCAATCCTTTTCTTGCCTTTGCGTAAAGCCCTTTTACATCGCGCTGCTCACAAATTTCGATCGGAGTATTTACAAAAATCTCAATAAAATCAGCCTCACCAACAATTTTTTTTGCCAAATCGCGCTGCGCTTTCATGGGACTTACAAAACAGCATAGCGTTATTAGACCATTTCCCGCCATAAGCTTTGCCACCTCGGCAATACGCCTTATGTTTTCGTTCCTATCCTCATCACTAAACCCAAGGTTATTGTTGATACCAGAACGCACGTTGTCACCATCCAAAACAGCTGTAACATATCCCTTTTTTACCAAAAAACGATCAAGACTGGCTGCAATGGTACTTTTACCGGATCCTGAAAGACCGGTAAACCAAATGACCATGCCCCTTTGGTTTAGCAGGGCCTGCTTTGCCTTACGGGAAACAAATTTGTCAAAATCAGGGTGAATATTCTCCATTTTCAGTAAACAGCCTCAAAATTACTGATTATTCTATTAGTAAATTGATTAAATTGGTCAAAAAACCAAATGCCCGAAAATCTTCAACTTGAGCCCGGTGAACTATTACAGGTTGCCAAGGTTATTGACCAGGGCATACTTGTATGCGACAGAGCTGGTAATATTGAATACAGTAATCCGTTTGCCTCATCTTTCTTTGGTTTTGCATTAAATGAGCTAAGCGGAAAACACTTTTCAATCCTTACCGAGGATCCAAATGTGGCAAAAGCCCTTCTTGCCGGGGCAAAAGAAATTACCGAGGTAAAAGGGAAAAACAGGTTCAATAAAGAGATTTATTATACGGCCAAAATAACATCCTCAAGCAATGATAAATTTGTAATCATTATTTCTGATGTTACCAGGCGTATTGAGGGACGAAATAAGCTTCTCCAGAAGATCGAAACATGCGAAAAGCTTACAAAATCACGGTTTATTCGTGAAGGCCAGTTATCTGACGCTATTGAAGAAATACTGGTTGAGTCTGCCAGGGTTTTAGGCGTTGAGCGCGTTAATGCATGGCTTATTGATTCTAATTTTTCAATGATTGAGTGCATTGGTGCATGTCCGTCTCAAAACGCCAAATCGGGTAACATGATTTTGCAACGAAGAGACATGCCTGCCTACTTTAAGCTACTGGAAACCCAGGAAATTATTTCAACTGATGACACACTTCATGATCCGAAAACAGCCGAGTTAATGGACATTTATCTTTCAAAATACGGCATTACCTCAATGATGGACGTTCCTATACGTATTGAAGGAGAAATGATTGGTGTTGTTTGTTTTGAGCACACTGGCACTCCCCGAAAATGGGATCTTACAGAAAGAAAATTTGGATTATTTATAGCCCAACTTATTTCTCTTGCACTTGAAACACACCAGCGTAAAGAAACCCAGGGGAACCTTGAAAAATCCTATAAAGAAAAGGAATTGTTGTTGGCCGAAATACATCACCGTGTAAAAAACAACCTGGCTATGGTTAGTTCATTGCTCAACCTGCAACAATCAAAGGCCCGCGATGATTTTCATGGAGAACTTTTTACCGAATCAAAAAACCGAATTCTTTCCATTGCCAGCATTCACCAAATGCTTTACCAGAACAAAAACTTTGCGCGTGTTGATTTTGCGTCTTATATGAACGAAATTGTTTCACTTTTAAGACAATCCTACCTCCATCTTGCTAAAAAAACTGAAGTTATGTTACAAGTTGACGCAGTGGAAATGGACCTTTCAAAAGCTATTCCGCTTGGGCTTATTGCCAATGAAATTGTATCAAACAGTTTCAAACACGCATTTGACAAGGACAATGAAAATAAGATCGAGATTTACCTTAGATCAAAGAAAAACAAATACATGTTAGAAATTTCTGATAATGGCAAGGGAATAAAGGACCTTGAAGCTGTAAGAAAAAAGAACACCCTTGGACTTTCACTCGTATACGACCTGGCCGACCAGGTGAATGCCACCATTGAATACAGCAATAAAAAAGGAAGTCATTTTATACTTTACTTTGAATAAATGCTGATTACTTCTGTTTAAACAATATCCAAATCACCTTTACATTTCTTTATCCAAAATCTCTATACCTAAAATCTAATAATCGTTATACCTGTTATACAGATTGGCCGAAATGCAAAGAGAAATAAAATTTGTTGTTTGGGTTTGTTTTGAGTTGGATAATTTACGCAGTGTATAAGCCAATTCAACCTTAAGGTTGTTTTGTTTCAACAATAGCAACTCAACACCAATTTTATTATAAAATAAATTATTATTTAAACCTTGCCCAATAAAATTATGGTATTCCTGCGCCCGGGTTTTATAGGACTGGAATAAATTTCCACCAAAATTCAACCCACTTGTGTCAGTACCATAATTTCCAATAACTGTTCTGTTACTAACAGTTAACCATTTATACCTGTATTGCACAATGGTAACCCAATCGCGGCAATTTGCACCCATTGGATGCGAAAGTGGTTGATTAAAATGAGCGTAATTCTGGTAAACGCTTCCATGCGAATACGTGAATGGACGTATGGCATTGTATTCAGTTTGAAAATAAAATCCTTTTAATTTAAAGGGTTCAAAGGCTTTAAATCCAATTTGCAAACCATATTTATTGGCCCACCATCCACTATCGGCTTTAATCTGGGCCAGCAAAAATTCGTCAAGCAAACCCTGGCCATAAATACTCATTTCATTGTTGAGTTTAAACTGTGCTCCCAGGCCAAGAATTGAGTTATCAGACGATCCAAGACTATATTCTACAGGCCTGAAAAATATAACCGGATTCAGATAATTAATATCCAGTTGCCTGTTTTGCAGCGTGTCTTTTGCCTGCCACACTACCGATTCGAATATATTTATATTTAAACGCTTTGTAATGTTCCAGCTTAGTAAATGGAATGTTGCGTACTTGTTGAAATAGTTTGCAGGCACAGCATTGGCTCCACGTATATCTTTTAGCTGGGCAACCATTGATATATATTTTATTCGCCAGAATGTGGTTGTAAATTTTGCAAACGGGTAGCTGGTAGCATTGTCTGACAGAAATAAGCTCCTGTAACCATAACCCAGAAAATTTTTACCTTTTCCAACCTGTACATTAATGAATTTGTTTGGCGAAAATGAAACAGATGCATTCCAGTTTTCGTAATACATTTTACCTGGTGTTCCATTATATCTCAATCCAAAACCAGGCATTACTTCAAGTGAGTCAAACCGCTGTATAAGAAATGGCGAAATTGTTCCTTTCGTACCCAAAAAATCGCCCGAAAAAGTTAGTTTATTTTTGTAATTCACCACGGCCATAAATCCGCCAGATAAGTCGCTTACCGAAGTATCATTTATTCCCTGATACTTTTCAACATTAAATCCGCCCAGGGGCAAAACCATGAAATTTAATTTCGCGGAAGGATTAATATATTGTTCTTTAAAAAATTTATCACCCAGGGCCTGTTGTTCATCAAATAGTTTTTTTTTGGTACTATCGGCCATGAGGATGGGCCAAACCGCAGTATGATGATAAACGTTAAGTTGATGAACATGCTTTTGCAAAAAGTAACCAGCATTGTTTTCAAGGAATGTATATGCTGACTGCGCACTTGCCTTGAACGAGGCAATGATTAATACGCATAAATATACAATCCTAAAGGCCTTCATTTTTTGACTGGCTTAATCATAAACAAGATTGCTGGTAATGCAAGCGCTGTTAATGCTGCAATTATAAAACTCAATGTAGGATCAACTGTAGCTGTACACAGGGCCACGCCAATTACAGCAAGGTTATAGCCATAGATGATGAAAACCGTTTTAGCGTGGTTAAGCCCAAAACGTAACAACCGGTGATGTAAATGATTTTTGTCGGCTGAAAAAGGACTTTGACCTCTTAAGGCTCTAACCGTAAATACCCTTAATGTATCAACCAATGGATACGCCATAATGGCCATAGCAACTACCGGCATAGAAAGCCCGTGAAGTGGATGCGGTAATTTAGCCGGATCAAGTTCAATTAAGCGAATGGCGAGCACTGAAATAATTGCACCTATTGTAAGCGATCCGGAATCACCCATAAATATTCGTGCAGGCATAAAATTAAAGAAAAGAAATCCCAGTAACGATCCTGCCAGTACAAATCCAAGAAGGCTATGAGCATAATCTCCTGCAATATAAAAAAGGAAACCGAATGCAGCGCTGCATATTAAGCCTACTCCTGCAGCAAGCCCGTCAACACCATCAATCAGGTTAAAGGCATTTACGATCACAATATAAACAAACATTGTAAGGAGTGCCGAGGCCCATTCAGGAAACATTTTATCAATCCCAAAAAGCCCATGCATACCGGTTATTTTCATACCCGCCATCATAACCAAAATAAATCCCACAATAAAATGCGCCATTAGTTTTTTCATAGGAGCTGTCCCAATAATATCATCCTTAATTCCCACAAAGAAAAGAATAATGAGAATGGCTATTAAGTACTTAAAATCGCTCACGTCTTGTGCCATTTGAGCAATGGCGGCTTTTGTTGTTGGTATAAAAAGGGAATAATCACGAAACCATAAAGCGTAAGAAAAGAAAATTGCGCTAAAAATGATAATGCCACCAATGGTAGGAACACTTCTTTTATGCAATTTTCTTTCGTCACCCGGTAAATCAACCAGGTGCTTTAACTTCGCAACTTTAATAAGCGATGGTGTTGCAAGCAATACCACAAAAAAAGCTGTTATAAATCCTAAAACTTGTGTTTCCACTATATATCAAAGTAAATGTTAGACAATGCTGTACTTAACCCTATGTACAGGTAATTTGAATTATTTCGTTGGGTTCCGTTAAACCTGTAATAGTTTGTAAGTCCCAGGTGAATTGAAAGATTTGTGATTGGGTTTATTAAGTAGCCTCCTTTTAGATCCCAATAAACCGTTTGCCCAAACTTTATTTCAGCTGCAACAGGCGGTGGAATGTCGGACAGGAAAATATCTTTTCCATACTCTTTTCCATCTGTCATTTTAAAATTTCCATACACCAATTTATTTTCAAAAAAGAAATCGTCCCAGCGCCAGTTAAAAAAGAATATCCACTCATTGAATCCTGCGCCCCAGGGATGAGCCAATGGCATGTTATAATGGCTGTAATTCTGAAGTATGGTTGAATTTGTGTATGAATAAGGCGAAACATAATTGTATTCCAACCTCCAAATAAGATTTTTAAAATTCATGGGTTCAAACCAGGTTGCTCCCAATTGATAACCTGCCTTTACGTTATTTGTAAACCCATCAATCATAACCTGTGCGTATGCGAGGATTTTTTTTGATACTTTATACCTGGCCTGTAAACCAACAACATTATTATTTGTGCTGTCAAAACCGAACCGCGCAAGGTTCACAATAGGCAAAGGATTCAAAAGTGAATAATCAAATTTTTGTTGTTGAAAGTTAACCATGCGTTGCCATATGGTTGTTTCCATAAAGCCCAGCTCCAGTTTTTTATTTACCAGGAAAGATGCGTAATGAATTGTCATTGCTTTTCGTTCAAATGTAGCTTCAGGGGTAGTAAATACCGGCAATCTCCTAAGGTTTTGCAGGCTGGCATAAATAGCTGTATATCTCAGGCGCCCTTTTAGAAAATCAACATTGGTTTTTACCATGGGATAAACAAAGCTGTTATCACTAAGCAGTAATGATCTGTATCCATAGCCTATAAAAAGTTTATCTGTTCCAAACTGGACATTTATATTTTTTGTTGGTGAAAAAGAAAGATAACCGGAGGCCATTGCAAAATCATAACCATCTTTTTTAAACCGCTTTGTTCGGCCTTGTCCAAAAAAACTGGCAGATCCAGCATCTATCACAAAATTTCCTGCCGCGTTTGTATGGGTAGGACCTATTTTATTGGCATATTCCATTAAATACGTTTGCACCCTTACCTGGTTTTCATAAAACGAGGTGGACATGGCAAACTTTTTTGTTATGTGAACATTGGCTATAAAGCCCCTAACGTTTTTGTACATCGCAATGGCATCATTTCTGCCCACATCACGACCCATTTCCAGCGTTAGAATCGGATTAATTTCGAGATCCACATCCTTTTCACGGGCAGCAAAAAAACTTTCATACTTCATTTTTCGTTTTAGCCAGGTGTGGTCAGCCAACAGGTGCGCAAAATGTTTCATGTTCCATGAGCTGTTTTTTGAAACAAATAATGCCAGTGTAACCGTATCTGTTTCCTTATAAGGCCTCATTCCTGTATGCATTGGGAGTGAATCAACACCATTCATCCATTTATGAAATCCCAGATTCATGGTATGATTTAGAGGCATGTTTAGCTGCTGCGCCTGCAATAAACATGCGCTGCAAACAAAAAATATCACTATGTACCTTGCTAATACCATTCCATTCCTTCAAGTGCTGCATACACTTGTTTAATCCCATCATCAAGGCTGATGGTATGTTTCCAACCAAGATTATTTATTTTAGAAACATCCATTAACTTGCGCGGGGTGCCATCCGGTTTAGCACTATCAAATTCAATATCTCCCTTGAAACCAATTATTTTTTTCACCAGGAAAGCAAGGTCTTTAATTGTGATATCTGTACCGGTACCAATATTAATATGTTCATCTGCTGAATACTTCTGGAGAAGAAAAACACAGGCTGACGCAAGGTCGTCAACGTGCAGGAACTCGCGCATAGGAGAACCCGAACCCCAAATACTGACTGAAGATTGATTTTGTTTCTTGGCTGTATGAAATTTTCTGATGAGGGCTGGCAATACATGCGAATTATTTAAATCGTAATTATCATTAGGCCCATACAGGTTAGTTGGCATTGCTGAAATAAAATCACAAGCGTATTGCTTGCGGTATGACTCGCATAATTTTATTCCGGCAATTTTTGCTATTGCGTAAGGCTCATTGGTATACTCCAGCTCAGAAGTGAGCAAATACTCTTCCTTTAACGGTTGCGGTGCCAACCGTGGATAAATGCAGGATGATCCTAAGAAAAGTAGTTTTTTAACTCCATTGACATAAGCGGCATGAATTACGTTTGCTTCAATCATTAAATTTTGATAAATGAAATCGGCCCTGTAAACATTGTTTGCATGAATCCCTCCTACTTTTGCTGCAGCCAGCACTACATAAGATGGTTTTTCTATTCTAAAAAAATCGTTTACCTTTTGTTGATTGGTTAAGTCAAGTTCATTTGAAGTCTTACAGACGATATTTGTATAGCCCTTTGCCTCCAGGTTTCTTAAAACAGCCGACCCCACCATGCCTCTATGGCCTGCCACATATATTTTATCGTTCTTCTCCACGTTACTCGTTAAATTGCTGAATAGAATGTCCACCCTTCAGAAGATACTTATCGCGCTCAAATAACTTTATATCCTCTCTTACCATTTCTTTTATCAGGTCAGGTAATTCATACGTATGTTTCCATCCCAGTTTTGTTCTTGCTTTGGTTGGGTCGCCAATCAATAAATCAACTTCTGTAGGCCTGAAATAGCGTGGATCAATTTCCACCAGGCATTTACCCGATTTTGCATCAACACCTTTTTCTTCAACTCCCTTTCCTTTCCATTCAATTTTAATGCCCGCTTCAGCAAATGCAAGATCAATGAAGTGTCTTACAGAATATGTCTTTCCGGTAGCTAAAACAAAGTCATCGGGTTCATTGTGCTGCAACATGAGCCACATGCCTTCAACATAATCTTTTGCATGACCCCAGTCGCGTTGGGCGTCAATATTTCCCATGAAAATTTTCTCTTGCAAGCCCAGTGATATTTTAGCAACTGCCCGTGTAATTTTTCGTGTGACAAACGTTTCACCACGCAACGGGCTTTCATGGTTAAACAAAATTCCGTTCGAGGTAAACATTCCGTATGCCTCCCGATAATTTTTAGCTATCCAAAAGGCATATAATTTTGCAACAGCGTAGGGGCTGCGCGGATAAAAAGGTGTGGTTTCTTTTTGGGGAACTTCCATTACCTTTCCATATAATTCTGAAGTTGAAGCCTGGTAGAATTTTGATTTGCTTTCGAGTTTTAAAATACGCATTGCTTCCAGTAACCTAAGGGTACCGGTTGCATCAGAATTTGCCGTATACTCTGGCGTTTCAAATGAAACCTGCACGTGTGATTGCGCGCCAAGATTATAAATTTCATCAGGCTGTACTTCCTGCATAATTCGAATAATGTTGGTGCTATCCGTTAAATCGCCATAATGCAAAAAGAAATTTACGTTTGATTCATGCTGGTCCTTATACAAGTCGTCAATGCGTTGCGTATTGAACAATGAGCTTCTCCGTTTTATTCCATGAACCTCGTATCCTTTTTCCAGCAACAATTTTGACAAATAAGCTCCGTCCTGACCAGTAACACCTGTAATTAATGCCTTTTTCCTCATTTCTGTTTTTATAAGTTAACCATGCTTTACTTTTGGGTATTTCATTTTCAATTTTCTAAGACGTGTTACAAGCGAGGTCAAAATTAAATGGTCTCGGTACCAGTTTTGATCTGCAGGTATTATTTCCCACTCATGCGTTTTTCCGCATTTCCTGAAAATACTTTCATACATCTCCATATATGAGTTCCAGAATTTCGATTCTTTTAAATCAGACGGATCATATTTCCATTTCTTTTCAGGAAGGTTTATTCTGTCCCGTAATCGTTGTGCCTGCTCCTTTTTGGAAATATGCAGGTAAAACTTAAAAATCAGGGTCTTGTCATCAGCCAGCACATCTTCAAAGGAATTAATTTGATCCATCCTGCGTTTTACCGTTGCAGGGGTAATTAAATTGTGTACGCCTGGAAACAAAATGTCTTCGTAATGCGACCGGTTAAAAACCTGTATCATACCTGAGGCTGGTAATTCTTTGTAAATACGCCACAAAAAGTTATGCGAATTTTCTTCAAGTGTTGGCGATTTAAATGATTTCACACGGATGCCAGCCGGATTAACCCCTCTGAAAACACTTTTTACGGTTCCGTCTTTCCCTGAAGCATCCATGCCCTGTAAAATCACCAATACCTTATACTTATTTTCAGCATAAAGTACATTTTGCAATTCGGCAAGTTCTGCGTTAAGTTTAACTGATTTTAATTTTACTGCATCCTTCTCAAGACCCTTTGGCGCCTTGGTGTGAAGTTTTTCTAACTGGCTCATGTCCTATTTTAAAATTAATTTCCGTGTTTCAATTAAGCGTCCCTGGCTGAATAAACTTACGAGGTATGTTCCACGCGCTATACCATTCACATCAATGTTGCATTTTGCTTTTGTAATTTCACAGGTCCTCACCTTATTTCCACTCACATCTGACAGAATCACGTTGCTTCCACCCACTAAATCACTGGTTAACTCAACCGTTACCTGGTTGGTTGCCGGATTTGGATATACATTAAAATTTTTTCCTTTTTTATTTTCCGAAATCCCAATTGCTGAAGTTTTAATACCCAAAGCATAATCACCTGCTTTAACTGAATCAATGGTGATATTACCCGACTTGTCAGTATGACTTCCAATTGTAAAGGTGCAGCTTGTTACAACCTGCCAGTTTTCTGAAGCATCTTTCCTGTAAAACAAACGAAGACTATCCTCGTCAAATGCTCCGGGAAGCAATCCCATTAAACCATTATCCAGGTATCCTGACGCGGTTGTACTGCCGTTGTAATTGATTGTTGCTTTCGAATACATTCCGGCAACATCGCCAAGCATATGTACCCGCCAAAACCTGTCAGGTGAAATGGTATATAAAAAATTTGAAGGATTAAAACCGTCAGCCGCAACCCAATGGTGTTCAACTCTGGCCCAAACGGTGTCGGTTATTGACTGTACATTAAAACTGAAGAATGCATTTGAATAGGATTTTACGCCCGTTGATGTAATATTTTGTTGGTGTGCCGTTACTGCCTCACTAATTTTTTCGGCTTCATTGAAAAAAGCAAGCATCGGATTAAATGGAACACCTGTTATGGTGAATACCTGGTTAGCTCCACTTAATGATGTCAATGCTGTATAAGAATTGTTATTGTCTTTAAATGAAATTTCCATTGGTACACCCGTAGCAAGGTGTGTTGCCAAACGCATCTTTTGTTTTGAATAAACGGTCACATCAAAATTTGGGCCTGAAGGAACAACGCTAAACGAATCAATTGCAAACTCAGGAAAACCCGGTTGAAAAACCCAGTCATCAAAAAAGTTTGTAACGTTTATACCACTAATGCTATTCAAATGATCACGAAACTGGTAACTGCTCAGGTTTTTAAACTTATAATTCGAAATTACCGACTTCAGGCCAGTAAAAAAAAGCGAATCTCCAAGGTAACCACGAAGGCAGTGTGCAACATCGGCTCCCTTGTTATAGGTTGTTGTACCATAAGTGACATTTGAAGGTACGGCATTTAATGCAAATGCTCCTCCATCGTCAACATGCGCTTTCCATAAAACGTTTTTATGGTTGGGGCGAATGTCGTTCATGTATCCTGTTGTTCCAGATAGTTTTTCAAGAAAATACGCTTCTGACCAGCGCGCCATTCCTTCATTTATCCACATTTCCTCGGCCGTTAAACAGGTTACAAGGTCACCCCACCAGTGATGTGACAATTCATGCGCCATTAGATTCTGGTACGTTGTTGTTCCATTGATTGCAAACTTAGGATAAGCTATACATGTTGCGTGCTCCATTGCACCCGCACTGAAAGGTACCGCTACGTATCCTACTTTTTCCCATTCATATGGACCATAACCCGTTTCAAATTGTTCAAGTGCCTGCCCAAGATTAATAAACGAGTTTTTAAAATTTGTTGTGTCAACCGCTAGTGATATCAACATAATGGGAGTTGTGTCGGTTGTAATTGGACTTATGTATTGTTGGTTAACGTGCGTATAACTGTTAACTGCAACCGAAGCAAGGTAAGAAGGTATAGGATCGGTCATAACCCACTTTCTTGTTACATCGCTTCCAACCGTGGTTTCCTGTACCAATAAACCAATTGCATAACCCAGTTTACCACCGTTTGTAGTCAAATTAATTTCATAGGTTGCACGTTCAGTAAAATTATCAAAACAGGGATGCCAGGTTCGGCCAAATGTATGTGGAACCGAAACAAATCCTACTCCAAGATTATATGCGTACCCGCTTTGGAAATAAAATCCTCCCCAGGAAGGGTCTTCATCAGGAACTCCCCTGTAATAAACGCGCACATTCGCTGTATCAGCATCGGGAACCGAGGTGCCAAAATAACAAACCAGCAATGTGTCGTTATAATTAAACGTTAGTTGTGTACCGTTATATACAACTGAATCTACTGTAAGACCAAGTAAATCGAGGCTCAGTGAATTAATGGATGCGGCTTTCGGACTGAATTCAATGTCAGCATTGCCAATAACAACCTTCGTTGTAAAATCAGTTATGTTCAGGTTAACAATGTAATGAAACACATCAACCGTATCGCTACGCAAATTGTATACTGCCGAACTTTGCGTTGTACCCAGGAACGAGGATAAAAAGAATAATCCCAGTAAAGCTATCTTCTTCATATTCTAAATATACCCTGAAATTACAAATAATGCTCTATGACAAGGCAATATTTATGCTGAAACCACCGTATTCGGGTATGATTTTAGCCTGAAAAAGGTTTTACTGCATTATAGACTTGGTTTTATTGCTTAAAATTGAGTTCCCAACGGGTGTTTCATCCTGCTTTTTAACCGATTAATCATATTTATTTTTAACCAAAAACAGGCATTTTGAAATCCAAGATAAATCTCATTACTTATTGATATTAAACACATTAAATTCATATTTTAACAAAACAGGAGCAAGAATTTGGCACATGATGACTACCTGCTTGGAAAGCTAAAGGCCGTTTTTACTTCGTGAACGGTTTGGCTTAAAGCATAAAATTCAATATTTTTGATAGAATCATATAATTCCTACCACTATGAAGCCAACCACAGAGCTTTATGACCTGATTAAATCACTCAGCAAATCCGAAAAACGCTTTTTCAAGCTTAGCTCATCGTTACAGGCTGGAGAAAAAAATTATATCAGGCTTTTTGACGCCATTGAGGAACAGGAAGAATACGATGAGGAACGCATTAAACAAAAATTCAAAGGTGAAACATTTATTCTTCACTTTCCTTCGGAAAAAAACCATTTATACAAACAAATTCTTAAAGCGCTTCGTAACTTTCATGCTGAAAATTCAATTAACAACATATTACGAATTGAAATAAAAAACATTGAGATTCTTTATAAAAAAGCACTGTATAAAGAATGTGCAAAATTTGTGGCCAGGGCAAAAAAAATGGCTCTGGAACATGAAAAATTTTACTATTCGTTCGAATTGATCAATTGGGAAAAGCAGCTACTGGAAGAGGAATATGAAACAGGCGGATTTGACAAAGACCTGGATGACTTGATTAGCCAGGAAACTGAATGCATTCAGAAATTGAGAAACCTGGCCGAATACCACATGATTTACAGCCGGGTTAATTTTGTCATTCGAAGGGGTGGATTTGCACGAAACGACAGTGAGCGAAAAATTGTAAATGAATTGGAAAATTACCATTTAATCAAAGGCAAAAATACCGCTCTATCCTCTCGGGCTGCAAGTATTTGCTACTACATTAAAGGGGTTTGTAATGCCTTCAACCGAAATTATGATGAAGCACTTGTTAATTTTAAAAAGGTTAAAGATATAGTTGAGCACAAAGAACATTTAAAGGCCGATCTTGCTCAACGCTACGTACGTACATTAAGCCTGATTCTTACCTGTTATATTGAACTACAGGATTACGAAAAAGCTTACCAGGTAATTGAAGAAATTCGTTCACTGGAGGAAGAAGACGGCTTTACGGATACCAATACCCAATTACGCATTCAAACAACCGTTTACATTTCAACCCTTCAAATTTGCAACAAAACCGGCAACCATGAAAAAGGCGCATCATTAATACCTGAAATTATTAAACTGCTTGATAAAAACAGCACTAAAATCAACAAAGAACAGGTAATTGAATTTTACGTGAACATTGCCGGGGTATACTTCATTAACAACGACTATAAAGAATCGCTATACTGGTTAAACAAGGTGCTGAATGATAATGAAAAAATGTTGCGTAGGGACCTGTACAACTTTGCACGTATATTTAACCTTATTATTCATTATGAGTTAGGCAACAATGATTTACTGGAATATGTTATTAAATCAACAGCAAGGCAATTGACACGAAATGAAATTGATTATGCGCCTGAAGAACTTGTTATTAAACACCTTCGAAAACTCATCAAATTCAACAATGAAAAGGCAAGGTTTGACACCTACAAAGACATGAAGAATGATTTTGACAACATGTTTAATGAGAACCAGGAAAAAGTGTTGCTTGATTACTTTGATATCAATGCCTGGGTAGACTCCAAGATCAAAGGTCAGAAATTTTCGGGTGTTTTACAGCAGCTCACTCACTAGGATGAAAAACGTATTTTTCATCCTGTTGTTAATTATTGCTGCAAATGGTTTTTCCCAGAGCCTTGACGTGGACCAAACTTCACAGTTTTTGAAACCAAGGCTGCGTCTTGATACCCGCTATTTTTCAACCCTTGAGAGTGACCAAAACAACCTTCATTTTTACGATGCGCAGCTACTTTTTTCTGCCCCAATTCATACACGGGTAAAATCCAATCTTGTTGACGTTTTTTCAGGCGGATTTGATTTAAAAAAAATAAAAGACGAGGGGCAACTACGTTTCAGCCAGCAGATGCTTTCTGCAAAAGTTGGTTATAAAAACCTTTATTTGGACACATCATCAGTAACCACCAAAGATATTTATTCAGCAAGTATTGGACTGTTTGGTTTGCAGTCATTGAAGAAACTAAACATACTTTTTTATTCCGTTAATGCTAATTTTTCTGAAAGCTCGCAATCACTGGAAAAACTGAGACCGGGTTTCAGCGGCATTATTGGTGATGTAAAAATAAAAGGACTGAAAAAATATTATGTATATGGATTATTTGCTGCGTATGTTGGAAACCGGTTTATTGCCTGTCCTTTTTTTGGTGCCAACCTTGAATTAAAAAAGCATCATTACCTGAACTTTGTTTTACCAGCTTATTTTGGATATAATTATTCCAAAAACAATATAAACAATACAGTGGCTATAGGTTTTGATGGGTTTAGAACAGGTTTGCTGGACAATCTTGACAACTACACCAACCTCAACATGGGCGCATTATCATTGTATAATTCATTCAGGTACAAAATGCGTAAGGGATTCTGGTTAAGGTTTGATGCGGGCCTATTGAGTCGGGGTGTTTTGCGTTTTAATACCAGTGGTGTGTCTCAAAAATTTAACCTTCCTCCGGGTTACTATTTTACTGCAGGTGTACACTATAATTTTGGCTCACCAGCCCTTAAGCAAATTAATTTACTAGATTTGCTTTAATGCAAAACCGTTCAACCATTTGCTCACTTTCAACAGCCCCTTCGGGTGGAGCGCTTGCCATAATACGAATGAGCGGACCCAACGCATTAAGCATATTTTCTAACTTATCGGTTGCCACATTCAAAAGTCACGAGGCTAAACTTTGCCAGTTAATTTATAAAAAAGAACTGGTTGATGAAGCTGTGGTTACTTTTTTTGAACAGGGTAAATCGTTTACGGGTGAAGACACGCTTGAAATAACCTGTCATGCTTCCAATTACATTACCCAAAAAATATTGGGTGCATTGTGTGAATGCGGAGCAGTACCTGCAAGGCCCGGTGAATTCACCATGCGGGCCTTTATGAATGGGCGTATGGATTTGTCACAGGCCGAAGCCATAGCTGACCTTATTGCATCAGAAAGTAAAGCTTCGCATGAAATTGCCATGCAACAAATGCGCGGTGGTTTTTCAAGCGAAATAAAAACACTGCGTGAAGAACTCATCAATTTTGCGTCACTTATTGAACTTGAACTTGACTTTGCTGAAGAAGACGTTGAATTTGCCGATCGTAAACAGTTGACAGGGTTATTTGAAAAAATAAATTCAGGCATTGAAAAACTTATTGCTTCGTTTGAATATGGAAATGTAATTAAAAACGGTGTGCCAGTGGCAATAGTTGGTGTTCCCAATGCCGGAAAATCCACATTGCTCAATGCGTTGTTAAATGAAGAAAAAGCCATAGTAAGCAATATTGCCGGAACCACACGCGATGTAATTGAGGACACCATTTTTATTGAAGGCATACAATTTAGGTTTATTGATACCGCGGGTTTACGAAACGAAACCAGTGACGAGATCGAAAAAGTAGGTATTGAAAGAGCTTACTCAAAAATTGATCAATCGTCAATTGTTTTGTATTGCTGTTCGGCTAAAACAAATGATACCAATGAGGATTTGACAGAAGCAAGAAAAAAAGTAATTTCGCTACAAAAGGCACATCCTTCAAAAAACATTTTATTAGTTGGTACTAAAGCGGACGAAGATTTAAGAAAAGAAGATGTGATTTTTGTTTCGGCAAAAGAAAAACGAATTTCTGCACTTAAACAGGAATTGGTGTCAATCATGAAAAACAAACAGGAATCAGCGGGAAACATTGTTGTAACCAATGTTAGGCATCTTGACGCACTTAAAAAAGCCCACGCATCGTTAGGTGCTGCAAGCGCAGGAATACGCATGGGCTCAAGTGGTGATTTAGTGGCTATGGACATTCGGGCAACAATCCACTATTTGGGAGAAATAACCGGAACCATATCAACAGAAGACCTCTTGGGAAACATATTCAGCAAGTTCTGTATTGGAAAGTAAAACCTTGTTTTCTGCTAAATTCTTATTGAAAATCAAAGTCAAACAGTCGCAATTCCTCTAATTTTCAGAGTACATTAATGAACAGTTTTTGCCTGTATTAAAAAGCCAAACAACTACGTTAAAATTTTATTTTGCGTTAAAAATATTAATATCTTGCGTGGCCTTGTTACAACACCTCACAGGCAAAAAATTAAACTGTTTAATTACTAAATTCACAACACTTATGAAAAAATCTTTACTTACTGTTCTTGCAATTGCGGCATTTGGAGTGACCAATGCACAACTTTCAAACCTTGGCCTTAATACATGGGCTTCAGGAAATCCATCAGGTTGGCAAACATTAAATGCTCTTGCTGCCGGTAGTACAACTGAAATCACTTCAGGTGCCCCTGAAGGAACTTCTGCTGCTGCGGTTAACGTTGTTGCCTGTGCTTTATGTCCTGCATTTAGTTTACCAGATCCAATGACTGGAGTTCTTCTTCAAACTGACGATTATGTTGCCATGCCAACAACCTTAACGTTTAAATGGAAGGGCAACGTTGCAACAGGCGATACTGCGCTTATTGGTGCTCAGTTAACACTGGCCACTTCGGTTATTGCTGATGCATTAACAGATGTTAACCCAGGAACAAGTTCATCAAGCTGGGCTACACAAACACTTACATTTACCTATTATGTAGCTTCAACTGCTCCTGATACGGCTATAGTTGTTGCTGCCGCTGACAAATGGGTTGTTACAGGAATTTACACAGGTACTTCGAGCGCAACAACTCACATTGACGTGGATGATTTCGCTTTAACAGGTGGAAATGTAGGTTATGATATGATTGAGACAAACAATGACTTAATTATGGCATTCCCTAATCCTGCTTCAACATTTGTAAACCTTAACCTTCTTGGAACCGATGCAAACATGTTTGAAGTTTATGATGTAACAGGTAGCCTTGTTTATGCTGAATCAAACATTGCTCTTAAAACCAAATTGGATGTTACAAATTTCAACAATGGTTCTTATTTCGTTAAGTTCCTAAATGATAAAAAAGAATACATTGGAACTGCACGTTTCATTGTAAAAAAATAATTTTTATTATTCTTTTAGTGAAGGCCCCGGTAATTCTACCGGGGCTTTTTTATTTAATTACATTTTCTAAATTTTTTACAGATGTTGGATTCTTATCCACAATAGCCTTGCGCATTTATAGCAAGTTTATGCAAATCAATGCCTTACATTCTAAATATGGTGTTTTTAAGAATATGACAAACTGTTCATTTTTAGGACGAACGGAATACATTCTACCTGGCAAAATATTAACTTTGAACAGACCAAACTAAATACAGGTGATGAAAAAAATTCTACTAACCCTTTTCGGAACGGCCATCTTTTTAAATGGTTTAACCCAAAATAATGTTCCGGTAATTAAAAATCCCGATGGAAGTGAGACCATTTACTGTACCAACTTCCACATTACAAAACCGCTTAGGGAACTGGCCCTTGAATATCCGGTGCACGATTCCATTTATGCAAAACGTGCCAAGCGATATGACGATAAGGGTTCATCTCACACACGAAGAACTCCCCAAACCTTTTTATATTCAGCCGAAAAAGATGGCCCGGCATATGGCAACGATGCTTCTTTAATTCAAAACAGGAATGGGCAACGCAATGACCTTACAAAAGCTCCAATTTTAAATGTTGAAGGACAAGACGCTACTGGTTTTCGTCCAATGGATCCCAGCGGTGCTGCCGGAGCAACTTATTATATGCAGGCCATTAATGGTGCTACGTACCGCATCATTAATAAAACAACGGGCGCTACAGTTACATCAGGTTCCTTAGGAGCGCTTTGGACACCTGATGTGCCAAATGATGGCGATCCTATTGTCATGTTTGATCGACATGCTGACAGGTGGTTTGTTTCACAGTTTGGTGTATCAGGCAACCGCATTTACATTGCCATATCAACTACAAATGATCCAACGGGCTCTTGGTACTCCTATACATTTACTTCTCCTAATTTTCCCGATTATTTAAAATTTGGTATTTGGCAGGATGGTTACTACATGACCTCTAACCAATCTCCAGCCCGTATTTTTGCTTTTGAACGAAGTGCAATGCTTACAGGCAGCCCAACTGCAAAAGCCGTTTCACAAACGTTTTCACCTCCATCACCGGGCGGCTTTTACTGCCCAATGCCTGGCGATGCAGAAATTGGTGCTTTGCCACCTTCAGGAACCCCATGTCCCATTTTTCTTTTCACCGACAACGGATGGGGAATTGGCGGTGTAGGTGATGCAATTCGCATTTACAATTCAACCGTTAACTGGAGCGGTGCAGGCAGTATGACAATAACCTTGTCTTCAACACTGGCAACATCGGCATTTGATGGTTCATACGATCCTTCTTGGAATGACATATCACAACCCAGCACCGCGCAAAAATTAGATGGTATTGGTGGCATTGTTCAGTACCGCGCTCAATGGAGTAACTGGACAACCCATCGTTCAGTAGTTCTTTCATGGCCTGTAGAAATTTCGGCAACGCAACGCAGCGTTATGTGGGCCGAACTAAGACAAAATACAAGCACTGGTGTATGGAGCATAAACCAACAAAGTATTTATGCGCCCGACACCAAGAGCCGTTGGTTAAGTGGAATTGCCATGGATGAAAATGGGTCTATTGGTTTATGCTATGCACGTTGTTCAAGCGCCTCGGGCGATTTTATGGGACTATATTACACTGGCCGCCTTGCAACCGACCCTTTAAATACAATGACCATTGCCGAACAAACTGCATTTGCCGGAACAGGTTACCAAACCGGGGCAAACCGCGTGGGTGATTATGCGCATACCGCAATGGATCCTGACGGTGAAACGTTTTGGCATACCAGCGAATACATGGAAACACCTTCTGGATCCAACGCAGCAACAACTCGTATTTATTCATTTAAAATAGCTCTACCCGGCCCCGTTGCCAGTTGCACAATTGCGTCAAGCGATGCTGATAATATTATTTGCTCCGGATCATGCGTTACGTTTACGGCTACACCAACAAATGGTGGAAGCGCACCAACTTATCAATGGTATGTAAATGGCTCACCTGTAGGAACAGGCGGGACAACATATACAAATTGCGCACTCACTACTGGTGCAGTTGTGACCTGTGTAATGACATCAAACCTTACAGGAGTTGTTGGAAGCCCTTGTACCTCCAATGCCATCACTACCACCGTTAATTCACCTCCTACAACATCAAATGCAGGTGCCGATCAAACTGTTTGCGCTGCAACGTGCACAATGGCCGGTAACGTACCAACTACAGGCACAGGAACCTGGACGTTTGTAAGCGGGCCTGCTACCCCAACCATTACAACGCCAACTTCGGCAACAACAGGCATTACAGGAATGTCTGCTGTTGGAACCTATGTTTTTACATGGACCATCAGCAACAATCCTTGTATAGCTTCATCCGATAACGTTTCCATTACACGCAACGGAACGCCAAGCACATCAAATGCAGGACCTGATCAAACAATTTGCGCAACCACAACGTCTGTAACCATGGCTGGCAATACACCAACAACGGGTACAGGAACGTGGACAAAAATTTCGGGCCCTGCAGGTGGAACAATTACCACGCCTACATCACCAACCACAACCATAACTGCATTAGTGGCAGGTACGTATGTTTATCAATGGACCATTGCAAATCCACCGTGCACCAATTCAACTGACCAAATGAGCATTGTTGTAAACAGTGCCCCTACAACATCAAATGCAGGTGCCGATCAAACTGTTTGTGGTTTAACTACAACCATGGCAGGTAATACGCCAACAACAGGTTCAGGGGTATGGGCCCAGGTAAGCGGACCGGGAACATCTTCTTTTGGTTCTTCAACCTCACCTACTTCAAGCGTTACGGCAACAGTTGCCGGCACGTATGTTTATAGCTGGACAATCAGTAATAATCCTTGTACAGCTTCAACCGACAATATTTCCATAACGTATGTGTCAAGTCCTACTGCGGCAAATGCCGGACCTGACCAAACAATTTGTACAGCAACAGCAACGTTGGCAGGTAATACCATTACAACTGGTACTGGATCCTGGTCATTTATTTCAGGCCCATCAACACCTACCATTGTTACACCTTCATCACCAACTTCGGGTATAACAGGTATGGCCTCCCTTGGAACCTATGTTTTCCAATGGAATGCTGCCAACGCTCCATGTCCAAGTTCAACTGATCAGGTAAACATTGTTGTAAGTGCAAGTTTTGCACCTGGCATTACCATTTCAATTACTACAGGAACAAATCCTAGTTGTTCAAGTCAACCTGTAACGTTCACTGCTACGGTTACAAGTGGTGGGGCCAGCCCTACTTACCAATGGCAGGTAAATGGTTCTAACGTTGGAACAGGAGCAAGTACCTATACAACATCAACCCTTGTTACTGGTGACGTGGTAACATGCATTCTTGGTTCATCCGATCCGTGCGCAAGTCCAAGCTCGGTAACGAGTGCAGGAATTACCATGACTGTAAATCCTACACCAGCGTCTCCAACCATTACTATGAGCGGTGCCGATCTTGTTTCAAGTTCTGCCACAGGAAACCAATGGTATCTTGATGGAGTGCTTATTCCTGGAGCAACATCACAAACATATACACCTACCGCAAATGGAACATACACCGTTGTTGTTACTGAAAGCGGATGCTCATCACCCAGCTCGGCCGGAACCTTCTTAAACAATGTGAGCATTGTGGAAATTGACAATGTGTTTGGCTTAACAGTTTATCCAAATCCAAACAACGGTGAGTTTACTGTTAACTTTAACGGGGCCATGAACAAAGAGTTCAAACTTCGCCTTACAAATGCCATTGGCCAGGTTGTATACACCGAAAATCTGCGGGGAACAGGATCCAAACTAAGTGTTGTGGTTAAGGTTAAGGATGTGCAAACAGGCATGTATAACCTTACATTAACTTCAGAAGGAACCGAAGTAATTAAAAAAGTGGTTATTCACTAATACTATCTTAAAATAAGTTATAACGGCCGGAGTAATTTCCGGCCGTTATTATTTTAATTGGTTACTTTTACATTCATTGAATCCACAGGAACCGAATAGCGAAATTCTTTTAAGCCTTGTTTCAACCAAAATGCCTTTTGGTAGATTCAAAAACACAGTTCTTTGTGATTTACCCGTGTCCTATCTTGAATGGTTTAAACGAAAAGGGGGCTTTCCCAAAGGAAAACTGGGCAATCAACTTGAAACCATTTACGAAATAAAATTAAATGGTCTTGAAGACTTGTTGACCCCTCTTAAAAAATGAGCCACCGTTTAATCCAATTCGTTTCGGTAAACAGGATTATCATTTTCCTCAACCTTGTTATACTTACTTTTTATACATGGTTTATGGTATATTTTGGTTTTGCTTCTAAAATTGATGTGCTTGTTTTTTCTGCAAGTGATGCCAAAGAATACCAGGATTACATACTGTTTTTAAAAGGCGAAGTGGATTATTGCAACCCCAACAGGCCGTTTTTTTACCCTGCTCTACTTATGGTTGCAACAAGTTTGGGAGGCATAAAAGGTGTATGGATTATGCAAACATTGTTTTGGCTTACTGCATGTAATTTATCCTACCTGTCAGCCAAAAAAATGGGTGCTGGTATTTTTTGGTCCTGCATTTCCTTCTTATTGGTAGGCACTTATTTCTCAGCCATTATACTTACCGCATACGGCCTTACTGAAATTACAATTCTCTTCTTGTTATCGGTACTTGTTTACCTTTTAAGCAATTCTTTTGGCAGCGAAAAAAAAATATCATGGGGCCTTGCTGTTATTACTCTGCTGGCCATATTGTTTGCCACAAAACCTTTTTTCCAGCTAACTATGTGGATTGGAATTGTGCTTTTCCTCATCTATTTTTTCCACACCATACGCAAACGCATAGTTATTTTACTTTGGCTTGTTATTGCTTTATCGCCCGCCATTATCCAATACTCACTCAATAAATCATATCATGGCGTTTGGTCAAGCGACAACCTGATCGAACACAATTTGCGTTGGTACTTGATGAACAAGGTTGATTATTACGAAACCACGGGTGATTTGGATGGTTTCAATTATTTAGGAGACAGTGTTTATAAAACAAGAGAAGCTAAATTGTCGAAACTATCATTGAGCGAAGTAAAATCGTACTTATGGGAGCACAAATCATCAACCTTTACTGTTATGGTCGATAATTTTTGTGCAAACATCAACACATCCAATCCCTACCTTGACGCTGCAACTAATCCATCCCTTAGCATGCGTTCGTGGAAAATAAACGGCAAAATTTTACGGTTTCACATCTATATGTTTATTTTCATGTTCCTGTATTTTGCTATTACTATATGGAAGAAACGAACTGAATTTCATTTTTACCTGCTGAGCCTGGGTTTTGTTTGCTACATGACATTGCTTTCAGTTTGCATTACATTTTGGGCGGGTGACAGACTAGTTGTGCCTGCCATAGCCGTATGGGCGGTTATGTACCCGGTTTTTATTTCGCGAATCATTCAACCGCTTTTACTGGAAAATAAAATTGCGATGAAATTAGTTGCACGACTCAAAACGAAATAATGAAATTTACCAAAGGCAATTGATGTTTCTGCAATAACAAATGCATGCAATTAAAGCATAGTTACTATATGTTTTTTATGCCATGTAATTTACATAACCACCCAAGGTGGCCTGCGTGAGTACCTTCATGACGTATGGCATGCATAATGATTGACTTTACCGAACCATCGCCAAACTTCAAATCACCATGGCAAGGCTGAGCCAATTGCTCATCGGTCAACGAGCGAATATGAGCCATTGATTTTTCATGTACCTCGGTCATGGTTTTCAAAATTTCACCAATGGAAATGCGTTCGCCCTCTGGAGGCATACTTCCTCCAAGTCCAAAAGGACGTGCCCATGCAAAACGCACAATTTCGCCATGTGTAGCACGAAGCAATAAATAATTTTGAGTAGTGGGTAAATGGCCCA
>DATGXI010000153.1:0-8687 GCA_035299065.1 Flavobacteriales bacterium
AAAAAAGCAAGTAAACCTGCAAAAAAAGCAGCAGCAAAGAAACCCGCGAAAAAAGCAGCAGCTAAAAAACCAGCGGCTGCTCTTGCACCAAAACCCGCTATGCTGATTGCTCCTTACCTTACCTTTAACGGTAACTGCGAAGAGGTTTTTAACTTTTACCGCTCAGTATTTGGCGGAAATTTTACCATGATCATGCGTTTTAAAGACACTCCACCAAGCGAAGAACATCCTGTTCTTGAATCAGAAGCCAATCGCATCATGCACGTTTCGTTACCAATTGGAAATGGTACCGTAGCATTAATGGGAAGCGACAGCTCGGCTGCTTATGGCGATGTTAAAGCTGGCGATAATTTCGCCATCTCAATCAACGCAACAAGCAAAGAGGAAGCTGACCGTGTTTTCAACGGACTTTCAGAAGGCGGTAAAGTAACTATGCCAATGGGCAATACATTCTGGGGTTCTTATTTTGGAATGTGGGTTGACAAATACGGCATCAACTGGATGATGAGTTATGATGCTCCAAGGAACTAACTAATTCCATTCACATAAAAATTAATCCCCTTGCAATGCGAGGGGATTTTTTGTTTTCATGCATTACTCAAGCATGCAACCCGACTCAGACATGGGGTAATTATAGGGCTCACCATACTCAGCACATTTATCGGCTGCTTTCTCCTTCGTTCCCCTGATTGAATACGTGGCAATGGTTCCGCCCGGGTTGAAACACCGGCAGGTATATTCTTTTTTACATGACGAGGCAAAAATTACCAGGATCAAAAAACATAAGTTGGCTTTCATCAGTTCTATTTACATGCAAAAACGGAATTTTTGCTGGCAAGGGGGGGTCACAGCCTTAAAATTTAATTTACGGGTTTACTGCTTCAAAAATTTACCCGTAAGGTAAGTGTTAACTCCGCTGAGGCAATATGTATACATTCCACCGGTTAAATTCCCAAGTTGAATTTCCTGCTGTTGATTTGAATTATTAAAAACAATACCGGCTTGTACGCACCTGCCGGTCATATCCACAATTTTATAGTGAAGTGGTTCATTAAGCATATGATCACATTCAACCACTAATTTTTCACTTGCCGGATTTGGGTAAACGAAAAAACCTTCAACTGGCGCACTTGTATTGTCAGTACCCAATGTCCCTCCAAAAAACATAAGATCATCCAGTTTCAATACCGAGAACACATCTTTTCCTGATGTAGCCCAAACCACAGCCGAGTCAGGAACCGTTGTTATATTCAACGGCCAGGTCATGTAGGTCCATACATTGGCAATGTTCGTGATTGTTTTTGTATACCCTCCAACCTGCACACCACCTGCAAAAAATTGCGTGCTCACGCGTGCCGTGTCGTATATATAAGCAGTAGTGGAGTCTGTACCTGTACCGTTTCCATACTTATACCATCCCGAAAACCATTCCGGCACCTCGGTATACGGGTCGGCTACAAACGGATTTACCGGGTTGGTCATGTTAATGTTACCATTGGTGATCATTCCTTCAATGGAGTCGGTAATGCTATAGCTCCAGGCATACGAATGTATTTGTGCGCACCAGGTGCCCGAGTGGGAATCCAAACTTCGCTCAACCATTGAACCAAAATAAGGCGTTGAACGGGAAATTAAGGTGTTCCACGCATTGGGAATCATGCGTGTAAAAATGGACCAGGATTCAAAACTATTATTTCCTATGGTTGCAGGTGCAGGACCAGTGCTGTTACCAAACGAAACATTATCAATCATAATCCAGCTTGCAGGATCAAAGTTGGTTTGATTATACGGGTTTGATGAGGCTATGCCCACGGCAATGGAATCACAGGCACCGGCAGGAATTGAAAAACTAAACGGTGTCCATGCAGAAACAGATCCATACAATTTCCCTATCGTTAGCGGATAGGAAATATTATTCAGGGTTTTGTATACAATCACATATGCGCTATCGTTACCGGCCATATTGCACTTATAATACCCGTTAAACTGGTCAACGTTGTCATAATAAATATCGCCCCATTTTGGCACCACATCAATTCCCTGAAGGCCCCACCAAAAATAACCGTACATTTTTTTTCCCTCAATGTATTGGTTTTTTAATCGAACAGAATACGTCATGTCTTGCGCATCGGTTGACTTAACACACAATTCAGTACCCCTGAAATCCATCGTATTGGAAGAATACCAAAAATCAGGGTATTCATACAATTGAACGTTGGACCAATACTCAAATCCACCATTTATAATTTGGCCGGGTTGAGAATACGCTGACATTCCGGTAAGCGAAAGACACAAAAAAATAATTCCGTATTTCATGTTCACAGGTTAGATTGTCAAATTTAAACTTTCGGCTTGACTAATTCGTGTTTTTTGGACTTTTTTTAACTACCCGGGCTATAATCTTATCAATGGGCAATAAATTCCTCTTTTTTTCGTTACATTTGATTATGTGCATTGAAAAAACCATATCCAAAAAAGGCCGACCGGCTATTGGCTCTTCCAATTGCATTCGCAATACTATTTTTTCCATTACCAGTTATCCTTCTTTCGGTTAGTTAAGTACTCATCAACAGGGTCCTTATATCCCATGACCATGTCTGGGCTATTTTAAATTTCCCTGCTCAGTGCATGGACCTATTAACTAAAATACGAATCAAATAAATCATTTTATGATAACAAATGGGTTTAAAAAAACAAATTGCCTTTTTTATAAATATTATTTTCTGGCTGTATGCCTGACCATATTTGCTTTAAACGCAAAAGCACAAAACGATTCGGTTACCATACGCGTACATTTTTTACACGGTTCAAAGCCCAAACACAAGTATAAGCACGAAGAAGACAAATGGTTTGGCGGTATGCTAGGCGGGCATGCGGGTGTAGAATATGAGCCAAACAAAATTTTCAATTTTCAGCCCTCAGGACGGTTCCATGTTTTCAGGGATTCAAGGTTTATCAATTCCCACTTCGGCATTCACGACACCGTTTCATTTTACAGCATTTTAGGTGGTAGACCAAACGATGTAAAAAAAACAATTGTCAGTATTAAAATCAGCGGCAGTCAAAAAAAACAACTGGACAGTGTTGTGCATATGTATACACATAAAACACCTTACGATTATGCTTTTTTTGGTTACCGGTGTGGCGCTGCCGCATACGATGTACTGGCACACATTGGCGTGGTCAAAAAATTTGGATTTAAAAAAACATACCGAAAAATATTTTATCCCCGTAAATTAAGACGAAGGCTTGAACACCGCGCCATTGAACGCCACTATAAAGTTGTGAAGGTAGCCGGTAGTAAAAAAAGGAAATGGGAACGCGATTAAGATTGATCTACTCCTTCGGTTTCCTGTCCTTTCCTGTTCGTGGTTTCCCGTCTTTACCAATGCATTCTCCAGGCTGCATTTGGGTACGTGTGCCATCTTTATCTATTATAACACCTTCAGGGGTTAATGTCTTTCCATTTTGAAGGGTTACATTTTCGGTTACGGTATTGCCTTCGCAAATAACAACTGTATGGCCTGAAACAGTTGCTGCGCAGTAAATTTCATTTCCGGCATTTTTTACCTCATACCTGCCTTCTATTTTTTGCGGCAACTCATATTTTACAATGTATAGAGTTGTCAACGCTATCATCAATGTTCTTATCATCATCACTTCACATTTTAAATTCCCGGTTCAATAAATAGTCCATGTTCTGAAAAAACTGTTTTATGCTGTAATTCATATACTAGCAGTTATTGTTGTTCAAGCTGTTTGTTAAAATTGACAACCATGCTCTCAATTTGAGGGTGAAACACCTGTTCGTTATTGCACAAGTCTCTTGCCAACGATTGATTATCAATTGTTTTATATACTGTTACCAACCTGTGTTATACTAGGTGTAAAAGACATACATTCAATATGGGCAAACCCAAACCCGGTGAATAAACAAAAGGAACTATATAAGCAAGACGGATTGACAAACTCGGCATTTGTGGCTGAGTTGTATAAACAGTATGGTAAAAAACTATACGCGTATGCTTTGCGCAACTGGAATGTGAGCGATGACCAGGCTTGGGACCTGGTGTATAAAACCTTGTACAGGGTAATTGATACGTATAAGAATTACAGTTTTGAAAATGAAGAGAAATTCGGGGCGTTTATTTTTAAAATTTTCATCAATTATTTGCGCAATCATTACCGCGACAATAAAACAAAAAATGAAAACCTGAAAGTAAGCGATGTTTCGCCTGACCAAATGTATAACAAGGCAAGTGAAATTAACAACGATTTGCCAAGTGACCCAAAACTGGTTGCACTTACCGAAGAGCTGGAGAAAATGGAAGACTGGCAACGCATGCTATTATTGATGCGAAGCGAAGGAAGATCATATAGCGAAATAGCAAAATATATTGACAAACCAGAAGAGCAGTTAAAAGTTTATTACCAACGATTAAAGGAATCCATCACAAAAAAGATGTATGAGCGATTATAATTCAATACAAGACGGGGAAATGCGTGCGCTGCTCAAAAAATACATGATGGAGCAGGACGAAGACAATATAATTACCCAAAATTTAATTGAAATGGAAGCAAAAATTGCATTCGGTTTAACGCCTGTTGCCGCCCTTGTAATTCCTGGCGAAAAAGAAATGCTTGCCAAATTATCAAAGGGGGCTATTGGAAAAACAAGCCTTATGACATGGCTGGTTGGTATTTCGCTTACCGCTGCAACCGGACTTGGCATTTACACACTCAGTTCAAAAGCTACAAGTACCGAATCAGAAATACCAGCAACACCAGTTAAAGAAAAAAATACGCTTACAAATGAAAACAAGCAATTGATTGTTTCAAACAACGGCAATAATTACACTGAAAATGGCTTGGATGATAAGAGTGATACTGTTATCGTAGATGCTGAAGACAAAGTATTGTCCAACAACCTTAATGAATCAAACAGCCCGTATTATATGCCCCTGACCCAGGAGAAGGACAAGACAGAAAGGGTAACCGTGGCGTGCATGAGCGAGGAAAAAAATGGTAAGGATAAATTCGAAGGGGTACTTATTGACGATATCACCAATTTTTATTCGCCAACTGAAGACGATAAAGACAAAAAGAAAAACAAAAAAGATAAAAAGGACAAAAAAAATGTAATTGCGCCACCTGCACCGCCTGCTCCCCCACTACCACCTGATGCACCAGCGCCACCAGCACCACCGGCTGATGTAAAAAAAGGCAAAAATAAACTCAAGGATGGCGAAGCCAAACTGGAATCACATGCTATTACCGACTCGAGTTTTACGGGTATTAAAAAAATTGATGTAAATGCAGGAATTTGTGATTTAAAAATAATACGCAGTGGCGATGAAAACACACGTGTGAAAAGCGATATATTGGTTGAGTCGAAAGGAAAAGTAAAAAATTCTCCCCGCTATAAAATAATGTGCCAGAAGTCTGGTGAGATTTTAAAAGTGTGGATTGAAAATGAAGAAAAAAACCAGGCTGAAGTTGATGGCATGTTAAATATTAATGGAACCATTACCATGGAAGTTCCGGCAGTAACGGATGCCATAATTTCCAACCAAAGTGGTAATGTGGACATAACAGGGATTGATGGCAAAAACTGTAAAATAAATGTTACATATGGCGATGTTCATTTAACGGAGCTTGGCCACGAAATTGATTTGACATCTACTTCTGGCGATGTAACCCTGGTGTCATGTAAAGGTAAGGCTACCTTGAACTGTAATTATGGCGATATTTCTGTTTCAGGCCATGTAAATTCGTTGAAGGTAGACGCCACTTCGGGTGATATTGCAGTTACCAGTTTGACTGGCGACAACAATACAACGTGTGATATTAAAAACGCATACGGTAGTCTTAACGTGAAAAGTGTAAAAGCATCTATGAAAATGAAGGTTCAGTCAGGTGATGTGACAGTTGAAGACTGCGAAGGAAAACTGGAAATCATTTCAGGATATGGTGAACAAAAAATAAGAAACCTGAAAGGAAATCTGAATGTTGTTTCCACCTCGGGTGATGTGCATGTAAATGGCCTGACAGGCGATATTCGCATACAATCAAGCTATGGAAATGTTGTTACCAACGATTGCGTTGGCGACATCAGCATAAATGCGGTTTCGGGTGATATTAAGGGTAAAAACATCAAGGTAAATACAGGCATTGACCTGAATGCAACCTATGGTAATATTAAAATGCAACTTGCAAATGGAATGGATGATTTGAGCTTTGATTTACTGGCCAACATGGGCGATGTTAAAGTACGCAAGGCCGGCCAGGTCATTATTGGGGAGGAAGGAAAATTACACATACAAAAAGGCAAAATCAACATTAAGGCATTGACCACTTCGGGCAGCCAGTTGTTTGAATAACGCTTTTAAATTTTGAATTTTTTAATATATACGGGATACAGGACGCAGCCAAATGAGTTTTTCACACCTGTTTTAGTACTCATTTATACAAAGTCAGCAACAACGTAGTGGCTGCGGCCTCCCGGTATATTTTTGATTTAAGATTTAAAATTTGAGATTTAGGATTCAGCAATTAATTCTCTTTTACCGAAACTGAAGAATCTGTTTCACCAATAAATTTAAGGAGTTTACGAATTTCTTTTTGTGGATCAGGCCACCAGTTTCCAGACCAGATTCTGTATACCTTCATTCCATACCCTTCCAAAATAGTTTGGCGGTGTATATCGTAAATATAGGCTTCATTGCTTGCGTGCCACTTAGCCCCATCGCACTCAATGGCAATTACCGGTAAGCCTTTCTCATTCAGAATAGCAAAATCAATGCGGTATCCGCCAAGTTTGTATTGAGGAATTAATTTACCGGCACTAATATGCGGTGAGAGGTACTCGAGTACTTCTGCTTCAAAAGGCGATTCAACAACGTGGCTGGTTAAATTACCATTCCTTTCCTCGCATTTTTTATTGAGTAAATCCAGAATATATAAACGGTGTTCTTCCTTTTCTTCTTCAATGCTTTTGCAATAATCCAGGTATGCATAAAAAATTGCCTTGCCCTTATTTCCTTTTGTTTGTATTTCATCTTCGTATTTTGAAACAAAGTATGATTCAGGAATAGAGGTGAATACAAGCAGGTTCATTTTGGCACGTGTAATAATTACATTCAGCAACTTATATCCTTTTTGCGTATTGATTGGTCCAAAATTCTGCCTGAAATTACCTTCGGCATTTACACCAAAGGTGGTGGAAATAATTATAATATCGCGTTCGTCTCCCTGCACATTCTCCAGGTTCTTGACAAACCAATCTTCCTTTTCACCAATCTTCTCCAGTTTTTCCCTGAAAGCAGGATTTTGAATGGCTTCCTGGTTAATCATGTCTTTTAGTAAATTTCGTTGCTGAAGGTTAAATGTGGCTATACCCAGGCTTGGAAAACTTCCATCAGGGTTAACAGGATACTCTTTTGAAAGGTAATCAACAATGCGTTTTGCCTCGGCAGTATTGATATTTCCTTCTTCATACAATCCTGATACCTGGAAATAACGAATAGGCTTATACTTATTTTTTTCAGGCATTGGCACCAGCCTGTTGCCGTAAAACGCACTGTTTGAAAAATCAATCAGAAACGGATGGCGGCTCCTGTAATGGTAGTCAAGGAAAGAAATATTTACTAAATTCGGGTTAATGTTATTTCCAAAGTCAAGCAAGGATTCACTTTCAGCCAGGAAAAGAGGATTTTCTTTATCATAAGTAGTTCGTTCGGCTGAAGGTTCCTCTGAGTCTTCTTCTGTGTTTTCACCGGGTGTTTCCAATACAATATCGGCCTGAAAAAAGCTCGGAGGCGGCATTTGGTGTTTATCACCAGAAATGACTTTAATTTTACCCCTTAATAAAGCTGTGTATGTTTCCTCGAGCCGTAACTGCGAAGCCTCATCAAAAAGCACTATATCAAAAATTCCTGTTTTTAACGGTATAATTGAACTGCATACAACCGGATTCAGGAACACAACAGGAAATATATCTGTAAATAATTCAAATTCCTCGCCCACAATTTTTCGAAGCGAATTTTTTTTGTTATATTGGGTATTTGCACGGTGGTTAAATAACCAGTTGATGTTGGCGCGCTGATTAAACGAACTTATTGCCCGGGTCTGTATGTCACCCCATAACTTCGTAATCTTTTGTGGTTGCTGCTCCCTTAATTCGCGCTGCAATGCCGCAATTTTTTCCAGCGGTCTATCATTCGAATTAAAAACACCTTCATTGAGTGTACCGGCCAGCAACTTATCAATGTAACAATACCTGGTATAACCCACCCAATCACTGTTACCAATTTCAATTAACCCGCTTATGACACCCTTAATCTCAACCGGCTGGCTTTCAAAAAAGCCCCTCCATTTGGCATAATCGGTAAAGGAATCATGGGCATCCTGCATTTTCACCAACGCATTGTAAAATTCCTGTTTATGACCTTCGTTCAACCTGTTTTCGGCTATAAAACCAGCTATTTTTTGACCAATATTTACAAATAAATTATTTTCGTTTGCCGAAAAATATTTTTTTCTGTTAAAACCATATATCTCCCAAAATGCATCAAGCCTTTTATAGTTACCTGAAAATATTTTCAGGAACTTAATTCCAAAAGGCTTTCGCAAAACATCTGTTTTGGCTGGAAGGTTTAACTTTTCAAACGCCTGCAAAACGTCCTCAG
>DATGXI010000154.1:0-13148 GCA_035299065.1 Flavobacteriales bacterium
TTGACCTGGAAGTTTTCAAAAAAGAAATACATGTGCTGGCTTTGTTAAACAACGTATTTTCAGGAGGCGATGTAATTGTGGCACGCATGGCCTCGCTACCCGTTGTACGCGAAGAGGTACTTCCGGAAGAATTGCAGGAAGTTGGAGCCGACACTGAAAACGATTTTGTGGATGAACTCATCAACGAATCAAAAACATTTCATACCGGTGCCTTAATACGCAGAATTTGGTCAGGATTAAACATTCCACACCAAAGCACCATTCCCAGCGGGCAACCCCTTGGCGGTGTGTCTGACATTACCAACAAAGGTGACTTTGACCGTTTACTGTTATCGGAATTTGCCAATGACGATGTGTTGTTCATGTCACGCCTGGCAAATAACGAAGCTTTGTACATTAACCGCGAAATTCCACCAGAGAACAACAATTTAAAACGCGTAATTTTACTTGACACCTCCATCAAAAACTGGGGCAACCAGCGCTGCGTTTCACATGCACTGGCCATAGCCATTACCAAACATCCCAAAACAAAATTTGAATGCGATGTGTTTGCTACAGGTTACGGATGGAGTAAACTGAACTATACAACAACCGCTGATGTGATTGACAGCCTTGCCTTTTTAGACGGATGTTTACACACAGCACAAGGCCTGGAAGACTTTTTGCAAAACGGCCTCGAGAACAAAAACGTGGAATTGTTTTTTGTATCCAGTAAAGACGCTGCTGCTTATGCACCTGTGCAGCTTGTTTTGAATAAATACAATGACTTGTTCAAGTACTGGATTTATACAAATGACGAAGGCGCTGTGGAATTGTACCGCAAACAGGGAAAAAGCAAAAAACTCATGCAAACCTTCAGGCTGCCTCTTGAAGAGTTGTGGAGCAAACCACCCAAACAAAAAAAACACGAGGAAAAAGAAGAAGATGGGGGGCTTGGAAAATACCCTGTTTTATTTCCAAAAGCACAAAGTGTTAAGCGAACACTTTGCCTGCCAAATGGCGAACAATACAACATAACATCTGAACGCAGCCTGCTGCGCTTTTACGACTCGAACATGAAACCCCATGAAAAAGGCTGGGAACTGGTGTATGAAAACCTGCCGGGAAATTGCACCGAAATGGAAATTGGTGCCATGGAAAACGGTGACCGTGTTATGCTTTTATTTTCACCCCAGCGTTCAGAGCTTATTTATTTAAACCTGACAACAGGTAAACAATACAGCAAACTATTTACCGAATGGACACCCCGTTCATGGCGTAATTTTATATTTTATCACGATTGCTTTTATTACCAGTTACGTGAATACTATTTTTCGATTGATGTAAACGATGAAAAAATTGTTATTGAAAAAATAAACGAAACCGCACCCAATTTCCTGAACGAGTTATATGACGCACGCGAAAAACGTGTAAAAGAAGCTCCGCAATACGGGCAAACAGGCGGTGTATTGAAAAACATTAACGACATTTTCATAAACGAAGTAAATAACCTTGTGTTAAACGGGCATGAATTACGCCTTACCAATTACAAAGCCATACGTTTTGAGCAAAATAAATTTACCAATGTAAAACAGCGCGCTGAAGTTGGACAAGCCTATAAGTATTTTACCTTCAATGACGGCAGCATTATACGCATAAACCGTGCAGGCATTGTTATACTGGAAAGCAGTAACGCTGATATTCCGCCCATATACATACCCACACGCCTTGACACCATACTGGGCGTGGCAACTGAAACGGAGTTTGCCGGCCATGTTTATTATTACCGTTCAAATGCCAGCAACAAACAAACCGTTATAAGCGAAATTAATTTTGTAAAAAAATACATTGATGGTTTTATCAACCACATAAATACACATGCAACTAAGCATTAAACCACATACAAAAGATACGTATCCCTTAAGTGCCGTGCTTATTAAAGGCAACAACATGCACCATTGGGTAAAAGAAATCCAGTTCATGAAACTGGACTTGCTCAGTCTTAACACTTACATACTTCCCGGCAACACACCCAACAGTATGTATGGTTGCCTGGTTGTACATAAACCTGAAATTAAAATAAGCGATTTACGCAGCCATACCCGCTGCCAGTTTGTTCATGGTTTATTGTTTATTCCCGAAAAGTCGGTTTTATTTCCACGCCTTACAGAAACCGAGGCCGTGCGCATTTTTAATTCAAAGCTGCACATACTTCACCCTGAATTTGGCCTGGCTGAATTGGAACATACCGTTGACTGGAATAAATACCTGGCTGCACCCCTGGTTGCAAACGCCATTTCAAAACAACCCCTGGAAAGTGTAACCATTCCTTCACTTGTAAAAAGTTTCCAGGTAAAGGCCGTGAGCCCTGAGCAGGCACTGGAAGAACTGGACCAAAAAGCATTTCCGAAATCAGAAAAATTTGACGACAAGCCCCTCAGCAGTTCTGAAAAAAGAAAACTGGATACGTACAAAAAATACTTTAAACGCACCAAAAATGCCAATGGCGAATACGAAATCAGCACCACACCTGCGTTTGAACGCTATTCATGGTGGCGAAATTTGTTTTCAAAAAAAGACAGCACGTGGAAAGAAGACATGGTGCAGGAATACGAAGACTTAGAATACCGCAACCAGAAAAATATTGATAAATTACTTGACCTGTTTGAAAAAAATCCCGATGAAGCGCTTAAATATGCCATTCCGTTAGATGAAGGCGGTACAAACCGCGGCCCTGACGGAGGCCTGCTTGACTTTTCAAAACGCTGGAATGATTTTGGTTTATGGAGCCAGGTAAACTCAACCGGTGGCGGTGGCGGATCAACCATTGCCAATGAACAATACCAGAAATTACAGGAGCAATACCGCAAAGCAGCCGAAGACCTGATCAAGAAAAAAGAATACCACAAAGCTGCTTTTATTTATTTGAAATTATTGAAGTATCCATTGTTGGCTGCCCAAACCCTTGAAAACGGAAAATTGTACCAGGACGCTGCTTCCATTTACATCAAACATTTAAACGATAAAAATGGTGCTGCCCGTTGCTATGAAAGCGGCAACATGATACTTGAAGCCATTGAAATGCACAAGGACCTGAACAACCACGAAAAAGTAGGCGACCTGTACGTGAAATTAAAACGCAAAGGCGATGCGTACAAGTATTACGACATGGTTGCTGACAGCTACAAGCAAAATGGCCAGTACATAAAAGCTTCGCTCATTTATAAATATAAAATGGAAGACCCTATGCGTGGACAGGATATTTTATTAATGGGCTGGTGCGAAGGAAAAGACGCCTACAATTGCCTCAATAATTATTTTGCAAACATTCCGGATGTAAAATTACTGCACAACCAAATTAACCAGGTATACAGGAACCACGTGAACGATCACAACAAGGAACAGTTTTTACAGGTTATGAAACTGGAATACCAAAAACACAAAGAAATTGGAGCCCCCATTCGTGAACTGGCCTATGAAATTGTGGTGTCACGCATTGATAAAAATCCGGGTATAGCTGAGGAGCTAAAAGCTTTTAACGAGAAAAACACCTTGTTGGGCAAAGACCTTTCCCGTTTCCGCACGCGAAAAAATAATTTTCTTTCAGGACTTACAGGCGGTTTACTGAACACAAAACAATAGCAAATACCATTTAGCCAGGCCTGCATCACAGCCCTATTGATAATTGTCTTATATTTCGGCCAGCAAACAAAATAACACCATGAGGCGTATTTTAATCTTACTTTTTTTCACCGGCAGTTTTGGTGTTTTTTCACAAGGCATCAACTTTGAGCACGACACTTCGCTGGCGCAGTTAAAAGCAAAAGCCAAAAAGCTCAACAAACCCATTTTTATTGATTGCTATACCACCTGGTGCGGCCCTTGCAAATGGATGGTGAAAAATGTTTTCCCAAACGACACGGTTGGGCGTTATTTCAATGAAAATTTTATTTGTGCAAAAATTGACATGGAAAAAGGCGATGGAAAAAACATTGGCACCAGGTACAAAGTACGTTTCTATCCTACCTCCCTTTTTCTTGATTCAACCGGCAAAGAATTGCACAGGGACATTGGCGCAAAACCTGTACAGGAATTTGTAAAAATGGCCCAAACCGCCAACGATGCAAACAGGCGTTTAAGCACACTAAAAGAAAAATACAAAAGCGGAAACCGCGACCTGCAATTTATACAGGATTATATTTTTGCAGCCAATGCCGCAGGCGATGCTGATGTGCAGGATGTTTTTTACTGGTACATGGCCATGCTGCCAAAAGACAAACTGGTGACTACAGCAAACTTTGAGCTTATACAGGTTTTTTGCAGGTCAATGGACAATCCGGTTTATACCGACTTTACAAAAAACAAAGACGCATTTACCAATCTTGTTGGCAAGAAAAAAACCGACCAGGTAACCTCAACCGCCATGTACTGGTCAATGATGAAGTGTTACAAAGACGATCCCGCCAACCCTGACGGACCCTGGCTGCTTGACGATGAAAAGAAATTTCTTTCGCTCATGAAAGAAATGCGCACAACAGGCATTGACACCATTGAACTTGTTTCAGAATTTATGCCGCACTATTACCTGGCCAAAGGAAATAAAAACGCTTACTTTAATACACTGCGCAAGTGCTTACCACTTTGTTGTTGGAATGACGCCAGTAAACTCAATGAAAAAGCCTGGGAAATGTACGAGAAATCAACTGACAAAAATGATTTGTTGCTGGCATTGGATTGGTCAAAACGCTCCATTGAACTTGATGATAATTATTATTACAACGATACGTACGCAGCGCTTTGTTACAAATTAAAAAACAAAAAAGACGCGTTAAAACACCAGCAAAAAGCCATTGAACTGGGTGAAAAAAGTGGCGAGGATGTGAAAGACGCAAAAGAAAGGCTTGAGTTGATTAAAAAAATGAAGTAATGCGCAGCAACTGGCAGAACCCTTTTTACGAAGCCTACACTTTTACTCCAATTACGCAAACATCATCAACCTGTTCATAGATACTCTTCCACGCTTCAAACGTTTCGTGAATGTGTTTCATTTGCACCTCACAGGATAAATCCAAAATCTTGATAAAAAGCTCCTTCATATTTGAAACTTTGAATTTTTTATTCTTTGGTCCGCCAAACTGATCGCCATACCCATCAGTGAAAATGAAAAGCTCATCGCCTTTTTGCAATTGGACACTGTGTGTTGTAAAGGGTTTGCGGTTATCAAATTTACCAACTGGTTGTTTGTTGGCAGTGTAGTCAATGCATTGCCCGTTACGCATAATCCACAATGGGTTATTGGCACCCGACCATTCCAGCATGAGGCTGCTTTTATCAAATGTGCAAAGCGAAATATCCATTCCATCTTTCACATCCGTTCCTGAGGCTTCAAATGTTTCCAGTACAAGGTCGGTTACTTTGTCAAGCACACGCCCCGGGTTTGTTAAACCAAATTCTTTTATGGTCCGTTTCATGGCATTTGCGCATACTACACTCACCATGGCTCCGGGTACACCATGCCCGGTGCAATCCGCTGCAGCAAAAATCACTTTGTTGTTTACAGGTTCCACAAAATAAAAGTCACCAGCCACAATGTCCTTTGGCAAATACAGTATAAATGAATCAGGCAAACAGGCCTTCATTGTTTTTTGCGAAGGAAGAATAGCATCCTGAATGCGTTTGGCGTAAGTAATGGAATCAAGAATTTCCTTTTGTTTTTCTTCTATGACTTCTTTTTGATGCACCACTTCCTTTGTGCGTTCATCTACTGTTTTTTCAAGAATGGCCTGGCGTTTCAGCAGAGCGGCATTGCGCCACCGGAAAACAACATACACGGCAAACAATAAACTGAAAATGATTAACCCACGAAACCACCACGTTTGCCACCAGGGTGGCGAAATCCTGAATGTATAGGTTAATGGTTGTTCATTCCAAATCCCATTTTCGTTCGCAGACAAAACCTTGAAGGTGTAGGTTCCCGGGGCAAGACCAGAATACGTGATCTCATTTTTATCGGTTACAGGTGACCAGTTTTTTTCTTGTCCCTCAAGCATAAACTTATACCGAACTTTTTCGCTTGAGCGCAAACTAATCCCAATAAACGAAAACGTAAGGTGGTTTTTATCATACGGTAGTTCCATGGTCTCGGGCAAACCATTCCAATTATTTACTTTTTTACCATAAGAAGACCAATCTGTTTTTTCAAAAAGCAAACGAACATCCAGGAAAGCCAGTTTTGGCGCCTGCATATCCCTGTAATCTTCATCAGGAATATATTTAATAACGCCTCCGGGAACACCAAACCACAAATTTCCGTGTGAATCCATACATGAAGCCCGATCGTTACACTCAAGACCAACAAACCCCTCATTAGCGCCATAATTCGTTATTTCCTGCACGTCTGCATCGGGGGTGTATTTAATGCGGGACAACCCTTTGTTGGTACCCACCCATAAACATCCTTTACGGTCAATAAGAAGGTTCCAGATTGTGTTATCAACAAGTCCATCTTTTTCTGAAATACACGTGAATTTATTATCATGAAAAACAAAAACTCCGTCACCGTCACTTGCAAACCAAACATTCCCGTTTTTGTCTTCAATAATTTGCCAGGTATCCGCATTGGCATAACCATTTGAGGCATCAAAATGCCTGAATTTTCCGTTTTCAAAAACAGAAACACCTCTTGTAAGCGAGCTATGCATCCACACGCGTCCTTTGCTGTCCTCAAAAAAACTACGTACATTAAAATCAGGCAATCCCTCTTGCTTTTTACAAGGAATCATAACACCGTTTTCAATCCTTGCCAGGCCATTTTGCCGAAAGGTAACCCAGATGCGGTTTTTTGAATCCACACAAACCGCCATTACAAAATCACCGGCATAAGAACTATCGTCTCCTGTACTTACAGGAGGGCGTTCCATATATACCAATTGCTTACCGGGCGGCTGGCTTTCGTCAACAAGAAGTGCAATTTTTCCCGGAACATTTGTAGCGCACCAAATACGTCCAAACCTGTCTTCATAACCTGGAAAAACAAAACCAGGTTCATTGTTACCCGGCTTTAACAATCCATCGGCTTCAGTAAAATGAACTACATTTTCACCGTCAAACTTATACAACCCCTCTCCCCTGGAACCAATCCATATATTGCCTTTTGAGTCTTCAAACCCTTTTGCGTCACGTGGTGCACGCTTCGCTTTGACTATGTCTTTCAGTGATTCAAATTTATTGTCACTGTTCAACCGCGCAAAATCTATACCTTGATCTCTTACCCAAATATTTTTTCTGGAATCTTCAAATATTTTAAAAACACCCGAGAAAAGATTTTCCTGCTGCCCGTAATGTAAAAAAACATCCCCTGCATATTTAACCACACCGTTTTCTGTGGCAAACCAAAGATCGCGCACATTATCTTCCAAAATAAACCTACACAAGTCACCACTAACTCCTTTCAGCTGCGTAAAGACATTTTTATGCCTGAGACTGGAATCACGTTCTACGCGTAACACCTCCTCATAATTGGCTTTGTAAACCCCTTTATTTGTTCCAAGCCACATGACCGATCGCGAATCAACAAAAATGGCAAAAACTCCGGCATACGCTGAAAAACCAGGGCTTGGATAAAATGCATTGCCTTTAAGATGGGATAAAAAAACACCTTCTTTATCTTGAAAAGAACTCATCCACATTTCACCTTTCTTATCCTCATAAAAAGAAGATACCCGTGCAAAATTTGTTTCATCAAATGCTTTTACAGAAATGCGTTTGAATTTTTTGTCCTCATAACAGGTTACATGTTCAGCACCCGCCTCCGGATTATAGGATATCCATAAACGATCGCGGCTATCCATAAACATAAATTCAATCCGGTTATCACTGAGTCCATCCTTAGTGGTATACGACCTGAATTTTTTTCCATCAAACCTAAAAAGCTGTCCATTGGCATTGGCCCAAATTATCCCCTTACTATCACAACACACCTGTGGAATGTAATTACTGCCCAAACCGTCCTTACGCGTATAAATCCTGAAATCTTTCCCGTTAAACATGCACAAGCCTTCATTTACGCCAATCCATAAGTTTCCTGCAGGATCCTCGCAAATACCCATAACATTGTTGCCCGGTAGTCCCTTTAATTTATTGTAATTAACAAACGTCCTTCCATCAAACCGGTTAAGACCTCCGTTTTGTGTACCAATCCAAATATAACCCCTGCTATCCTGAAAAATGCAGGTGACCGTAGCTTGTACACCTGCTTCGGCCGCATAACGTTTAAAATTACGCTGCTGTGCTCCCAGCGCTGTTGTGCACAGCAACAGGCACAGAATAAAAAAGGTGCGCATATAAAAACAATTGCTTTTCAAAAAGAGGGGAATTTAGTTGCACAAGTATACATATAATTCACATGGGTGCCAAAAGTAACACCTGCATTTAATCAACCATTGGCTATAAATAATAAAGATCAACCGCTGTATTGGTAAATTGGCTTTACCATTGCAGGGACTATGCTGAAAAATATTCCACTCATATTCCTGTTTGCAGCCTTTACAGGTATTGCAGCCCTAACTTTACCCGCAATCAATACGCCTCAAACGAGCCCTTACCTTGCTCATAGCGCCTATTTGATTGGCGATTCAATTGATGCCGTAAACACCCTTGACAGCCTTGAGACCATTGACAGGTGTGACACCACAGGTGATCACCCGGTTTGGGGATACCGCTACCAAATACCAGGTGATTTTAATGGCGATGGTAAACAGGAAACACTTACCGAATATTTTACCGACAGGTACGGCCACGAAATTCCCAAATATTATGGTGAGGGCGATATTGGTATTAACCGGTGTTTTGAGGCCGACTGCGGAATGAAAAATTTTTTATGGAACCGAAAACTAAAAAACGACACCTTGTTTTGTGACCACCTGCATTTTGCCGAAAACCTGGGTGACCTTAATGGTGATGGAACCGATGAATTGGGAATGATCAGCAGCAATGGCGACTTCAGCAATATAAGCCACTACTCCATTTACACACTGAAAAAAGGCCGTTGGAAGGAATTACTTTATATACCAGCCTGGGAATGGATGTTTCCCTCATCACCAATAACACCGGCTGTTTATGGTTTATGTGGACATTACAATGAAGCGTATGTCAAAAACGACACCATTAACCAACGCCTTGCCAAAGAATTGGAAAAATTCTACTTTGTAAAAAATCTTGGAAATGGTGTAATTGAATTTGAAATGATGAACGATACCATTACCGAAAATTTTTATGCTGGAGCTGACGGCATATGGATCAGGTACAATGTAAAGAACAATACATTCAAAGTAAAGCTCCCCGACTATTTTTGCGATCAAAAAATTCTTGATAGCGAAAAAATTGCCTATAAAAAAATAAGTGCAAATGAATTTAAAATAGGAAGTCATATTTACTACCTGAAATAACGTTGCAGTATTCCCTTCAAAATTTACAGTTTTCACTTTGATTCCCAAATTTTTCAAACTTGCCCCCCATTCCTTGTTTTTTTACGTTTGAATAGAAAAAGCAACAATGGAATACAAGACATTTTTTAAAAACAAAATTATACCAGAAAAATACCGCGAAGCAATTCTTACTGCCCTTTCACATTACCCTGAACTCAAGGATGCCCGTATTGAGTTCAGGTTGACAACAGATTTAAAAGAAGCCTACGCTACCGCGCCCACATTTGCCAGTATATTTCAAAAACCAGAAAACCGGTTGTACAGGATAAACATTCTTGAGCAGGCCAGCCCTCCCATGGAAGGGGCGCTTTTAAAAAACTGCACCCTGCAATGCCAGGTGGCCGTAATTGCGCATGAACTGGCACATGTAAAACAATTTCATGAACGAAGCCGCCTTGAGCTATTCAGCCTGCTTGTTTCCTACATGGGCAAAAAATCAAAAAAACTGATTGAGCGCAATGCCGATATACTGGCCATTGAACACGGGTTTGGCAGCAACCTGTATGCACATGCAAATTATATACGAAGCATTCCCGGTTACATTCAGCAACACCCCGAACTGGATGAAAATTATTTAAAACCGCATGAAATTTTAATCAGGTTACTTCACAAAGCAGGAAAGTTTGATGGGGAAATTGCAATTTAATATGCTCATGTGGCAATATCTAATTACCTGATTAAATGCTTGTGAAAATTAACCCTCGTTTTGATTTTGTTTTTTAGGAGATTTAAGATAGGGAGCACATTGGTCAATTAGCTTTTTAGCTTCATTGCCTCAATTACCGGGTCAATATTGAGCATGCCATAATTAAATATGTGCTTGTCGCCATTATCAAGTTCAATTACGGCTTTTTTGGCAAAAAAACTTTTTTCAGGTGTAATTGATTTAATGCGTTCCTTGGGAATTGAAACAAAAGCCTCTGAACCGTATTTCACAAACAACGCTTCTTCAACCAGGCCTTTTGCGCTTACGTCAAATTTCGCATCGTATAACAACCGTTTATTCGTCACCACAAGTTTACCATTGTACTTGCCTCCGGTTGGCGGACTGTAAAGTAAAGTCCAGTTGTTTATTTTTTCTTCGCCAGGTAAAAGTTCTATGTTCATACTTAAGAAGTTTAAGTTATCCGTTTACAGTTGAGTTTTTTAATTTCTTAGTTTGTTAAGTCAATTGTACATTGACAATTGATCATTGATAATTGAACATTGACAATTGATTACTCCTTCTTAATATCCTTTAAATCTTCTTTTTTCCGGTACAGGTTTTTAAGCAACAGCAAATTCAGCATTTCAACAAACAACGAGAAGCCCATGGCAAAATACACATATCCACGCGGAATTTCAACATGAAACGCATCAGCAATCAACAATGTTCCAATCATAATCAGGAATGAAAGCGCCAGCATAATAATGGTAGGGTTATTATTGATAAACTCACCAACATGTTTTGCAAACAGCATCATGAACAAGGTTGAAATAATTACAGCCAAAATCATAATACCGGTATGCGTGGTTAAACCTACTGCCGTTAAAATTGAGTCAATACTGAATATAATATTGATAACTGCAATTTGTGCAAACAACATACCTAAGCCGTTAACCACTTTTTTAGCTGGCGATTTTTCTTTTTCGCCCGGGTGCGGTCCATACGCGGCTTCGTGTATTTTATGATGTATTTCCATGGTACTTTTACCAATAAGAAACAAACCGCCAATTAACAATATAATGTCTTTAATGCTAAAGGCGTGCCCTGCTACGGTTAACAAAGCCGTGTGTTGGTTTTGCACAATCACGTTAATTCCAAACAACATGCCCACACGCATAACCATGGCCATAACAAGGCCCCAGTTACGCACACTGCGCTGCTTTTCCCTTGGTGCGCGTGCAACAACAATTGAAAGAAAAACAATGTTATCAATACCCAATACTATTTCCAGGAGGGTTAAAACGGCAAAGGAAGTTAATCCCTCGCTAGTCCACATGTAATCTAAATTTTCGAACATTTAATTTCCAGTTAATTAATGAGGTAAATTTATCATTCAAAGCAATACCCGCTACATGAACGATCAAAACAAATTGAGCCTTTTTTTAAAACAACTAAAGGAACATGACCTGCCGGGTTTTGACGCACATGTTGAGCTAACCCCTTATCGTACAAGCATTACCCCGCCCATAGCACCTGCCAAACAGGCACGCGAAGGTTCGGTGGCGGTAATTGTAAACTGGCACACAAAACCTGTTTTAGTGCTTACCAGGCGTGCAGCATATGATGGCACCCATGGCGGACAAATAAGTTTTCCGGGTGGTAAAATGGAGGATGGTGATGCCGACCGTATGGATGCTGCCCTGCGCGAAACGCATGAAGAAACAGGTATTGCCTTAAACCGCGATACGTTTGTTGCAGCGCTTACTCCCATTTATATACCGCCAAGTAATTTTATGGTGTACCCGTTTTTATTTTTTACCCAGCAACAATTAAGCTATACACCCAACCATGAAGTAGATTATGTGGTTGAATTTCCGCTGGAGGAATTAATGAACGACTCCAATTTCTCGAAAACCGACATTAAACTGGGCAATGGGGTAATTCTTAAAAACGCCCCTTGTTTTTTATTTGGCAATGAAATTATTTGGGGCGCAACAGCCGCAATGCTGAATGAGCTGAAATGGATCATCAGGAAGATGTGAGTATTGAGATGTGAGATATGAGATATGAGATATGAGATATGAGATATGAGATGTGAGATGTTAGATGTGAGATGTTAGATACGGAACCTTAAGGACAGCGGCTTTGATCATTTTGCGGAACGTTTTTTACCTGTTCTGCCAGGGATAGGAACGGAAAGCCCGGAACCTGAAATTTGAGTGTTTTCCTGAGGAACGAAGGATCTAACTCAAATTTCAGGTGAGGACTTGAAGTGTATAGCCCGACCCGGAGGGGGCAGCATAATAAAATACATGAAATTATTCGAAAGCGTATGTTGAAGTTCCTTCATCTCTTAGAAAAAAAACGTGAGCAATGAGTTCTGTTTCTCAATACTCATAGCTCACATCTAAGTACTTTTGAAATGCCAATTGAAGTTCCATTACGCTTATTGTAAAAACGTGTCGCCATGCGTACTGTTTCTCAATACTCACATCTCAGTACTCAATACTAATCAAACGTAAACACCGGTGCCATCACCAAAATATCAACCACAAATTTTCCGTCTTTTTCCTTTACACCAAAAACAAGTGATGGTTTTTTGGCTACCTCGGCAAACAACTCTGAACCGTATTCTACTTTATACGCTTTTTGATCGGCATACCCTAAGTCAGTTGTATTGCTCTCAACAAATTTTGCAGGCAGCAAAGGTTTGGTAGCATCAATAAATTTACGCAATGTTTTAAGTGCTTCCTCTTTTGTTTTGCCGGCATCAAACACTACATGGTGGTTCAACACATCGTCCCTGTCAACAACCAGTTTGCTTTCAAGCGCGTTTTGAAAACTTGATTTGCACGGGCACTCCTGTTTAAAGGTTGAGCCGCTCAGGTTGGTACATTCACCGGTTTTGTCGGTTTTATAATACTTGGTGGCTGCTGCCCAAACCGCTTTAAAGTCGGCTGCATACGTGGCCGGTACCGATTGTGCTTTGATTCCCAGCGTTGCGCAAAGGAAAAGGAGGGTGTATAATTTTTTCATAT
>DATGXI010000155.1:0-45817 GCA_035299065.1 Flavobacteriales bacterium
TGTTTCGCAACCATTCTGGTGTCTCTCGTCTTCTCTTAAATCTTAAATCTTAAATCTTAAATCTTAAATCTTAAATCTTAAATCTTAAACCCCAGCCATCGGTCAAATTTCCTCGGTAAACGTTTTTAATTTTTTTTCGCTTTAATTCCATTTTATACCGTTCCTTCTTTTACGGCACACGAATTCTGGTTTTCTTTCCCGATCCTTCATTCAATGTTACAAATCAAAATTCCTGTCGTTAAATTTAATTCAACTAAAACCGTGAATTATGAAGAAACTGGTACTCGCTTTTTTGCTTTGTGTATTCGTTGTAAATGCATGGGCATATAAATCTCAGGTTTCATCAACCGCAACATCAGGAATACATACTTCCAAAACCGAATCACTTGCTTTGCGTGCTGCTACCTGCGCACCGGCAAATGCACGGCAGGTTATGGAATTCAACAACGTTTCAGCCTTGCTTGAACAGGGTGGGTTGTTATTTCTTGATCGTTCATTGAATAAACCGCAATATGAAATTCCCAAAGGCAGTGGCGTAAATGCAATTTATGGCAGTTCACTTTGGATGGGAGGAACAGATGCAAGCGGAAATTTAAAAATGGCCGCCATTGTAAATTTCAGGCAATCGGGTAATGAGTTCTGGGGTGGTCCGCTTGTTGACCAGGTAGGAACAACCGATGAAGCCACCTGTGCCGAATATGACAGGTTTTATTATGCTAACCGCAGTGAAGTACTGGCTTTTTACAATGATTACAATGATGATGGAAATGTAAACACAATTCCATCCAACATCAGCAATTGGCCCGCGTTTTCAACAGCAGGTGAAAGCCTTGCTCCGTTTTACGATGCCAACAATAATTATGCGTATGATCCTGAAAATGGAGACATCCCCTGGTTTCAATACAAAGGTACTTCTACCGAACTTGGGTGTAACGCTGAGCATACAGTAACCATGTTTGGTGACCAGGCCTTTTGGTGGGTATTTAACGATGCAGGCAATATTCATTCTGAATCAGGTGGCGAAAAACTGGGAATGGAAGTGCACGCGCAGGCATTTGCATTTAATACCGATGATGAAGTAAATGACATGACTTTTTATAATTATGAATTAATTAACCGAACTACGCAATCATTGTACAACACCTACTTCGGAAATTTTTTTGATTGTGACCTTGGATATTTTGGTGATGATTTTGTTGGTTGTGATGTAAGCCGTGGTTTGGGTTATGTTTACAATGGCGATCCGGATGATGCTACAACCAGTGGTTCCATTGGCTATGGATTAAATCCTCCAGCAATTGGGGTTGACTATTTCCAGGGCCCGTACCAGGACAAAGATTCAATTGACAATCCGCTTACAACAAATTATCAAAATGCAATTGATAGCGGTGGAGTTCCTTACAAAGGAATAGGCATTGGTTATGGCGATGAAATAATGGACAATGAACGTTTCGGCATGCGTGAATTCATGATGTTTAATGGTACAACTTCGGCAAGTGACAATATGTTGGATCCTGAAGTTGGTAAACCAATTCAACCATATTATTACCTGCAGGGGTTATGGCGCGATGGATCGCAACCCATGTTTGGTGGCTGTGGTTATCCCGGACAAACAAATGTTACAGAAATACCAACGGATTACATGATGTTTTATGATAGTGATCCGTATTCATGGGCTACCCGTGGCGTTGAAGTGCCCGATGACTGGCGCGAAGACCTGGCAGGTAATGAAAAAGGAGACAGGCGATTCATTCAATCTTCAGGCCCTTTTACACTCGAACCCGGTGCATACAACAACATTACCATTGGTGTAGTTTATGCGCGTTCAACTTCAGGCAATCCGTTTTCTTCTGTTGAAATGGTTATGCATGCCGATGATAAAGCACAGGCATTGTTTGATAATTGTTTTAAAATACTTGAAGCACCAACAGCGCCTGATGTTACTACACAGGAACTCGACAAAGAAATTATTTTAATGTTGTCAAACAGTCCCAATGGAAATAACGAAAATGAAAATTACACCGAAGTTGATCCCTTCATCATTCTTCCTGAAGCAGCTCCTTTTAACGATACTTCACTTACGCAGGCCGAAATTGACGAAAAGTACCGTACGTATCGTTTTGAAGGATATTTAATTTACCAGTTGGCAAACGAAACGGTTGGTTCAAGTGATTTGTATAATCCTGACAAAGCCCGTTTGGTTACACAGGTTGATGTAAAAAATGGCATAAAGCGTTTGGTGAACTGGAAACGCGATCCGGTATTGGGTTACCTTGTTCCGCAATTAATGGTTGATGGAAACGATAACGGAATAAAACATTCATTCAGCATTAAAACCGATGCCTTCACGCAACAATCGCTTGTCAACCACAAATCGTATTATTACATGGTCATGGCATATGCGCACAATGAATACCTGGCCTTTGATCCATCAGCAACACCAAATGGGCAAATAAAACCGTTTATACAAAGCCGGCAAAATGTTTCGGGTGCAGCGGTACCTGTCATAAAAGTTATACCGCACATTCCTTCGGTTGAAAACGGTGGAACGTATTCAATTGCGCAATATGGCAGTGGACCTTTAATTACACGCATCGAAGGAAAAGGAAATGGTGTGCTTGACCTGAACTTAACACCTGAATCGGAAGCAAAAATAGTGAGTGATTTTTTTGATCCGCATCCGCAATACATCGGAGGCGAAGGAAACGGCCCTATTGAGGTAAAAATAATTGATCCGTTAAATGTCACAAATCACCAGTTTCGTATTGTATTTAACCAGGTTAACGGCTCATTAAATGACGCTACATGGACCATGATTGATTTAACATCAGGTCAAACATTTAATGCTGATAAAGCCATTAATCTTGACAACGAACAAATTTTTCCGCAATACGGATTTTCGGTTAGCATAAAGCAATGGCGCAGCAAAGAAAAATACCATAATAATCCATTGGATCCAGCTGACACAACCATTTTTTACCGCGCAGAAGTTATTCGTTCAGGAATTAGTTTTAGCAATGCAGCAACCGCATGGGTTGAAGGTATAAAAGACCAGGATGGAAATTCAGCTTTGAATTGGATACGTTCAGGGTCGCTTGAAAATGCAGGAAATCCAGCCTTGTGTGAAAATGCAGTGTACAACGATTTTCCAAAATTTGACAGCGAAGAAAAATTCGAAAAAATAATTAACGGCACAGTAGCGCCATACCATTTGGCAGCCCGTGCTTATGATGCTGGCGGATATTTTTGTGCTGAAAATACACCGGTTGATCCCGATTTTTTCCTGTCGCAAGGTGCTGATTATTTAAAAACAATGAACTTTGGTGAAAAAACAGTACGCAACGTTGACATTGTTATTACAGCTGATAAGTCAAAATGGACGCGTTGCCCGGTGTTTGAAACAACCGATGATCCGCAATGGGCAATTGCGAATGGTCAAAAGCAAATTATTAAAGAACTTCCTTCGCGCGATAAGAGCGGTAATCCTGGCGATGGTATTGTAACAACCAATGAAAACGATGCCGATTATGTTGCAGCAACGGGTATGAGTTGGTTTCCCGGTTACGCCATTGATGTGGAAACAGGTGTAAGATTAAATCTTGGTTTTGGTGAAGACTCGCGTTTTGTTGGTGAAAACGGGCGTGACATGATGTGGAATCCTACAGCGAACATGACTGGCGATTTGGGCGAAAATTTGTGGGGCGGTAAACACTACCTGTATGTTTTTGCAAATACCCTTCACGATCCCATGTTGTCAAACGCGTTTAGGAAAATGCCGCCTTATGATTACGGAAAAACACTTTCTGATCATTTGCGTGGACCCGTTGTGTCGCCTACCGTGTATAGCTTATATTGGAATTCCTGTACGTATGTTTGGTTGCCCATGGCCACACAGGGATATGAAATAAATAATCCCTCAACTGACATTCCGTGTGATGTGCGCATGCAGGTACGTGTTACCAGGCCGTATCAAAAATGCAACACGAATGGAAATACATTTGATTTAGCTGACTTATCAGGTGCAACCAATAACTGGAACAACGTTTACGAATTTCAAATGGGAGGAATGGCCTCGCATACAAACGAAACCAGTTTGAACGATTCAATTCTTGCGCTTATAAACGTAGTTCCAAATCCTTATTACGCGTATAGTGCTTACGAGGCAAACCGCCTTGATAACCGTGTAAAAATTGTGAACCTGCCTGATGAGTGCAACATTCGCATATTTACCGTATCGGGTTTGCTTGTGCGTACCTTAACCAAAGCAACCAACAGCATTACTTCAGTTGACTGGGATTTAAAAAACCAAAAAGGAGTACCCATTGCAGGCGGTGTTTACTTAATACATGTTGAAGTTCCTGGAGTGGGTGAAAGGGTGGTGAAATGGTTTGGTGCACTGCGGCCAACCGACCTGGATAATTTTTAGGCAGCAAAACCGGGCTTTATACACGAAATTAACACGGGCGGGAATTCATTTTCCGCCCGTTTTTTTTGAAAAGAAAACACGTAAAGCGGGGTAATATATTAAATTAAATATTAAACAGTTGTATTTTCTTTCTGATTCTTTGATTTTATTTGTAACGGTTTTTTTTTCAGCCCATTAGATCGATTTAACAGATTTGCTTGCGTGGCTGTTTTACCGTTCCCTAAATAATTTTGACGTAAAAATTTTATTTATCACCGTTGCTTCATTATGGGTAGTTTGTATGAATAAAATATTTCTATATTTACGGCACGTTGTAGACTAAACAGTTACTAAATTTTTTAAATTATTACCATGTTAAAACGCTTTACGCTAGTATTTACGGCCGTTTTGGGTATTGCCGGTACACTATTTTCGCAAGGCCTTGGAACCATCCAGGGAAAGGTTAAAGACAAAGGCAACGGTGAATTGTTACCGTTCACGAGTATCGTCTTCGAACAGGGAGGTATTGTTAAATACAAAACCGAATCTGATTTCGATGGAAATTACAAAGTTACCCAAGTAGTTCCTGGAACCTACAACGTAAAGGCTTCCAATGCCGGTTACAAAACAAAACAAATCAACGAATTTCTGGTAAAATCAAACATCATTACGTTCCTTGATATTGATCTGGACGTTTCTGACGGGAATGTATTAGATGTTGTTGACATCGTAACCTATACTGTTCCTTTGATTGATAAGGACGGTGGTCCTTCAGGAGGAACAATAACCCGTGATGCCATTGCAAAAATGCCGGGTCGTTCTGCACAAGCCATTGCAAACACAGTAGGTGGTGTTGGTTCAAAAGATGGTAGCGGTGAAATCAGTATCCGTGGAGCCCGTTCTGATGCCAACTATTACTTTATTGATGGTGTAAAAGTTCGGGGTAGTACAAACCTTCCAAAATCAGCTGTTGAAGAAATCAGCGTAATTACAGGTGGTATGCCTGCTAACTATGGCGATGCTACAGGTGGAATCATATCTATTACAACAAGGGGTCCTTCAAGTAAATTTTTCGGAGGTATTGAATATGTAACTTCAGGATTCAAAACAGGTGAAGGAACCAGTGCAAAAACATTTGGTCTTGACCGTTATGCCTATAACCTTGTTGAAGGTTCGGTTTCAGGTCCTTTATTGATGAAAAAGGATTCAACCGGAAAAAAAGTTAAGCCGTTGATCGGGTTCTTTATTTCAGGTAACTATAATAATGTTGTTGACGGCAGGCCATTTGTAACCGATCAATATGTATTAACTGACAGTTCACGTGCTGATCTTTTGGCCAATCCTTTAAGAAGGAACCCAATTACAGGTACAGTTCTTTACAATACTGACTTTTTAACGCCTTCTGATTTCAGGGAAGCAAAATTCCGTTACAATGCAGGAGCTCAAAGCGGTTCATTTGCAGGTAAATTAGACTTTAGCCTTGGTCCTCAAATCACATTAACATTTGGTGGTTCGGGTGACTTCAGTAAATCACGTGCATACAGTTATGATAACATGTTGTTTAACTCGAACAACAACGGTATGCAAAAAGATCATACCATTCGTGCATATGGTCGATTTATTCAACGTTTTACCAATAAGCCAGCTGAAGGTGAAGGTAAAAAGAAGGGTATTACAAATGCCTATTATAGTTTGATGGTGGATTATCAAAAAAGCGCGTCTTCAAATTACGATCCAAGGCATAACGATGATCTGTTTAAATATGGTTATGTAGGTAAGTTTAAGACCTACCGCGAAAAATCGTACGGTTTATTGATGTTGCCTTCAGGTACAGGTGTTCTTGAACAAAATGGTTACAGGGACACGTTGGTTGAGTACACACCTTTCTATTTCGCCAGCCAGGATGAAGCAGGTAATTATATTGATGCAAACGGAAATGTAATTACTGATTCATATGCAGCTACAGTAAACCCCGATCTTGCAGCAATTACACAGCAATATTATAGTTTCTTTAATGATCCTACTGATCATTATGAGAACTTAAATGACATAGTAGCTGGTAATGCTTTGCGTAACGGTGATCAGCCAGCATCAGTTTACAGTGTTTGGACAAATATTGGAACTACCTATAACTCCAATGGTAAATCAGACATCAGCCAGTTCCGTGTAACTGCCAATGGTAGTGCCGACTTAGGTAAACACTCATTTACGTTAGGTTTTGAGTACGAGCAACGCGATGACCGTTTCTTTAATGTATCACCGGTTGGTTTATGGACACTTGGACGTTTACTTCAAAACAAACACGTAAATGAAATTCCTGAAGACGCATTAAAAGATTCATACAGGCATATTTATTCATATGGTGATAACCTTATATATGAATACGATCCGCAAAACACATCGCCAGGAGCTTATAATGCTGCCAACGCAACCGAAACTCAATCTTTCTTTGATTATAATGTAAGGGAAGCGATGGGCCTTGATCCTGACGGAACTGATTTCTTAGACATTGATGCTTATGATCCTTCAATGTTCAAATTGAACTTCTTCAGTGCCGATGAATTATTGAACAGTGGTAATAGTTATGTTGCTTATTCAGGTTACGACCATACAGGTAATCGCCTGAAAGGAAATGCCACAATTGATGATTTCTTCAATGCAAGGGACGAATTTGGTAACAAGTTGCGTACCATTGGTTCATTCCAGCCAATTTATAATTCAGTTTATTTAATGGACAAATTTGCGTTTGACGATTTGATCTTCAACGTTGGTTTGAGGGTTGACAGGTATGATGCCAACCAATCAGTATTGAAAGATAAATTCTTGTTATATCCTGCTAAAACGGTTTCTGAAATCACAGATGCCGATAACTTAACAGGTGATGATAACATTCCTTCAAACATTGGCTCTGACTATGTAGTATATATTGATGATGAGCAATCACGTACAATAACAGGTTACCGTAATGGATCGCAGTGGTTCGATGCTCAAGGTGTTGAGGTAACAAGTGACCCTTCGGTAATTTTTGGTTCAAGTAATCAGGCTGTACCTGTTATTTCTGTAGAGAAAAACGGAACAGATGGAACGCATAAAGATGCATTCCAGGATTACAAACCACAAATCAACGTAATGCCACGTATTGCATTCTCGTTCCCAATTAATGACGAGGCCTTGTTCTTTGCACATTACGATGTATTGACCAAGCGTCCTACCACAGGTTCACGTCTTGACATTACTGACTACTATTACATTTTCCAAAATGGTGGTGCAGTATTCAATAACCCGAATTTGAAACCTGAAAAAACAATTGATTATGAATTAGGTTTCCAGCAGGTATTAACCAAATCATCTTCATTGAAAATCTCAGCATTCTATAAAGAATTGCGTAACATGGTTACAGTGGTACAGGTTTACGGAGCATACCCGTTATCATACAAGTCGTTTGACAACATTGATTTTGGTACAGTAAAGGGGTTAACATTAACGTATGACCTTCGCAGGACTAAGAACCTTTGGATGAAAGCATCTTATACCCTGCAGTTTGCTGAGGGTACAGGTTCAAATGCAGGTTCGCAGCAAGGTTTGATCAATGCTGGTTTACCTAACTTGCGTACCGTGCTTCCTTTTGATTATGATCAACGTCACGCATTCCAGTTTACAGTTGACTACCATTATGGTGAAGGAAAAGATTACAATGGTCCACGTATTGGTAAAACCGATCTTTTCGCAAACACAGGTGTAAACTTCATCAGCATTTTTGGTTCAGGAACGCCTTATACACAATGGGATTTTCCAGCTCCACAGGCATTCCAAAGCGGAAACTTTAACGGTTCTGTATTCGGAAACATTAATGGTGCACGTACACCAGGCCAGTTCCGTATGGACATAAACATTGACAAAAACCTTACCCTTAAGTTTGGTAAAAAAGGAAAAGAAACCGAGGGTGGTGATGAGGCTGACGCAACCGCTAAAGAGCGCAAAACGGCAAACCTTAACATTTATTTCTGGATCACGAACTTGTTGAACCGTCAAAACATCAATGCAGTTTACAGTGGTACAGGAAACCCGCAAGATGACGGTTACTTAACAGATGCACGTTATACAAACGCTATTATTGGTAAAAATGATCCTGATGCTTTCAGGTATTACTACGGTTTGAAAATGAATAACCCGTTCAACTATGGTTTGCCGCGTCAAATCAGGTTAGGTATTAAATTGGATTTTTAAGAATTTGAAATAAAGAATAAGCATCATTATGAAGAAGCAGGTTCTAACAGTTGTATTAAGTGCATTTATTGCGAATGCATGGGCCTATAAGCTCAACGGTACACCAGCAACCAACAATGGAAATTCCGGAAACGGAAATAATTCCATGGAAATGAGGGCAGCCGGTTGTGCACCGGGACAAGCCAGGCAGTTAATGGAATTCAACAACGTTTCGGCTTTATTGGAGCAGGGCGGATTGTTGTTCCTTGACAGGTCACTTGGAAAACCATCATACGAGGTTCCAAAAACCGAGGACGGAACAGGTCCTAAAGCCATTTACGGAAACTCATTGTGGATGGGTGGTAAGGATTTTAACGACCAGTTAAAAGCTGCTACCATTATCAAGTTCCGTAACAGCGGTAACGATTTTTGGGCTGGTCCTTTGATTCCCGGAGTAGCAACAGTTGACGAAGCAACCTGTGCCGAGTATGATAAATTCTATTATGCCAACCGTGCCGAGGTACTTGCTTTTTACAATGACTATACCGATGATGGTACAGTAAGTTCAATTCCGTCAAATATTGCAAACTGGCCTGCATTTGGTCCAAGTGGACAAACACTTGCACCTTTTTATGATGCTGACTTAAGTGGTGATTATGATCCAAGCCTTGGTGATATGCCTTGGTTCCAGTTTAAAAAGACCGATACAGAATTACCTTGTGGTAATGACAGGCGTGTAACTATGTACGGTGACCAGGCTTACTGGTGGGTATTTAACGATAAAGGAAACGTTCACACCGAGTCGGGTGGTGAGCCAATTGGTATGGAAGTTCACGCGCAGGCATTTGCTTTCAATACCGATGATGAGGTAAACGACATGACATTCTATAACTATGAACTAATTAACCGTTCAACACAAACATTGTATAAAACCTATTTCGGTAACTTCTTTGACTGTGACCTTGGTTACTACCAGGATGACTATGTAGGTTGTGACGTGTCGCGTGGATTAGGGTATTATTTTAACGGTGACCCTGATGATGCTACAACAAGTGGATCGATTGGTTACGGTTTAAATCCACCTTCAATTGGTGTTGACTATTTCCAGGGTCCTTATCAGGATGCTGATACATTGGATAATCCTTTAACAACAAATTACCAAAATGCAGTTGACAGTGGTGGTATTCCATATACAGGAATTGGTATTGGTTATAGCGATTCAGTTATTGATAACGAGCGTTTCGGAATGCGTGAGTTCATGTCATATACAGGACAAGGAGCACCAAACGCAAACATGAGTGACCCTGACAATGCACCACAAGCCTACAATTATCTTTTAGGTTTATGGCGTGATGGTTCGCAATTGTCTTTTGGTGGTAACGGTTACCCTGGCCAACCTGGCGTAACAACTACAGCTACCGACTATATTTTCTTTTATGATTCAGATCCTTATTATTGGGCAACCCGTGGTGCAGTAGTTCCTGCAACATGGCGTGAAGATTTGGCAGGTAACACTGCTGCTGACAGGCGTATGATTGAGGCTTCTGGGCCGTTTACATTAGAGCCTGGTGCATACAACAACATTACAGTTGGTATTGTTTACGCACGTGCAAGTTCAGGTATTCCTTTTGAATCAGTTGAACTTTTATTGCGTGCCGATGATAAAGCGCAGGCTTTATTTGATAACTGTTTTAAAATTCTTGAAGGTCCAAACGCACCTGATGTAACAACACAGGAATTGGATAAAGAAGTTATTTTAATGTTGAGCAACAATTCAAACTCAAATAACTACAAAGAGCGTTACCAGGAAGCAGATCCTTTCATTATTTTACCTGAAGAAGCTCCTTTTAACAGTGGCTCACTTACCGAAGAAGAAATTGATAGTTTATATCGTTCTTACAGGTTCCAGGGATACTTAATTTACCAACTTGCAAACAGCGATATTAAATCAGGTGACCTTCTTGATCCTGATAAAGCGCGTCTTGTTCAACAGGTAGATATTAAAGACGGTATCACCAAATTATTGAACTGGGCACGTGATCCTGTAACCGGTTTTGTCGTTCCAACCCTTATGGTGGACGGTGCCGATGTAGGTATCAAACATTCATTCAGTATTAAAACGGATGCGTTTACGCAAAGCAATCTGATCAACCACAAAACCTATTATTTCATGGCGCTTGCATATGCGTCAAATAATTACAAAGAATTTAACCCGGGTACTGCTACTGACGGACAAATGAAAACATTTATCCAAAGCCGTAAAACATCAAGTGGTGAAGAGGTTCCTGTAATTGAAGTAATACCGCATATGCCTGTTGTAGAAAATGGCGGAACACAAGCAAATGCTGTTTATGGATCAGGTCCAATTATTACACGCATTGAAGGTCGTGGTAATGGTGGACTTGACATTCAACTTACACCTGAGTCTGAAACAGCTATTCTTGCTGACGGATTCTGTGAGCACCCAACGTATTATGGTGGTGAAGGAAAAGGTCCAATTGAAGTAAAAGTAATTGACCCGTTAAATGTAACCGATCATAATTTCCGTGTTGTGTTTAATGATTCGGCAAATTCAGCTGATAAGGCAACTTGGACATTGATGGATTTAACCACAGGTGAATCATTTGATTCAGATTGGGGAATCAATATTTTGAACGAACAGATTTTCCCTCAATTTGGATTCTCGATAACCATCAATCAGTGGTTGAAAAAAGAGGTGATTACCGATGCATCAACGGGTACAAGCAAAACTTACCTGCGTGCTGAGCTTATTCGTTCTGATATAACGTATGCTGATCAATCACAGGTTTGGCTTGACCCTGTTGCCGATGAAGATGGCAATACGGACCGTAACTGGATTCGTGCCGGATCGGTAAACAATACAGGTAATACCAGTTTGTGCGAGGAAGCGATTTACAACGATAAGCTGGAGTACGATATTGAGCAGGAATTTGAAAAAATTATTGGCGGTACCGTTTCACCTTACCACATTGCAGCACGTTCATATACCAACTCGAACGGTACGGCAACCACTTCAGATGATTATACCTGTGCCGCAAATACGCCTGTTGATGTTGACTTCCAGGTATCGCAATCAGGTAGCATTAGTGGCTTAATAAACTTTGGTACCAAAACACTAAAAAGTGTGGAAATTGTACTTACACCTGATAAGAGCAAATGGTCGCGTTGCCCGGTTATTGAAACAACCGATGATGTGCAATGGGCTACAGGTGCAACACACCAAAAACAAACAGTGAAAAACCTTCCTTCAGTTGATAAAAACGGTAACCCGGGCGATGGTGTTGTAACCACCAATCCTGATGATGCCGACTTTATTGATGCAAAAGGTATGGGATGGTTCCCTGGTTATGTTATTGATGTTGAATCAGGAGTTCGTTTGAACGTAGCATTTGGTGAAGACTCGCGTTATGCTTCAGACAATGGTAAAGACATGGTTTGGAACCCAACATCAAAATTCTATGGTAATTTGGGTGAGCCTATTTGGGGTGGAAAGCACTACCTGTATGTATTTAACAATACATTAAGGGATACAAACTATTCAGCCGCACTTAAGAAAGTACCTATTTACGATCATGGTGCAACGCTTCGTGAAGCGCTTTGGGCTGACCTTGCATCTGAAATTCCTCCAATGAGTAACTTCTGGGGATCGTGTTCATACGTTTGGTGTCCTAAATTATCAGAAGGATATGCGTTTAACAATCCGGCCAGCATGCCGTGCGAAGTACGCATGTCAATCAGGGTTACAAAACCATACGAACAGTTTAACACCAGTGGAGTTTCGTTTGCGCTAAACAACTTTACAGGCGCAACCAACAATTGGTTCAACGTATATGAATTCTCTATGTCAGACCTTACATCATCAGTGAATGTAACTGATTACAATGATTCAATACTTGCCTTAATAAACGTAGTGCCGAATCCTTATTATGCATACAGTTCTTACGAATCAAACCGTTTGGATAACCGCATTAAGATCGTGAACCTGCCTGATGAGTGTACAATTCGCATCTACAACATTTCAGGACAATTGATACGCACAATTACCAAATCAACCAATACGATTACATCGGTTGACTGGGATTTGAAAAACCAAAAAGGAATTCCAATTGCAGGTGGCGTTTACCTCATGCATGTGGAGGTGCCTAATGTTGGCGAACGGGTGTTAAAATGGTTTGGAGCTTTACGACCTACCGATTTGGATAACTTCTAAACCTAAAAACATTAATAAAGAAATTTTGACCTTATGAAAACAAAATATATTTCAATGTTACTACTGGCCACGTGTTTTTCGGGCCAGGTGTTTGCAGGTAACGAAGACCGCGTAGGTAGTGCAGGAGCAACCGAATTGCTTTTGAACCCATGGAGCCGTAGTTTGGCAATGGGAAGTGCAAATGTTGCTACCGTTTCGGGGCTTGAAGGTGCATTTATCAATATAGGTGGACTAGCCATGTTGAATAAAATGGAACTGGCAGCAGTTCGCACCAACTTGTATGGTAAGGATGGGGTTAAAGTGAATTCACTTGGGTTCGGTACAAAAGTGGGTGAGTCAAGTGTAATTGCATTAACCTACACCGGATTAAATTTTGGTGACATTCCTGTAACTACAGTTGATAATCCTGAAGGTTTGGGAACTACATTCTCACCTCGTTATACCATTTTGGGATTGGCGTATGCACGTACCTTCTCAAACAGTATTTATGGCGGTATACAATTAAAAATCGTGAACGAGTCAATTGCAAATGCTAAATCAACCGGTGTTGCTTTTGATGCAGGTATTAAATACGTAACAGGCGAAAAAGATCAGATTAAATTTGGTATCAACCTTAAAAATGTTGGTCCTCCAATGTCATACAGTGGTGATGGTTTTGCGGTAACATCAACCTTTGATGCCGTAACACCTGTAAATGATTTCCAGTCAACAACTGAAATCCGATCAGCTAAATTTGAATTGCCTTCACAGGTAAACATTTCTTTTGGCTACGATTTTCTTTTTGGTGAAACCGGAAAATTAACCGCTGTTGGTTGCTATACCTCTAATTCATTTTCAAAAGATAATTACCGCCTGGGTTTGGAGTATGTTCACACCCTTAAAAAGGCACAATTTGGTGTAAGGGCCGGTTATAACTACGAAAAAGGTATTTTTAAAGCCGATACCCGTACAACTGCTTTCCCTGGCCCAGCGGCTGGTGTAAGTGTTGATTTTGGAAAAGATTCAAAGGCTGGCAGTTTAATTGGTATTGATTACACCTTTCAACCAGTAAGTTACATGGCTTCAACCCATACGGTTGGATTGCGCATTACGCTTAAGTAATCCAGGAATTTTAGTATATTTGTATTGCAGGAATCCTCTGCCCGGTAAGGGTGGAGGATTCTTGTTTTTTTAAACAATTGATTATGTCACAGTTAACCTACGTTACCCCAGAAGGTTTGGCTAAATTAAAGGCCGAACTGAAAGAGCTGCAGACCGTTGAAAGGCCAAAAATTTCGGCACAAATAGCTGAAGCACGCGACAAAGGCGACCTTTCTGAAAATGCAGAATACGATGCAGCCAAAGAAGCCCAGGGCTTACTTGAAATGCGTATTTCAAAACTGAATACCCTCATTTCAAATTGCCGCATTATTGATGAAAGCCTTCTTGATAATTCCAAGGTTTTAATTCTGTCAACCATCAGGATGAAAAACCTGAACAACAACACAGAAGTTAAGTATACGCTTGTTGCTGAAAAGGAAGCTGATTTGAAAGCAGGAAAAATTTCGGTGGATTCACCAATAGGAAAAGGATTGTTGGGTAAAGCCGTTGGCGAAATAGCCGAAATAAAAATTCCATCAGGCGTACTTAAATTCGAAATACTGGAAATTACACGCTAACCATGGCAACACTTTTTTCAAAAATTATTGCAGGTGAAATTCCCTGCCATAAAATTGAAGAGAACGAAAAATTTCTGGCTTTTTTAGACATTGCTCCATTGGTTAAAGGCCATACATTGGTGGTTCCTAAGGTTGAAACCGATTACATTTTTGATCTCAATGACGAATACCTGCAAGAGATCATGGTGTTTGCCAAAAATGTTGCAGCAAAAGTTCGAAAAGCCATGCCTTGCCAGCGAATTGGTGTAGCCGTAATAGGATTGGAAGTACCGCACGCACATGTTCACCTGGTACCCATCAACAGTGCTGATGATTTGAATTTTACCCGTCCTAAATTAAAATTGACCCAGGAAGAACTGATAGAAATTGCAGCAGCCATCAATAAAGTATAATATCATTTTCAAAAAATAGTTTTCATGATTGAGTTAACACGGGTACGCGAAAATAAACAGGAAGTAATTGATCGCCTAAAAAAAAGACCCATTGCCGATATTGAACAACGCATCAACACGGTTGAAAGCCTTGATGCCGAAAAACGAAAAATACAGCAGGAAGCCGAGAGTTTGCAGGCTGAAATGAATGCTGTATCAAAAGAAATAGGAAAATTAATGGCTTCCGGAAAAAAAGAGGAAGCTGAAGCAGCCCGTACAAAAACAGGCAACATTAAATCAACCATACAATCATTGAACGAAAAACTGGCGCAAAAAGACCAGGAATTGCTTCAATTGCTCTATACAATTCCAAACACGCCTTCAGCCAGGGTTCCGGTTGGAAAAACACCTGAAGAAAACGCAATTGTTTTTACCGAAGGAAGCGTTCCTGAATTGCATGAAAATGCACAACCACACTGGGAACTTGCAGCTAAATACAATTTAATTGATTTTGAGTTGGGCGTAAAAATTACCGGTGCAGGATTTCCCGTATACAAAGGCAAAGGTGCAAAATTGCAACGCGCACTTATTTCATTTTTTCTTGATGAGGCCATTGCGGCCGGTTATGGAGAAATGATTCCGCCCCTTATGGTAAATGAAGACTCAGGATTTGGCACAGGACAATTGCCCGATAAAGAAGGACAAATGTACCACGATGCAACGGATAATTTATACCTGATTCCAACAGCAGAAGTTCCATTAACAAACGTTTACCGCGATGTGATTCTGAAAGAAGAGGAATTCCCAGTAAAAATTTGTGGGTATACACCATGTTTCAGGCGCGAAGCTGGTTCATATGGAAAAGATGTGCGCGGGTTAAACCGTTTGCACCAGTTTGATAAAGTAGAAATTGTGCAATTGCAGCATCCTGATAAATCATATGAAACCCTTGAGCAAATGGTGGAACATGTAAAAGGATTATTGCAAAAACTTGAATTGCCATACCGTGTTGCATTACTTTGCGGAGGCGATATGGGATTTGCATCAGCTATGACTTATGACATGGAAGTGTTTTCTGCAGCGCAACAACGTTGGCTCGAGGTTTCGTCAATTTCAAATTTCGAAACGTTCCAGGCTAACCGGTTAAAACTTCGCTATAAAGATGCAACAGGTAAAACAAAACTGGCGCATACCTTAAATGGAAGTGCGCTTGCTTTACCACGCATTGTGGCATCGTTACTTGAAAACAATCAAACACCCGAAGGCATTAAAATACCCAAAGCATTGGTGCCTTATACCGGTTTTGACATTATCAATTAGAAAAAACATGCGTCAATACGCCTTTATTTTTTTATGTGTTTTATGCAGCTGTGCAGGTACCTCACGCGAAAGTGATATAAAAACCCTTGACAGTTTAAAAAATGAAGTGATGGAAATTAAAGACGCATTTCCTAAACTTGATACCACACTTACAGCAAACATTAACCAGGAAGTATCGGCACAGTTAAAGGTGTTAAAGTCGGTCTACATGCCCGACTCCATTGACATTGATGTTGCTGACCTAATAAATAATTACCAGGCCTTTCGCAAAGAGCATGCCCGTTTTAAAATGCAGCGCATTCGCATAAAACGTGAAATTCCCTATACAATCTCTCAGTTGGATGCGTTGATTACCGACCTTAAAAACAAATCGCTGGGTAAAAAAGATGCCCAAAAATTTGTTGAAACCGAGACAAAGGCTGCTACCACACTCATTAAACTATTTACCGATCTCAATGAGCAGCTAAAAGCGGTTGACAGCGCCTTTACTGGCACCCGGGTGAAAATGAACAGGTTTATTGATAGCCTGGCAGCCGACTCAGCCAATATACAGGCCATACGGTTAAAATTACTTAAAGCCCGAACTAAAAGGCGTAAATAGGCGTATATTGAACCTATTAAGAATTAAGGCGTATTATATATAAAAGACCCCTGTGCGTTATTTACTAGTTCCCATATTTTTTCTGCTGAGCCTAAAGGGTTTTTGCCAACCGTCAACCGACCAGCAATTGGCCGTACACTATTATCAGAATGGTGAATTTGACAAGGCGCACATGTATTTTGAAAACCTTTACAATGCACAGCCAACCAGTTTTTATTACTCGTATTTATTCAAGTGCAAGCTTGAGTTGAAAGACTATAAAGAAGCCGAAAAACTTGTAAAAAAACAACAAAAAAGGGAGTCCCGAAATTTATCGCTTTACCTGGACCTTGCCACCGTGTACGAACTCATGGGCGAAACAAAAAAATCGGGTGACGAGGCCGATAAAGCCATCAAAGAACTTACCCCGGACTATACGCAAATATCACAATTGGGCGAAGCGTTCAGGAATCGGAACATGCTTGACAAGGCCTATCAAACTTACGTAAAAGGTGAACAGTTGCTGGCCAACCCAAACCAGTTTGCCATTCCAAAAGCCGAAATACTGGCGCAAAAAGGCGATTACGAAAAAATGTTTCAAACGTATTTTGACCTGATTGATTACAATAACGACTATGTAAACCTTGTACAAACCTCATTGAGCGTAATTGTAAATTTTGAAGATGAAAAAGATGTAAAGGTTGAATTGCTTCGTGCGGAAATATTAAAACGCGTTCAAAAAAATCCGTCAAGCGAACCTTATACCGACATGCTTGTATGGTATTTCCAGCAAAAAAATGATTTTGGAAGTGCGTTTACACAAGTAAAAGCATTGGACAAACGTTTAAAACTGGATGGACAAAAAGTAAGTGAATTTGCTGCACTGTGCATTAACAATGACCAGTTTGAAATTGCTGCCAAAGCGTATGATTACATTGTGTTGCTTGGGCCCAATGCGCCTTATTACTACCCGGCACAAACCGGTTTGATTGATGTGTTGTACCAAAAAATTGCGGTAAAAGGGTATTATACGCCCGAGGAATTAACCATGCTTGAATCCAACTGCCAAAAAATTATTACCGAGTTTGGCGATGGTGCTGAAACAGCATCGTTAAAAGTGAAGTTGGCCCATGTACAGGCTTTTTACCTGCACAAAATAAAAGAAGCAAGTGAACTGCTTGAAAAAGCCCTGGAGCAGGGTGGAAGCACCGAAATGCAAAAGGCTGAAATGAAAATGGAACTGGCCGATATTTTATTGCTCAACGGAAATATTTGGGACGCCTCATTGTATTATTCGCAGGTTGAAAAAGCGTATAAACACGATGTAATTGGCCACGAAGCAAAGTTTCGCAATGCACGCGTGTTTTATTACAGCCATGATTATAAATGGTCACAATCACAGCTTGATGTATTGAAAACATCAACCAGTAAACTAATTTCAAACGATGCCATGAATTTGTCGTTGCTCATAACTGAAAATTTAGGGCTTGACAGTATTCCCGAACCATTGAATTATTACAGCGAGGCCGAATTGTTGTTTTTCCAGAATAAGGATGACGAAGCCATAAGGAAAATTGATTCCATGAACAAGGAATATCCGTTTCATTCATTAGCCGATGAAGCCTTGTTTTTACAATTTAAAGTGGCAAAGAAAAAAGGGAACATGGACCAGGCTAAAAAATTACTGGATGAAATCATTTTAAAATTTCCCAATGATATTTTAGGAGATGATGCCATTTTTAATCTTGGAGAAATGTACCATTACCACTACAAAGACCTTGAAAAGGCCCAGGAAATGTACAAGAAAATTATTTTTGACTACCCGGGAAGCCTGTATGAAGTGGAGGCAAGGAAAAGGTTCCGGATACTCAGGGGAGAGAAAATCAACTAATCTCGAATCTCGAATTTCGAATTCCGAATTTCGAATTCTGGGTTTTCGGTTTCGAATTTCTAGCGTCTTGTGTCTGGCGTCTTTTTTACTATATTTACAACATGATAATCTACAACGTTACCGTAAACATTGATGATGACATTCACCACGAATGGGTAAAATGGATGCGCGAGGTGCATATACCTGACGTATTGAAAACCGGTTGTTTTCACGAGGCGCGTTTTGCCCGTGTAATGGTTGACGAGCAAATGGGAATAACTTATTCAACCCAGTATTTGTGTGACAGTGAAAAGGTATTGCAACATTATGCCGATAATTTTGCACCCGCTTTGCAAAAGGATTTTAAGGACAAGTACGAAGGAAAATTCAATGTTTTTAGAACGCAGCTGGAAATTGTTGATGTATTAGTGGTAAATCGTTAATTGGCAAAATGTCCTCAAAACAACTCATAAAAGCAGCGGGTATTATTGCCCTGGTTTCATTTTTGGGAGGCACCATCATTTTTGGATGGTTGTATTTCAGCATGAACAGTGAAGCGCTTTTCTTTGGGTATATTTATGTGGCATTTACCGTTGTGCTCAATTTGGGTTTGCTCGTAGTAATGCTTGTGCGAAGCCTTGGTGATGAAGAAAACAAATCGAAATTGCAAAAAAGAGGATTGTTAATACTCGTGAACATACCCATTATGTTTATATACCTTGGGTTAACCGTAATGCTTTTAAACAGGCTACGTATTACAATTACCAATTCAACGCCAAAAGAAATTACCCAGGTAAAATTGCACGGTTGTGAAGATCTCTCAGTAGAAAATATAAAACCAGGTGACAGCAAAAACGTATGGGTGTATATCCCGGGTGATTGCTCTGTTGAAATTGAATACAACATCAATGGCCAGGTTAAAACCGATATGGTTGCCGGTTATGTAACGCAAAGTATGGGTACAGTTATAAGTTATGACATTAAGCCATGAACGTAAAACCCAAAAAACACCTCGGCCAACACTTCCTGCATGACGTACGCATTTGTGAGCGCATTGCCGATGCCGTTTCGCGTGATGGGGTACAAAACGTGTTGGAAATTGGTCCCGGTACAGGTGCACTTACAAAAAAACTCATACCGCATTTTCCTACGCTAAAGGTGATTGATATTGACACTGAATCCATCCAGTATTTAAAAGATCACAATATTGTTCCTGCCGAAAATATTATTGAAGGTGATTTTCTGCAAAATGATCTTAAAACGTATTTCAATGGTGAAGAATTTATAGTAGCAGGAAATTTTCCCTATAACATTTCATCGCAAATACTTTTTAAGGTGTACGATAACAAAGAAATTGTACCCGAGATGGTAGGCATGTTCCAAAAAGAAGTTGCTGTACGCATTACCAGCGGACATGGAACAAAAGACTATGGAATTTTATCAGTACTGATCCAGGCTTTCTTCGATACAAAATATTTATTTACGGTGAATGAGGGTTCATTTAATCCGCCTCCAAAAGTAAAAAGCGGAGTAATAAAACTGGTAAGAAAAAACGGGTTCTCATTGGGGTACGATGAAAAAATATTTAACCGCGTTGTAAAAGCAGCCTTTAATCAGCGCAGGAAAACATTAAAAAACAGTTTGTCTTCATTGATGCAACCGGGCCAAAAAATTCCATTCGAGGGATTAAGGCCCGAGCAATTGGATGTAAAGCAGTTTATTGAACTGGCCAGGACATTTGAAAAATAAAAACGAAAACTATGATTGCAATTTCACTTGAGAAAAAAGTCTCAACGCGTAAAAGAGCTGCAGAAGCAATGATTGAAAACCTGAAAATTTATGGATTTATTAAGCCAATGCAATACCTGTATAGAAATAAGGGCTATGATCAAAAGCAGAAGTATCTTACTAAGCTGGAAAAAGGTACAGTTGGGTACGATGTTGCACAATTTTTAAACGATGAAAAACTGGGGTTAATTCCTAAGTTTGAGGGACACGATTTAAAACATGTGATTTTAGGTTTTGGCAGAACTTCTGAGGAAGAATTGAAAATGCAGGCTTATTTGTTGGGAAACGGAAATTATAGTCCGTTGTGTTTGCTTTTCCTGTTAACAGCTGTTCTAATGCCCTCTTCGTGGAAATCGTTAAAACGGTGTTTTTTAAAAGGCCAAAAATCACCTTCTATATTGCATCTCAAACTCAATGATTGTATGAATATTAAAACAGCAGAATTGAGGCGAATATATTGCAGTGTTGACTAAGTAACATAATTATAAATCAGCTTTGGTAAACCATTTTATTTCCTTATTTTTGTTCCAAAGCCAAAAGCATGAAAAAGACCCTACTTGCAGCATTCTTATGTTTTAGTATTCATTCCGTTTTCGCACAAGACGACCATTTGAAATACTGTGGTTCTGATGAACTCCGTATTTCAACCCTGAAAATGAACCCGAAAATTGCTGAAGCGGTTATTAAACGCGATAAAGAACTTGCAGCATTTACACGTACCTATGAGGCTTCGCACACCGGGCATGAGCGTGCAGCAACGTATACCATACCGGTAGTTTTCCACGTAATTCACCAATGGGGAACTGAAAACATAAGCGATGCGCAAATCATGGACGGTTTAAGCATCCTCAATAAAACGTTCCGCAAACAATTGGCCGATACAGGAAGCATTGTGGCTGCGTTTAAGCCTATTCATGCCGATTGCGACATTGAATTTGCCATAGCTCAAAAAGATCCGCTTGGGAATTGTACAAACGGTATTAACCGCATTGCTTCGGCACTTACAACCGTTGGCGACCATTCGGTAAAATCAATCATTCAGTGGCCGCCTGATCAATATTTGAATGTATACATTGTAAAGAACGCGGCAGGATTAGCCGGGCATTGTGTTTGGCCTGCCGATGCTGATACCATTCCTGCATGGGACGGTATTGTGATAGGTCACGATTATGTTGGCAGTATAGGAACATCTACTTATATGAAATCGGTTGCATTTGCGCATGAGTGTGGACATTATTTAAATCTTCACCACATATGGGGCGGAAATAACGTGCCCGGTTTTTATTATCTGCCCTGTGACGATACCTCCAATTGCAGCAGCAGCGATTCGGTTGCCGATACACCGCCTACAAAAGGGTGGGTAAGTTGTAATTTAACAGGAGCCTCATGTGGTAATGTTGTGGACAATGTGCAAAACACCATGGACTATTCCTATTGCAACCGCATGTTTACCTATGGGCAAAAAACACGCATGCACGCGTGCCTGAACTCAACAATAGCGGGGCGTAATAATTTATGGTCACCAGCCAATTTAATTGCCACGGGCGTTTATGAAAATAACCTGTGTGCAGCCGATTTTACCTGTGATAAACAGGTTGTGTGTGAAAGTTCACTCAACACAATTACCTATTCAAATGTTTCGTATAACGATACAATAACCGGTTTACTTTGGACATTCCCGGGCGGAAGTCCGGCCACATCTACCGCCACAAATCCAGCGGTTACATATACTACACCCGGAAAATACGATGTATCATTAAAAGTATACAGTGGAACCGATTCAGTAACTGTAACCAAAACCAATCTAATTTCGGTTCTTCCCGATTCGGGTAGTCCTTTTCCTTTCAGCGAAGGATTTGAATCAAGCGTTTCATTGGATGGATTGCAGTGGTTCTCCAATAATTTTGATACCATCAACCAGTTTGAATTAACAGGTATTACTGCTTATAGCGGAACAAAATGTGTAATGCTGGATAATGTAAACAACGCATATGGTACCAAAGACGAATTGATTAGTGAGGTTATTGATTTGAGTGGTGCAACGGGAACACTTTACATAAGTTTTAAATATGCCTATGCTTTAAAAGACTCGTTGGTGAATGATGATAAACTGCAGGTATATGCAACCAACAATTGCAACAGCCCATGGTCGCCACGTGCAAACATCATTAGCCCTGCACTGGAAACAGCTGCGCCTGTTTCTACGGCTTTTGTTCCATCTGGATTGGGTGAATGGAAATCGGGTTTGGCATCAATTCCTTCCCTTTACTTTACCAATGATTTTCGCTTCAAGTTTATTTTTTATTCAAACGGAGGTAACAATGTTTACATTGATGATATTAATTTAAGCTATACAGCAGGAATGAATGAGGCGGTTGAATTGGATTTGAATTTAAATGTGTATCCAAATCCGTCAACCGGTGAAGTAACGTTGAATTTTGATCTTGACCAGCCAAAGCGTTTAAACATAAAGCTGGTTGATGTATTGGGCAAAGTTGTGTATGAACATGGGTTAACCAATTATGAGGCCGGAAGCCATTCCATTAAACTGAACTTGGAAACAGTAGCCAAAGGAATGTACCTGGTGCGGCTTGAAAACGGGTTAGTGGGAGTAAATAAACCGTTAATACGGGAGTAATGGAAGAAGACCAATTAAATGAACAAGAATCCATTTCAGATTGCATAAAGAAACAAGGTTTTTATAGCCAATTATTCTTATCATCGGGTTATTTGCCTCAATTTGGATATTCAATTGGTTTTTTTGAAACATACGGTCATCCTGAAATCATCTGCTTCGGTCTTGATTTGGACCTCATTGATAACATTATTCAAAACGCACATCGTCAAATTAAGTTAGGTATGCGATTTGAAAAAGACACTTCATATGGGGGATTCCTCGAAGGGTATGATATTGTTTTTATCGATGTAATGAACGGGCATCAAGGTGATTGGGTTGGTTATGACGCATGGTATTTTAAGGAAAGAAAGGTTCCGTGTTTGCAGCTGATTTGGCCGGATAAAAATCGTAAATGGCCATGGGAGGAAGAATATAATGAAGACTGGAAATTTATTCAACCTTTATTGAATAGGAGCCCGAACTATAAGTTTCTTGAAAGTAAAAACACAGGTGTGCTTGCAGACAAAGGCTTATTTGATGGAACACAAAGTATTGTAAGCGTTATTCATGATTCAGAAGGAGAATGGACATTTCTTTCACAGCGTGGATTTAATCCAACATGGATGGAGGTTTACTGTCTTGAGAATGTTATAAGGCAGGACACAACATTGAATGAAGTATTTAACATGAACTATGGTAAGCAAGCTGTACGGAATGAAAAAGGTGGAGATTGGGAATATATGTTGTTTGAATTTGGAGAAGATGAAGAATAAAAAAGGCGATTCATTTGAACCGCCTTTTTTTATAATGTAAATTAATTACCTGCTTTTTTTAGGGAAGATCCTGATTTTGCCAAAGGCATCCAACAGGCGTTTTAATGCATCAAAGTAAAGAGTGATGCACAGCAATAGTGTCATACTCCAAACAACAATTGCATTTGCCCAATAGGTGTCAACATATGTTCCAAACAAGCGTTTGCGTGGGGCATAAAAATGAGAACCTAGGAATCCCTGGTCGTACGGATCACGGTAAATCAATTCTTTTTTCTGAACCAGGCGGCCGTTTTCTTCAACGGTATAATCAAACTCAGCATAATTGGTCACAAAATTTTCAAGGCTTTGGTTTGCGTACTCATTCTTAAGTGCGTCATACTTCTCAGAACCTTCAACAATCACGTTTCCTTTGGCATCAACACTGTCTTTCTGCATTTGTTGTGTCAACTTATCCAATTGCTTTTCGTTATCGTTAAAAACGTTCCTGTAATGTTGTTTCAAAATACCCAGGTACTTTTCGGCATCGGCAAGTGTTGCATCGGTAACCTGCGCAGGGTCAATTTTACCGTCTTTACCTTTTGGGGTTAACTGATCAACTGACCTCATGGTAACACCGTGTACAAAAGCCATTTCGCCTTTTACCTCATTTTGCAGAATTTCAAGGTCATGCTGCAGCTTTTCAACTTGCGCTGTGTCGCCACGACCTCTTTTTACATCTGAAATTTTTGTTTCAAGGTCTTTTACCCAATAGTCTTTTTTCCATTTGGCAAAACTCTTGTTCTTTTTAAGCGGGTAAAACAGTTTTTCAAACTCGTTGTCTTTAAACTGTGCTACGGCCATACCTTCATATGCCCAGCGTGATGCCATTACGTTTCCAATCCATGGAACGCTTGACTGCGAAGCAAACCAGGGATGTAGTTTATCAAACTTCACAATTACACCACTAAATAAAAGCTGTGGAATGATAAGAATAGGAATGAGGATGTAAATTACCTTGGCCGAGTTAAAGCTTGCCGAAATATTCAACCCAAGAATATTGGCGAAACACGACACGGAGAAGAGCATGAACCAATGTGTAAAGAACATGCCTTTAATACCAAGAATAAAATTACCGGTAGCAACATACAATACCATTTGAATAGCCGAAATGATAAACATGATGCTTATTTTCGACATGAGGTAACTCATTTTACTAAGGTTCAGGAACGATTCCCTTTTCAGGATCTTCTGGTCCTTGATGATTTCCTCGGCAGCCACCGTTAATCCAATAAACAGTGCCACAACAACTGATATGAACAGGAACTGCGGTACGTTTTCGCTTTCGCGGAAAATATAATCGTTGGTTAAACCACCTGTTGAGAAAAATTTCACGAAAAATGCCAGGATCAAAGCAAGGGCCGGGGCCTCAAGCACGTTGATCATGATGTATTGTGTATTTGTAAGTTTTGACAATACATCGCGTATAAAATAAACTTTGAACTGCTTTATTTTATTCGGGATCTTGAAAGTACTTTCAGGTTTTTCTTTTTCATCAGGAGCCATTTGCATTTTTGGCTCTATTTGCTCCTTATAACTGTCGTTCCACTCTTTTGCTGATATTTTACGGTTACGTGTAAGGTTACCGTACTCATCCACAACTTTCGATTCAATGATGTTGAATATTTGTTCAGGATTTACGTTACCGCATTCAGGACATTCGCTTTCGTTTGCGTTAACGTGTTTAACACAAAGTTTAAAGTAAATAACGGCATCAACCGGGTTACCGTAATAAATAGGTAAGCCGCCAACGTCTAGAATCATCAGCTTATCAAACATCTTGAAGATTTCAGATGAAGGCTGGTGAATTACCACAAAAATGAGTTTTCCTTTAAGGGAAAGCTCTTTAAGTAAGTCCATGATGTTTTCAGAGTCACGTGACGATAAACCTGAAGTAGGCTCATCAACAAACATAACTGCCGGTTCACGAATAAGCTCAAGTGCAATGTTCAAACGTTTACGCTGACCACCAGAAATGGTTTTGTCAAGCGGGGAACCAACGCGTAAATCTTTTGCTTCAAAAAGACCAATGGCTTTTAATACATCGTTAACACGCCTGGTAATTTCCTCGTCTTTCATGGTGCCAAAACAAAGTTTGGCATTGTAATATAAGTTCTGGAATACGCTTAATTCTTCAATCAATAAATCGTCCTGAGAAACGTAACCAATTACGCCTTCAATTTTGCTTGATTCGGTGTGAATGTTTACACCATTAATGGTAACAGCACCTTGTGTTGGCTTGTAATTACCATTTAATATGTTCAACAAAGTAGATTTACCAGCACCTGAACCACCCATTATACCAAGTAGCTTTCCTGATTCTTCAGAGAAGGTAAAAGGATGCAAGCCCAGTTTACCGCCTTTAAAGTGGTAAACAATGTTATCGGCTTTAAATACAATTCGCTTATCACTCTTATCGCTAAGGAAACGCGCAATGATATCGCTATAATAAATTGGTGCAACACGCGAGCTACGCAACGATGAGCCCTGTGTAAGCACATAAATTCCACCGGGGCGTAAGGCCTGGCCATTGAGTAAAAGTTCGCTTGAACCGAAGTAACGAAGTAAATAAATGTTTACACTTTTTACGCTCAGTACTTCAAGTCGGCCCTGTATACCTTCAGAATAAATGTGTTTAGCCTGCTGGTAGGTAGATTCCTTGTGCGAGTTAACTTCAAGCAAATGCTCATCGTCCATGCACTTGCCATCACTTTCTCTTGTGTTTGCAAACGCACTTATGCGATCGTATTCTTCTTTGGAAATATTAAATGTATCGGCAACTGTTGAGGCAAATTCAATTTCCTGTTCAGTTACAGTTTGATTTTCATTGATAAATTCAATGATACGAACAAGCACAATGATTTTTTGTTTTTGTGCAAGCTCTTCATTGATTTGGGTACAAATTTTAAGGACTTTAACCGAGTTTACCGAAGTACGTTTACGTTGGCCATCTTTTTTAGATGATTTTCCCTGATGGGCATCCAGGAACTCATCAAATTTTTTCAGGTACTCCTCAACCAATTCAAGGGGTAACTGCTGCTTCAGGAAAAGCTCAACAATTTTGCGTCCGCCACCCTGGTGATCGGTTTCACCTGATTCTTCATCATCCACACGGGCAATGATGGCAAATAACTGCATTAATGCTTTTAGTATTCTCTCACTCATTTTATGCGTATCAAAAAACAGAAAAAGACATTAAATGCGATAATGTCTTTTTCCGGGGTTAAGTCAAAAATTTTTATCGGATGCCAAAAGATGCATTATCTTTTTTGTTTAAACCCGATTAACATTACAGCGCAACCTGATGATTTTTTATTTGCATCAAGGCTCATGCTGATTACAACATCCAGGCTTGAATCAACCTTAAAGTCCCAGTAAGGAGCATTTTTATGGTCAACGTTGCTGAATATTAAATTATTTTGGGTATCGCGTACTTCAAAAATCACGTAGTTTTCTTTTGTACCGGCTGATGCGGCTATACGGTAAGTATTTCCTCCAAAAAAGGTAGTTTGGAATTCTGCTGTTTGGTCCTCGTCAAGAAAGGCGCGATAGGTTTGCCCGTCTGAAACATACAGGGTTCCCTTCTCAGCTTTGCCCGGGTTCTTGAGCATTTTTTTACAAACACCTGCAAGGCTATCGCAGGTTTGTGCCTGAACATTACTGTGAGAAAAGGCTAATACAGCAACTAAACAAATAAGATATTTTATACCTGGTTTCATATGTGCGTAATTTGTTTTTTTTTGATCATATGGTATATCCATTTTTGCGTTTAAGCAAAATGAATATTTCATAGACTGGCTTCTACAATTTGTTGACGAATATTTTTGATTTTTTCTGAAATGGCTTTGAGGTTTTCATCGGTTAAGGTAACCGTTGTTTTGCTCTTTATTACCGTAAGGTTCTTATCGGCATTCACTTCAGGTTCATTGAACACGTAATTTGTCTGAACGTTTTCAAATTCGCTGTACAAATCTTTTAATTCGTTGGCAAGGTTGCTGTACGACTCATCATTGCCATATTCCTCAAGTAACTGAATAAGGTTATCAAGTGTGGCTTTTTGTTGACCAATGCGATCGATGATGTCTGAATTAGGCCTTTCCAGTGCAACACTGGTTGAAAAATACAAAGCTTCAATCCATCCACCGGCAAGAATAAGTCCTGCCATGTCGTTTTTGTCATTTGATTTCAGGAAACGATCACCCTCAGTATACGCATCGGCAACCAACACCATTAGTGAATCTTTATTCTCAAGGTTATTGGTAAAACGGTCAATCATTTCCCTGCTGAACGCACCACCCATACCCAAATCGTCTGCCATTTTTTGTACGGCAGCAATTAATGCCGGAGCATCATCTGTTTTTTCGTACATGGTCATGTAACCCATGTCAGCACCATAAATCCCAAGATTTAGTGCCTTGTGAAAATTGGTTGAATAGTTATCCTTGTTTCCAACCGGATTTAAGAGTTGGGAGTTGTAAGCTGCACCTGAGTTTTTGATCAGTGTTGCTGTTTGGAATGGAGATGGTATAGAGAAAATTTTACCATTCACAATAATTGGCCCTGTTGTAACATTCGTATCAACAGTAGTTACACCAGGATCATCTCCGCCTGTTTTTGAATCACCACAGGCAACAATTCCCGCACTAAGTGCCAAGGCAACTGAGCAGATTTTGAAGGTTTCTTTCATTTATAAAAGGTTATTTGTAAAAACGCTGCAAGTAAGGAAAATTCCACCATATTACAAAAATTAATTTACGACAAACCAAGGTATTTAATCGCTCAAAATCCGGTTTTTCGGTATTATTTAAGCACCTCAAATTCATGTGTGTATAAAACATGCATGGAAAACTATGCACATGGGTTGTTGTTTTTGCGAGTATATTCACCACGCTAACCAGTATTGCAACCAACTGCTGAATTTGCACGTTTACATTGACAAAACTTATGAAAAAAAGCTTAAAAATTGGTGTTCTTACTTCAGGTGGCGATTCTCCGGGAATGAACGCATGTATACGTGCTGTTGTTCGTACCAGCCTTGACCTGGGGCACGAGGTTTTTGGCATATATTATGGTTATGAGGGACTTATAGATGGTCAGATAGAGTCATTTGACCGAAAAGCCGTAGCAAATATAATTCACCGGGGTGGTACTGTTCTCAAAACGGCAAGAAGCGAACGTTTTATGGAGGCCGAATTCAGGTCCCAGGCAGCAAAACGACTTAAAAACAAGGACATTGATCACATTATATTTATTGGGGGCGATGGAACAGTACGGGGTGCTGAAGTATTTATGGCCGAACACGGTTTTAAAATGATAGGATGCCCAGGAACCATTGATAATGATTTGTTTGGAACTGATTATACCATTGGTTTTGACACCGCAGTAAACACGGTTATTGAGTCAATTGACCGGTTAAGGGATACTGCCGAAAGCCATGACCGCGTTTTTGTGGTTGAAGTAATGGGGCGTGACTCAGGGCAAATTGCCCTTCACAGTGCATTGGCCGCAGGAGCCGAAGCCGTGCTCATTCCTGAAACAAAATACGATACCGAAAGATTAATTGATACGCTTACCAGCGGCCGCACCGGAAAATCATCAAAAATTGTAATTGTTGGTGAAGGCGATGAGAGTGGTGGCGCATATAAAATTGCTGAGAGCATCAAAGGTTATTTTCCTTTGCTTGACGTGCGTGTAACGGTGCTTGGACATACGCAGCGCGGTGGCAATCCAACGTTTATTGACCGGAAAAATGCCTCTGTTCTGGGTTATGAGGCGGTGCAGGAAATAGTTAAAGGTAATTCGGGTCTTATGCTTGGATTTTTAAACGGAAAAATTTCACGTACACCTTTTGAAAAAGTGAAAAAACACAACAACGAAGGGATAGATTATATGCTCAAAATTACGCAGATTTTGGCGAGGTAACAACCTTTAAGTTGCTAATAATAACCGTTAACTTTATTTTCCTTTTTTTTGGGTATTGAAATGATTACATTTCAATACTGAAATCCTCCTTTACAATATTTTTTATCATTCTTTTGACTTCTGCCAAGAGCCAGGAATTATTAGTTGGAACCAGTGGTTATATATATAAACAGGAATTAAAGTATGATTGCGATAACAATAATTGTTCTTACGGAAACAAGACTGAATTAAACAATACAAAAATAAGTTCCCAGAGTCTTAATTTTTCCTTAGCAGCAATTATTAAAAAACTGGAAATCGGGATAACGTATTTTGAATATAAAATGCACCTCTCTTTTGAAGGAAAATCATCGTATTCTTGGGGAGCAAAAATGGGAAGTGGTAGAGGGTCTTCAGTGTTTGAATTTGATGCAAAAGAGTATTATAAGTCTTTTTTAGTTTCGGCAGGAGTAATATTGTTCAAATCAAAAAAAATTAATGTTATTCCTTCTTTTGGATTTGGTGCCGAAAGAAGGTTTAGGGAAACGCAGTATCTTGATCATGCAATATTGGAGAGTTTCGGTACCCAATATTCACTATCGGCACCCCCCACTTCAAGTCATTCTCAGAAGGAATCTTTCGATGCAAACTCGGTTTGGTTTGCAACGAACCATGCCGTTTTAAGGGTTGTAACAATCAAAGCCAGGTACAATTTTACAAAAGAGATTTCAGCCGATTTGCATGGTGGCATGAAATCAAATAAGGAGCCAAAGTTCAGTATTGGTATTTATAAGGAAAGTGTGGAATGGTTTTACGGGGTTGGTTTTAACTTTAAAATAGGGTTAAAAATAAAGAAAGAGATAAAATAGTCTATTTTCTTTTCTTGTTTAAGTCAACTTTTTCTTTTTCGCAACTGTTTTCTTTTTCTTCGGTTCAACTTTTTTAGCCTGTTTTTTTTTATTGGATGAGGCTTTTTTTAGAACCGATTTTATCAATGATTCGGCCATCTTTTTAGTTAATCCCGCTTTTACCAACTCATACGATTGATTTACAAAATGTACCCATTCCTTTGAATTTAAAGCGTGTGGTTCTTCTACCAAAACCCATTTATAGCGCGCAACATAGGGAGCCGGAACAATGTGTGGCCTTGATGACATGTCATGAAATTCATCGTCCTTAACCTTGAATGAAACCTTTAAAGGTCCGTCAATACCAGTAACACAAAACATTTTTTGTCCAATGCAAAAGCATAGGTCATGTCCCCATTTAATGTCCTCGGTTACATGTGGTAAACTCAGGCACAATTTACGTAAATCTTCAATGTTCATAAAGCGAATATAGGATTTTATATCATTGGTGAATAACAACATTTTTTTTGTAACAAAACCTAAAAGTTGTGTAAACCAAAAAGGAACCCCCGGCTGTATTTTTAAAAGAAAAAACATGAGTTCACAGGATCCAATTAACAGCGATATTACCTCGGGTGGCCATTTGTCACTTTGGGTTTCGGCAGTGTCACCCATTGCTTATTTTACCTTAAAAGAAAATGAAGAAACCGAGGTGCTGGTAATAGGGGCCGGTATAGCAGGACTTACTACCGCGTATTGCCTTCGCAAAGCCGGGTACAACGTAACAGTAATTGATGATGGGTATGCCGGAAGTGGTGAAACAGGTCGTACAACCGGCCATTTATCGTATGCGTTAGATGATCGTTATACTGAAATTGAACGCCTGCACGGTACTGAAAGTGCGCGACTGGCAGCTGAAAGCCATAAAGCGGCCATTGACTGGATTGAAAAAACAGTAAAGGAATTAAAGATTAATTGCCATTTTAAGCGTGTTGATGGATATTTATTTTTACACCCAAGCGATGAAGAAGAAGAACTTCAGAAAGAATTTGAGATTACACAAAAAATTGGTTTAGATACGCAGTTGTTAAACCAGGTTCCGGGTGTGGCCGGTGAAACCGGAAACCAGGCCATAAAATTTCCAAACCAGGCCCAGTTTCATGTAATGATGTATTTGAAAGAATTGGCCGATGCTTATGTAAACACGGGTGGAAAAATTTATACCCAAACAAAAGCAATGAGTATAAATAAAGGCGTGGTAGAAATGGAAAGCGGTTGCAAAATAATGGCAAAACAAGTTGTGGTAGCAACCAATACACCGTTTAACGACCGGGTAACCATGCACACCAAACAATACCCGTATCGTACATACGCAATTGCAGCGCGTGTGCCAAAAGGTAAACTTCCATATGCGCTTTGGTGGGACACGGGCGATAAAAATTCACGATGGCAATCACAGCCATACCATTATGCCCGGTTGGAAGAATACAACAGTGAATATGATTTACTGATTACAGGCGGTGAAGATCATAAAGTAGGGCAGGCTGATGATGAGGATGTGAAAGAAGAAGAACGCTATGATTTATTGGCAACCTGGACCAAGAAAAAATTTCCGGCCATGGAAAACATTGAATACAAATGGTCAGGCCAGGTTATAGAACCGCTTGACGGACTTGCGTTCATTGGGAAAAATCCAGGGGAAGAGAATGTATATATTATTACAGGCGATTCGGGTAATGGTTTAACACATGCTACCATTGCCGGACTCCTGATCACCGATTTGATTTCCGGTAAAGAAAATTCCTGGGCCAAATTATATGATCCTTCACGCGTAAAACTGAAAACAGCGGGCGGATATTTGCGCGAAGCCGGAAACATGGCTGCGCAATATGTGGATTGGATAAGTGGTGGTGATGTAAAGGATACCTCCAGGCTTAAATTAGGACAAGGAGCCATCATATCAGCAGGATTGAAAAAATATGCAGTGTACCGCGATGCCCACGATAAAATTCATGCTTTCTCGGCCGTATGTCCGCATCTAGGGTGTATTGTACAATGGAATGATGACGAAAAATCATTTGATTGCCCATGCCATGGTTCAAGGTTTAACACTGCTGGCACGGTTATTAACGGACCTTCTACCACTGATTTGAAAAGGGTCGAAATAAAAGACGAAAAAAAGTCAAAGGAAGAACTGCAGGACGAAGAGTAGTGTGCGAACAGCAAACTTGAAAATTGCCGCAACTGTTTGCGTTAAGCCTGAAATGACTATTTTTACGGGTAATGAAAACCCGGGTTTTATTAATCACTCCGCCCTTTACGCAGTTAAATACTCCGTATCCTGCAACGGCATATCTCAAAGGATTTTTAAATACACAGGGTATATTTTCGCACCAGTGTGATTTGGGCATTGACACCATATTGAAAATTTTTTCAAAAAAAGGCCTTTCAACCGTTTTTCAAAAAGCACAGGGAGCCAAACTTTCGCAAAACACGCAGCGCATTTTAAACCTCCAAAACGAATACATAAAAACAATTGATCCCGTTATTCACTTCCTGCAGGGCAACAACCCAACCCTGGCCCAATTGATTTGTGAACGTAATTTTTTACCCGAAGCATCGCGTTTTGCCCAGCTTGATGATCTTGAATGGGCGTTTGGCACAATGGGAACGCAGGACAAGGCCAGGCATTTGGCTACGCTGTATCTTGAAGACATTGGCGATTTAATTGTTGAAGCACTTGACAGGCATTTTGGTTTTAGCCGTTATGCTGAACGATTGGGCAGATCGGCCAACACATTTGATGAATTGCACAAGGAGTTAAATAAACCGGCAAGTTTTATTGATGCCGTAACACTGGAATTGCTGGAGGAAAAAATAAAATTGGTCAATCCAACGCTTGTTGCTTTTTCGGTTCCTTTTCCTGGGAATTTGTACAGTGGGTTTAAATGCGCGCAGTATATCAAAAAAAATCATCCTGAAATAGCCATTGTATTGGGAGGTGGATTTGCCAATACCGAACTCAGGTCGGTTTCCGATAACCGTGTTTTTAACTATGTTGATTTTATTTCCCTGGATGATGGCGAAACACCCATACTCAATTTAATTGAGCATTTAGAAGGAAAAAGAGAACGGAATGAGCTTAAGCGAACGTTTGCTTGCGAAAATAACGAGGTAGTATATTTTAACGGCAGTAAACAAAAAGATTTTTCACAAAAAGAGGTAGGAACACCCGACTACAGTGACCTTCCATTGAAAAAATACATATCGGTTATTGAAATGGCCAACCCCATGCACAGGTTGTGGAGCGATGGAAGGTGGAATAAATTAACACTTGCCCATGGCTGCTATTGGGGAAAATGTACATTTTGCGATATTTCACTGGATTATATTAAACGGTATGAACCCAGCTCGGCAAAACTAATTTGTGACCGAATTGAAGAAATGATTGCGCAAACAGGCGAAACAGGTTTTCATTTTGTGGATGAAGCCGCACCACCTGCGTTGATGAAAGAATTAGCACTGGAAATTTTGCGAAGGAAGCTTGTGATTTCATGGTGGACAAATATTCGTTTTGAAAAAAGCTTTACAAACGATTTGTGTGTGTTGTTAAGTGAGTCAGGATGCATTGCTGTTTCAGGCGGACTTGAAGTAGCTTCAGACAGGTTATTGGCATTAATTGACAAAGGCGTAACAGTTGAACAGGTAACAAAAGTAGCAGCCAACCTAACAAATGCAGGCATTATGGTACATGCCTATTTAATGCATGGCTTTCCCACACAAACCGCCCAGGAAACAATTGATTCAATGGAAGTAGTACGCCAGCTTTTTGAAGAAGGTGTTTTGCAATCGGGGTTCTGGCACCGCTTTGCCATGACGGCTCACAGTCCCGTAGGCATGAATCCACAGGCATTTAAGGTTATGCATAAAATGCAAACAACTCCCTTGTTTGCAAACAATGATTTAGAGTATACTGATGAAGTTGGTTGTGATCACGATGCTTTTTGCGAAGGATTGAAAAAATCGTTGTTTAATTATATGCACGGAATTTGTTTTGAATTCCCATTGCAGGAATGGTTTGATTTTAAAGTTCCGAAAACCAAAATTCCAAAAAACTATATTGCAGAAATTATTAGTGCACCTGAAATAAAGAAAATACGTGCCGACCATAAAGTTGTTTGGTTGGGTACAATTCCCACAACAAAAAAAATCATAAAGAACAAAAAGAAAAAAATCGAACTGAATTTTTCAGGAAAAAAATCTGATTTTACGGCTGTGTTTGACGTGGCCGAAGGTGAGTGGTTGTTGAAAATGTTTCCGTTGCTGATCCAGGGCACGCCTGAGCCAGTCACCATAGCAGCCCTGGAAAAATCATTCAAAGAAAGCGGGTTGGAACATTTTGAAGTGGTGTTGCATGGAAAAGCTTTCCAGGTGCTTAGAGATAGCGGGCTATTGATTCTTTAAAAAGTTTGTTTTACATGGCCGGGTAGGTAGCTGGAACCTTGACCATTAAAACCCGTTTCAATCTCAATTCACTTGTGCTTAAGCAGTTAATTTTTAAAAAAAGCTAAAATTCGTTTAAATTTTAGCTGTTTATTGGCCTACTATTTGCAAATTTTGCGTCTATACACATGGTTCGAAAGCATAATTTAGCGTTATATGAAATTGAATAAATGCGTTTTTGTTTCACTGTTTTCACTGGCTACCGTTTTTAGCCATGCACAGGGAACCTGGTTAAACAACCGGTTAATTAAGCTTGGAGTAAGTTCCATACGAAAAATTGATAATACCTTTTTCAAAGAGTATTTTGAGGTTTCGTTTGAGCAACCTGTAGATCATAAAAATCCAAAAGCGGGAAAGTTTATGCAGCGGTTTACAATTGGCTTTAATGATACACTTATGCCTACTGTTTTGGAAACGGATGGAAATGGTTTTGAGTGGCAGGTAAAAAAGGGGTATATCAACGAACTGGCATACCGCATTAAAGGAAATATGGTTGTGGTTGAGCACCGTTACTTTGGAAAATCAATTCCTGAAAAGCCTGACTGGAAATATTGCACCATTGAGCAAAACGCAGCCGATGTGCATGCCATAAAAGAGTTTGTTTCAAAAATGTTCAAAGGAAAATGGTTGTTGTATGGCAGTGGCAGGAGCGGACAAGCAGCCCTTGCCTATAAAATGAATTTTCCTGATGATGTGGATGGTACAGTTGTTATGGGAACCCCTGTTCGGAAACCTTCGGGTGATTCACGTCTTGATGAGTTTATGAAAAAAATGGGTGCTACAAAGTGCGGTGGTTATATTGAAAAATTTCAGCAGGAAATGCTTGACCGTAAAGCAGCCATGTTGCCTGTGTTTACCGAATTTATTACCCAAAAGAAATTTACGTATACCAAAACAAACCTGGATATAGAGGCGTTGTATGATTATTGCGTTTTGTATTATTCATTTTGTTTCTGGCAAGGTGGATTTGCCTGTGTGGACATTCCTATACCTGATTCGCATGAAAACATCATGGTAAGGGAACTGGTGAAAGTAGTTTCGCCACGTTATTATTCTGATGAAAGCATTGAGCGTTTGCGGGCATCGCATTATTTGATGTATAGTCAATTGGCCCCCTACGAATTAATCACAACACCCTTTAAAGGCAAATTAAAATTAAAAGATTATTCTAACACGCGTTTTTTGCCTGAAGGAATAAAACCAAAATTCAATTCAACTTATCTTGAAGAACTGAATGGGTTTCTAAAAAAATCAAAAGCCAGAAACATCATATTCATCTATGGAGAAAATGATCCCTGGGCATCAATGCAGGTAGACGTTGTAAGTGAAAATGGCCAAACCAAATACATTATACCTAACGGCAGCAATGTTTCAATGCTTAAAGAATTGAAGCCTGAGCACCTGGAGGAACTTGCCAAAACAGTTGGTGGCTGGATTGGCGTTAACCTCAAGAGCAAATAGGTTTTATGTTTAGCGCACAATCAGTTTAAAACCCCGCCCATGCACGTTCACAATTTCAATGCCTTCATCGCTTGAAAGGTATTTGCGCAATTTGGCAATGTAAACATCCATGCTTCGGCCATTAAAATAGCTGTCATCGCCCCAAACAGTTGTCAACGCAAAATTACGTTCAACCATTTCATTGATGTTACCACTTAATAGTTTAAGCAATTCGTTTTCTTTGGTGGTTAACTTTTGCGTTTGGCCATCGTGAATAAGCTCCTGCCTTAAATGGTTAAACGTGTATTTGCCCAACTTAATTTCGGGTGTTTCGCTTAAATCAGTTTTACCTTTTATGCGTTTTAAGATAGCATTCATGCGCGCAAGCAACTCGTCCATACTGAACGGTTTTGTCATGTAATCGTCAGCACCTAGCCTGAAACCCTCAAGGGTATCTTCTTTCATTGACTTTGCAGTAAGGAAAAGGATGGGTATTTGCTGGTTTACTTTGCGTATTTCTTTGGCAAGTGTAAAGCCATCTTTAACCGGCATCATGACATCGAGTACAAGAAAGTCGTAACTGTTCTTGAAAAATAGTTCGAAGCCTTTTTGCCCGTTGTTGGCAAGTGTGGCCTGGTGACCTTTTGCATTCAGGTATTCGGTTAAAAGTGTTCCTAAATTAGGATCATCTTCAACTACCAGGATTTTGATTTTGTTTTCCATAGATTGGTAATATTAAGGTGAATGTACTTCCGCGTCCCGGTTGGCTTTCAACCGCTATTTGCCCGTTGTGTTTTTCCATAATGGCTTTTACATAACTTAATCCAAGGCCAAAGCCTTTTACGTCATGTACATTACCTGATGGCACCCGGTACAATTTGTCAAATATTTTTTTAAGGTTATCACGGCTAATGCCAATACCATTGTCGGTAACGGCAATGCAAATGGCGTGATCCTGGTTATAGGTCATAACTTTCAGGTGGGGCGTTTCGGCCGTGTATTTATTGGCATTATCCAATAAATTCAAAATAACATTGGTGATGTGTACTTTATCGCCTTCAAACAAATCGCTCACGGCTTTGGGTTCAAATTCAATGGTACCACCCCTGCGGTGCACCTGTATCTCAAACGCCTGTATGAGGTCTTTTATTATGGCGTTGATGTATAAAGATTGTGGTTTTAATTTCAATTCGCCACGCTCAATTACTGCATTGGTCAATACATTTTCAACAAGGGTTCCCAGGCGCTTGTTTTCATCGTTGATCATGTTGATGTAGTTGCTGCGCTGTTTTTCAGTAGAGGAAACATCTTTATCAGAAAGCATTTCGCAGGCAAGGGAAATAGTTGAAATAGGGGTTTTCAACTCGTGGGTCATGTTATTTATAAAGTCATTTTTAATTTCCGATAATTTTTTTTGCTGAACAATGGTAGAAATGGTGTAATAAAATGCACCAATGATGGTAAGAATAAACAGTGCCGAAAAACTCAATAACACCCACATGCTTCCGATGAGGAAACGTTTTTGATGCGGGAAATACACACTCAGGAAAAGGGGAGAGGAAAAATAATCGCCAGGAAATAATTCAACGGTATTTCCTTCACGTTCAAAATCGGCCATGTACTGCTTGGTGTTCTTGTTTTTATACATGAGCGGATTTTTATACCCGTCAACAACTATGAATTCGTACTGGGTAGTTATCCTGAATTCATTTAGTTGTTTTTTGAGAATGGAGTCGAGCTGAAACGAAGAGATGCGCTGGTCAATGGATTTATTCATGTGCATCATCATCATTTCTTTCAGGATATCGTCAATTATTTTTGTACGGTTGTCCATCAACTTTTGGCCAAGCGCCTGGAAACCCTCGGCAGTCATGGGAACAGAATCGCCAATATTTAAACTATTCAGATCAAATCCTTCAAAATTCATGTTTACATTTCCACCAGTGCTTGTATATCCCTTTTCATACGTGCGAACTTTGTTTGTAGAATCAATTCCTTCTTTCTCCCATTCATTAATTTTGATGCTCTTGCCATCTTTTTCAATGGTGGTATCGCGTGTTGTAATTTTTTCGGTTTTATTGGAACTTGTGCCGGGATTAATTTGTTGCTGCAGGCTTTTCCATAATGCTTTTGTTTTATCGTTGATTTTAATGCTGTTCATGGTTTCAAACTCTTCAACAGCAATAACGGTTTTGGTAAGTGCTTTTTGAAGGTCGTCTTTGAATTGTTCTTCGCGCACCATTAAGGCATTGTTTATCCAATATACCTGCATAACAATTAGTCCCATTAACGCAATGGTTATGGTCACAATCATAATGGGTATACGGTTGCGTTTTAACACGCTGCAAGCTCCTCCGAAAGATTAGGTTTTAATTGAGAACGGACTAAAAGAATGATAAGTATCAGCATTGAAATGACAGATGAAGCAATGGGCATCCACATCCGGCTTAAAATAAAACGGGTTTGATATGGAAAGTATACGCTCAGGAAAATCGGTTTTGCAGAATATGCATTGGGAAATAATTGAACGGTGTTTCCAGCTGTTTCAAATATATTCATCATAGTTTTTGTTTCCTGGTTTTTGTACATGACAGGTTTTTTATCGTTGTCAACAACAACAAACTGGTACTCCATGTTTATGCCTGAGAGCAGTAATTGATCACCCAGAATTTTGTTTAAATCCCATTTATTAAAGCGTTTTTCAAGTGGTGTTTTCGATCCTGTCATGAGGGTGCTTATATATTGGTCAACTTCTTCCTGTTTTTGTTTAAGCATTTCAGTACGAAGCGCCTCAATTTCCGCTTTCACTTTTTCCGAAGTCGTTTTTCCATCGGCAGGAATTGTAATATTTATATTCCTGATTTTGCTGGCCAGGGCTTCATTCTCACAATTTTCAACTTTGTCAACCGTGTTGGTTAAAGCAATTGCCAGATCATCGGCAAACGCTTTCTCCTGAACAACAAAATCACTCTTAATCCAATAAACCTGGGCGCTAATAAGTCCAGCCATGGCAATGGCAGCCAAACCGTAAAAACCAATTTTTTGATTACGTTTTCCCATGTAATTTAACATTTAACCAAATGTAACACAAGGCATTGTAAGGCCTTGAGGGTTAACGTTTTTTAACACTCATTAACCTGTGTTTAACAGTGCTTTAAACCAGCATTTTCTTATTTTGTTTTCACAAGTAATTCATAAAAAAAGTTAAGTCATGAAGCAATTTTTTACCCCAGTCAAAGTATTTGCCCTTTTAGGTGTGTTTGTAGCTACGATATTCGTATCAGGTTATGCGTTTTCGCAAAACGATGACAAGGACAAATCAAAGCGTAAAATAGAAAAGCGCATTGAGGTAACCGAGGAAAACGGTGAAAAAAAAGTGGTGATCACCACCATTGAGAACGGGAACAAAAAAGTGGAAACGTATACCGGGAATGATGCCGAAGAGTATTTAAACAGCCAGGAAATGGGTGGAAACGGTGGTATGCACATGAGCTTTGACTTCGATTTTGATACCCTTGGCGGAAAAAGCTCATTTGACTTCAACATGAACGGATTTGGCGAGGAACTGGATAAAGAGATAAAAAAGATGGTTGAAGAGTTGCAAAAATCAGGCACACACATGCAGTTTGATTTTGACAATATGCTTAAATCAATGGACTCATCGTTTTCAAACATGGGCAATAATTTTAAAATGTACCAGTACAAGTTTGATGACAATGATATGAAGCAATTGGACAGCTTATTGAACGGTGCATTCAAATTTGATTTTGATATACAGGTTGACGAGGATGAAGACGGTAATGAATCCGATAACAGTACACACAGGAAACGTATAATTATTGCGCATAGTGTGGTGATTGAGGACATGGACAAGAAAAAGAATGCCGAAAAGGATTTGCACGTTTCTGACCTGTCTTTTTACCCGAATCCCAATGGTGGGAATTTCACGTTGCGTTATAAAAGTGAGAGCATGGATATGATTGATATTTCGGTAATGGACATGAACGGAAAAACGGTTTATAACGAGCGTGTTTCGGCCACCGGAACGGTATTAAGAAATATTGAACTGGACCAACCTTCAGGTGTGTATATCCTCAACCTTAAACAGGGTAAAAAGCAGGTTTCAAAAAAACTGGTAATCGAATAAATAGTTAAATGCTAAGAGATGTTAAAGAAAAGCTGCACTAATAATGAAATATATAGTTTAGCGTTATAATTCAACAAAGAGATTTAAAAAATGCTGTTTCGTTCTTTATGATTTTCTCACCTGGAAATCTTTCATCGTACAACCTGTTTACAACGCAGTCTTAAATGTACGGTTCACCTGTTTTAGTAAAAGAACAGCAGTATACAACGTAGAGAACTCCGCCTCACCTGGGCGGAGTTTTTATTTTGTAGTACAGCCACGCAGCAAGCTTAAAGTAAGTAGCCTGAATAACCGAAACCAGAATTAAGTTAAAGAAAATTCCCAGGATAAAATATGAGATTGAAAATGCATGGTGAAGATAGCGAATCAGCATAATCAATGAGGGGCAAAAAACAGCAATATTAAAATAGGAAAGCTCCGGTATCCATGGAAATGAAACTGCCATGAAAGGAATCCAGAAAATGAGCCGGAACAACGGCCAACGCCATGCAACCGGAAGTTTTGTTTCAAATTCAGTGCAGCACAAGTAAACAATGCAAAAAACAGTATTGCAAAATAGGATTGTGCGTATATCAGGTAGGAATAGGAAAGGGGCTGTTAACTTCAATAAAACAATGCCTGTAATATTTATAACGCTCATAAGGGCTAATAGAACGAAAGAAATGTGAAGGTTATGTTTACTGTTCTTTCTGGCGATGTGCATGTGTTTTATTCTACGTGATTCATTTTAACAGGCAAAAGTTTTATGCTAGCGCGATTCGGTATAAACAAATTCGGTTTTTGGTTTGTATTTTTTAATTTGTTCATAGGTTTTATAATTGTTCAGGGTAAGCCCGCGCCAGTTCTGGCTTTCAAAATTTTTATTAAATTCCATGCAGCGCTCATCCAGGCGTTTGTCCATGGCGGGATTTCCTGCCGGGTTTATAGCCTCCCAGTTCTCCACCAGCAACGGCAAACAATCGCTTGATAATTCAAGTAAATACCAACCGTCAATTGTCATGGATTTGTATTTTAACAGGGCAATATTGTTGCGGGTAACTATTTTGTCCCAATGAAAGCAATTAAAAATAAATGTCAGGCAAAAAATAACAATGCCAAACCTGCGGTAGAGGAATACATTGTTTTTATTGGTTTTTATTTTGTAGCCACAAAAACCCAGCGTTAGCAATGCCAGGAATAGAAAAAAATACACGCCAATGCGTTTGTAGGTTAACCCATGGGCATTTATATAAAGGGTGTTTTTCCATATATTGGTTCCTATAAGAACAAGGTTTAGCACTATCCAGGCAATTGCGGCAATGGTTAAAACACGTTTAAGCTGGGGATCGGTGTTTTTTTGATTAAACCAAAGCATAATAAACGTGACAGCAAGAACCAGTGAAACAATAAGTGCACCAATACCCTGGTGAATAAGTTCAGCATAAGTCATTCCTTTGTCCTGTCCCTCGTAAAGCGATAAATAGATAATATCGGAAACATTTACAAGAGTAAGTAGTGCATCAAGCATGATGAATAGAATTAGCCCTGTTTTGAAAAAACCATTTGTTTTCCATGTGGGCGCACCTTCAATTTCATTTGACAAGCCGGCTTCTTCTTCAAAAAACTGAAGCTCTTTGGGCCGTATGAAAAGTCCATAAAGGAAAACAAACCCACTGAAGGTAAAAAAGAACCATGGACCTGAAATAAAACTTAAGTCAATAAGATCAGTTAATTTCCTGAATCCAGCGCTTGATTCACGGTAAAGGATAATAAACAGGATAAGTATAAAAAGAGGTAACAAGAAATAGTACCATTGAAATTTTTTTTCTTTGACCGGTGTTTGTGCCGGGCTGGTAGTTGCATAATTAGCCAGTTTGCTGAAAACACCCACCATGAACCCGCCTATGGTTGAAATTCCGGAATACGCTATTCCCGTAAGGACCGAAATTTTGGCGTTGATGGTAACATAAGATAAAACCATGATGCTGATGAAATGCATGACAAAATTTAATTCGGTGCCATTAACGCCAATGAGAATGCCGCAGGCAATGGCACTTGCGGCTGCGGCAAGCCATGTTTTATTTTTTAGGAGCGAAAGATCTGTTAATGCAAAAAATACGGTAATCACCAGCCCAAAAACAGCATGGTTCATTCCAGGGGTTTGCATGTAAAACAGGTAGCTGTAGGCAGCCGTGGCTGGTAATACAAGAAGGATTTTGTTTTTCATAATAAACTATATAGTTAATTTAGGGTACAAGTAAATCGCGCCATATGGACCAAGGTCTTTTTTAGCAATATGACCGTCTTCGGTTATTTCGTAATAATTGATAATATCTATTTCTTCAACAGTGTGTTTTTTGGGAAGACAATCTGCATCAACTTTAAAGGTTTTGTAGTTTTTAACAAGCAAGAATTGATTTGTTGAAACGAAGGTTGTATATGCATGAAACACATAATCGCTTGCATAAAATTTCTTCATGATTACTTGTGAGTCAATAGTGGTAAAATCGTTATTCATGGTTTGAAGTATCAATTCATCACCATTGCGTAAAATGTATGTTTTAAATTTTTGGCAAAAGGTATTGTCACAATAGGTTGTGAAATTTTTAAAGATGACCGGAAGTTCAGCTAAGGGAATCACGAATTCTTTAAAATATTTTTGGTGTTTTAGTTTAAAGATGGGAGACGATGTGCTTTGAAGAATTTTAAAGCTTTTTTGAAAAGATTCGTCCGGAAAACAGAAACCGGAATTTAAATTAGATATACAACCAGGTACCTTCATGTGTATCCATTCGGAGCTATCTATTTTACTGGTGTCAACGGATTCGATTTCGCCCGAAAGCATGTTTTTTTTTACAAATCGGTAGGATTTCCCATTGTCCCACGCACCTGATAAATAAGATTGTTGCAAAATCAATAGACTTGCATTTTTTTTATTTACAAATTCAATTTCACCGTTTTCTTCCCATTTTCCATCAAACAAATGATCCAACTCATAAAGAAAAATAAAAGTGAAGGCAATTAACATAAAAGAAGCAGCATAAAGGCAACCGCTATAGTTTCGCCTGGTAGTTGTTGTATTTTCTATTTCGCTTTCCATTTTAAAAGTACTTTGAATTACAAAGTATATGTATAAAAAAAATCAGGTGTTTTTAATCAGCTTTTCAAGTGCATCTAAATGTTCGGCAAATGCTTTTTTACCCGCACGGGTAATTTTATACGTTGTTTGAGGTTTTTTTCCAACGAATTGTTTTTTTACATCAATGTATTCATGTTTTTCAAGTGCAGTAATGTGGCTGGCCAGGTTCCCATCGGTCACGTCAAGCAACTCCTTTAGCCGGCTGAATTCAACCCAGTCGTTTGCTGCTAAAATTGACATGATGCCCAAACGCAACCTGCTGTCAAATGCTTTATTTAATTTCTTTATAAAATCCATCGCTCAATCTTCAGGTTCGTTCATATTTTCGATGAATAACCAACCCGTATATTATATGTAAAACACCAAATCCAAATGCCCAGAAAAACAAACTGTATCCTAAAAAAAACATACAGGTTAAACCAAGCAAAACTTGTAAAACACCAAGGTACAGAATTTCGCCAAATGTAAACTTGGCTGCACTAACCAAAGCAAGGCCGTAAAAAATAAGGGTAATGGGAGCAATTACAACCAGCCATCCTTTGTATATGCAAATCAACCCGAAAAGTCCACCGCTGATTAACGGTATAAGCAAATGTGTAAGCATGATCTTAAAGGAAGGATTCCACAATGTTTCGTCCTGTTTTTTGGCTTTGCGTTTTGAGAGCAGCAACGCGGTGCCAATGGAAAGCAGCAACGTTACACTTCCTAAGAGGATAAGATAAAATTCAATATTGGAATACATAGCCACTACAGTTGCATAGGCTTCGGTAAAACGGTTTCCTTCCATATCAACCTGGTCAATTAATGTAAAATCCTGCAGTGATGGATATACATACAAAAAATAATAGGCAATTCCAGCTGCAACCAGTGCATAGGTGCCGCACAGTATGCCCGACAATCCACTCAGTGATAAAAATTTATTGGAGCGCTCCATAATTGAACGCATCTCTTTCAAATGAACCAACTGGTCTTTATAGTCTTCCATAAAAGTACTTTGTAATGCAAAGTTAAAAGAATTTTGATGCGGTGGAAACCTGTTTACTATTTTTAACAACAAGGCTCATTCGTGAATAAAAATTTACTAAGCCACTGATAATCAGATTGCGTAGAATTGAATTTTGTGCTCATTTATTTTTATTTTTGTGTCCCATTAAACTGAAAATGAATTTTAGCGAAGTACGAGAACGATTTGAAGCCTTGCTGCAGAATGAGAACCTTGAAGAGATCAAGCAGGAAGCAGGCGATTTAACACGTGAATTTTACAATTTACTTGATCGCAGGCCCGCGCGCACCGAAACCGAAAGTGAAGGCGAAGTTGACTATGCCGATGATGATCATATTGAAAAGATCAAGGAGTCGGTGAAAATTTACCGTGAGCGTTTGGAAAAAAACAGGCAGGACCGCGACAACATTGAGCAGGACAACTACAAAAAGAAAAAAGATGTGGTGGATGAACTCACACGCCTCATCAGTGAAGAAGAAAACATTTCAAAAGCGTATTTCCGTTTCAATGAATTAAAGGAAGTTTGGCGCAACATTGGTAACGTTCCACAGGAAAAACAACAGGATGTGCAAAATGAATACAGCCGTCTTGTTGAATTGTTCCATTACAACATGAATATTTACAAGGAACTTCGCGAGAATGATCTGAAGAAAAATATTGCGCTTAAAAATGATATCATTACCCGTATTGACGCCCTGAAAGAAAAAACAAACATGAAGGAACTTGACACCGCGTTAAGGAACCTTCAGCGTGAATGGGACGATACAGGTGCTGTGCCAAAAGAGAACTGGGAAGAGTTTCGCGTACGTTACTGGGCATCGGTTCAGGAAATACAAGGGAAGTTAAAATCGCATTACGAAGAAAAACGCCAGGTACAAGTGCAGGCACTTGATGCTAAAAAAGCATTGATTGAAAAAGCAAAAGCCATCAGTAAATCACACAACTCGCCCAAAGACTGGGAAAATGCAACCAAACAATTGATTGATTTGCAAAACGAGTGGA
>DATGXI010000156.1:0-56048 GCA_035299065.1 Flavobacteriales bacterium
CCCGCGAAGTGTTTTATGTTTTTTCAAATGTGAAGTCATAAAAATGCTGATGCTAAAAAGCGCTAAAATTATTTTGTTATCACAACGCTTGCTGTTTTACTGCTTTTTCCGTCTGCAGTAATCATCTTAACATACAAGGTACCCGTATTAACCGTGCCTTGCAAATAGTAAGTTCCCCTGCCAGGCATAACCATTACCGTTTTGTTTTTTAAATTCCTTCCTGAAGCATCAAAAACCACCAATGTTATTTCCTGTTCAATGGGTGATTCAACAGTTACCACCAGGCCCTCGGCTTCGGTATAAAATGCATGCACCAGGTTGGCTTGCATAGTCGTTTCTGCACTGATTATGCCAACCTCCGATCCAATAATACCTTCAAGGTATTTCACAGCTGTACCGCTTGCATCGCTAAAGCTAACATGAAATTTACGGTTATTAAAAGCTATGTCAGGACGTGTTTGATTTCCTGCCATTGTATTTGTAAGGGTGTCCACCACGTTTCCAATCCCGGCTGCTCCTGTTAAAGAATACGACAAAGAAATATCAGTAACTCCTGCTGAATTGTGCTCCCAAACAACTACAACTGTATCGCCTTTTGCTGCAATAACCGGAAAATTTTGTGTTCCGCTTGTGGTTGGAAAAACCTGGCGATTAATGCCTATTTGCTGGTCATAAATATTCACGGTTCCCATATATATACGCGTTGGTCCGCCTGCCTTGCTCATCCAAACATAAATCAAACTGTCGCCAACAATTACTCCTGAAGGCCCGCTTGATGGACACACTCCTGTTGTCCATCCTGTCAAATCAATTTCATTCACGGCCGTAAACGAAGTGCCTTCATCAGACGAAAAAGCCCCATACATGGTTCGTATATTGCTGCCTGCATTTCTGAAAATTTGCACTACATTATTTCCCCTTGAAACAATGGATGAAGGGCAACAATCACACACAACACCGGGCGACATGGCCGATGCGTTTACAACGGGCTGAAATGTCAATCCCCCATCCAACGATTTTTTTGTTACGTAGTCAACCGAATCATAACCGGCATCATGACGCATATAACTAACTATAGGATTTCCGCCTGGCAAAACAGCAATGGATGGAATCCAGCCATAATTGGTATCAATATCTTCAACACGAACCGTATCGCTGAACGTTGTTCCCGCATCAACTGAACGTACCATGTAAATTTTTCCTGTTCCCGCTGGTGAAGTACTCCACGCTGTGTAAACCGTGTCTCCTGAACTCGCGGTTTCAGGCCCTGTCCATGTTTGTATATAACCTGCAACACCTGCCGGGCTTATTTGAACCGGAGTGCTAAACACTGACGTGCTCAATACCGAGGAAAAAACTTCTCCTGACGATTTACCCCAGGTAATAAGCGGTTTACTTCCCGTAACAAGGTTTAACCGCGGATAAAGATTACCATACGTAGATCCCGTAACAACAGTAAGGGGACCATACCATGATATTTGCGCTGGTAAATTCAAAGCGCCCAATAAAAAGGCAAGCAATAGAAGTTTTTTCATAACTGTATTAAAGGTAATAAAAAAACCCATCACTTTTGGTGATGGGCTTTTCCACTGGAGAATATTAGTGCTTACAGCATGGCGGACACATGCTTGTGCATTTTGAAGGCTCACATGGCTTGTCACACGGCTTTTGTGTGCACGTTTTTGCCTTGGTGCATTTGTCTTTTTTTGTTTTTTCGCCTTTACCACCGGCAAAAGCTGGGCTGGTAGCCATTAACATAATGGCCAATACACCCATTCCAATTAGTTTTTTCATATTAACTTATTAAATGGTTTAAAAATTCGAATTAAAAAATTTAGAAAATCAAACCATTTCGGGCGGATTCCAAGAAGTAGAAATATACGATGAGATAAAATTGTTTTCGTAGTGCGGCAACAATTCCTTTTTTTCAATAAAACCAGCATCAATAAACCTTGCCGGTTCAACTATGAGAGCAAAACAACATATGCAACAAGTAGCGGGATCACAACCCTTTTGGTCATTGCACTGTTTTTTCTCTTCTTTTTCACAATCATTTACCGGTTCACCGCACGTGCTTTTTGAACAGCACAGATTTTCACTGCACCCGGTTTCCACCTTTTCAGCTTCACAGGCAAATGAAAATTGGGGAAGTATACACCTTGCATGCATAAACGTAAAACCGGTTAACAAGATGTAAGCTAAAAATTTCATAGGCAAGCCAAATATACGAAAAATTTTTCGCGAAAAATAAAAGAATGTTAAAAGCCTTTAAAAAACTGTTACGAATGTTGTTCAATAAGGCGTTTTAGTTGGGCAGGAGCCACTACTCCTGACTGGCGCCAAAGTAATTTACCCTTTTTGAACAAGATCAAGGTTGGTACACCCTGCACCTGGTAGGCCTGTGCGGCAGCCGGATTTTTATCAACGTCAATTTTAAGTATTGTTGCTTTCTCACCCACCATTGATTTCAATTCATCCAACAATGGGCTCATTGTTTTACAGGGTCCGCACCAGGTGGCATAGAAATCAACCAGCACGGGTTTATCTGAGTTTATAATTTCCGAAAACGTAGCCATCGAATAAATTTAGAAAATAATTGGGTTTAACCGATGATGAAATACCAACAAAGGAATGTGAGTGTGAAACGTTATGCGTTTTGTCATGCTTTTGCCAAACAACCTGTCAAAAATATTGCGTTGGTGTGTTGACATTACCATTATATCTGTTTCACGTGCATCCATGTAGTTTTCGAGTTCTTTTTCAACGTCATTACCCGAAATTAACTGGAAACCTATGTTGGCATAACCGGTTGAGGCTACTGTTTTTTCTGCAAAATCTTTTAAAATCATTTGCGTTGCGGCAAAATCACCTACATGTATGTGAATTAAATTCAGGCGCGCATTAAATGACTTTGCAATTGCCGCTACAGTTTTTAACGCCTCCATGTCGTGCGCGTGGTAATCGGTGGCATAGGTAATTTTTTTAATTTCACCATACTGCGCCTCTTCCGGTACAACCATAACCGGGCATTTAGCATGTTCAATTACCTTGGTGGTGGTGCTTCCTAAAAGGCGTTCCAGGAAACCGTTTGCACCGTGCGTTCCCATAATAATCAGGTCAGCTTGTTTTTCCTCGGCAACTTCCAGTATGGTTTCTACAGGTGATCCAAATAAAGCCACCTGTTCACACGCTACTTTTTTTATTTCAATAATGTCGGTATAAATTTCCTCCAGCCTCTTTTTGGCCGATTCCTGGTTAGAAATAATCTGCTGAGCTGTAATTTCTTCAAGCACACCCGGCATTACAAAAACAGCGTCAAACACATGCAACAAAATTACTTTTGCGTTCTCGTGCCTGGCCCACTCAAGGGCATAATTCATACTGTTTGTTGCAATGTCAGAAAAATCGGTCGGCACTAATACAGTCTTAGTCATAACAATTATTTTTTTATCAAATCAATCACACAGTTTAGTCCTTTTATTGCAGTAAGCATTTCTTTTAAATAATTTTTATTTTTTACATGTTTCTGCAAATAGCGGCACAATTACGGCAGGCGATGGCGCACTCCTTGCAATGGTCATTGTCATGCCGTTCACATTCATTTGCACATTTATCACACATATCGGCACACAGCTTACAAATTTCACGAACCTTACTGCTGCCAAGGCTCATAAGGGTTGCGGCAGCTGTACAAATTGATGCACATTCCATAGCCAGTTGCGTGCATTTTTTCATGTTTCCAATTTCCTTTTGATCCATGCTGGCGCAATGGTGACAAACAGCTGCACAATTTAAACAAGCCTCAATGCATTCTTTATAGTCATGATAGTTCATAGCCATTTTTAGAATAATGACTGCAAAACATGTGCGCAAAAGACAGTTGGTTGATTAGTAATACAAACCTCTGAAAAAGAAAAGAAAATCCTTGTCAAAATGGCTTATAAAAATCAGGTTGTGATTTTTAAAGGAAATTTAACGAAACAACAGAAAGCGGGATTTCGTATAACAAAGCTTGGGCCGAAACCCGATCAAACACTTAAAGTGTTGCTTTTGCTTCCTTAAACGAAACCAGCTTTTTTTTATTTTCATCCCACAGCTTTAAGCCAAGAAGGGACCAAACACTAAAAATTGAAATCGGTTTAAAATCTACTATTTCTTCAAGGGCTTCCTGGGCTTCTTTTAAACGATAATTTGGGATGGTTGATATCAAATGGTGAATGTTGTGATAAACCACGTTTCCTGAAAGCCAGTTAAACCACCCAGGCGCCAATAAATATGTTGATCCTTGAAACGTTGCTGCTTCATAGGTCCAGTTTTCATTTCGCTCCCAATACGTATCTTCAAACTGGTGCTGCGCATAAAAAACATAAGAAACAATTGAACAAAAAATAAACAAGGGAATAAAATACACAACAAAAACAGGCCAAAAGCCAAACCGGGCAAACAAAAACCAAAACGCAACTACATAAATAACATCGTATACAATTACCGAAACATTGGCTCGCCAATCAAATTTTGGGTGCACAAGCCTCACCAGAACACCAAAAAACACTGTTGGAAAAATAAGAAAACGTGAACAGCGCGAACGAACAAACCTATACACAATTTTTTTGAAGTTAGAGGCGATGGCATATTCCTTAACGGTCATTGTCCAAATTTCGGGATTTATATCGCGTTTATCAAGATTACCAACGTGCATGTGATGGCTATTGTGAAGGTATCGCCACATATGGTGTGGAATCATTATTCCAAGGCCCACCAAGCTGCCGCCAACGTTGTTCCAGAAATTGCTGCGGTAAAAACTTTTATGACCGCAGTCGTGCAAAATCACATAACTCCTGCACATAAAAACCATGGATACCGGGATGGTAATAAATAGCAGAAATGGATGGGTTTCATAAAACAAGAATCCTACGCACAAAGAAGACCAAAAAAACACCAGGGCTGAACATATCTGCCAGTTTGCTTTCTTGATTTCTTTTTGGCAAAACGGTTTTAAGACCCGTAAAGCCATTTCATAATCAGTGTTCTTTTTCATTGGCACCCTTTTTTTTACGCTTAAACATGTCTTCCCATTCGTGAAAAATCACTTTAACTGGATTGTTCGTGTTGATATTGTTGCGAATTCCATATTTAATAGGCTCTTCTTCCCTTACCTCTTTAAATGTTCCAAACATGCGGTCAAATATAATTAACACCGAACCGTAGTTATGGTTAATGTAGTTTTCATTTGACGCATGATGCAAACGGTGGTGAGTTGGCGTAACAAAAATATATTCAAGCAAGGGAATTTTACCAATTACCTGCGAATGCTGAAAAACAGCAAATACAAAACTCACGTTTGAAACAGCAAATACCATAAATGGATTAAACCCAATAAGGATTAAAGGAGACCAAAAAACCATCATCACAAGAAACATCAATACCGGCATGCGTGCTGCAGTGGTAAAATTCAGTAATTGTGATGAGTGATGATTTACATGAACCGCCCAAAGTATTCGCACGTTGTGGCTTAACCGGTGCATCCAGTAATATACAAATTCATGGAGGAAAAACAGGAACAGCCAGGCTAAATATGTTTCCTCAATTTTAAAAATGGCGAACCGGGAAACCCATAACCAAATCAACAACCAGGTTCCGCCAAATACAAAGCGTATGGCAACAACAGCAATTCCCAGAGAGAGATTCATGGCAGAATCCTTTACATCGTACAGATGAAGGTTGTGTTTCATACTGTGGCGCACTTCCCAAATAATGCCAATGGTATAAAAAACACAAAAAACTATTAAAATAATTACCATTTTGAATTAATTTGAAATATAATTTACAATTAATGCATTTACTTCATCAGGTTTTTCATACATAAATAAATGTCCTCCTTTATCTATCAAAACAAATTTTTCAGGCTTGAGTTTCGCAACGTGGTACAAACCATCGGTTTTATACTTTGTTACTGCGTTCTCTTTTCCCCAAACCAACAGCATTGGCGGTATATTTTCTTTCGGCAAATACTTTAACAAATTATATGTGTGTGCCGAAAAAAACAGGTTCAACCGAGAGGTTGTTTGGTTTTCGGTTTTAAACTTTATTTCGTATTTTTTCCACAACGCAGTGCTCCTGTCGGGTCTTTTTGCAAAAAGTATTTTAGGGAATTGTCGCTTGGCAGGAGTTTTGGAAACAATAAATTTTGCCAATGAACTTAGCCGCTTTTGCAAGCGGGGCTTTTTATGCACTTTTGGGATCCATTTCCTGAAAATAAAAGGTGGAAAAATGTGATCGCCAGGGCAAACATTCATCACAACCAACTTTTTTACCCTAAGCGGATTTTCAATTGTATACTTCAACGCTGCCGAGGCGCCAATACAATTTCCCACCAGGATAACTTTTTCAAAACCCCTTATCTCAATAAAGCGTTTCAATGTTTCGGTAAGCAAATCAAGTGTTAACATACCCTGCGGTAATTCTGATTCTCCAAAACCTGGCCAATCAAGTCCAATTACCTTGTGGGTAGCTTTGAAATAATTCAATTGGTGCTCCCATGACTGCCAAAACCCACCACCGTTGTGCATAAAAATCATAACCTCTCCCTCACCCGCCTCAACAAAGTGCAGCTCAAGACCATTTACCTTTATTTTTCTTTCAATTAATTCCATTCCCTCATTTTCTGGTATAAGGTTTCATAAAAGGCATCTGTAACATAATTTCCGCCAGCTCAGGTTCCATAAGTGGTTCGTATTTATTTTTACTACGCTGGTGTTTTACTTCACTTTCTTTCAACAAGGGCTCAAATTCATTCATTCCCAAAAATAACCTGATTTCATTAAGCGTGGCCTGATTGTTTTGCACCAATTGGTAAAAATCAATTTTCAAGTGCTTTTCTTTATAATGGATTGCCAGTGCTTCATCAGCCATCCTGTACCAGTCAATCAATATCTTTTTTGTTTTATCATTCACTTCAACGGTAGGCGCAATTGAGGTAAATAAACCGTACAATGTATTGTTAAGGGCTATGGTTGATGGAATTGTTTCAGAGGGACACCGATTAATGTTGAGGATTATGGCATCAGGAAATTGTTCCTTAAGCGAAACCAGTTTACACATCATTAATGGATTCTTTGAAAGAAATCGCCAGGTTCCTTTTCGGTTAAAAACAAAATTGTGGCGCTTAAGGTAATTACGGTATGAACGCATGATCCATTTTCGCCTCCATGTAGGTAATTCCTTATCAAAATATAGATACTTATCAAAAAAAGTAGAATCGGGGTAGAAAAAATTCAGGTAGATGGATGAAAGGCTCCAAAGAAGCAACCCTTCATCTTCTTCAGGCAAATTCAGTCCCAGCAAGTGCACCGTTTTCAGGTTACCCACAAGTAGTGACTCCACAAACAAAACCAGTTTTTTTAATGGCGAGCCAATAAATGAATCTATCCTTTTTATGCCAAGTAAAATACATTTTTGAATAACCGATGGAGCAAACACAATTTCCCACAGCTTAAAACAGGTAAACGTATTGGTGTATTTGGCAAGCGAATGGTAAAGAAAAGTAGTGCCACTGCGCGGGGCAGCAACAATGAATACCGGTGACTTTATTTTTTGAAAGCAAAAAAAAGGAACCAGTATATAGTCCAGCAATAAGAATATCCTGTTAGTGATTAAAATCAGCACAAATACAGGAAAAAGTACAAGCACAACCAATATTCTTCTTATGCTAAAAAAGCGCATATTTCCTTTTTTCAGGGAAAATGCGCCTGCAATAAGATGATATATTAATTTAATGTCCATTTAGTATTTGATTAATGCCGCACCAATCGAAAATCCGGCCGAGGTTCCGCTTAACAGACACACATCACCGCGCTTTATTTCGCCTGATTCAATACACTCATGCAAGGTTAAGGGAATGGAGGCAGCAATGCAGTTTCCATATTTACTGAGTGTTGATTTTAATTGCCCTTCTTTCAACTTGTACAACCCTTCGATTATGGTCATGCCCATTTTTGATGCCTGGTGCGGAATGATGATGGGTGTGGTTTCAAAATCAATGGGAAGATCTTTGTAAAACCAATCCATAAATTCAGGTATTTTACTTTTTGCCATACGCAGGAGTTGTTTTCCATTCATCTTGAATGAATATGTTTCAGGGTCATAGGGAATGTTTTTGAATAAATGTTTAACCCCTCCGCCTTTAATCATGGTATCAAATAGTCCTTTTGACCATGTTCTTTGACCGCCTTTGATGAACAACGATTCTCCGCTTGTATCAAACTGCAGGATAGCGGCTACGGCTGCATCACCAAATAAGGTACTGGTTTCCCAGTTAGCGGGATTGAGGCAGTGCGATGAAATTTCCGATGAAATAATAAGTATATTTTTCATGGCACCTCCGTCCAGCAACTTTGAAGCAACATCAAATGCAGCCACAAAACTAAGACACGTACTGTCAATGTCAATGGTTGCCACATGAACATCCTGCCCATCTTTCATTTCATTTTTTATGACGCTGGCCTGGTTTGGAATCGGATAGTCGTATGATCCACCTGCTGAAATAATTAAATCAATGTCTTTCAGTTGCATGTTGGCTTTTTCAAGAGCATGTTCGGCCGCACGGGCTCCCATGTAACCGTTGCACTCAAATGTTACATGATAGCGTTCATCCACGCCAACATATTTATTGGTCCAGCCCTGTGGAATTCCCAGTTTTTTCTCAACTTCACTGGAATGCACTTTTTGGGGAAGATACCTTCCGGTTGAAACTATTTTTACGGGTTTACCTGTTAGCATTTCTTATCCTCCTTAATTTATTTCCTTTGATGAGTTCGTTTGTAAATATTCTGTTAATGGCTATGCGCTCAACTTTATACGTTTTCAAAAGTTGTTGAATTTGGATTTTTGCCGCTTCAAACTCGGTATTAGAACCGCTTGTATAAAGTGACAAATTATCCGTTGAAGTTTGAATAAGGCAATAATCATTGATCCCATCTGAAGCCAGTATAATTGCTCTCCTGAAAAAATCAGGGAATATTTTTACGGGTTGACCATTGGTTGCCATAAATTCCAGCATATCGTCTGAACGGCCTTCAATTTTTTCAATTCCGGTCATTTTGCTTTTACATGCACAGTTCCTTTTTTCATGAACAATGTCATTTAATTCATACCGTATAAATGGTTGCGAGGAACGTTCCAGGTCGGTTATTATGGGATGGAACCTTAATTTTTCATCATCCAGGTATTTTTTTTCAATGATCAAAAAATCTTCGTGAAAATGAAGTGTTCCGTATTCGCAGGTGGACGCAAGAAAACCTTCGGTGCATTGATACACCTGGTGAATGGTTTGTCCAAAAACGCTTTCAAGAATTTTTTTATCTTCGGGATACAACACCTCGGCCACTGAAACTATTTTATCGGGAGAAATACTTAGGTTACCAAGTTTTACCCGGTTGGCCAGTTCCAGCAACATGCTTGGTTGAGCAACAAGAATATTCGGATTTAATTTGTTTAGCCTTTCAATGTGTTCATCAAGGTCCTTCATTAAATCAAAAAATTCAAAGCGCAATAATTTTGATTTCACCGATTCATACAGGTTGCTGTTGGCCCGCAGAAAAAATGCAATACTCCTTTTTTTAAACGAGAAGCCTAAAACTTTGTCCAGCACGGCTGCTACCCAATGTGCACGTTCAATTTCTGAGGCAATAAAAATACCGCGGTTACCACTTGTGCCCGATGACAATCCTACTGTTACATTATTTATTGTGGGCGAAAAATCCCTTGAATTTTCGGCTTTCACAGCAACTTCCTGCGCAATGTCACGCTTTAGGCCAACCGTATTGATGGAATCAAAATTTCCCATGTGCAGCGCCTTGTTCATAACAGGATAAGCTGAAAAAGGAGTTTCTGCCTGTACCATATTTTTGTAAAAGGGCGATTGTTTTAATACCCGTTGCATTCGTTTCCATTTTTTTGCCTGGAGTGAATGCATGCGGTTTTTATACACCACTTTATTCCACTTCAGGGACAAAAGTTTGCCTATTATATGTAATTTAAAGTTGGCCAAGCGAAAAACGGGTATTTACAAGTTTATCAGTAGTCTCAGAACAATGCGTTGGTACAATCATTACATGGGGATTTGCTTTGTGATAACGGTGCACTTTATCAAGACTGTGTTTAAAATCACTCCACGAGTCAAAAAATAGCCGAACCATTGATTTGGGTAAAATATTTTCTTCGAATGATTTTTTCATCCAACAGGCATCTGCAATTAAAAAGTAATTTTGTTTCTCAGTTTTTACCTGTATACCTACCTGCCCGCGTGCATGGCCGGGTAATTCATATACGTAAACAGATTCATCGCCAAATAAGTCATACTTTTTTTCAAAAATTTCATCTGGAACCTGTTTGCTGTTTTCAATAAAAACAACCCGTTTATCAATGTCAGCAGGCAAAAGCTTTTTGAGCACGCCCTTTGAAAAAGCAAAAAAACTACCCAGTTTCATCGTATAGTCATAGGCAATTTTTGACGTGTATATAGTGGCGTTTGGAAAATCCTTTAAACCGCACACATGATCACCATGAAAATGCGAAAGAATGATTTTTTTAATTTGCGAAGGCTCAATTCCGGCCTTTTTTAATTGCGACACAATTTCATCTTCAGGTTTAATATCAACCCTTGTAATCATTGCATATATTTTATTGGGGAAACGTTTTGTACATTCAAAAAAACGTTGTGCATATCCTGTGTCAAATAAAATATACCCTTCGGTTGGGTGTTCAATGAGTCCCCACAAAGCATGAAATTTAATTTTCAGGTTGCGTCCACCGCGAATGGCATGGCTTTCCTTTGCCACACAATGGCCTGCGTAATTTAAATATAACCGGGTTGTTTTCATGCCTGTGTTGTTTTATACCAATTCACAAATTCTTCAACCGCCTCATCGGTACTCACACGCGGAACATAACCCAACAGTGTTTTTGCCTTGGTAATATCCATGGTAAACGATTTGGTTAATGTGCCTACTCCGTAAACAGTAAGCGCGGGTTCTTCCTGGTTTGTAATGCGCGATTTAAATTCCATGAATCCGGCTACTTTTTTCACCAGCCAGAACGGAACTTTTTTTGTTGGCAATGTTTTTCCGAGTTTACTCAAAACAAGGTCAACCTTTTCCCAAAGCAAAACAGGTTCACCGTTGGAGATATTGTACAATTGATTGAGTGCATTGCCTTCGGCCTTTAACCCAAGCAAAATGGCATCAACCACGTTGGCAACCGAAGTTAGGTCAACTATATTTTTACCATTTCCAATAACTTTTAATTTTCCTTCGTCAAATGCCCTTATGAGCCTTGGCATAATAACCGTATCGCCACGGCCAATGAGGGCACGCGGACGCAACCCAACAAATGGAATGCCTGAAGACTGCAGCAAAATTTCGGCTTCACGTTTTGTGGCCGCATAGGCATTGATGAATTTTTTTGGCAGTTGATCTGACTCTTTAATGTTCAGCTTGTCTTTTAATTCAAAATATAAACTTGGGGTAGAAATGTAAATGTATTTTTTAACTCCGTATTCCTTTGCTGCCTGAATTAAATGTTGTTGTGAAACTACATTCGCGTTTTTAAAATCGGCTGTTTTCCCCCAGGGCGATGATAGTGCGGCAGCGTGAATAATAACATCAGCACCTTTTACAACTTCATTTACAAAATGGGCATTGCTCAAATCGCCCATAACATAATTTACTTTTTCATGTTTTATATGATGCGTAGGTTTAATGGTACGGCCAACAGCGGTAATGGAACTCACCTCTTGCAATTCAACAAGGCGTTCAAGTGTTCTATATCCCAAAAAGCCGGTGGCCCCTGTCAATACTACGTTCATAGTGTTTGCGTTTAAATACAATTTTAGGGTGTATTTAAATGTAAAGCTAATTTAACCAGGGCGACTTAAAAAGTTATAGCGGATCAAACTGACTTTAACTTTTCTAAATAGACACCTACATATCAGTATATTAGGCAAAAACCAAGAGAAAAACTGATGTTGAAAAGCTAATCCGTGTTTGTTTTTGAGCCAGATCCTTCCTTTCCTGTTACCCTGCCTGTAAGCGTCCTATTTTTTTGTATTTTTGCCACTGTTCTACTGGTGTCATGTGTTTAACAACAAAAGAGGCAACAAATTAGAAAACGGTCTTTAAAATATTGGTCTCATAGTTCAACGGATAGAATAGAAGTTTCCTAAACTTTAGATCCAGGTTCGATTCCTGGTGAGACCACCAACTCGGCATAGGTGATACTCAAATCACCTATGCCGGTTTTTAAACCCTCAGAATTCTGTTTAAATAAGGCTATTAGCCCCCATGTAAAACTGATTTGTTCGGTTCGACACTGATCAGTTTTCTTGTTGTAATGAATTCCCTTTGGAAAAATCATGTATTGCAGTTTTACTCGTCCATTATAATCACTGGAAGTCCACAAAACCTGTAAGTTCCGAGAGTATTCAAGTATTTTATCTAAACATTTGTCAAGGTTCGACACTTCACTTTTAAAGTTAGCTAATTCCTTGTGTAAATTGTCTCTTTCAGCATCAAATTGCGCCTTGTATTTGCTGAACATATCCTTGGTTAACTCTTCCTCTATATACCTTACTTCAAGCCTTTTGATTTTATGGTCAAGTTCAGCTATTTTGCTTTCAATTACTGACTTGTTGTCATCCATTTCTTCATTGTTCTTTTCATACACATATTTAAAATGAGTTTTAATAAAGTCTAAGGTTGTTTCATTTGTAACATTAAAATAGGTTAACCAATTTTCAAACCTCTTGTGCAGTTCAATTGCACTCTTATTGTTTTTACAGCCCTTGATTCGACATTTGTAGTACCAAATTTTCTTTTTCTTTACCATATAACCCGGTACATTCCCATTGCAATGGTCACACTTTAAAAAGTTCTTCAACGGCAAATAGTCATTTTCAGTTTTTATCTTGTAGCCAAACTGGTGTTTTTGGTTGCTTATGTTATGGACTTTTAGAAATAGATCAGGACTTATTAAAGCTTCATGATTACCCTTGACCACTTTTCCCTCCAATATATTATGTGAAAGTAGACCACAGTAAAAAGTGTTTCTTAAAATCCCTGAAAGAGTTTGATGCGGGAGTTTACACCCAAGTTTTTCAAGTCTCTGTATTATTTCCTCATTGCTTACTTTTTCATAAGCTTTCCAAAAGAATGCCTTTTTTAATAATTTGCCGGTTGCATTTATTGCCAGTTTTCTCTTTCCATTGACCTTAAGGTTATCATAACCCAATGGTGTGTTGTGTGTCCATTCACCTCTTAGAAGTGCTTCTCTCATCCCATTCATGCACTTTTCACGCCTTACCTGATTATCATAAGCTGAAAAGATAAATTGAATGTTTTGTTGTAAATCACCGCTTGATGATTCATCTGTGAGTTGTGTTACCGCTTGTAGTCTTATGCCTTGCTCCTTTAGCTGCTCTTTAATATAAATGGCATTGGCTCCTGATCTTGAAAAGCGGTCAACACTATACACTATTATATACGAGATTTTTTCCTTGCTCTTTTTTACAAAAGAAAGCATCCGGTTAAATTCCTTTCTCTCATCATTTTTGGCACTTTCATAAGTACCACCAAAAATCCCCTTAATGATATAGTTTTGTTTTTGAGCAAATGTTTCACATGCTTTTTTTTGCGTAACCAAACTCATATTGGTATCTGCCTGCTCTTTGCTTGAGACCCTTGTATAAATTACACAGTTACCTGTCTTTATATTCTTTTGCTGTTTCCCTTTGGCAAACTGGTTAAATAATGTGCTGTTTTCCATGTTTTTAAGCTGCTTTTTCCAAATATACTAAATCTTTTAGAGCATTCAAATTTGCCCCTTCAGTTTTAAAAAGTGAAAAATTTTGTTTAATAGCTGAGTACATAATTTCACATAGAATATTAATGCTTTCAATAAATTCCTGTGCTTGTTTTTGTGTGAAGTATGCATATTCTTTTTTTGAAAGAATATCACTAATTTTGAGTGGTGGGTGTTTCATGTTATTTGATTTATTTAGGCAAAGTTGATTCTTCAAAAAACCACACTGGCCGACAATTTAAACTTTCTTTAATTCTTTTTCATTTTTTACAATTTGGTTAAATTCATTATTCTGAATTACCTCAATGAATGCTATGTGAATACTGTGTTAGGACTATGGTAGATCTGTATTAGTGCCGGGTGAGGACTCCAATAGGACTATATTAGTGCTACATGAGTGCTTAACGTGTGCTTTGGTAGTACTACACTTGGGTTTGGCGAGTATCTGCATGAGTTGGCACATGTTTTTACAGCATTGTTCAACTTCTTGAGCCGTAAGTCATCGTAATCTAAACCGGTTGTTTGTAGCGGGGCTTTATTTTGCTTTTTTAAAACAAAAATGCAACATGGAATTTTGTGTCTTTCCGACAATTTACCGCTACTGATCTCTAACTCTACTTTATTCCACTCAATTACATGGTAATTGAATAGTACTTGCTTTTACCGCAATTGGAAAGCATGAAGAAAGTACTGGGAAAGTAATCAAGCAGTGATTAGAAAGCATTGGAAAGCATTGGAAAGTAATTAGCAGTGATTAGAAAGTGCGGAGTTTTTACCTTAGAAACGGAATAGTCTCTATCTATTTGGGCCTCAATTATTTTTCATCATAGACAATGAACATCAGTCTGTTAGTTATTTTTTTTCAGAAAATAAAGGCAACTTTTTGTCGAAATTTGGTCTATTAAAGCGTACAGCGCGAGCTGCACCTGTGGAGAATGATTCGGTTTGCTGGCCCTTTGAATGAGCATTGAGCCTCCTTAAATCAGTATCAATTTATTTAAACCAAGTTTATCATGGTTTCGGCTTGTGATATAACGTGGAAAATATGGTGCACTTAAACGTGGCTGGTAAAACAAAATGCGTTATGAAAACGAAGACAACGAAAACAACCTTTGGTCAGGTAAGAAAAAAGGCCTTAGCGTACTGGTTGAAAGAAACCAATAGAAAACTTCATGTTAATGATGTAGTAAGGCATAGTTTTGAATGTCACTGGCAGAATAATTATACATCGGAAGATTGCCACAATAGCCTCTATTGCTCATATGGTGAATCAAACACTTTAATTACCGACTGGTTGCGTGATGATCGATTTGATGATTATACTTTTAAAACCCCTAAGTACAATAGCAGATTGTACAGGCACTACGTTATTTTCTTTCTTATTGTATCCGAAATCCTTGTTGATTTTGTTGACCTACATAAGTTGCTTGATAACCCCGATACAAAGAAAACCAGAAAGGCCTTGTCAATTCAAGGTCATCAGTTTGATGTACACAGTCTTTTCTGTTTCATTAATTCAATATGTAAACACAAAATGGGAGACGCAGAGGATATGAAACATTATCATTGCCTGAACCACCACATTCAGTACGCATTTAATGATGATGAGAAACCTGTTAAAGCTACGATTAACGTTAACAATTTAACTACAATCAATATTTCTGATTTAACAGGTGAAGAGATGCTTGAAGTGCCCACTGTGATGAGTATAATTGAACAACTGGTGCACTGTTACAAATACACCAGTGATTTTCTCTACAATAACTATAAAAATGTATCTGATAAATTAAAGCCATTTGAAAAAGGGGTTAAAAGCCCTGAAATGGAACCAGAATTAATAAATGAATAAATAAAATAAAGATGAATACCTGTTATGATTGTGGGAAACCACTAACCCCCGAAGAAGAAAAAAGAAATGGTGAACATGTTCCTGCCCAAAACCATTCTGCGGATTATGAGCCTGAATACAAAATTCAGCGTATAAAAGTACCTAGTTGTTTTGACTGTAATAATAAGGCAAGTAAACATGAAGATGAGTTGAGAAACTGGATTGGAGTAAAAAATAACGGAGACCAACCCAATGAAATTTCAGCGAAAACTGCCAGAGGGGTAATAAGAAAGAACCCAAGCCTGGATAGACTACAATTTAATGATAAAGGGCAGGTTGAAGCTGTGAAATTTAATCCTGAGGATATTATTAAGACTCACGTTAAAAATTTCAAAGGATTATTTTACTATAAGTATAAAAAGACCCTTAATCCAAGGGGCGCAGAGAAATATACCATCGAGGTACATCTTATAGAAAATGGTGGTGAAGATTTTATGAAGATGGCGACCAGTTATCTATTAAGAAATTTTGAGTGGCAGGTTTCTGGACATGCCAAGGTGTTTCAATACATACTTCAGCCATACAGAGATAAATTGAACGAATCAGACAAGCCTGATGTAAAAGTGGATGATTTAGAAACGGAGCCAATGTACCTGGCAATAATGGAATATAACGAATCGCATGTTGCGGTGGTTTCCGCAGCAAATAAAGAGTTTCTACAAAAACAAAAAGAAAGGTTGGGTAAATAATATGGAGACGCCAATATTATCAGACTATTTAAACGACAAGAATAGAGCCCTGTACGAGGAAGTGTCAAAGGAATTTGAAATTTTAATTGAATTTTCAAATGAAGAGTATTACTCTGTTTATACGGAAGGTGACAAGGCTATTATTTATGTTTCAAAATGGCCGTGTAAAGCTTCTTTTACGCATGAGCTGCTACATATCTGGCTTTTGAAAATGGGATTTAGCATTACAAGCAAACTTAAATATGACTTTATTAATGACGATATACTTGCAACTGTTTATCCGAGGGCAATGCTGGATTACGTTGGTAATATATTAGAGCACGTGAAATTTTTACCAATCTATTTAAAAATGGGTTTTGGATTAAAAGACTTTTTGTACACGTTTGACACTCCAGTGTGTACATTGAAGGAAATACAATGGATTAAAACTTCTTTGGAGTATCCCATTCTGTGGAAAACAGCGGCAGAACACTTCATTGGCAATTTCTTTGCCGTGAGGGCTAACGTAAATGCAAAACTGAATTATGATGATTGCCTGCTTTTCCTAAAGGCAACCGATGACGATTTGTATTGCATATTAGAACAATTCTATGTTGAGTGGGAGAAATTGGACCTATACACTATGTCGTCACCTAGATTCACAATACTTTATTATAAATTAATAGATGACATTAAAGAGTGGACGCTAAAAAAATCCCAAAGTATCGCTGCTTAATTATTGAGAATGAAATTCGTATTTAATATACAGAACCTTAAACACCTTATTTAAACGTTATGAAGGATTCATACCTTGGTTAAGGTAGTAATAAGCCTAAAAGATTACAGCGTTAATTGGCTCAAGTTTTCACCAAACAAATGAACAAAAAACACTGATTATCAATCTGTTTTAATTCCTGTCAAAATACTGCATTTTAAGTTTTAAAGTATACATTTGGATTAAAGTAAATTCCATGGAATATATTTCAACAACAGTCTTGGCTAATGAATTAGATATTAAATCAAGTGAGCTTTTCGAAAAACTAAAAAAACTCAATTGGATTGATAGAAAAAATGACAAATGGATTTTAACCGAATTAGGTAAAAAAAAAGGTGGTCAGACTCGAAATCATACAAAATTTGGAGAATATATAGTTTGGCCCGAAAATATTTCAATAGACGAAAATCATGGATCACCAAATCGACTTATTAATGCGACTAGTATTGGAAAACACTTTCACGTATCTTCCCAAAGGCTTAATTTGATAATTTCTGAACTAGGATGGATCGAAAAAGATATTGCTGGGTGGCGTATGACAAGACTTGGCAAATCGTTGGGTGGTAAGCAATTTGAACACGATACTTCTGGCGGCACATATGTCTTATGGCCAAGTGATATACTGACTAATAAAAATTTACTTTCTGCATTTCAAGATTCAAATACTTCAATTCCAAATAGCACAGAAGTCATTCAAAAGTCAAATGATGTAATTGCATTTCGAGATAAATTCCCAGCAACTCTGAGAACTAAAGACGGTCATATGGTCAGATCCAGGGCCGAGGTTATTATTGACAATGCGTTATACGATTATAAGTTAGCTCATGCTTATGAACGAAAGCTTCCAATAGAAGAAGAAGTTTATTCTGACTTTTTTATACCGACAGAAAACGTCTACATTGAATTTTGGGGTAAAGAAGAAGATCCTAAGTATGCCGAACGTAAGAAAATCAAGCTTGAAATCTATAAAAAGTATGATTTTAAGCTTATTGAATTAAATGATGAAGATATTTCAAATCTTGATGACCACCTGCCTAAAAAATTACTAAAGTTCAATATCAAGGTATATTAATGAGAGAAGAATTACATAGCAATCTTGGTTTTTACAATTCAGCCTTCATTAAGATGCATGTTAAAACCACGGAAGACTTACAGGATTTTGGAAACATTTCAATAGAAACAGAAGCGACTTACTTCCATGAGTTCATTCATTTTTTACAGGATATTACCACTACCTACGGATTAATGAATATTTCAAACATTGTAGATTACATTAAATACTCTAACGATTTCATCATAAATGACGGTAAACCTGATTTTACTGTGCCAATTGAACCGACAGCGTCTTTAGATCATGATGTAAAAGCAAATTGGGAATTGAAAAAAATATATTTAGGAGGAGGAGAAGGTAAAAATGATATTGCGCAAGTAAACTCCATTTGTAAATGCGCTACAAAAGTAGTTACAAAAGCGGGTAATGTTACTCCTGAAAAATTAGTTCTTGATTATAATGATTCATTGGGGCGAAATTATAAATATTCTATAGGGGCTTATTGCATTTGTGAAAGTATGGCCTATGCAATGGAGCAGTGTCTTTATCCTGACGTATTGATTAAGCCAAACAAACTTCCTTATGAATCCATAAAAATAATTTGCGATGAATTATTACCTGGCCTTAGTGCTGATCCTCTTAATATAATCGCTCTATGCGATGTTTCCCTGATGTCCTTTAATCCGGGAGCTTTTTTGTATGACACATTATTAAGCATCGCTAAAATTGGCATTCCCAATGTACCCGAGGACATCTATAGGCATGCCTATTCGAATGTGACCTTTAATTATCAAGGTCACACAACATTTCAACAATTGTTGATAAGTCAGGGAGCCCTTGCTATAAATCAGTTAGGCGATTATTTTACAACAATACACTTCAAAGAAAATAAATCCTGGATTAACTATACCATATCGAGCGGCATAGATCTACGATTAACAAGACCATTTTTTATGCTTGACATTGCGAGGAATGGAAAAATACTTGATGGAAAAAAAATTAATAATACTTTTTTCAATGGAATTCTATATAAACTTGGTTCCCCTTTAACAGTAAATGATTCCTTCGAAATAACGCTCTTTCCACCTCAAGCATATTCTTATGATACTTTGCCGGAATATTTTTGGGTCATAAATCAAGTTTATAAGATTTATAGCAATAAATTGAATCAGGGTACATACAAATGTGAAATGATAGAATGGTGCAATAAGTCCTGCCAAGAAATAGAAGTTGAAGAGTGGACAGATGAAAGATGCAGAAATGCGCCTTGGGAACGTTCTAAAGATCCCGATCCTAATCCCTGCACTTTTGGTCGCCTTTGGAAAACTTGGGGTCTTATGGATGAATATCCGGTTTAACCTCATTCAAGACAACAATGCTTGGAATCGAACTAACCTTTTTTAGCTCGAAACCACAGCAGCTATATCCATCTGTTTCACTTGCTTCATAAAACGAGGTGACTTGCTAACAGATACATTATGAGATCACTCCGTTCCCTTTTTTAAATGTAAACTCCCGTGCATAATTCCCCGTTCTTTAGTTCAGTTTATTACAACTAATTAGGTAGTAATTAGGTAAATTAGTATTTACAAAATCTACCCCAGACATGAGTAAACTGCACGATATTGAATCAAAACTCCTTAAAATAAATGATTCAGTTTTTCAAACTGTTTGTGACGCCTGTTTATACTTTACCGAAAAAGAATATCCCGAGCTCTACCGTACCGGTAGCCAGGTAGGAAAACAAAAAACCAAAAAGGGCACACCTGATACGTATTTCAAACTCGAAAACGGCAAATATGTTTTGGTTGAATACACCACAAAGGAAAAGTCCGATAGCAAAGCAGCGTTCATAAAAAAAATCAAGGATGATATCAATAAGTGTATCAACGAAAAGGTTACCAAAATCAAGATTTCAACCATTCAAAAAATAATCTACTGTCATAACTCAACACTCAGCAGTAAAGAGGCTAATCCAATTATTGAGTTGTATGCCAAGAAAAAAGTCAAAGTAGAGTTTCGCGATGCACACACTATTGCTATGGCGCTTTATGGTCGCTGTCCGCATATCGCAAAAGAGTTTTTAGGTATTCAAATTGATACGGCACAAATACTCACACCAAAAACCTTTACACAGGAGTATGGGGCAACGGGTATTGCCACACCGTTAAACAATAAATTCTACTTTCGTGATCAGGAATTAAAAGACCTTGTTGCCAATATTACAGATCATTCAATCACCATTCTTACAGGTGCACCGGGTGTGGGTAAATCCCGTCTGGCTTTAGCAGCAATAGATCATATTCAAAAAGATAGAAAACAAAAATTCACAACATACTGTATTTCCAATAAAGGCGCAGTAATCTATGATGATCTCCGAAGCTATTTAAAGCCCGATAAAAATTACCTTGTACTTATAGATGATGCAAACAGGCAGTTGGAGCACCTCATTACTCTAATTCCAATGCTACGCGAGACCAGAAGAGGAAAAATCAAAATTGTTCTTACTGTGCGTGATTATGCTCTTGAAATCCTTACCGAAAAATGCAAAGAGTTTATTCCCGAAGTTCAAAGCATCAAAAAGCTTACACATGATCAGCTCAAGGATATTCTCAAGAGTAATGATTTTAATATTACCAATCCTGATTTTTATAACCGAATACTTGATATTGCCGATGGCAATCCGCGCCTTGCCATCATGGCAGCTAAAGTAGCCAAGAAAACCAATTCTCTCGAGGCATTAAGAGATGTTTCCGAAATATACGATCAGTATTTTGATTTAGCATTAACCGGTTCAAACGTTCTTAAAGACAAAAAACTGATGCAGGCCTTGGGCCTTGTTTCCTTCTTTTATTCTATTGACAGGTCAAATGTTATCTTCATGCAAGGTCTGTCTAAAAATTTTAAAATAGATCAGTACACTTTCAACGAATCAATCGAAAAATTAGAGCAGTTAGAGCTTCTCGAAACTTCCGTTGACATGAACATGGTCAAAGTTTCAGAACAGGTGCTTTCCACCTATTTCTTTTACAAAGTATTCCTCAAAGATAAAGTGCTTGATTTCTCTATTATCTTAAATAACTACTTTGGTGATTTTGATTCACGTATAAAAGATACCGTAATCCCTGCCAATAATACCTTCGGGTATGAAAACGTGTATGAAAAAATAAATCCCTTTCTTAATGAGCTATGGAAAAAGATTAAAACAAACGAAGTGGTTGCGTATAAATTTCTTGATCTCTTTTGGTTTTACCGTTCAGAAAATGTTTTTTCATTCGTTTACAGCAAAATACAAAACCAGCCAGTTATTAAAAATCCGGTGTTTGACCGAGAAGATAAAAACCAAAACAGGGGCTTTATTAGTGATTCCGATAAATTTCTTGGTCTTATAACTCGTTATTTTCATCACTCCAGCAATGATTACGTGCCCGCGGTTGAACTCGGGTTCGAGTACGTACAAAAAAATCCAAAAACCTATGCCCAACTTAAAAAAGTACTTTCTGAGGGCTTGTACTTCTCCTATGAAGATTACAGGCTTGGGTTTTATCGCCAATTGGAGTTCGTCAAACAAGTAAAGCCCAATCAAAAGAAAGGGCTCTATAGTGCAATTTACTTTGATGCGGTACCATCATTAATGCGTACCAACTACAATATTTCAGCAGCCAGTAGGCAAAAGAATTCAATATCATTTTACCATTACGATATTCCCTTAAACGATTCGGTTAAACTATTCCGTAAAACAGTTTGGGAAATGCTCAGTTCCTATTCGAAAACACACGCTATTGAGGTCATAGAATTTTTTCATCAATACAAACAACAATCCACACGCAAGTCCATTGATGTATATATCTACGATTCAGATTTTGTGGTCAATCACATCGAAAAACACTTTGATTCCCATTCGTTTGAGCATTGCTATCTTGTTCAAAGCTTAATCAGTTGGTTTATCCGTATAAAGGTCATTCATCCAAAATTCAATACGCTTAAAGCACAGTTTACAAATCAGCAATACAAAAATTACCTGGTACTAAGCTACAACAGGCTTCGCGATAAAGAGGATTTCGACTTTGATAATCCTGATGAGTACCAAAGATTAAAAAACGCGGAAATTGCAAAAACCTTCACTTTCAAAAATGTTGATCAATTCAAAAATATCTATAATGAGTATGTTTTTATTCATGGCTGGAAACACGGCAAACATCACGAAATACGTTTTTCCTTAGAAACAATTATCATTACAAATTACACCAAAAATAGTTCGTTGGGTCTTGCTATGATTAAAGAGATAATACAGCAGGGCAACCAAACATATTTTAATTCCTGGCAGGTCGTCAATGCCATAATACAATCAGGCAACAAAACACAAATTGATGAGCTTTACAGTATTCTCATTAAAAACAACTATCAAGCAAGAGTTCACTGGTTAAAGCATTTCTATCAACTTGTTCCTGATGCTATGGTGCAAAAACTCCATGTTACCGACCTGCTAAAGATGTATAAGGGTGCTACTGATTATGTTTATTACATAGATACCTTTTCACACATTGAAAAGTTCAATAAAATTCAAAAGGGTTGCCACCTAAAGCTCCTGCAGCATATATACGATCAAAATGCCTTGGGCAAAGCACGCCTTATCTTAGAACATGATTTCTTTATTAAGCACATCCAAAAATTCAAAGGTCAAATGAAGTTGCTTAAAGCAACCTATCTGCAACAAGAGGGGCTTGATAATCTTTTTGATCACGATTGTAAGTGTTTTATGGAGATGGTAAAAACAGATCCGGCTTTCTTCAACGAGTACCTCGCACATATCACTAAGGATAGGTTTTCACTCAGCACAAGGGAATATCAAAACCTTTCCATCGTCTGGCAACTACCCAACGCGGAGAAAATGATAAAAGATGCGCTTGCTCATTTATTAAAGGCACCCATCTATAGTTTTGGCGAACACTTCTCTAACGCTTTTTTCGAAAGGCTTGATGATAAAAGCACAAAACGTGCAATAAAAACTTTAAAGGATCAGCTTAAAAAGTGGAAGTCAAACCCGACAGGTATTAAAATCATATTTGATATTGTTCGTCATTCCTTCAAAGGCAACATTGATGTGTTCGTAAAGGAGTTTTTAAACCAAAATCAAAACCTTGCCACCTTCAGAAAAATCGGTTGGGTAGATACCTCTTTCGTTGGCAGTGGAGGTACCATTTTTGCCGATGTAAGGGCAGCCCAATACCAACAAATTCTTTCCATTGTACAAAGCATAACAGTAAGGGCATACCGGTTTTCTGCTCATATTGAATTTTTAACCGAAAGAATAGCCTACGAAAAACTCGAAGCAGACAGAGAAAGAAAAATCAAATTCATGCTCGATAGAGATTAATTAAAATGACAGGAGTAGGAGATAAAATAATTTCATTCACCAATCTTTACTTTAATGAGTATAGTAAACAGGCAAAGGAAGGTAACCTTGTCTTTGATGATGAGCATGAGACGTTTGTGTTTTACCTATTGGATAAGATCGTTGAAACTTATGCCGGAGTTGGTGAGCTACTTAAGCTCAGTGAAAGAAATAACGGGTTCTATCTCAAAAACTCTGTTTATATACTTGTCAGGGCTAATCTATCTGATGCCATTATAGCCTGCTGGTTATTTGATAATACCGATCCTAATGAGCAGGATGATGATGCAATTAAAAGAAAAACAGAAGAGCTTCGTAGAGATCACATCCGTTTTCACCTTTCTTATTTAAAGAAAATGGAAAGCCTTGGTTTGTTGCCTGCAAAGGAAAAAAAGAATGAGCTTCAAATCATTAATACAAATTACAGGCACCTTATTCCTAATGAAATTAAGGCAGATTTAAACATTAAAGGTCTTCCCAAAGCAACATCTATTACCGATATGCTAAAGGAAAATAACAAGCATCTGAAAACATTGGTCGAGGCGTATAAAAACTATTTCCTTCTTTCAAAAATTGAGCACACAGGTGAGTTCACGCGTATGATATTGGAAAAAACTTATGAAAATGGAAATCCCATGGATGATTATCTTTCAAATTCCATTCTTGTAATCGAATCCACCATTAAAGTACTCGTTCCGCTTTTCTTTAAAGACCAGGAATTCTTGAAAAGAATAAAATCATTTTCTATAATAAAATAGCCAAAAAATAAGTATTTGCAAATGACCAAGAGCTTTTATGAAATATTACAATCCCTTTTCAGAATGCAGTGGAACATTGTTTCGGTTCTGCGCCCGTATTCCAACAATAGTGTTTTAGAGGAAGCTGTATTTTTATGTGACTTAAACAAACTTGCTTATGTTTGCTTTATAGATAAAATAGAAAGTAAAAAAAAATTCAAGCAAACACTCGTTCAGAGAAGGAATACCATCATTAACGACTCAAGGAAGCTCATTAATCAAAATGGAGATGATGCTACTTTTGAGTCATTTACATTATATATTACGAGTAACAGTCAAAAGTCATGGGCAAAACTTCTTCCAAAACCTACTGAAAATTCAATTGGCACGTTCTTTCATTTTGAAGAACTCATACACATTGTCAATACTGAAGAACCCGATCCTTTAATGTTATGGAAGTTTGGAAAAGCCTACACAGAATTGGTGAGCCAATGTGAAGTCGAAGCAGAGGCAGGTAATCTCTCAATTTTTTCAGCATATAAAGGAAATGAAGATTGCGTTTGGCCTGAGGGAAAAGAAAGACCCGATCTTGCCATATTTCATCCAAGGCTTTCAGAAAGATATATAAAAGAATCAATTGCTAAACGAAAGGAACATTTAGCTCCAATTTCAATTAATGATAAAATAGAGAACGTTTCCGTATATAACTATTGTGAATATGCACCGTTTTATGCCGAGGTAGGAGATTTAAACAAAAATGCTATTCTACTAAAAGATTTTCCTCGTTTTATTTGGTTTGTAAATGATCAGAAAGAAACACATAACCCGCAATTCATCAATTCTCAATTGGAAATGATTGCTTTTTGGCTTTCGCAACTTAACTCTGATATAGCGCGCGATTTTGATCTGCATCCTGCCTCGCCATTTATGGTTAAAGTTATACTCGATTCTCGATATAAACTTGAGATGAGACCAAAGGACGTTCCTCCTGAAATTCCATTGGAAAAAATATATATACCGGTTGTGGCTGATGGACCAAATATAAGTATCACTATCCCAATCGAATTAATAAACTGGTATGCAAAACCTGATAACCAAGGTGAGCGCTATGTGATCTTTAATTTTTTAAAAGCGATTTTAAATAGTAAGGAAGGTAATACAGAACAAAAGATAAAGGGGTTAATCCACCAGCGCATTCCGATTAATACAGCTAAAATGGCAAGCATTCTTGGTAATGCAAACAACATAATGTTAGAAAACAGATATGTTCCGGCATATAGGGTTGTTCAACAACATGATTTATCCGACATAAGAATTAATTTAACTCGCCACTTTGGAATTACGGTTGCTTCAGATAATTTGAATTCAACTGATAGTAGAAAACAGTTTTGTTCACATATTGCCTCTGTTTTAAATCAACGGCTCATTAGCCTACTAAAAGAATTCGATGTCATGTTGTTGCTACCCATCTTGTTGAATGGTCATGAAGCCTGCGTTCAAAAGAGAGCCATTCAGCAACTGGATTTGCCAGCCAGGATTGCATTATTCGGATTAGATTCAGCCTTTATTTCCAAAGAATTTATTAAAGAACAGGATCGCATAAAAACAGCATTATCACTCAGGTGCCTTATAGAACTAGTAGTGGCACATAACATGATTGAGGGTAAAAAAATTCCTGGCATTGATGAAGTTGATAAGCTGATCGCTCTTATGACAGAAATGCTGGCTTGGGCCAATTTATCCGATGGAATTTTCCTGGGTTTATATGACCCAAAAATGGAGCTGCTACAATGTGGACGAATAAAAGTAGATTATGAATCCATTAATAATACAATGCTCCGCTACGGCTTCAACAGAACACAAATAGAATTTAATCAATTTGACTCAGGCTATGAAGAGCTTTTTAGTGTTCCCGATATTGAAGATCTAAATTCAAGTTCCAATGAACTAAAAGAAATCGAAGAAGCGTTCTTAAGTGAATTAGAGATAACATTTACAAGGCTTCACGATTTCCTGACCGATTTGGTCAATTTCACGCGATCCAACAACGGTTCGACTGTTGGTATAGAAGAGCCAATTTTATTCGAAAAATTAAAAGAAACCAAATTTAACTGGAGTGACAAAGAAATTAGAGCCGCGTTGAATACGCTTACTTTGGTTCAAGGATGGGATATTGATAAACCCCCAGTTGGATTTAGAAAAAAGGACACAAGATTGTGGCATTACAATCGGGCATTATCTTTTTTACGAAGACCAATAGCAAAAATAATAAAGGACAATCAAACTATTTATTTCTGGAGTTATCGTCATTTATACGCATCTTTTGACAACATTTGTATGTTGTTGGTCAATGGGACATTATGGAGTTCTGAAAACGGAGCAATAAACAAGGTGGTTGCAAAATATGCCGATAAAAAAGGAGATCACTTCCGTGCAGAAGTTCATTCGTGGTTGAAGGAAAATTCCAACCTTGAAGTTTTAAAGGAAGAGATACCAATAAAACCTAAAACCAGACTTGATGCGGAAACAGACCTTGGTGACATTGATATTTTTGCAGTTGATAAAGAGAAACAAGTCATTTACTCAATAGAATGCAAGAACACCTCTGAATCAAAATCCATTCACGATTTTAAAACAGATATAGATCAGTACTTAAATCCAAAGGGGAAAAAATACATTCAAAAACACCAAAACCGAGATCAGTGGTTAAAACAAAACATTAATAAATTAACTACCTATGTCAACAATCCTGAGACATTTAAAATTATTTCTGTAATCATTACGGCCTTTGAAATTCCTCTTGCTTATACCCATACCTGTCCAATACCATTAATATCATTTCCTAAACTAAAGTTGGAAGGTGTACAAACCTTAAAAAACTTAGGATAATAGGTTATAAGGGTTTCCAGCACAATAAATATCAGGTTTTCAATATGTTGCACAAGGCATAATGCTTGCAGGTCTATGGTAAATCTCTAACCTATGGAATCAACAATTACCCTTGATCTTTTAAATATTGCATTAAATGATATTAAATCTGCGAATGCTCTTTATGCAAAGCGATTGTACGCTCAGTCTTACTTTAGCTTTCAACAAGCCGCTGAGAAAGCAAATAAAGCATATGGCTTATTTAGCGGAATTATAACAGAAGCGGAATTGAAGGAGGATATACGCCACAACCAATTAAAAATTTATAGAAAAGGTATTATTAAAGAGAAATCAGAAATTGAACAATTAAGGCAAATGCTCGCTAATCGTCCTGATGTTGCCAAGCACGATTTGATGAAGACCGAGCAAATTGAAAAATATTTTAATCAATTAAATGAAGGACTAAAGTTTCACGATTCAGCTAAACAAGTAGATCTATTAAATTGTGCCGAAAATGAATTATTAGCTTATCTCGAAATGATAGAGGAATTATATAATGTTCGAATCAGACGGAGCAAAGAAACAGACTCAGTGATTGATAGTATTATAGCACTGAATAAAGATTTTGCAGATAAATTCTACTCCGAAAGCGCGAAAAACGAATTGTATGAGGGTTTAAAACAAGAAAATAAAGCTGATTTATATTCAACTATGTACATGGTGACAAATGCACAACTTAAAACTGTGTTTATTAATTACACATTCTATTTCTGCGCCCTTATAACAATAAGACATAATAATCTCGCAAGGTATCCAGATGGAGGATTAAATCCTCTCGCCTTTTATACAAAAAAGAATATGTGTGTAAAATATCAGCCTGATTTTGTATGGTATCTTGAAAAAGGAGTTTTGGCACTTAAAAAATTCATAGAGGGTAAACATAAGGTTAAAGTTGGAAAAACATCTACCGAGGTTAAAGAGGTAATTTAGGAGTCAAAAAAGATATGGAAGCCATACTTATGACAAAAGAGCATTTTAATGTTCTTATGACCTCAATGGAAGAAATCAAAACTCAATTAAAAAGCGGACTGAAAAAGCCAGCAGAAAGCTTTATAGATAATCAGGAGTTTATAAGCTTTATGAAAATTTCAAAGCGCACAGCCCAAACTTGGAGGGATGAAGGCAAAGTCTCATTTTGTCAAGTAGGCAATAAAATCTACTACAGGCTATCTGATGTTGAAGAATTGCTGAATAATCATTATTTCAAAGCCTTTAAAGGGAAAGGGGCAGCTCTTAATAGGTTGTAAGCACCCACCTATTGAAATCAGCAAGCTAATAAAGGGGCTCTTAAAAGCTATGCTAAATTGACACTAAGTATATTTCGAAGCTATTTTAGGTCGAAATCTTTAAAAATGCTTCTAATTCCTTATTTAACTGGTTCGACATTTTGCTACCTTGCCCCACTTCCAATTTTTTCTTCAAAAATTACTTACTGCGCTACCGTAGTATCATACCAAACCCCGTATCCACTCCAAACGCCAAGTCCACCCTCACCCTTAATGTTTGACCGGATAGGTGTTGGGGCCGCAAACGGATTCCCGTTGCTCACCACCTGGGTTTCATAGGTACGCCAGAATTCGTACACATCTTCATCAATACTCGTAAAACGTACAATTATGGTATCGCCCGGCACAAAATACCCAATGAAATCGGGGTTGTCATCATCACCCGGAGTATACGCGCGGTTATAGGCAAATTCAAACTCCTGGCCATTAATAAACTTATCGTTGAAAGCCGATCCAATGGGTGCATTAAACGCATAATCGGTGCTGCGTTTGGCAAACCACCTGTACGAATTGCCCAATGTATCGGGATCCTTTACACGCGCCCAGCAAAATCCACGGTCGGTATACGTTCCCTCATGCTTGTACCAAATGCTGTCCAATTGCGTTGGAAATGGAATTTTTGTTTTTGCAGTGAGTGATTTTCCCTCGGCATTTACAATAAGGCTATACGTTTTTCCCTCTTCGCCCCAAATGGCCATATCAAGCGTGGTGTATAAACAAAAATCAATTGTTTGTATGGTAGCCGAGTCAAGACCTGTTATGGCCGATAATAAAGGCAATAAACTATCAGGTAAACTTGAAGCACAAATTTCATTCAGCACGGTTGTATGCGTTCCGTTTGATACGCTTACATAAGCGCCATGAATGAGCATTTCATTGAACGACCCAAAATTATTTGTACCAAAATATGGTTTGTTGCGCGTTAAAAAAACAATGGGTGGTTGCCCCGGCTCAATGTAGCCTTCAATCACCACCTTGTCAACCGTACCGGGAATTTCAATGTCCGCATCGCGCACACAGCTTTGCAGGAGCATGAACAATGGACACAGTATGTAAATTATTTTTTTCATCAAAAATTAAAATTCCATGTTACCGATGGCAATATCGGGAATAACGAAACCTGCTTGGCTTTTATTGTTAAAGAGCCGTCATACGGATCGCCATCACTGTCAATGTAAATAAAATACGGGTTAAGTCTGCTGTACACGTTGTAAATGCTAAAGTTCCACGAAGACTTAAACTTTTTTGTTTCTTTTCCTTTCAGGGTGACAGATAAATCCAACCGGTGATAGGGACGCATGCGCAATGAGTTGCGTTGACCGTATTCATAGGTAATGCGGTTATCAATCAAATACCAGCTAACGGGCAATGTTATGGCATTACCTGTTGCGTAAATAAATACCAGGCCAAGGGATACTTTTTTGGTTGGATCGTATGAAAGTGCAACTGACAGGTCGTGCCTGCGGTCATATTTGGCATAATATACTTCGCCAAAATTTATATCGGGAAACTGGCGTTTTGTCCATGCAAGTGTATATCCCACCCAGCCATTAAATTTTCCGGTGCGTTTTTTTACAAAAAATTCGGCTCCGTAGCTCCATCCTTTACCAAATACAAAATTGTTGTCAATGTTGTCTTTCACATCATCATCGGGCAAAGCACCCTCGCGGTATTCCACCTGGTTTTTCATTTCCTTGTAATACAATTCAACCGATGTTTCATAGGTATTGTCTTTAAAATTCTGGAAATATCCCACTGAATACTGGTAACCCAATTGTGGTTTTACACGATCGGTGCTGGGTATCCACACATCGGTTGGTAAACTAACCGTTGAGAGCGATGCCAGGTGAATAAATTGCAGGTTGCGTGTGAATCCTGCTTTAAGAGAAGCATTTTGCGTCAATGAATAACGAATGGAGATGCGCGGCTCGGGACCGTGATACAGGGCAACGCTTTCACCTTTTGCGTAATTTAGTGTGTCACTGTTTTTACCTGTTGTAGGATCTTTTACATAACGTGTAAAGGGGCCAATGTGGTTAAAGAAGGAATAGCGTACACCTACATTTATACGCAGCATATCGGTTATGTCAAAATCATCGCCAACGTAAACGGCTGCTTCATGTGCAAATAATTTTACGGTGCCACCTACGTCAAACTCGGTTTCGCCACTGCTTGCCGATGCGCTGCTTGGAATAAAACGGTGATGAACATAATACGCACCAAAACGAATGTTGTGACGTAAGCTTGGGAAATATTGAAAATCTACTTTACCGCTGTAGTCCATGATACCTGACTTCAACCCGAATTTAAACTGGTCCTGCGAACCTTCAAATTTAAAATCATACTTACTGAACAAACCGGTTACGTTCATAAACAATTTATCGCTGAACAAATGGTTCCAGCGGGCAGTGCCCGTTGCATTTCCCCAGGGAATTTTCATGGCAAAATCATCCTGGACATTATTGAGGTTAAATACGTCTTTACCAAAATAACCTGAAAGAAAAATACGGTCCTTATCGGTAAACTTGTAATTAACCTTTGCATTTAAATCGTAAAAATAATATGCGCTTCCTGCAAACGGTGAATCTTTTTTAATGAATGGTTTCATGAGCACATCAATGTAGGTTCTGCGTGCCGAAATAATAAATGCGCTTGTGTCTTTTTTAATGGGGCCTTGTACGGTGAGGCGTGATGAGATCAGTCCAATTCCACCGTCAACCTTTACTTTTTGGTTATTTCCTTCCTTCATGGAAATATCAAGCACCGATGCCAGGCGTCCGCCATATTGGGCCGGCATTGATCCTTTATACAAATCGAGTCCTGAAACAGCATCGGCATTAAACACACTAAAAAACCCGAATAAATGCGAGGCGTTGTAAACCGGGGCTTCGTCAAGCAACACCAGGTTTTGATCAGGACCACCACCGCGCACATAAAACCCCGAATTTCCTTCACCGGCAGCCAGTACGCCTGGCAATAGCTGAATTGTTTTCAATACATCTACTTCACCCAGAAAAGCGGGCAGGGATTTTACTTTTTCAATGGTAAGTTCTACTTTTCCAAGATCAGTGCTTTTTGTGTTTTTATCGGCTTTTTCGGTGGTAACGGTTACTTCATCAATCATTGTTTCAACCGGTATCATGGGAATGTTAAGCCGAACATCCCTGGTAACATGCACCTTCATTTCATAGGTACGCATCATGGCGTATGCTATACGCAACGTATAACTACCCGTATCAATGGTAAATGAATAAAATCCGTAATCGTTGGTATACGCTGTTTTGTTCAGCTCCTTAATGAAAATACCGCAATTGAAAAGGTTCTCACCGGTGTTTTTATCGGTTACGTAACCGCTAACAGTAGCTTTTTGGGCGAAGATTCCCAATGAAAAACCAATGAATGTTGCTATTAAAAAAAGGCTCTTCATATTGACCAGGGACTAAAGTAAGGTATATTTTTTTAGCAGGTTGTTTTTTATGGGGATTGGCAGGGTTTTACCTGTTAAAATTGGTAAAAATGCGGTGGATAAAGGAATTATTTAAAGGTTGATGCATATTCCCGGAAATTATTATTTTTGGGCACTGCCGTTGATAATGACTCATTGTCAATAAGGCGTGATTACGGGATGTAGCTCAGTTGGTTAGAGTACGCGTCTGGGGGGCGCGAGGTCGTGCGTTCGAGTCGCATCATCCCGACTTCTTTATAAAATCTTTACTTACTAAATTCTACCTTTGTTAAAAGGATGCCGCTGAAACCCCTTCGTACGCGATACTATTCATTAGCCATGCAATGCTTTATCAGTGTTTTGCTTGTCATGGTCATTTCACTCATATGTTATTATACCTACACGTTTATTGGCGGTTACCGTGTTGTTGCTCTTCTTCTTTTGGTTGTTGTTTCTTTCATTGCCATGGTTTTTGAAATTTTACCGGTATTGCTTGCGGCAATAGTAAGTGCTGTTACGTGGAATTTTTTTTTCATTCCTCCCGTATTTACCTTTCACATAAGCAATGCCGAGGATGGATTAATGTTTTCGCTTTACTTTATTATTGCGCTTGTAAACGCTGTGCTAACCATTAAGATCCGGAAAACCGAAAGTAAATTACGCGATAAAGAAGAAAAAGAAAATACCATAAAACTGTACAACACGCTATTAAATTCACTGTCACATGAATTAAGAACACCCATTTCCACCATTATTGGCGCGGTTGATACGCTGCAGGAAAACCGTGAAAAGTTAACCATTGAGCAACAAACCGAATTGCTTTTACAGGTTGAAGAAGCCGGTGTACGGCTAAACAGGCAGGTAGAAAACTTACTGAACATGAGCAGGCTTGAAAGCGGCATATTAAAATTGAATGCTGACTGGTGTGATATGAACGAGCTTATTAATTCAGTCATCAGAAAAAACACATTGAATTCAAAAAGGACAGTAGAGTTTATTCCTGACGATAAACTTCCACTTTTTAAAGTTGACGAAGGCCTGGTAGAACAAGCCTTGTTTAACATTATACACAATGCCCTACAGTATACACCTGAACAAGCCAAAGTGAAAATTTGGGTATCACATATGGACAATAATTGTGTGATAAAAATCTGGGACAATGGTCCTGGCATTCCCAATGAAGATTTACCGTACATTTTTGAAAAATTTTACCGTGTTCCCAATTCCAAAACCGGGGGAAGCGGGTTAGGACTTTCAATTGCCAAAGGTTTTATTGAAGCACACAATGGACGAATTAAATTAGAAAACAATTCTTCCAAAGGGGTAAACTTCACCATCCACATTCCTGCAGAATCATCTTATATCACCAACCTGAAAAATGAATAAAGAAACGATTCTTTTAATTGACGATGAACAGCAAATCAGGAAACTCCTGGAAATTACGTTGTCAAGCAATAATTATAAAGTAATACTGGCAGAGAGTGGAAAGGAAGGAATTTTACTTGCAGCCAATCACAGTCCCGACCTAATATTGCTTGATATTGGTTTACCGGATGTGAACGGCCAGGAAGTGCTAAAACAGTTGCGCACCTGGTTCAATAAAGCCATTATTGTATTGTCTGTACAAAACAATGAAACCGACATTGTAACTGCCCTTGACAATGGTGCAACTGATTATTTGACCAAACCATTTCGTACAGCCGAATTGTTGGCACGAATAAGGTCGGCCATCCGAAAAAATCAGCATGAGAACCATAAAAGTTGTACCGAATTTGGCAACCTCCAAATTGATTTTACGGCACACACTGTTAAGAAAAATGGTGAAATCCTTAAGCTAACCACTACTGAATTTAACCTCCTGGCTTTATTTATTAAAAATGAAGGCCGCGTGTTAACCCATCAGTTCATATTAAAAGAAATTTGGGGCGTGGGCCATCAAACCGACACCCAATACTTACGTGTATTTGTAGGAACATTGCGAAAAAAAATTGAAGACAACTATAATTCTCCCAAACACATAATAACAGAAAGCGGTGTAGGTTACAGGTTTACATAAAACGAATAAATCACTAAACAACGTTGGTTTTATAAGTGAGCCTTAGGTTTATTCATGTTCAAGCCAGCAAAGTTTTTCAAATAGCAGCTATTTGTAAATTGTAAATAATTACCTTAGTCACGGTTTTTTTATTTCACATGCATTTTACGTTAACATCTACAGCCAAAATCACGTATGAGCCTTTAAACCGAATGCTGGTTGTTGAACCGTTTGAAGGGGCCGTAATAGACAGGCAAGATTACTGTGAACAGTTTGATTCCTCTTTAAAACTTACAAATGGTAATAAGGTTGCTGTGCTAATAAAAACAGCTCCCTTTTTAACAATAACCAAAGAGGCCAAGGAAGAAAGCTTGTCACCCGCAAAACTCCAATACATGATTTGCCAGGCTATTCTTGCTAACAATATGGCAGCAAACCTCGTGGCGAACTTTTACATCAAGTACTTTAAGCCAGGTATCCCAACGCGCTTATTTAGCAATGAACAAAAAGCAAGAAAGTGGTTGAAAGAAAAAATTGCATTGTACGAAAAAAACAATCAAAACTTACCTTCTTAATCTTTTATTTACGGTCTTTATATTTTCTTTATATAAACCTGTATCAACTTTATTTTTTCCAGATTTCATTTAAACCACATTTACACTGTAAATAAAACAGTGTATGGCCCTCTCAAAAAATGGTACTAAAGCAAAAATAACGGCAGCTTCGTTGCTGGTTGCACTTGGCATTATATATGGCGATATTGGAACAAGCCCACTTTACGTATTAAAAGCCGTGGTTGGCGACAGGCCCATTGATGAAATGCTGGTATATGGAGGTATTTCCTGTGTATTCTGGACAATTACTTTTCAAACCACTTTTAAATACATTTTCTTAACGTTAAAAGCCGACAATAACGGTGAGGGCGGTATTTTTTCCTTATATGCCCTTGTTCGGAGATATGGAAAATATTTAATTCTGCCAACTATTTTAGGCGCATCTACATTGCTTGCCGATGGAATTATTACACCTCCCATTTCTGTTGCATCGGCTGTTGAAGGACTCACTAACCTGAACGGTCTTGAGCACATTAAAACGGTTCCCATTGTGATTGGGGTAATTTGCATCCTGTTTTTCTTTCAAATGTACGGTACCCATAAAGTAGGAACTGCTTTTGGGCCAGCCATGTTTTTTTGGTTCACCATGCTCTTAACACTAGGTTTGGTTCAAGTCATACAAAACCCCGCCATTTTAAAGGCCGTGAACCCCATTTACGCGTATGATTTTCTCACTAAATACCCACAAGGATTTATTCTACTGGGAGCCGTATTTCTGGCAACTACTGGAGCCGAAGCTTTATATTCTGACCTGGGGCATTGCGGGAGAAGGAATGTCAGGCTCACATGGGGTTTTGTAAAAACATGTTTGCTGTTAAATTATATGGGACAGGGCGCATGGTTATTGTCACATAAGGGCGAAACACTTGTACAATACGTGGGAAAAACAAAAACCATTTTAAATCCGTTTTATGAAATTATGCCCCATTGGTTTTTAATTCCGGGCATCATTATTTCTACCATGGCTGCAATCATTGCTTCGCAGGCGCTTATAAGTGGTAGTTATACATTGATTAATGAAGCCATGAACCTGAACTTTTGGCCACGTGTAGCAGTACGGCAACCTTCAGAAGTTAAAGGGCAGATTTATATTCCCAGTGTAAACATTATTCTATGGATTGGCTGTGTGTTGATGGTTCTATATTTTCAAAATTCCTCAAACATGGAAGCTGCCTACGGGCTGGCTATTACGCTAACAATGATGGTGACCACATACCTGCTTTCATTTTTTCTGCTTTTCAAGCTTAAGTGGAATAAAATTCTTGTTTATAGCCTGGTGCTGCTTTTTGCCAGCATCGAAATTTCCTTTTTCATTGCCAACATACACAAATTTCCTGAAGGCGGTTACATCACCCTCCTTATTTCGTCCGTTTTCTTTTTCATTATGTACTCGGTATACAAAGGTCGAAAAACAAGTAACCGGTTTACTAAATTTGTTGATCTAGGAAAATATGTTGCCGACATAAAAGAGCTTAGTGAAGACGATGAGATTCCTAAAACATCAACACATCTTATTTATTTAACCAAAGCCAATAAGCGGCATGAAATAGAGGAAAAAATCATGAAATCAATTTTCAGCAAGCATCCGAAGCGGGCTGACATTTATTGGTTTGTTCACATCCATCGCACACCTGATCCATATAACCTGACATACACAGTTACCGAACTGGTGGAAGACAAGGTGATAAAAGTCAACATCAATATTGGATTCAGGGTACAACCTCGCACTGAATTATTTTTTAAAAAAATTGTACAGGAATTAATAAATAACCGTGAATTAAACTTACACTTAAGACCCGATGTGGCTACCAAATACAATGATGAACCAGACTTTAAGTTCGTGGTTATAGAAAAATTTCTTTCAGTTGAAAATGAATTTACTTTAAGAGACGGTATTTTACTTAAAACATATTTCCTGTTAAAGCGCCAGGGATTAAGCGATGAGGAAGCATTTGGACTTGACAAGAGCGATGTTATTGTGGAACATGTTCCTTTGGTATACCAGCCAGCATCCAAAATTGAATTGAGACGCGAAGGAAATAACAATAGTATATAACATGAAGCCTGAAGGTTCAGCAATATTACACCAGAAATACTTCAGTTTAAGCAATAAGCTTATTGAAATCACCTTACGTGATGGACAGGTAATTACTTGTACCATAGCAGGCTTTTTTCGAGACCCGGATAACCAGGAACAAATTATTGAATGGCATATTGTACCGCAAACATTGCAGAATACCGCAGAGGATATTTTTAATACAGCAACCGGCCAAACAATTAAGCATTCACAAATAAGGCAGGTTGTTTTTCGCGAAGATAATTCAATGATGTTCTTTACCTAATAGTCATAACTTATGAAAACACTTTTTATGGCATGCGCAATGCTAATGGGATATATTTTGCCTGCGCAAACCGATTCGTCAGCCAAACAGTCAACATTTGCAGGAATGGATATTTCGTGGATAAACGGGCAAAACCGGCAACGGAATTTTCCTGTTACACTTACTGATAAAAAAGGCGAAACTATTTTAACCGGAACAGCTTATGTTGATACATATTACAATTATAATTTTGCCAATCCTGTTGACAATACACAAACCATTTCCTCTTCTATTGGCCGACATAATGAATTCCAGGTAAACCTGGCAAGCATGGGCATTGAAACCAATTACAAGAATGCGATTGGACGCGTGTGGCTGCAGGCTGGCGCTATGCAACACATTATACAGGAGCTTGACGGCAGTATTTACAGGGGAAGAAATAGCGGCACAGGCAACCTTAAATTTATTCGTGAGGCTGCGGCTGGCTACCATTTTAATTGCTGGAATGGAATCAATGTTGAAGCTGGTATTTTTATGAGTTATATTGGACTTGAAAGCTATATATTACAGGACAACTGGAATTACCAACGTTCAATGCCCTGTGATTTTACACCGTTTTATTTCCAGGGAGCACGTATACAACTATTTCCTTTACTTACCTTAAAAACCGAAATATGGATACTTAACGGGTGGCAAACTTACAACAGTTTCAGCAAATCACCCGGGCTTGGAAGTTCAACGTATTGGAGGCCCAATGAAAACACACAATTGGTAGCTAATTTTTACCTTGGACGCGACACACAAAACCCCGATACACTCGGAAATCAATCGAACCGTTTACGTTTTCACCACGATAACAGCGTGGTGCTGCGTTATTACAAAAACCCACATGCAAAAGGCATTTCCCAAATGGCTTTTAGCCTCAATAGTCATTATGGCTTTCAGAAAGGTGTTGACAAGGGTGATAGCATTACTCCGCAACAACATTTTATGTACGGTATTTCCACCGCAAACCGTGTATGGTTCAACAAAAATAAATTAGGTTTAACGCTCAGGGCCGATTACATTTCCAATGGCGGTAATTACCTTGCGTTTTCACCTTCTCCGGTTTCACCAAACGATTATACAAATGCCTTTTATTCGAATTATTTTAAGCCGATACAAATTTTTCAGGCAACGGCAACATTTGATGTTATGCCAAATGAATTTGTTACTTTCCGTGTTGAATATGGATACAGGCAGGCTAACATTCCCTATTTTGCCGGGCAAGGTGGCACCACCTCACCTTCTGGCTGGGCAAATGGCCCACTAACATTTAACCAATGGAAACCTGATTTGCGAAACAAGGAAAACCGGATAACTTTTGTTGTAAACTTTCGAATTTAATCCTTCATCACCAAGGACAACGTACTTATTTCTTACCAAATCGTTTTGTGGTATTGTCGTAATTCAGGTAATACGTTCCCTTTTTCAGCCTCGAAATATCAATGTCTTTTCCCATTTCCTGGCGAATTACGTTACCATACTCGTCATAAATTTCGTAAAGCGATTCTTCCGAAAGTTCAATAACGGTTGAAACGGTAGCTGGCGACATGAAAAGAATTTCTGGCGAGTTTGATTTTACATCAACAGTGGCTGATGGTTTTGACTTCCCGAAATAATCAACCTGGCGTATGCGTATACGGTTTAGACCTGAATGCAATTTAAGCCTGTAGTTGTAAATCGATCCTGATTTTCCCTGGCCAGGTACTTCACCCACTTTAACCCATTTATTCCACCTGAATTGTTCAATGGCAAACGTAAGTTTTTCTGTTTCCGTTTTTGTTTTAAACGTTAAACGTCCAATTGAATCCAGCGTCATGTATTCGGGCTCAAACAAAGCTTTTCGCTCTACATTTATTTCCAGTAATTTTGGCCTGCATCCTTCAGCGTGAATTACCATTACTTCAACGGGATCGCCAATGTGGTATTTGGTTGAATCAAACGGAATTTCAAAAGCTGATGACTCAACATTTATTTTTTCTTCTTTTTTGTTGATCATAACTTTTTGCACACAAAAGCCCCTGCCCTTTTCCTTCATGGGATTTTGCATATACAGGTTTTTTCCTTTATACGTTCCGGTTGCAATGAGCGTATCGGTTTGTGATTTTGCCTGGGCACAGACAAAAACAAGCAAAAACAAACATATTGCTTTAAGGTACCTCATTGTTCTTCTATTAAGTGAATTGTTAGATGTTGCTAAAATTAACGCAACCCCAATAATGTAAAAATACAAAAAAATCAGCATTTAAGCTTATGCTGCACTTTTTTGCTCAATAATCCCGTGGATTTGAGCTTATCTACCAGGGTTTGATTAATGTTAGCCTCTTTATCGTCCCAGCGTGAGCCCCAAACCCGTTGGCCCGGGTCAAGAAAGAAAACAAACCGGTAGTACAGCCAGGAGGCGCTGTAATTATCATACTCAAGGTTACCTCCAATCATATCATCATCATTGCTGTATTTTGTAAAAAAAGCATTTATGTCAAGCGCCATTTCTTTCAAGTATTCCTGTTTTTGAGTTGCAAAAACCAGGGCGGCAAGGGCGGCACGTTTTACCCATGCATTGGTACTTTTTGTAAAAGGCAGAATTTCATTTTCGCTGTTTTCACCCGTAATTGGACCAACCTGCTCCAATAAAGCCTGCTGGCGTTTAATGTCCTTTTCTGATTTTAATTCGGCAAGAATTTGCTGCTCCAAAAATTTTCTTGTTCCATTATTGTTTGCTAAAGCAAGCTCAATTTTTGGGTAATTGTTGTATGCATTTTCATTGTAAGAAACCACTGTTACTATATGGTTCAGGGGTTCCTGGGTTATTGAAAATGGTTCCCTAATAATTAAGATACAGGTATTGCCGTTTTCCAGTTTAACCAGTTCTGTTGGCCAATCAAACGAAAGTGTGTATAAATTAAGTGTGGTTCCTTCAAGATCCTTGTGGCCCATAAGGCAATGTTGCACTTTAAAATGAATGGAAACGGGACCCGGAGGATAGTCCATCAAAATAGCATCGTCAGCTGGTTTTTTCACCTGTTCCTGGCTGGTTATTTGCCCAATAACAACCAGTTTAGGCTCATGGCCTTCATACAAAGCACGGTCAATGCGCGAATTCTGGTAAGTGATATAGGCAAAACACTGGCTTTTAATTACCAGGGTTAAAAACACTGTAAGCAGTATAAATTGTTTCATAGCAAGAACCAGTACAGGTTAAAATCTAAAAGGCTCAATTGAAAACTGTATAAAATTACTGCTTAATGCTTACTTTTAGGCCATTAATTGCTAATTGATGTTGTCCGTTATACTTTCAGTTTGCCTGGCAGGCGCTTTAATGGCAGCCGGGTATTTTTATTTGCGCGAAAAGCAGGCAAATGAACTGAAAAAACAGGTTGAGGAAAAATTTAAACTGGTTGAACAAAAAAACCAGGTGCTGGAACTCGAAAACATTAAATACAAACTAAATCCGCATCTTTTCAAAAACACACTTAATTCAATCCAGTCTCACGCTTACCAAACGTATTATTCATTGGACAAACTGGCCAATGTACTTGACTTTATTTTGTACGAAAGTGACCGTAATTTTGTCACCCTGAAAGAGGAAATGGAATTTTTAACCAGCCTTATTGAGATAAACAAGTTAAAAGTAAGTCCGCTTTTTGACCTCAAAATAAAAAACAGCATTGATGTTAATGATCCGTTCTATAACCTTGAACTGGTTGCACCGCTTATAACCATTGACCTGGTTGAAAACGCTTTTAAACATGCCGATTTGCAGAGTGAAAACGCATTTATTTCAATCGTATTTGAATTAAAAGACGGGGTGTTTTATTTATCGGTTTCCAATAAAATAAGTGACAAACCGCCCATTAAAAAAACAAATAGCGGTTTTGGTACGCAAAGCTTTAAAAAACGCCTTGAAATTATTTACGGAAAAAATTCTACGTTTGAACAGTTTACCGAAAACAATGTTTACGTATCACATTTAAAAATCAATTTGGGTGGACACAAAGATACGATGCATATTGCTTGACGATGAGTTGCCGGGTTTGACTTACCTTCGCATGCTTTGCGAACAAATTCCAAATGTGGAAGTTGTAAAGGCGTATAACAATCCCATTTTATTTTTGGAGGAAAGCAAAAAATTAGAATTTGATTTATGCATTCTTGACATTGAAATGCCTGGCATGAATGGACTTGAAGTAGCGCGTCAGCTAAAAAACAAACCCGTGATATTTACAACGGCCTATAAAGAATATGCCTCAGAAGCCTTTGACCTGGATGCCGTTGATTATATAAAAAAGCCCATCCAGAAAGAAAGGCTTGAAAAGGGCATAGCCAAAGCCCGCGAACAGGCCCATAAACCTGACAGAAAAAAAACATTTGCCCAGTTCAACACCAGTAAAGGCAAAGTACTTTTATTTTTTGACACCGTAGTTTACATTACAACTGGCGAAATTGACAAACGAGATAAGCTGGCTTACCTGGAAGATGGTACCGAAGTGCATTTAAAAAACATTTCCTTTGATCAATTACTTGAAATTTTTCCGGGCAATAAATTTTGCAGGGTTAACAAAAAAGACATTATTGCCATTCATCGGGTGAAACATTTTAATAACGATGAAATAACCATGAATTCAAAAAACAGTTACCGGGCTGGTTTGAGCGAAGCATTTAAAGCTGAATTCATTAAGTTAACCAGGTAAGCACTTTTTGTTACAATTTCTACCCATTTCGTTACACTTGTGTTTTGTTAACATAGCTGGTATCTGAACATTTTTTAGTTTAGGTGCCGTTATCGTATGAAAAACTATAAAAATTTATTGTTTTACATTATAACCATAGGCGGATTTTCGCTGCTTATGTGGTATATATTTGAACAGGGCTTTCTGCTGGAAAAAAACAAGGTTCATAATTTTGTACCTCAACTCGAAGCCTCAACCTGGGAACACTTTAAAACCACGTATCATGCCAATGCAACACATCCCTTAGCGCGTTTACTGCTTCAAATTATTACCATTATTTTTGTTGCGCGTATTTTTGGTTTTATATGCAAACGAATTGGGCAACCAACGGTTATTGGCGAAATTGCAGCCGGAATTTTTCTTGGTCCTTCTTTTGTGGGAGAATATTTTCCCGGCTTCAGTCAATTTTTATTTCCCGAAGACTCTCTAGGTAATTTAAATTTTCTTAGCCAGATCGGTTTAATACTTTTCATGTTTATTATAGGAATGGAGCTGGATTTGCGTGTTTTGAAAAACAAGGCCCAGGAAGCTGTTGTTATAAGCCACGCAAGCATTATTTTTCCTTTTGCATTAGGCGTTGGTCTGGCATTTTACATGTACAGTTCTTATGCCCCTGCCGAAATTAAATTTTTATCGTTTGCACTTTTCATGGGTATTGCCATGAGCATAACCGCCTTTCCTGTGCTGGCCCGTATAATACAGGAACGCGGTTTAACCAAAACACGTATTGGAACCATTGCCATTACGTGTGCTGCTGCCGATGATGTTACGGCCTGGTGTATTCTGGCGGTAGTAATTGCGGTAGTAAAGGCCGGTAGTTTTGTAAGCGCGCTGTATACCGTTTTAATGGCCATTGCATACGTTCTTTTAATGATGAAGGTAGTAAGCCCGTTTTTGAAACGCATGGGCGAAATTTACTCGAATAAAGAAGGTTTGAGTAAACCCGTTGTTGCTGTTTTTTTCATTACACTTTTAATTTCATCATACGTAACCGAGGTAATAGGTATTCATGCATTATTTGGGGCGTTCTTAGCTGGCGTAATTATGCCTCCCAACATGAACTTCAGGAACATGTTTATTGAAAAAGTGGAAGATGTTTCCCTTATTCTTTTACTGCCTTTATTTTTTGTGTTTTCAGGTTTAAAAACCGACATTGGCTTGCTGGATAACTCAGAGGCATGGATGCTTTGCGGGGTAATTATTGGTGTTGCCGTTGCCGGAAAATTTCTTGGAAGTGCTTTGGCCGCCCGATTTGTAGGCCAATCATGGCGCGAAAGCATGATGATTGGAGCACTGATGAATACCCGCGGACTAATGGAACTTGTGGTTTTAAAAATTGGCCTTGAGTTGGGCGTACTAACTCCTACTGTATTTACCATGTTTGTATTAATGGCCCTTATCACAACAATGATGACCGGGCCGGCCCTGGATTTAATTAATTGGATTTCGCCCGAGAAAAAGCCAGAACGCATTCCGCAGGAAATTGAAGACAAAGGAAAATTCAAAATTCTTGTTCCATTTGGCAACCCATACCGTGGAAAAAATTTATTACGGCTTGCCAGCTCACTGGTAAAGAAATCAACATCCAGCTCAACAGTAACTGCTTTACACTTATCGCCCAGCAATGAAATCAATCAATACAACGCCAAAGAATTTGAACGCGATAGTTTCAAGCCTATAAAAACAGAGGCGGCTAAATTAGACCTTCCTGTAAAAACAGTGTTCAAGGCATCACCTGACATTGACAAAGAATTAATTGATATTGCCAATGAAGGAAATTATGACCTTACCATTGTTGGCCTGGGCCGCTCCATTTTTGACGGTACCTTTTTAGGAAAAGTTTTGGGCCTGACTACCAAAATTATAAATCCGGAAAAATTATATGATACCATTACTGGTAAAGAACGTTTGTTTGAAACATCCATGTTTGATGAACGTACCAAACAAATTATTAAATCAAGTAAGGTTCCCGTAGGTATTTTCATTGACAAGGATCTGGAAAAAGTGGATACTATAATTATTCCTGTTTTCTCTATAAGCGATAGTTTTCTTTTGATTTATGCTCAAAAACTTATACATAACAATGGGGCATCCATCGTTATTCTTGATGCATCCGGAATAATTAAGAATAATCCTGAAATGAAGGAAACCATTCGTTCAATTGAACAAACTGCACCAAATCACATTGCGCTTTATAATGAAAATAAAATCAATAAAGCACTTTTTGATCAGAAAGACTTAATGATTATAAGCCTTGACAGCTGGAAAAAAGCCGTTGAAACACAAAGCATTTGGTTAGCACAAACTCCTTCAACACTCATTATTAAACCTTAAGGGCTTTTTGTTCATCAAAAATTTCGTTTCGGTCAATAGTTTGACTAGTTTTGTTGCTACAAATGGAATTCTATTATCCATACATATTACTTGTTTCGGCACTACTTGTTATAACCAGCATAATTGCCGGAAGATTTTTTGCGCGACTGGGATTCTCTACTTTACTTGTAACACTTTTAACAGGTATTTTATTTGGCAATGGTGGCCGTTTTGACTTTGAATTCAATTACCCTGGTTTAACCTTGCATATAAGCGAAATTGCACTGTGCTTTATTATTTTTTCAGGTGGATTTGAATCTAAATGGAATCTTTTAAAACCTTTTTTAAGCCAGGGTATTTCCCTGGCCACGTTGGGTGTAATACTCACCACCTGCCTTGTAGGCATAAGTGTTTACTTTATATTGGAATGGGATATTTTAAGTTCATTGTTAATTGGGGCCATTGTTTCAGCTACCGATGCCGCTGCTGTTTTCTCCATACTTGAATCAAGCCAGGTGCGGTTAAAAAAAGGCCTTAGTGAAATTCTTCAGCTGGAATCAGGTACCAACGATCCCATGGCCTATTTCTTAACCATAAGCCTTACGCAACTTTGCCTGCTAAAAGGACAAGGAAATTACGGTATGCTTGCGTTTGATTTTGTAAAAACAATGTCGCTGGGCTTTTTGTCCGGATACCTGGTAGCCTTTGTAATTTATTGGCTTATTATAAAAGCCCGTCTTAAAAAAGGGCAAAATCCGGTAATATTAATAGCAGCAGTCATACTTATTTATGCCTTGAATAGTTTAGTGGGGGGCAGTGCGTTTCTGGCTGTTTATGTTGCGGGTATTTACCTGGGAAATAAAAAGTGGTCTAACCAACAGTTTAATATTCATTTCTTCGAAGGATTTTCATGGCTCATGGAAACGCTTTTGTTTTTAATACTGGGCTTGCAGGTGAATATTTTTACGCTTGATGATTTTATGTTCGAGGGATTTTTTATTTCAGCAGTTTTACTTTTTATTGCACGCCCGGTAGCTACACATGCATCACTAATGCCATTAAAGGGCTTTTCATGGAAAACCGCAGGTTTTATTTCCTGGGTTGGTTTAAGAGGAGCCACGCCATTGGTATTTGCATTAATACCCGTGGTAAACCATTTACCTGAGGCCGGTAAATTGGTAAACATTGCGCTTTATTGTGTTGCAACATCCATAATTCTGCAAGGAACCATGATCACAAAACTGGCATCATTGTTTAACGTGGAAGAAGAGGATTTAAAGGGGACAGGTTTTCCTGAACAAAAAATTTCAATAAAATAACAATAAAGATCAATCCTCAGGTGGATCATACGTTGTGATAACAAGGCCTGAAGATGTTCCATTCAAGCGGTAAACCTTACCATCCCGTATAAAATAACCCTCATAACCGTGTATCCTGAAAATATTTAAGGTCTCCACTTCGTTTAAAAGATTGGTATGGTCAATGGTGAACTTAGCATTGCCAAGATTATAATCAGCGCTAATAATTTTGTCGGCATTAAATTCATTTAAATACTCCTTGATCAGTTCGGCATCAGCAGGGGTCATGTCACCCATATACTTAACATCAAGTTTCATAGACAATGGTGCACCGCCTAAACCAGCACCCGGGGCAGTTTGTGCCGTAGCAAATTTACCGGCTATTACAAGGCATAGTGTTATGAATGTTTTCCTGAACATACTTATTGTTTAACTATTTTGATGTTTTTCATAACCGCATCGTTTTGTGTCAAAACCTGCACAATGTATACACCTTTGCTTAGTTTTGAAAACTGTTCTGACAAGAAATGGTTAACGCCCTTTTCAGCAGATACAACCTGGTCACTATAACCGCCCACAACGTCAATTATTCTTATTTTATAGATTCCTTCGTTTTCAACGTATATATCTACAGAAATATTATCGGTAGCCGGGTTGGGAAACACCTGAACATTACTATTGTCTTTATGATAAACAATAATTGTATTGTGGTATTCATAATGGCCGTCAAAATCCACTTGTTTTAAACGGTAATACGTGTCCTTGTCATCGGCAGTGGCATCGTAATACGAATAGGTATGTTCAACACTTGTGGTACCATGCCCGTTTATACTGGCAATGGTTCCAAAATTAACACCGTCATACGAACGTTCAACCAGAAAATAATTGTTGTTGGTTTCCGTAGCGGTCTTCCATTTTAATTCGTTACCATCACCTATGTTTTCTCCGGTGAAATAAAGTAGATCAACCGGTAAAACACCTGTTGCAGACCAACCCGAAATAACAAAATTACAATTGGCTCCAAAATACCCGTCAATCATGAGCACATACGTACTGCCAATGGTAAGGCCCGTTGCAGTCACAGTTCCTGTTGAAACCGATCCTGGATTAAAACAATTTGACACGGAATTAAAGTCGGTACAGCATCCGCTTGCATCATGTGTAACCTCGTATACCTCGGCCTGTATTCCATTACTTGCGCAACCTGAAACAGAGGTAATGTTAAAAACCTCGGTTGTAGCTGCTGCCACAAACTGGTAATAAGAATTGTTTTGAAGCGTACCGCAAAATTCAGGATCAAGCTGTCCTGCGGGATCATCAGCTGTATAGGTACTGGCTGTTGCGCTGGTAAATGTTGCCGATGCGCTTTTTGTAAGCAATGCCGGATCTGAACACCAGTCGTTGTTGGTTGGATTACCACACGGACTCATTTCAGTTAAGCATATGTTGAATGTTGTAAAGTGTTTAGTGGTTGTGCTGGCAGAATAAACACGTATATAATATGTTTGACCAATGGTAAGCCCTGTAGGCACGCTGTTATCAGGATCGCTGCAAGTAACAGCCGTTAAACCACCAGCGCAGGTTCCGCTAAAAATTGAATGATACAAATCAGTAGTTGTTCCAGTAATGGATGATATAGTAACATCAATACTGGTGGTTGGTGCAACAAACCTGTACCAAACATCATCATCATCGGCCGTTGCACCACAGGTATTTGCCTGTGACGAAGGCGAAGCACAATTAATTGAACCGGCTGTTTGCGTACACGCCATTCCATAAACAGTAAGAAGCGTTGCAGCTGCGCACTCATCGTTGTCAGGTGCTGCCGTACACGGATTTGTTACACAAATATTAAACGTACCATTGTTATCGTTTCCACCTTCCCAAAAACGTATATAAACGGTTGAACCCACCGTAAGTCCGGTTGCAACAAGTTCAGGCATGGCACCCGGTCCATCATCATCATCACACTCAACCAAGGTTAATACCCCGCAAGGCGTACCTGTATACAAAGCCATTTCTCCATCGGTAACACCACCTGCCGTTGTTGTAATATATAATGCACCCGAAGAAGGAACTACACAACTATACCAAACATCACCCCCTGAATAATTCCCGCAACCGGGAGCTGGAATTGTACCACATGTAGAAGATGTCGCGTTGAGTGTTGTGCCTGCTGTGTAAGAACATGTAGACCCAACTGCTCCAACAGTAATAGATGTTGCTGTATTGGGCTCGTTGTTGGCGGGAGGCGGCCCGGTCATACACAGTATTCCATCCATTGTTCCGGAATTTGTATTCAAAATACGTACATACCAGGTGCCGGTAGAAGTAGCAGCAAATGTTGTTGTTTCCACAACACCTGTTCCGTTACCGGTTGCATTGGTACAACTGAATTGCGTTAATGATCCACAGGTTCCGGGCTGATAAATTACAATTACAGGATTATCGCTTGACGTAGTTGTATAGGTAACCGAATAAGAGCTCCCACTTACTGCTGAAAAACTCCACCACTCTTCACGTGCAATGGTACCACCACACGTAGCTGCAGGTGCCCCGGCCGTTCCATTTACAGTTGAGTTATCGCAAGCGCCTCCTGGTGTAATTGCGGTTGCCGCAGCACAGGAATTACCTGCAAATGATTTTGTAAAAGCAGAACTAAACAATACAGTAAGCAACAGAATTTTGCTTCTGAATGTTAATTGACGCAAGAGTGTGTTTGGTCCCGTGTAAAATTTCTCCATCTGAAAAAGTTGCGCTTTGTGTAAGGTTGCAAGTCTGAAACGCATTTGTTAAAATTTTGTTTCACTGTTCATAACCTTACTAAAAGTTTGGTATTCAACGTGAATATAGCTAATACCGACACAGATTGTATGGGCCATTGGACAAAATATCAATAAAAAATGACGAAAAATTTGTTGATATTCTTAAAGCTTTGTTTTTCAGTATGTTGTTCCTTATCTTCACGCTTATAACGAACCTGTTTATCTCCTTTTTTCAGTGTAGCGATACTGGCTAAAGTCAAAATTATATTTAGTCTTATACGCGTTACCGTTTTATTTCTTAATCCCAAGCCCTTCTATTTTTGCTACTTTTAGTAAAAGTGTTATAGGTTATGATGTCCAAGAAATGCAAGTATGCCATTAAAGCGCTCATTCGGTTAGCCGAAAACTATGGCAAGGACTATCTTCTTACAGCTGACATTGCAAAACAGGCCAACATCCCAAAAAAATTTCTGGAGCAAATACTGCTTGAGCTTAAACGTGCCGGGTATTTAGGAAGCAAACAGGGATTTGGTGGTGGATATTACTTGAAGGTGCACCCAAAAAAAATTACGGTTGCTGACATATACCGTTTGTTTGACGGGGCCATTGCACTTGTGCCGTGTGTTGCGGTTAAATATTATGAGCGATGCGATGATTGCCGTGATGAAAAAATTTGTTTGCTGCGTGAAGAATTCCTGAAAATCAAGGACAAAACCCGTGATGTGATGAAAAAATCCACCATTTTGTCTTTCATTAAAAAATAATAGTGACTTTTTTTTACTATATATCTACCTAATTGGTAGAATTAGTATACTTTTGCTTTTTTATGTATTAATCAGAAAATAAAAAAGTATTTTATTCGGAAACTTAGTTGAATCCAAGTCATCCGGTTATTCGCAGTGGCACGCACATCAATATGAAATCTTTCAACACCAATTCCCTTCCTCTTATAATTTTTTTGGGGTTAAGCTTATCTGTAAAAGGGCAAATAAATAAACGCCAGGTAACACAACAAAAACTTATATGGCAAACATGGAATCAATCAATTGAATTTAATTCGAAGTGGTCAGCACGTTTTGAATTTACCGCACGTGAATTTTATGATCCGTACAAACTTCACCAGGTTGCTGCACGCATGCGCATAAGCTATGCCCTAAGCAAGCAATGGGTCACAGGAGGAGGTTTTGCTGTTTTTTTTCATCATCCCAACGATCCTGTTTCAACCAGCAAACTTGTTGTACCGGAATGGCGGCCACACGTTGAAGCTTCTTATGAACACACAACTGGGAGATGCAGCATAACACATCGTTACAGAATTGAAAACCGTTTTATGCACAATAACCTCAACGAAGCACTTGTTGATGGTTATTCCTCAACATGGCGTTTCAGGTACCGTATTGGTTTTGATTACCTGATTATCAACGATACAGCAAAAAGACCGTTGAAATTGCGCTTAACGAATGAGCTACTCATTAATGCCGGAAAAAACGTACAAAACAATGTATTTGACAACAACCGCGTTACGCTAAGTATTCATTATTCTTTACCGGCCAATTTTGCCATTGAAGTTGGCTATCTGCACTGGTTTCAGCAACGCTCAAGCGGCTATCAATTTTTTAATCGCCACATTATAACGTTTGCCATATTTCATAAACTCATTCTGAATAAATAAAACAAGTGCAAAAAAAACAGAAGATTGCAATCATTGGTGGTGGCTTTTCAGGAACCATGACTGCCGTGCAGCTTAGCCGTATGAGTAGCACTGCTGAAATCACCTTAATTAATGACAAAATTAATTTTAACAGGGGTATAGCATTTAATCCTTATTCAAAAAAACACCTGTTGAATGTTCCAACTGCAAGAATGAGTGCCTTTCAGGAACAACCTGATCACTTTCTTGACTGGATAGTTTCATGTCCTGACTTTAAAGAACCCGATCGCGCGCTTATGGCCGGAGCATTTTTACCAAGGCACTATTTTGGTTCTTACCTGGAACATATATGGAACGAAAATTTTGCACAGCATGGAAGCCGTATTAAAATTATTCATGACGAAGTTGTGCAATTGGAGTGTTCGTCCTCATACGTTCACTTAAAAACACACGAACATACGAACCTGATTTTTGATTTTTGCGTACTGGCCAATGGTAATTCCCTTCCACGCAATCCTTCTATTCCAAATACAGCATTTTTTTCAGGAAAAAATTATTTTCAAAATCCGTGGTCCATTGATTCAGTAAAAAATACCGACCCAACAAAACCTGTGTTGATTATTGGAAATGGTTTAACCATGGTTGACACAATCATTGGTTTAAAGGAACAAGGATTTAATCAAACCATATATTCGATTTCACCACATGGTTTCAATATTTTACCACACAGGCATCCGGGATTAAAATACACTGGCCTGACCGATGCTTTAGACTCAACAAATGATTTAAGTTTATTGAATATTTTAAGATTGGTGAATAAGCACATTAAGTTGGTTCGCTCATACGGTGTTTCGGCTGAACCGGTAATAGATTCTTTGCGCCCTTACACTCAAAAATTCTGGATGTGTTTTTCCGAAAATGAAAAACGACTTTTTTTATCCAGGCTACGCCATTTATGGGGTGTTGCGCGCCACCGCATACCGTTACATATTCATGACATTATTCAACAAATGCGCATTGATGGAGACTTAAAAATAATTGCCGGCAAACTTATTGAAATAAAAGAGCTGGATAACAACGTAAATATTCGTTTCTATAACCACCGAAAAAAGTCGGAGGAAATTATTAGTGCTTCACGCGTAATTAATTGCACAGGACCTGAATCTGATATTAGCCGGTTAGGCCAGCATTTTTTAAACAGGTGCCTGCAGGCTGGTATAATTGAGCAGGATAAATTAAAAATGGGCATTAACGCTAATCCTGAAACATTTGAAATTATTGGAAACGACAAAAAAACAAACAGCCGGTTATTTGCTATTGGCTCAAATTTAAGGGGGGTGTTATGGGAAAGCACTGCTGTGGGCGAATTGCGCAAACACGCTCAACAGGTGGCCCAAACAATTGCCTCAAGGCTATAACTATTTGCCCTATATTTACCGCAAATCCTGTTTATGAAAAACCGTTTGATCATTTGCTGCTTAACCATTTGTGGTTTATGGTTAAGTTCCTGTAACAAGGATAATGAACAAGAAGAAAACCCACCGGCTAATAATCCGGGTACAACTACACCTGACATAAACAACACACTTGGCTATGGTGTAATGAATAAGTTAAAAGGTATATGGAACGGACCTGTTACCTCAACCACTCCACTTGGCGGGTACCCTGAATGGATTGTTGATTTTCGTCCGATTTCATCCAATCAAATATCTGCAAAAAACGAGCTGGATACGTTGAATGATATTCATATGTCGTTTTTCATTGCCAAATTCAACAACACATTCAAAGTTTGCTTCAGTAATGGAGGTTCGTTTGGGGGACAAAAACGCGTGTCATATTTTCTTGCTGACAGTGTTTCGGAAACCGGAAGTTATTCTTATTACCGCTTTAGCGAAATTATGATTGGAAAAAACCGCGCCTATACCGAAGTTATTTTTTCGGCCGACAGCCTTTATATAAAATCATACACCAATCATTACAACACCTTACCCACTTCTACTCCTCACATGACCTGGTCGGCAAAACTGCAGGACACCGGCTCATGCGTAAATGCGGTAAGTACACACAACTTTCCGCAAAAGGTTATGACAAAAGATTTTTCCACATCGTTTACAGGACTTTCAGAAACTGTTTTTTATGACACCATTAGCGATGTTTACAAAGAAAGCGCACAACCTTATTTAGGACAAACTACGGTAAATTATAGTTTCCTTGGCACTTATTCACCGGTTGCAAGCAATAAGGTATTTATTGTGATTACCACACAGCCGCTTATAAGCGGTTTTTCCATTGACGCTGATGCATTAAAAACACGTTCGCGTTATGTAATTCTTTCTGCCAATGATTTAAGTTACACATTTAACTATATGCATCCCGGAACCTATTACGTATATGCTTTGTATGACAGTGATGGAAATAACAACTTTAGCAGTGGCGATTGGGTAAGTGCCACAAACACCTCATTTACGTTGAATGCTGAATCAAGTACCAGCGTTTCGACCATGATTAATTTTACGATACCTTAAAAATTCATAGTTATTAATTCATTGTTTGTAATTAAATACTGAACTAATTACGAATCAGGAACCATGAATTAATCCTCTTTGGCTTTATTTTTGTTTTTCTTCCTTGAAAACTTAAAATCACCAACCTTGAACCCGAATTCTTTATAATCTGAATCTTCCTTTTTACTAATATCAGCATTGCCGCGACTTGCCGAGTTTACCACGTTTTTCATGGCATAAAAACTACTCGCTTCCTTGTCTTTCGGAGTTTCCTTTTCGTAATACTTATTGTTGATCACTTTGGCAACCGCATCAAGCGGATTTAAACCTTTGTCATTTTTAGGGTTGGCGGGCGTATTGCTGGCCATCGAATCATTTTTATTTTCCTCAACCGGTGTTATTGATTTTTTGGTTGAATCGTTCTTTAGGGTTTCCGGTTTGTTTTCTGGTTTCAACTTATCATCGTTCTTAACCATGTTTTCGTTCCCTGAAAAAATTTCGTTTTTATTATGCTGCTGTTCGTTATTTTCTATGTTTTTGTTGTTATGAGTTTTGTTTTTTTCATTCCTGGTAGTGTTGTTAATGGCAACATTATTGGTATTAGTTGACTTATTGTCGTTTGCAATCAACTCTTGCGGAACATTATCATTCGTTTTTTTGTTATTCCATTTTGTTTTCGTTTTTACCGAATCAACCACACCGGCATAACTTTCATTGGGTTGCTCGTTACCGGGATAAAAGAAAATTGCCACAAGAAGTAAACAGGCTGCTGCGGCAACTGAACTCCATGTGTAAAACCCAATCACCCTGCGCTCTTTTTTCTTTAAGCTTTCTTTTTCTTCAAATACAATTGAGGTGTTGGCTTTCAGCACAAGCTTTTGTGAGAGCTCAAATTCAGTTTTATAGTGAGGATTAGCGGCAAGAAATGTTTGTATGGCTTTGTGCAAGGCTAATTCTTTGTTATCAGCATACAATAAGAAGTAGGTACTGCAGTTTTGTGCCGTAATTAAATAAGATCCTTCGCTTTTCCTTAGCAGTAATTTCTCCTCGTACAGTTCATCAGCAACAGGTTTTAATACCAACTTTTTTTCTAGAATTACCTTATCCAACAAGTTGGGGTTCACTTTCACCAACTCATTCCACTCGCGCAACTCTTCGGCATTCAATAAATTTTCGCTTACATTAAATACCAATTCCTCTTCTGAATACTTTTCAAGCAACCAACTTTGTTTTTTCTTTAAGTTAAATGAACTGTTGCCGGTTTCAAATGGTTTTTCAAGTGGATTATTATCAAAGGCGTCCAACTGCTTTTTGAGGTCCGGGTTTTTCGCCAGGAATTCCAAAAACAGGCTGCGTTGAGCAGAATTTAATTTCCCCTCAACGTAATCAAGCATCCATATTTCGTAATTCTCGCGCGTTATCATAAAACTGCCTCCATGCTTCCAAGTTCTTCCTTTAAAAATTGCCTTGCCCTGAAAATATATACTTTAACCTGGGCTTCGGTTAAGCCGGTAATGTCCCCTATCTCTTCATAACTATATCCTTCATAGTCTCTCAAAAGCACCACTGATTTCTGGATTTCGGGTAATTTTTCGATGGCTTTGTGTAAAATTTCCTGAAGATCTGTGTAATTATTCTCGGTCACCATCCTTTTGGCCACCTTGGCCTCCTCAAACCGCCCTTGCTTTGAATCCCTGCGTATAAGGTCAATCATGGTGCGGTAAGCGGCTGTAAACAGGTATGATTTGGCTTTTTCGGCCGTTATCTCTTCAACCTTAAGCCACATTTTTTCCCACGTATCCTGCACAATATCACGTGCTTTATCCTTATCCTTAATGTGTTTAAGAATAAAACGATACACGTTATCACTGTATTGATCAACTGTACTATTGTACTCGCCTGTGGTCATTGGTTCAAGCCTGTTTTGGTGGTGTGACGGGCAGCCCCACTACTTTGTTACAGCCAAAGTATAATATTTGTGAGATTCCCGGGCCACCGATAAGAATATGTATAATTTTAGGGGTACTTATTTAACGAAATTTGTGGCTGCACACGGGCATCATCACAAGGTAACACTTGGCGCACTTATAGTCACCATGGGTATCATTTACGGAGACATTGGCACATCGCCTTTGTACGTAATGAAAGCCATAGTAGGAGAAGGAAAAATTACCTCTAATATTATTCTTGGTGGTATATCCTGTATTTTCTGGACCCTTAGCCTTTACAGCCAAACGCCCACTGCTCCTTGACTTTGATAGGGGTTCTTATCGTGCTGTCAATCGTACCGACTATGTACGAGTGGATAAATGGGAAGATGTGGTAGGTATCACAGCAGAGGATATCAAAAATTTTGATACCATCATCCTTGATACTGCTGGGCAGATGCTTGCTGTGATGGTAAATTACTTACAAGCAAACAACAAATCTGCTGTAAGAAAAAATACTGGTGAATTATCCATACAAGGATATGGTATTTTGAAATCCATGTTTGACACCTTTATGAATCGTCTCATTCAGATGGGTAAAGATGTTATTCTGATTGCTCACGATAAAGAACAAAAGATTGATGATGAGAATACACTCATTAAGCCAGATGTTGTAGGGGGCTCTTATCAAATCATCAAAAGAAGCATGGATTTGATTGGCTATGTGAATGTGGATGATAAAGGAAGTAGAATCTTAGAATTCAATTCAACAGCTAAAACAGTAGGTAAAAATTGTGCAAACTTTTCTACCCTTCAGGTGCCTGATGCTATAAAAGGACATAACGAATACTCAGGGTATTTGGCTAATCTCATCCAACAAGCAAAAGACTTTATCAATGTGCAATGTAAATCAGGCAAAGATTTATTTGACTTCCGCAGAAAAATCATTGAAGCAACAGAGCCAGAACAGCTTGATGCTATTGCAAATGAATTGTCTGCTCTGAAAGATAAAGATGAAAATTTCAAGTCAATGATTAGGGCAATCATGCGAGCGGATATTGTAGCTAAAAATATCGCATACAACAAAGAAGCGGGCAAATTTTATAGAAAAGAGGAGGGAGTTGCATAATGGAACCTAAATTCAAATTTCACTATACTCCTATCCCACAGAGTAGAGAAAAATGGTTACAGAATCGCCAAGTAGGAATTGGCGGTTCTGAGGTGGGGACTGTTTTGGGCGTAAATCCTTACGAAAGTAGCATAAAGCTTTTTTATAGGAAGTTAGGGATAGTTCCTTTGGAGGGAGAGGATAACATGGCAATGTTCATGGGCAGGTTTTTGGAGGATAAGATAGCAGAACTTTGGCAGTATTATAACCTATTCGAAGAGGATATGATTGAAAATTTCAATCATGATAGAAAAAAGAAGTTTTGTGAAAAAGTAAATTATACTATCAAGAACAACCACTACCCCCACCTACTTGCGAATCTTGACAGAATGATTCTGCCAGAGGGGAAATATGAAAATGCTGGGTATGGAGTCTTGGAGGTAAAAACAATAGCCTCTTACAACGCAAAACAGTGGGAGGATGGCATCCCCCCCTATCATCTCGCCCAGCTACAAACCTACTTGATTATCACCGAATTTGAGTATGGAGAAATAGCCATGCTGGTGGATGGAAGAAAATTAGAAGTATTCGAATTTGAAAGGGATGAATATTTCATTGAAGAGATTATCCACAAAACTGCCCTTTTCTGGGACAAGGTCGAGCGAGGCAGAGCAATCCTAGCCAATAAGTTTATCACAGAGACCGAAAGGAT
>DATGXI010000157.1:0-22621 GCA_035299065.1 Flavobacteriales bacterium
CAATGAAATTTACGGCACCTCGGTTTTTGCAAGCCAGGAAAAAGTGAATGCAGGGCTTCAAAACCCAAAATCATTTGTGGCAAAAATCAAAAATGACAAAGGATATAAGTTTATTGTTGCATTTTTGGAATCTTACCGCAAAAAACTGGAACCTGTGGTTAAAGTACACTCGGCCACCAATGAGCAATTGATGAACCAGTATGTGGCCGCTATATACGAAGTGTTTCCTGAAAAAAAGATTTGGCATGATGCCAACAGTACGTTACGGGTTGGGTATGGATTGGTTGAAGGCTCGGAGCCAAAAGACGGCTTGAACTATAATTACTACACCACCAGCGAAGGTATTTTGGAAAAATACCAATCGGGGGCAGGTGAATATGCTTTACCTCCAAGGCTTTTGGAACTTTTGAGCAAAAAAGATTTTGGAAAATGGGCCGACAGCGATGGATTGCTTCACACCTGTTTTACTGCAAGTGCTCAAACAACTGGCGGCAATAGCGGAAGCCCGGTTTTGAATGGGTATGGAGAATTGATTGGCTTAAACTTTGACCGGAGTTGGGAAAGCACCATGAGTGACATTATGTATTCGCCAAAACTTTGCCGCAACATTGTTTGTGACATACGGTATGTTTTGTTTATTATTGATAAGTATGCAGGGGCAACTCATTTGGTTGATGAGTTAAAACTGGTGAATGCTTCAACCAAAGAAAAAGCCAGGATTGACGGGATTAAAAAAGAAATTGAAGATATAACCGAGCAATTAAGAATCAATCCAGATAACCCGGCCATGCTGGTTAACCGTGGGCAAAAATATTTCGATTTGAATTTAATGGACGATGCTCAGAAAAATGTGAATTCGGCCATAACCGCTAAAAAAGATTTTGGTCCGGCCCTGGTACTCCAGGCAAAAATTTACCAGAAACAAGGGCGTTCAAAAGAAGCCTTGATGGCCGCAGAAAAAGCTGCAACCATGAGTCCGGCCGACATGGAAACAAAAAAACTGGTAGCACACCTGGCCTTTCAAAACATGAACATGAAAAGGTGCATAGAGGTTTGCGGGCAAATTTTGAAAGTTGAAAAAGACCCCGACATTCTGTTGCTTAATGCCCGTGCAAACTATATGGGAGGAAGTTTGATGGAGGCCTGTAAGCTATATAAAGAGGCCCATGAGTTGGGATCAAAAGAAGTTTTGAAGGAACTCGAAACCTGCAATTAAAGTACGCTATTCAAATCACGGCAACTAATTTTAACGGCCTGAATATGCTGTTGGAAAAAGCGCATTCCCGCTATTGACGAGGGTTTCATGCCATTTCAAGGTAAATCATACAAAAAGTTTTGGAGCAATTTTGGAAGCCGGGCAGCCTGGAAAATTTCCGTTGAATAAATCATTTTTGAGGCCTTTGAAAAACCGAACTGGCCTAAAACAAAAATGCCTCTGAAAGATCAGAGGCATTTTTTGTAGAGTGTCAACCCTTGAATTAAGCAGCTTTAGCAGCTTTTTTCTTAGGAGCAGCTTTTTTCTTAGCAGCTTTTTTCTTCTTAGGAGCAGCTTTCTTTTTAGTAGCTTTCTTCTTAGTAGCTTTCTTTTTAGTAGCTTTTTTCTTAGCTCCACCTTTTTTTGCAGCTTTTTTCTTTTTAGGAGCCGCTTTCCTTGCTGCTGGTTTTTTCTTAGCAGCTTTTTTTGCTTTTGCCATTTTGTTTAGGTTTAAGAATTATTATGTAAAATTAAAATTGTTTTTTTGCAAACGCTAATCTCAGGGTTTATTTTTTCCACCATGCAATGTGCAAAACTCTGAAACGATCAAATCACTCCTTTTTAAGCTCTGCCTGGTCCACTTCATCAACAACTCATTTCGTTCCTCAATTCCAAGATTCCAACGAATGTTTTGTTTTTTTGTTTCATTAATGAAGTAAAAAAGGCACATGGCCACCGAAACCGATATGTTAAAGCTTTCGGTAAATCCATACATGGGTATAAAAATTCGCTCATCGCACATGTCCAGTACATGGTTGCTTACCCCGGTTTTTTCAGTTCCAAAAACAAAAGCGGTCTTTTGTGAAACGTCCAGATCCGTTAACTGGCGTGCGTTTTCTTTCGGAACTGTTGCCGCAATCCTGTATCCACGTTGCTTTAATTCTTCCAAACAAGCCCTGGTGTTGTTGGTATGTTTGGTGTATTTATGAATCTCCATCCACTTATTTGCACCACGCACAACCTGTTTGTTTATTTTATAACGGTCGCCATTTTTGATCACATGAACTTCCTGCAGGCCCATGCATTCGCTGGTGCGTATTGCCGCACTGGCATTTTGTGCTTGCCAAATATCTTCCAAAACAACTGTTACATGGCGGGTTCGCTGATCAAGAACCTGCTTTAACCGGTTCATGCGTTCGGTTGAAATAAATGTTTCAAGGTATGTTTGAAGCTCGGGATTGTACATATATATATGTATGTAAACTTGCAAAATTGAAGCACGACCTGTACATATATATATGTATAAAGCTTAACAACCGTATGTTCTTAACGCATGTTTGGGCCGTTTAAATGATCGATGGCCATGATTTAATGGCAAAAATTCCCGTAAATATTGGGCTTTTTCCTATTTTAGCGTAAAATAAAACACCTTGCCATACAAGTCTAAACCCACACAAAAGTTGTATTACTCAATTGGCGAGGTGGCCGATATGTTTAGTGTAAACACATCGCTCATACGGTTCTGGGAAAATGAATTTGATATACTTAAGCCCTCAAAAACAAAAAAAGGCAACCGTATGTTTACCGCCCAGGACATTGAAAACATAAAAATCATATTCAAACTTGTAAAAGGCGAAGGTTATACCCTGCAAGGCGCGAAAGAAAAATTGAAAATGCAGCAAATGGAGGCCGAAGAAAACAAAAAAGAAAGCCCCGAAAAAAACCAGGTCCTTACCAAGGCCGAACTACTGAAAAAACTTAATCACATAAAAAAATGGCTCGAGTTCCTGGAGGGCGAAATCTGACGAAAATAGGTCCGGCTGTTTTTTTGGCCGGACTTCTTGTTTTCATGTGCATATTCAATTCAACTGCACAAGTAATCAAGGAAGAAAAAGGCATGAACAATCAAGCCGATCAAAATACTTTCCAGGAAGGCGAATATTGGTTTGAATCACAAAATTTCAAGGCCGCATTAATCGAATACAGGAAACTAATTGATAAGTATCCAAACGAAGAAATCCTGAATTACCGCATAGGTGTTTGCGAACTTTACTTTAGCGATAAATGGGAAAGTTCGCTTACCCACCTTCAAAAACTGCCGTATGATAAATACGCCAAAACCGATTATACCTTTTACCTGGGTTGCGCCATGCATTTTAACCTCAAATTTGATGAGGCCATAGTTGAATTCAATAAATTTCTCAGATCTAAAAAAGGTACTAAAGCACAAAAAGAAGAAGCCGCTTTTTACATTACCAATTGCGAAAACGGCAGGGAGCTTAAAGCAAACCCTGTAAACATTACCATCACCAACATTGGCGCACCAATTAATACAGAAGGGTCAGAATATGTACCGCTCATTTCGGGCGATGAATCAAGCATGGTATTTACCTACCGTGGCCAACAGTCAATTGGCGGAAAACAATTTGTACCCGGAAAAAAAAATGCAAACGAAGGTGAGTATTATGAAGACATTATGCGCGTGGTGCGCGATAGTGCCGGAAACTGGAAGCAACCGGTTTTACTAAATACAAACATTAATACTACAGGTAACGATGCCTGTGTTGCATTAAGCCATGATGGAACAAATTTATTAATGTTCCGAAGTTTGCCGGGCGATCTTGGAACCTTGTATGAAACCGGGCTGGATGGAACTGAATGGACCGACCCCGAATTAATTCCAGGCAAAGTAAATTCACCTTCGTGGGAAGGCAGTATTACCGTTTCACCTGATGGAAAAACAGCCTACTTTGCCAGTGAAAGGCCTGGTGGTAAAGGCGGGCGCGATATTTACCGCGCAACATTATTACCTGACGGCACCTGGGGTAAAATTACCAACGCAGGCGATTCCATAAATACCAAATATGATGACGATGCACCTTTTTTTCATCCAAGTGGCCAATACCTTATTATATGTTCACGCGGCCATAAAAGCATGGGCGGGTTTGACATTTTCAGGTGCGATAAAATAAATGACAGCACATGGACCAAACCAAAAAATTTAGGACACCCCATTAATACACCCGGTGAAGACATCTACTATACATTAACGGCCGATGGAAAAAAAGGATTTTATTCATCAGGTAAAGCTGGCGGATTTGGTTTACAGGATATATATGTAGTGGAACCTGGCTTACCGGGGGTTACCATAAAATTGTTGCAAGTAAATGGAACAGTTACATTGAATGATAAACCCGTACGTGCTGAAATTGAGATATCCTACTCGACAAACGCTGCCGGCCAAAATTATGCTACCAATTATTCAAATTCAGCAACCGGTAAATACCTGGCCGCTTTACCTGCCGGAAATGATTTTACCCTGAAATTTAAATTACCCGGGCTCGAACCTCAAATACGAACCATTTCATCGCAGGACATAAATAATTTTCTTGAAACAACCGTTGATGTACCTTTTTACAACGAAGAATTTACAGCAAAAATCAGGAGACAAAAAGACAGTTTGGAAGCTGTAGCCAATGCCGCTAAAACAAATGATGCAAAACTTGTTGAGGAATATGCAACCAATAAAGCCGAAGGACTTGTTTTCAGGGTGCAAATTGGAGCTTACAACCTGCCGCAAAACTTTAATTATTCGGCCATCATGAAAATGCAGAAGGTAGAAAAATTAAAACTCGAGGACAACGTAACCCGATTTGTAATGGGTAAGTTTGACAATTATGCCGATGCGAAAATATTTAGAGACAAGGTGATTGCTGCGGGTATTACCGATGCATTTATTACAGCCATTTATAAGGATAAACGAGTTTACATTAAGGATTTGGTGGAACAGGGTATTTTCAGGAAGTGATTAATTAATCATTTACTTTTTATTTACGATTTTTGATTGAAGAAGCAGGATTCATCAAACTTTAAAAATCAAACTTCGCAACTACATTTTACCAGCTTCCGCCTCCACCACCGCCACCTGAACGGCCGCCACCCCAGGAGCTGCCACCACCACCACCACCGTAGCTTCCGCCTCCACTTCCTCCACTTGAACTTCGCGTTTTTTTGGGAATGGTATATGTTTCCTCGCGGTAATTACCACAATTTTTACAACTGTATTTTCGTTTTCCTGTACCTGAACTTTCGTATGTTGCGGGAGTTATTGTTTCACTTCCCTGATACACTTCGGTAATGCGGCTGCATTTTGGGCACGTATTGTATGACGTATAATAGGCCTTGTATCCCAATACTTGTGTATGCTGGCACGATTTGCATTTCCAAACATCCCAGTCACGTGAAGCAAGTTGCTCTTCCAGCAATTGACCTTTTTCCAAAAATGCATCATCTGATTTTTCATCAATCACATTTTCAGTGTAACGCATTTGATTTGAACAACCTTTGCATGGCCTGTCGGCCTTACGCAATTCATTGCATTTCCTGTAATACCAAAAAAGATAAAAAACAAAAGGTATGGGAAAAAATACCGTGGCCCAGGCCGTCCAGTGCTTGTTGTTTGTTCTTAAATCGGAATACGTTTCATACACACTTCTCTCCTTTGACTTTGAGGGACCGGTTAATATTGCTTTGTTTGCCCTTAACCGAAACTCGAGCAGTAAAAATCCAAGTGCTACATAAATACCCAAAAACATAATTCCCTCCATATAACCATAAAACTCAGGGTTCAGGTATAAAAACAAAACGCTTATAAAAGGAATCAAACCAATAAGAAGATAAAAAAACATTCCGGGTTTCCTGAATGAATATTTATCCAACACTTTATTGGTTATTTTTCGCTTGCGGGATACGTAAATCCAAATTCCTAAAAAAATAAGCCAGGGAATAATAAACGCAAAACTATACTCGATAATCGCTCCCCGCCAATCTATTGGTGCTTCTTCTGAAACAGTTGATGCGGCATATTCCTGTGAAACGGGTGCTTCCCCAATGGGATCAATATATGCAACACCGGTAGAATCGGTCAGTGAAAGTCCTTTTTTTGTAAATAAATCCTTTCGAACTGCATTCACAACATTTAAAATTCCACCCTGGTAATCGCCCGATTTAAAATAGGGAACCAGGTATGCTTTACCCAATTGCACACATTCATAATCGGTCAAATCACCTTCAAGTCCAAGCCCTGTTTCAAATTCCCATCGCTTTTGGTCAAGTACTATCATTAACAATAACCCGTTGTCTTTACCGGCCTTGCCAATTTTCCAATAATTAAAGAGCCTTGATGCAAATTGTTTAGCGACATCGCTGCCAATTGAATTTACAATAACAATTCCGAATTGAACATCGGCTTTTGTTTCAAGGTCCCAGGTTATGGCATTAATAGCTGCTTCTGTTGATTCGTCAATGTAATTATCCGGATCGGAAACAGTTGTACGCGAAGGTGAAGATTTTGGGTCGGGTAATGTTTCAACCGTCCAGGCAGTTGTTTGCGCTTTTGCAAACTGTACCAATAAAATAAATACACTGAAGAAAAGAGCGTTGAACTTTGACATAAAAATTACTCCATTAATTTTTCTACATCAGGAGTGGTATCGGAACCTTGTTTCATCTTAAACACCGCCTTGCGTTCAAAACCAAAAAATCCGGCAAACATGTTATTTGGAAATCTTCTTATATAGGTATTGTAATCCTGTACTTTTTCATTGAATACCTGGCGCTGGAAAGTAATTCGGTTTTCACAGCCTTCCAGTTCGGTCATCAATGCATCAAACTTAGTGCTGCTTTTTAAGTCGGGATAATTTTCAGTCACCATCAATAAACGCCCCAACGAAGCGCTCAATGTGTTTTGTGCATTTTCAAATTTCTGGAGCGATGCTTCATCCAGGTTCTCAGGGTTAATATTGATGGAAGTGGCTTTTGCCCGTGCATTCACAATATTCTCAAGGGTTTTGGCTTCAAACTCTGAATATTTTTTTACAACTGCAACAATGTTTGGAATAAGGTCGGCCCTGCGCTGGTACACATTTTCAACCTGTGCCCATTGGGTTATTACCGCTTCTTCTTTTGCAACCATGTTGCGTTGGGCCGAGCAGCCCATAAAAAAACCGATAACCAAAATAAGTCCAAGCACGCTTAGTACAATGGTTCTTGTTGTAAATTTCATAATGATTGATTTTTATAAATGTATAAACTATTTTTTACAAATTCCCGGTACGCCCGCCATCAACCGGCAGGTTTATACCATTAATATAAGACGCTGCAGGCGAGGCCAAAAATGCTACAGCTGCCGCAACTTCATGTGGCTCACCTATTCTGCCCATTGGCACTTCACTGGCCATGTGATTAAACACATCTTGTACATTAGTGCCTGTTTTGTCTGATTTATTTTGAGCAATTTGCTGTAATCTACCGGTATTGGTAGCGCCAGGCAACACATTGTTTACTGTAATACCAAATTTTCCAACCTCGTTTGACAATGTTTTTGCCCAATTGGCAACAGCCGCACGAATGGTGTTTGAAACACCAAGATTTGGCAATGGCAATTTTACAGAAGTGGAAATAATATTAATAACGCGGCCATATCCTGAACTTTTCATGCCCGCAAGCGCAGCCTGTACAATTGTATGGTTATTGATCAAATGATTGTTGAATGTATTGATAAACTCTTCGGGTTTTGCATCGGTAATTGGGCCGCCTGCAGGACCACCTGTATTATTCACAACAATGTTGATTACCCCTTTTTTTGAAACAAAATCATTTACTTTTTCCCGCACCAAATTTGTATCAGAAAAATCGGCAACCAGGTAATCGTGTTCCTGGCCTTTTGATTTGTCCAGCTCACTCAATACCAGTTTTAATTTTGCCTCATCACGCGCGCATAAAAACACCGTGGCTCCAAGTTTCGCCAATTCAAGCGCACTTGCTTTTCCAATGCCTTGCGTGCTTCCGCAAACCAAGGCTGTTTTTCCTGAAAGATCTAGATTCATTTTTTGCCACTAAGACTCTAAGACACAAAAGTGCACGAAGAGAAAATTTATATTGGTTTTAATAAAGACTTTAAGTTCAAAATGTTCGATCCGTTCCTCACTGATTCAAAACCGCTAACTAAAAAGCCGTTTCTCACATTTGCTAATTTCCGAATCTACTAATTTGCTAATTAACTCCTCTTAATCTCCGCTCCCAACTTAATCAATCGCTGATCAATGTTCTGGTAACCGCGGTCAATCTGCTCAATGTTGTGAATGGTACTTTTTCCTTCGGCACTTAAGGCTGCAATTAAAAGTGAAACCCCCGCGCGAATATCCGGTGACGACATTGTTACGCCCCGCAAATTATATTGCCTGTTTAATCCAATTACGGTTGCACGGTGCGGATCACACAAAATAATTTGTGCGCCCATATCAATCAATTTATCTACAAAAAACAAACGGCTCTCAAACATTTTTTGATGTATCAATACGCTTCCTTTTGCCTGTGTTGCCACTACTAAAACAATGCTCAGCAAATCAGGTGTAAATCCTGGCCAGGGAGCATCGGCAATGGTCAAAATACTTCCGTCAATAAACGTATCAATCTCGTAACTATCCTGCGATGGAATATATAAATCATCGCCTCTTAACTCCATTTGGATTCCCAAACGCTGAAATACATTCGGAATAATTCCCAATTCTTTATACGCAACATTTTTAATGGTGATTTCTGACTGAGTCATAGCCGCCATTCCAATGAAACTACCTATTTCAATCATGTCGGGCAGCAATGTATGCTCGCAGCCATGCAATTCTTTCACACCTTCAATGGTCAATAAATTGGAGCCGATCCCTGAAATTTTTGCACCCATTCGCACCAACATTTTACACAACTGTTGTAAATACGGTTCACAGGCTGCATTAAAAATGGTAGTGGTTCCTTTAGCCAACACAGCTGCCATTACAACATTTGCTGTTCCGGTCACACTGGCCTCATCAAGCAACATGTAACAGCCCTTCAGTTCACTGGCGTCAACACGGTAAAATTCTTCACCTGCATCGTAAACAAAATTAGCGCCCAGCTTTTGAAAACCTATGAAGTGCGTGTCTAACCTCCTGCGCCCAATTTTATCGCCACCGGGTTTAGGAATATATCCTTTTCCAAAACGCGCCAAAAGCGGCCCAACAATCATGATGCTTCCGCGCAGGCCACCGCCTTTGTTTTTAAAATCGGCTGAATTTAAATATTCAAGATTTACATCCTTGGCTTCAAACACGTAGGTGCCCTCACCTTTTTTTTCAACGCCAACACCCATTGTTGCCAAAAGGCTAATGAGTTTATTTACGTCAATAATATCGGGAATGTTCTTTATGGTAACTTTTTCGGGGGTGAGTAAAACTGCGCTTATGATTTGCAGTGCTTCGTTTTTTGCTCCCTGTGGAGTTATTTCACCTTTTAGCTTATTGCCTCCCCGAATTTCAAAAGTTGCCATGTGTTAAAATCGTTTTTTGTTTTGGTTATGTTTGTTTTTATTGAATTTTTTCTTCTTGAAATTTTGTCCCTGGTTTTGGTTATTGCCTTGCGGTTTACCCATGTTTTGGTTGCTCAACTGCACATCTTTCCAATCAATTTTTCCACCACTCATGTCTTTTAAATGCCCAAGTATTACATCATCCGTTACCGAATCCCTGTTCCATGTCAAATACATGCGCTTCATCAAATTGGCAACCATCAAAATAATGTTGTTGCGTTCATCGCCATCAGGTAAGCCAACCGCCTTTGCCACCATCAACTCAATTGTTTTTCCATAATGGCCATACTTTACATCTTTACGCGGATATTTTACACGATCAGGTTTGGCCGCAAACACATCCGGTTCAGGAATAGGGTATGGTGAGTCAACATCAAGTTTAAAATCCGACACAAGTATTAAATGCGTCCACAATTTCTGTTTAAAGTCTTCCACACCGGCAGGCTGTGGATTTAAAATACCCATTACCTGCACAATTGTTTTTGCAGCTTTGTTTCGCTCTTCACGGTCAGCAATTGTCATTGCATGATTTACCATTTCCTGGATGTAGCGACCATGTTCGGGCATAAATAAATGCGCACGCTGTGTATTGTATACATGATCAAATGCTTTCTTTTCCATATTACTTAAGTTAAACTATAAAATGTACGTCTATACGAATTTGTACATTGACAAATGTTATCAACGAGATAATGTGAAGGTAATAAAAAATCAGTCAATAAGGCCCGGTTTTTCGCCAAAATTATCAAGGTGTGAGGGCCGTTCCCTGAAGGTATCAAGGTATTTATGAAACTGGTAACGAAGCAGTACCGCCCGTAACAACATCCACACATTAAAGCCTATCCAAATGGCCATAATCTTAAAACCAAAATAGCCTAAAAGGTAAAGGCAGGGAACAAAACCCCCAAATGAAGAAAGAATAAGCACATTCCTGAGCGGTACCATAAGCCCGGCCCCTTTCATAAAATCATCGTACACAAATGCAAAGGCAATTATGGGCTGCATGACAACAATCAGCCAAAATGTATGGTAAAATATCAATTGGGTTGAGTCGGTTTCCAGCAACATCCACCCCAGGGGAAAGTAAAGCGCCACCAAAATAACCGTTAAAAACAACGCCACTTTTAACGTCATTACCCGCATAATGCCGGTTAATTGCCTTAAACTATCACTGTTTCCCTGCCCAACAAATTTTCCAACAAGGGCATTTCCTGCATTGGCATATCCCTCAATAAAAAAGGCACAAAAAAACCATATTTGCGTAAGCACGGTTTGTACCGCAAGGTAATCATCGCCATTTTTAGCTGCAAAACGTATACTGAAAAAATAAACCGCGTTAACTGCTATGGAACGTATAATTAAATTACCGCTCATGGTCATAAAACGAAAAAACAGCGGGTGCAACCGTGGTTCAAATGTGAGCTTAAACGGTGTGTATCGTAAATAAAAAACACAGGCAATTAAAAACATAAGCACCTGCACAATTACGCTTGAAATAGCCACGCCCTTTATGCCCATGGGTTCAATCCATCCCGCCCAGCCTTTCATAAATAAAATATCCATAGCCAAATTCAACCCGGCACCACCAACCGTTATAAGCATGGTCCAAAATGTATTTTGCATTCCCCTGAAAATTCCAAAAATGAGAAGGGTAGCCAACGTAAAAGGGTAACCTATAGCCCGTATTTCAAAATACTCAACTGTTTTGGCCAGCAATTCCCCATCAGCATTGTAAAACCTGAATATTTCTGTAGCAAAAGTTCGTGTTATGAGCGCAAACAATAAACCCAGCACAAAATTCATCCAAATCATTTGTGGAACCAGGTTTTTTATCTGTCCCAACCTTCCTGCTCCATAGTGCTGCGCAACAACCGTACTCATGGCGGTTCGCGTTTGTGAAAAAACCCAAACTATCAACAAAAAAAATGAAGCGGCCAGGCCCACGGCACCTGTAACAACGGTTGGGTTGTATGAGTATTCCTTAATAATGCCGTTATCCAGCAATGCAATCAACGGTTCAGCCACAGCGCTCAAAATAGCTGGTGCCGCAATCAAATTTATTTCCCGCTGACTTACTTTTGCCATAATGCTATCACAGGCTAAACTTCATTTAAAATTAATTGGATTATACTGACTGGATTTCTAACTATTGGTTGGTTTAATTCTAAATTAAAAGCCGGCCCAGTATAAAAACAAAAGAGCACCTGCCGAACCAACGACAGGTGCCCCTTTCACGTTAGTTCATTTTTATTTTGCTAATTTCTTTTTAAGGTTTGAATCAATTGCACTTAAAAAGTCTTCGGTATTCATATACTTGTCCGAAGTCACATCGTTTCCAAAAGCACAAACGGCAAGGTCTTTTGTCATTTTTCCGCTCTCAACGGTTTCAATGCAAACCTGCTCCAACGCTTTGGTAAAGTCAATCAGCGCCTGGTTACCGTCAAGTTTACCCCTAAAAGCCAACCCCTGCGTCCATGCAAAAATTGATGCAATTGGGTTGGTTGATGTTGGTTTACCCTGCTGGTGCATGCGGTAGTGGCGTGTTACCGTACCGTGTGCGGCTTCAGCTTCCATAATTTTTCCATCAGGTGTAATTAGTGACGATGTCATCAATCCCAATGATCCAAATCCTTGTGCAACTGAGTCTGACTGCACATCACCATCGTAATTTTTACACGCCCAAACAAATCCGCCATTCCATTTCATAGCACTTGCAACCATGTCATCAATTAAGCGGTGCTCATACGTAATTTTTAATCCTTCAAATTTAGCCTTAAACTCATTGTCATAAATTTCCTGAAAAATATCTTTGAAACGCCCATCGTATTTTTTAAGAATGGTGTTTTTTGATGAAAGGTACAGGTTCCATTTTTTCATAATGGCCTGGTTAAAGCACGCGCGTGCAAATCCCTTTATTGACTCGTCTACATTGTACATAGCCAAAGCTACACCATCACTTTTAAAATTAAATACTTCATGTGTTACGGGTGCACTTCCGTCTTCAGGCGTAAACGTCATAGTCAATTTACCTTTACCTTTCACAACCATGTCGGTTGCGCGGTACTGGTCACCAAACGCATGGCGTCCAATACAAATTGGCTGCGTCCAGGTATTCACAATACGCGGTATGTTTTTTATAACAATTGGTTCACGAAAAACAGTACCATCAAGTATATTCCTGATCGTTCCGTTTGGTGATTTCCACATTTGTTTCAAATTAAATTCCTTTACACGGGCTTCATCGGGTGTAATGGTTGCACATTTTATACCCACTCCGTATTTCTTAATGGCTTCGGCTGAGTCAATGGTTACCTGGTCATTGGTTGCATCACGGTGCTCAATACCCAGGTCGTAATACTTAATATCAACGTCCAGGTACGGTAAAATCAATTTGTCTTTGATGTATTTCCAAATAATTCGGGTCATTTCATCGCCATCCAACTCTACAACGGGATTGGCTACTTTAATTTTTTCCATGTGCTGTTTTAATTATTAAGGTTGTAAACCTAAGGGTTTTGGTTAAATGTGCAAGGTAAAAGTGTAAAAAAAATCAACGGGTTATAGGGCTTTAACGGGTTGTTTTTCAGGCTGCCTAACGGGCTGTACGCTTTACTTCATTTGTATTTTGCTATCCAGTTTGCCCTGCGGTGGCTTCTTTCAGTCGCCTCCTCGGGCAACTGTATCACGCAAAATACTGCATGCCGCATCGCTTCCATCCCGGGCAGGGTTAACAGTAAAATGAATGATCACCGTTTTTTCGTATATTTAAATCATGAACTCAATTTCAATATTCATACTCATCGCCTTTTTTGTACCTGCAGCAAATCCAAAACTTGACCGTGACTTCATTTTTCCAAAAGCCGCCCAGGAAAAAGCGCCTCCCGGTGAGTCTTTTGAAGTCATAACTGAAAAAGACATGTTCAAAGCAAAAGAAATTTTAAAAAAAAGCTGGAACAAAAATGAATCTGACACAACCTGGGCCAAATACAACAGGCAGTATATGCTGTACAACTCAAATCAAATGGGTAAAGTCGTATTCATAGCCGGCACGTGTAATGAAGAAACAGATGAATATTTTGCTACCACCTGGACTATGGGTATGCGGGCTGACAAATGTTATTACTATGCGTTTGTTGACCTGAAAAAGAAAAAAGTAGTAAATTTTTTGTGGAATGTTTATGGTAAAAAATAAATCTATTGCGCCACAAAGGTATACGTAATTGTTCCCGCCTGTGGATCTCCGTATTTCGTGCTTGCTTCAAACTTGCATTTTTTTGTGTATTTCAATGCATTTTCGCCCATACAGTCTTCGGTAAAATTTGATTTGGCCTTGTCAATTTCTGCGCTCACAACTTTACCGCTGGTATTCAATTTCACTTTCAATACAACTGTTCCGCTTCCCTTACACACGTAAGCAGGCTTTTGAAACACTTCATGCGCCCTTCCCGCAAAATCATAACTCCCGTCAACACGTCCTGCCTTTCTGACTTTGCTGGTTTCATCGCCATTATCACCCTCAGTTTTTTTCTTGTCAATTTTCTTGTCCTTCTCCGTATCATTTACCTCAACCGTATGCTTATGTGTTGCTGCCAGGTCATTGAATGAGCTCTTTTCAAAATCCCGCAATTCCTTCTCCACATCGCTGTCAAGGTTTTTGTAATTACGGGCATCGTATTTTTTATCGCTCTCGCCTACCTTATCGCGCTCATTTACGGTTTCGTTTGAAATTTTTTCGTTTGAATTAACTGGCGGTTGTATAGTTGGGTCAAGTTCGGCAAGCTGCACATCCTCTTCCAGCACAATGGGAAACTGTTCCAGGCGGCCCATAGGCGGTAAATGCCGTTCAACAGGCATCATGTTCATGTACACAGCCACAGCCACATGCAGTATAAACGTTCCCAAAAACGCCCACTTATATTTTATCACATAGTCCAACATGCGCTCTATCAAATATACGAATTTTTGATCATATGGTTGTTATACCCTTCGTGGTACACGCATTACAGAATAATGTTCAGTAAAATAGTCAATAGAAGGTGAAACACGTAAGGGCACTTTTGAACACATAACATGATTCGGATAAACTACTGGGGAACTAACGTGTTTTTAAGTCCTCTAAAATGTTTCAAAAGTCATGTATTAAACTTCTCCCACTTCTCAAGCAACGCCTGAAAACCCGGTGGCAATTCCGAATCAAATTGCATAAACTCATTTTTAGTGGGGTGCATAAACCCAAGGGTTTTGGCATGTAAAGCCTGCCCTGGTATTAGCTCAAAACAGTTCTCCACAAATTTTTTATATGAGCCGCTGGTATTTCCCCTTAAAATAACATCACCACCATATTCTTTATCATTAAACAATGTATGCCCAATGTATTTCATATGCACCCGTATCTGGTGCGTACGGCCGGTTTCAAGCTTACATTTAACCAGGCTTACATGCGCATAGTTCTTAATCACTTCGTAATGCGTTACCGCATGTTTTCCCTGTGAGCCATCTTCATAAACCATAAACACTTTACGGTCTTTCACGCTTCGCCCAATATGGCCTGTAACCGTTCCACTGGTATTTTTTGGATTGCCCCATACAAGCGCATAATAAGTTCGTTCGCTTGTACGGTCATAAAATTGCTTTGACAAATGTGTTAAGGCATGTTCGGTTTTGGCTATCACCATAATCCCGGTTGTAAACTTATCCAAACGGTGTACCAGCCCCGGCCTGCTTATTTCATTTGACTTGTTCAGGGGCAAATTATCAAAATGGTATACCAACGCATTTACCAATGTACCGGTATAATTTCCATGCCCGGGGTGTGACACCATTCCGGCCGGTTTGTTCAGCACAATTACATCATCGTCTTCAAACAAAATATCAAGCGGAATGTTTTCGCCTTTTAATTCATATTCCCGAACAGGATAAGGCAACACCAGCGAAATTTCATCAAATGGCTTAACCTTGTAATTTGATTTTACCGGTTTTTGATTAACCAGTATGTTGCCTGCCCTGGCAGCAACCTGTATACGGTTACGTGATGTTTGGGGAATTCGGTCAAAAAGAAATTTATCAATGCGTCTCATCACAACGCCCTTCTCAACCGAAATCTTTAAATGTTCGTAAAGTTCATCGTTCTCTTCTACCTTATCGTCTTCGGCATGCATTAGTCAATTACTAAACGATGTGAGGTTACTCCCAACTGCGTTTTTACCCGTACAAGGTACATGCCCTTTGCCATGTCGCGTACTGAAAAAACATTGGTGGTATACATTGAAATATACTTTCCTGAAATGTCAAACAAGCTAACTTCTTCAACCGGCTCGGCCGATTTAATATTCACCACATCGTTGGCAGGGTTGGGGTAAATGCTTACTGCGTTAACAGGGCTCACTTCTTCCTGCACGCTTACATAATCCGTTTCACAATTATTGAACACCGGGCGCATCATCAACGACCCCTTGAACGATGTATTTAACCAGCCCGTTCCAACCTCGTAATAAATTTTTGATTGCGTATTGTTGTTCATATCAAAACCAACATTGAGCTTGTCAAGTCCGGCTTGCTTCCATCCAATATAAATATTACCTGAAACATTCAGTGGTGTTGAAAAGGGGTACACATGAAATTTATTGTGAGCATTTTCATAAATCACACTGCTTACAACTGTTTCCTGGTAAAGTATACTTCCCGGGGTTCCTCCGCTTCCTGCATCGTTCCAAACAGTAAGGAAAAACGTATTGCCTTCCACATCATTTACATTTGGGCTAAAGTGTATGGCAATTCCATAAAGCTGATCGGGTTTGGCAAGTGTAAACTTGTATGCTAATTGCGAATTTGCTCCAATTGGCCCATAAGCACTCTCGGCCGAACCATCATCATACGCATAGTAATTTGAAAACACTTGTGAAAAACGCATGGTATCATTGCTCCTGCATTCATCGGGTGTTGTTTGGTGTACAAATTCTATGTCCCACTTTTCAGCACATGAATCAATAAGAGCTGTATCGTAAACAATTCCTGCAAGGCCAACATCAAAATTTGTTTTGAAATTGGTTAGCCCGGGTATACTTGGTGTTGCCGGGTTTTCTACCGAGTCAATCAAAACACCTTCGTGGTACAAATACATCCAGTTAAAACCCACAAGGCGGCCGCCAACATTGTTATTGCGTTGCAAAACGCTGATTGAATCGCGCATATTTCCTGCAGGGTTCATAGCATAATGCGTCAACGGCATACTCACATAATTATTTTTCAAAAGTGTAAGCGCCTGGTAACGGAAAGCAACATCATCACGGTTGGTGTCCACCGCACTCCTGAACTGGTTCAAATAAACATAATCCAAATGCCAGTGATCAATGCTTCCCGACAGTACAGCACGGTTTTTAAACCTGAATCTAAATCCATTGGTAAACCAGGCTGGATTTGTGAATGGTATTAATACCTGCTTAAAATCCTGTAATGCCGTCCCGGGAACCGACCATACATGCGCCCAGGTATTGGATCCCAATGCAGGATAATTTACTTCCAGTATAAGCGAGTCTTCTCCCTCGGGGCTTTCACCATAACCCTCGGGCTGGTAAAAGAAACTCAGGTAAATTGAATCGGCCGGTGTGTGTGTACCCAAATTAATTGGCTTTGAAGTAAGCACATCACCCACACCTTCTGACGTGGGTATGGTAAAATCATATGGAAAACCATTTTCATCAAAACCGTCAAAGGTTGCAACACCAAGTGTTGGTGGGTTAACCCCAAACCGGTAATTGTGATAGGCGTATGTATCTAACCAAACTGCTGAAGTTTGATCAATACTGGCTACAAAATAAACGTAAACTGAATCCTGCGTATAATCACAGGTTGTGCCAATGGTATCGGGTGATGTAGGCAGGTATGCCGTATCAATAATGTTGTAGCAAGGGTAAACCGTGTCGGTCATTCCCACAATGGGATATTGCGTAAGGTCATACACCGTTACCACCTGGTAAGGCAGGTCGGCAAAATAAAGTGTATCGCTTCCATCGGGTAACGTGTCAAAGGTAATGTATTGCGTGGGATCGGTCATAAACGTTGTTCCCACAGGCATAGGAGCGCCACCCTGTTCAAGCAAATAAAAAACTGAATCGGTCACATTTGCATCGGTTGGTGTAGCGTTGTACTTACGGAATTTACTCCTTGAAAAATCGTCCTGTATAGGTAAACTTAAGGTGTCTACTTCATAAACAAAAATTCCGGGATAAACTTTTTGATTGTTTTTTTGAAGTTCAACATTTACGTTCAAGGGTGAAAGTTGTTCATGTACCTGGCCAAAAGAACGTATGGCTCCAAATAAAGCAAAAAGTGTAATGAAAAAACGATTCATGGGTTAAGGCGTTTGAGGTTTATCGTTCGAAAACCAAACGGTAATTTCAGAACCTGCTGAAACATCATTGCCCGATGCAGGCGCCTGACGATAGGCCCTTGCCGAAGCTGAATCCTTTTTTGTTTTGCAATTTTCAAAAATTGGCACCATGGTAAGCGAACTATTGCTTAAACGCGCATCGGCCTCTTCTATTGTGAGCCCTTCTAAATCTACTACAGTTACCTGCTCGCCTGATTTTTGTCCAAGTATTAACGTTATGGTTTCGCCTTTGGCAATTTTTGCGCCCGGCTTAAGCTCCCTTCCCTTGTACATTTGCTCAATTACACAGTCGTTACAGTCGTTATAAGGACGGTATTTCACAGTGGTTTTCAGGCCAATAATTTTCAAAACCCCTTCAGCATGCCTGCGTGATTTGTTAATAAGCTTGGGAACCGTAATGAGTTTAGGCTGGTTTGAAATAATGGTCACAATGATCTTCCGCCCCTTTTTAACAGGCTCCTTTGTAATTTTTGTTGGGCCCGGGGTTTGCAACAATACCGTTCCCCTGGCTCCTTTATCTGAAAAAACCGTGTCAATGTGATCAAGATCAAGCTCCAGGCCCAATGGCTCAAGGGTCTCGTTTAACTGGGTGGATTTAAGGCCAATAAGATTAGGCACATCAACCAGGCTTGATTTATCGTTATTGGTATAGCCATCAAGGTACCATTTACAACCTACAATGATAATAACCACTGTTGCCAAAGCATACGCCAGGTGCTTAAGAAAATACCGGGTAATAAATGCCGAGAAAAAAATCTTCAGTTTTTGGCGCATCGTAATGGGTACAAAGATATAAATATTAAAATGTTTAAATCAAAAACTCTCAAAAAGCTTGTTAATATACCAAGTTAAGTACTTTGGTTATGTAAGCATGCCGGGGCTATTGGTAATTTATGCCGGTGCGCTGTTTAAATACATAAGTCAGTCAGCGTAATACCATTAAGCCTGACTAAAACAAAATACAACTATGGTGTTGCTTGCAAATAATACACCGCCCGCCCCGCTTAATAAAAAAGGGTAATATGAACGCCTTGAATAACCGTATATAAACAAAAATTTTACGTATGAAGCTAATTGCTGTTTTGGCAGGCGGATACTCGCATGAAAAAGTGGTTTCAGTTAAAAGCGCTGCTACCATCATGAAATACATTGACCAAAAAAAATACCAGCCAGTTTTGGTCATCATTGAAAAAGAAAAATGGACTGCCACGTTTGAAAACAACCAATACCCGGTTGATAAAAATGATTTCACCTTTACCGTTGACGGCCATAAAAAAAACTTTGACGGTGCGTTCAACATGGTGCATGGCACCCCTGGCGAAGACGGGCTGATATCCGGATATTTTGACATGCTTGGCATTAAACACACGTGCAACAAAACCCTTCAGGGAAGTTTGACCTTCGATAAATTTTTGTGCAACAAACTGGCAAAATCATTTGGTGCAACTGTTGCAAACTCTTTCCTGCTTACTTCACATAACGATCCCCAAATTTCACGCATAGAAAAAGAAATTGGTTTTCCTTGTTTCGTAAAACCTAACGACAGTGGTTCAAGTTTTGGTGTAACAAAAGTTAAAGATGCGAACGCACTGCAACCCGCCATACAACATGCATTTGACAATGGAACGGCCGTAGTGGTTGAAGCATTTGTGAATGGAACCGAAGTTGCCTGTGGCATTGTAAAACTAAAAGGTCAAATAACCGTATTACCCATTACTGAAATTGTTCCCGAAACCGAGTTTTTTGATTTCACTGCCAAGTACGAAGGCAAATCCAAAGAAATTACGCCTGCACGCATCTCCGAAAAATCATGGAAACTGGTACAGGATGCTACAAAAATGCTGTATGAAAAATTCATGCTGCGTGGTTTTGCACGCGTTGATTTTATCATTCAAAATGAAATCCCTTATTTAATTGAAATGAATACCATTCCCGGTATGAGTGAAGCCAGCCTGGTTCCACAACAAGTCAGGGAATATGGCTGGACCTTAGAGCAGTTTGTAACAGGTGTGGCAGATGAATTCTTTGAGTAAATTATTAATTGACAATGGTCAATGATCAATTTAAAGTTTACAGTTAAATAATTTGGCTGCCTTGCGCGGTAGCGCAATCGGGCTATCGGCTATAGCTTTTGCTTCTCAAAAGGCTATTTGTCTCTATCCCTGGCAGAGGTTAAAACAAGGCCTGAAAAATTCAATCGAGATTTGGCGGATCGCTACGCTCCAAGCTTTTCGATAGAAATTAATTTATTTTTAGTCGCTCGCGATTTTTAGCAGGCCCGGTTACAGTTTCAAAAGCGTATTACTATTTCTCTAAGTCTTGTGCTAAATTTTGGTGCTTTTGAAACTGTAACCATGAACGCCTCCAAATTGCGAGGGAGCAGCAAAAAATTCTTTCTCGTCAAATATCAAGTGACCGCGGCAATCTGCCAAGGCCAGAAGGCACATTTGCGTTCAATTAAAGTCCGGAATAAACAACTTTACTCGTAATAATAAATCTCCCTTGTTTCCACACTTCCGTTTTCAAGGTTGGTCTTCTTCGTATAATTTCCGTGCCTATCAAATTCATAAACATATCGTTGTTTCACATAACCATCTTTTCGTAACGGCTTGTAGTCATCATCAGCATATTCATACTTCCCAAGTTCCATAACAAGGTTTTTGTATTTATCAAAATACCGGGCATTCCATTTAGTATCTTCTGCATAATAAATTATTTCGGGATCAATGTTTACTTCAAGCAGATAACGTTTAGCGTTTTTTGAAGGTTTTCCTTTTTTAAGTTCATCATTTTCACCTACCAATTCAAAGAAAGGGGATGGAGGGATTTTCCAATTAATTTTCCTGACAAACCGGTAAACTGAAGGGAATGAATCAATCTTGTTTCCATAGAATATTCGCATTGAGTCGCATTTTTTCTCATGATAAAAAAACTGGAATGTTTGTGTAGTATCCTGCACGTTTTTGTTTATCGAAAAAGAATCCACGCTCTTTGTATGGAAACTTACCCTATAAATTAATTTAACCGTGTCTGACAGCCAATTTACTATACTGCCCTGCCACGACCTATCAATTCTTAAATAAGGAGTTGCTGAAAGAAAACTCCCCCCTTCATCATAATTATAATTAAGGTATCCATCCTTTATCAAATACCCACTTTTGCTAAATTCGAAAGTCTCCGTTACCATTTGCTTATCTCCATCACATTCACAGTGACAATTCTCTTCCTTGTGTACAATAATTTTTGAAACGGGGCCTTGAATAGTAGCCCAGGGAAAAGTTCCCAGTTTTTGTGGTTCTGGCAAGTCATTTTGAAACTGGCCATACTGCGGATCCCAATAGCGTGGGTTTTCACACAAACAATTGCGTTCATCCATGTTTTGCGAAATGGATTTGGAAATAGAAAAAAATAGTACTATTGAAAACAAAATTCGCATGAAATAAAAACGAAAATTAAACAGGCTTATTTCAACCGTTCCCTAAGCGAAGTAAGCCAGATATCTCTTTATCAAAAATCTCTCTTTCTAAAATTCCTTAGACTTGATCCAATTCAGCTTTATGCTCGCGTGGCTCACCAGGTTCCTTTAACTCACCCTCCCACTTGCTCACTACAGCCGTTGCAACAGCATTTCCAACAACATTGGTTGCACTGCGCCCCATATCCAGGAAATGATCAATGCCAATAATTAATCCAAGTCCTGCCTCTGGAATTTTATACGTGGCCAGCATACTTGCAATAACAACCAACGATGCACGCGGTACACCGGCAATTCCTTTACTGGTTAACATAAAAATCAAGAGCATGGTCAATTGATCGGCAATTGACATGTCAACACCGTACGCCTGTGCCAATGAAATGGCCGCAAAGGTCATGTACATCATACTGCCATCAAGGTTGAATGAATATCCCAACGGCAAAATAAAACCGGTGATCTTTGGTGGGCAACCAAACTTTTCCAAGGCCTCAAATGTTTTTGGCATAGCCGCTTCACTGCTGGTGGTTGAAAATGCAAGTAAAACCGGCTCCTTAATATGTCCAAGCAATTTAAAGTACTTTATGCGACATAACGAACAAACAATAAATAAAACCACAAAAATAAAAAACAAGAGACCAATGTAAAATGCGCCCATTATGTAAGCGTATCCTTTCAATACCTCGGGGCCTTTTACCGCCACAACCGATGCCACTGCACCAAAAACGGCCAGCGGTGCAAATGCCATAACATAACCCGTTACTTTAAACATGATGTGTGAAAGACTTTCCAACGCATCAATAACTGGTTTTGATTTTTCTTTTAATGATGCTGCCGCAATTCCAAAGAAAATAGAGAAAACCACAATGGGAAGAATTTCATTTTCGGCCATTGCTTTTATAATGCTGCTTGGAATTACGTGCTTCACAAATTCGGCACCGTCAAACGCCATGGCAGGTACATTTGCGGCCTGGTGATTGTCCAAAGGCAAGTAATGCCCGGGTTGAAAAACATTTACCAGCAACAAACCCAATAAAAGCGAAACAAGGGAGGCCGATACAAAATAAAAAAGTGCCTTACCACCAATACGGCCGACACTTTTAAAGTCCCCAAGTTTTGCAATACCTACAACCAGTACCGAGAAAACAAGCGGGGCAATAATCA
>DATGXI010000158.1:0-80584 GCA_035299065.1 Flavobacteriales bacterium
TAGCCGATCGTTTTTCAGGCGAACAGGTAACAGGCAATATACGCAAGTGGAGTTTTGAGCCCACCAAAGACGGATTGTATTTAATGGAGCTGGGATTTTTATCGGCCGAGGCAAAAAGCATGCGCGATATGTTTCTTGAGAAAGTAAATTCCATTGCAAAAAAATACCGTGACGTTACAAAAGTAAGTGTTCATCTCCAAATCAAAGGCGAAAAATTTGGAGGCATAGAAGATACCGTTGTTCAGCGAAAAATGCAGGAGGTGTTAGTAAGTAAAAAAAATCAACGGGTAGTTACTGAACTGGATGACCGCACCGTGTATGAAGACCTTATTTCATTGCCTGCAGAACTGGACGAAACAAGCATGTTCAGCGGAATTGTTTTGTATGTCAAAAGTGACGACACGCGTGAACGTGCAATTTTAAATTCGGCTATTAAGCGTTTTGTGATTATGTCGTGCTCGGCAATCATTGTTTTATTGCTCATCATTACTTTTCGGGCCCGGGCAATTACAAGGCCAATTAAACGTCTTTCCGACAAAACAGCGGCAATTAGCAGTGGGCATCTGGAGGAGCGCATTGAGGTGGAAGGAGCCAGTGAGATAGCGCAGCTTTCGCAAAACTTCAATAAAATGGTTGAGCAACTGCAGGAGTCATATGAAACACTTGAACAAAAAGTAAAAGACCGCACTGCGGAAGTAGAAATGCAAAAGCACATCATTGAAGAAAAACAAAAAGAAGTACTTGATTCAATTAATTACGCAAAACGAATACAGTTTACCTTACTGGCCAACAATGAACTTATGCAGGAAAACCTACCTGAACATTTTGTGTTTTTCCAGCCAAAAGATATTGTGAGTGGCGATTTTTATTGGGCTACAAAAACTACCGATTCATTTTATCTGGCAGTGTGTGATTCAACCGGGCATGGTGTACCGGGTGCATTTATGAGCTTGTTGAATATTTCATTTTTGAATGAAGGAATTAATGAAAAACAAATTCACGAACCGAACAAAGTCCTGAACCATGTACGCGAGCGGTTGATCCAAAACATGGAGGGTGGAAAAGACGGAATGGATGCAACCCTGGTAAGATTTCAGTTGCAAGAAGCAGGACAAAAAACAGGTAAAATCACCTTCGCATCGGCCAATAACAGGCCGGTACTTATACGTAAAGGCGAGATCATGGAGCTGGCTGCTGACAAGATGCCGGTAGGCAAGGGTGAGAAAACCGATTCGTTTACCCTGCACGAAATTGATGTGCAAAAAGGTGATTTTCTGTGTTTTTATACCGATGGTTACGCTGACCAGTTTGGTGGCCTTAAAGGGAAAAAATTTAAATATGCCAACCTTCAAAAATTATTGGTTGATAATGCTTATCTTGAAATGCACGCTCTCAAAGACAAACTAAAAAAGGAACTGGACGAATGGAAGGGAGACCTGGAGCAGGTGGATGATGTGTGTATTATAGGTATTAGAATTTGAAACAATTTCTTTATATAAGTCTTTTGCTTTTGCTGGTTGCCTGCAATGATCAGGAACCACCTTCTTTTTCCTATGTTCAATTTGCACCTGAAATTATAAAGGCAAAAGTAAATGTAGTTAAGGGCCAAAAACCCACAATTATTCCTGTTGGAGAACCACTTAGTACCAAAACCGGAGCACCGGGTCTTTCACCTGTCAATCCGAACGTATCCAACGCACCTTTATTGCCAGTGTTTGATGTGCAAACATCCGTTAATCTTTCAGAAGTTGCAATGAAACCCGATAAGATGGAAAGGGCGCAGCCTGCAAAATCATACCGTGTTAAAGATTCAGCGTTTGTTGCTGGTCATCCTGAAATGGTGGTGGTAAAAGACGCTTATACCAAAGATGTGAACCCTGCAAATTTTAGTTCGTTCAATAAACTGCAGGGGTTAAAACATGGTAATGTTAACTGCATAGTGGAAGATAAACACGGTAATTTATGGTTTGGTACTGATGGTGGCGGAATTTCGCGTTACGATGGAAAATGGTTTACGCATTTTACCGAGCAGGAAGGATTGGTCAACAATGTTGTGCGAAGCATGTTGCAGGACGAAAGCGGAAAACTATGGATTGGTACTGATGGAGGCATAACACTTTTTGATGGAAAACACTTCACGAATTATTCAAAAAAGGAAGGCCTGCCATGCGAAGTTATATACAGCATTGCGCAGGACAGCAAAGGCCAGATTTGGTTTGGTACCGAAAAAGGAATTCTTGTTTATAATGGAAAAACCTTCCTTCATTACAATGAGCTGAGTGGTTTTACGAATGAAAGGGTTTGGACCATTGTGCATGACAAACACAAGGGTTTTTGGATTGGAACCGACAATGGTTTATACTCCTACAGTGGAATACAGTTTAAGCACCACATTCCGGCAGATGAATCAACCTTAACGGTGAGGTGTTTGCTTCAGGACAGGAATGGTTATTTATGGGGTGGCACTGATGGTAACGGAGCTTTTCGTTTTGATGGGTCAACATTTTATGCATTTACAGCCAGTGATGGTTTAAGTTATAATAAAGTGCAGTGTATAATCATGGACAAAGGAGGCGATATTTGGTTTGGAACCGATGGAAATGGAATAACGCGTTACAATGGAAAAAATATTATTCAGTACAATAAACCACAAGGGCTTACCAATGATGTTGTGTTAACGGCCATGCAGGACCACGGTGGCAATTTATGGTTTGGAACATATGGTGGTGGTGTTGCCAAATACAATGGAAAATTATTTACGCACATTACCCAAAGTGAAGGTTTAAGCGATAACGTTGTGCGTGGTATTTTAAAGGATGCTGAAGGCCATTTATGGTTCGGTACAAATGGTGGTGGTGTTGTGAAATACGATGGCATAAATTTCATCAACTATTCACTCAAACAGGGCATGACCAATGATGTGGTGCGTTGCCTTGTACAGGATAACGAGGAAAATATATGGATGGGTACGCATGGCGGTGGAATTATAAAATTTGATGGTTCAACGTTCTATACCTATACAACTGAGCAGGGTTTACCACACAACATTATACGCACTGCGTTGAAAGACTCAAAAGGCAGGTTGTGGTTTGGCACAGGTGGTGGTGGTGCTGTTTGTTACAACGGACGAACATTTACGGTTTTTGGACTCAAACAAGGGCTGGGTAACGGGGTGGTTCTTTCACTTTGCGAAGACCAGAAGGGAAATATATGGATGGGCACTGAAGGCAGCGGGGTATATGTTTATGATGGAAAAAAAATAATACAGTATAACCACAAAAACGGGTTGAAAAATGACTTTGTTTTTGCCATTTATAATGATAAAAAAAACAATACCTGGATTGGTTCAGGTGGTGGCGGGCTGGCCCTTTTCAATGGAAAAACCTTTACCCATTTTACCGAGCGAGAGGGTCTAAGCAACAATTTTGTTTTTTCAATAATGCAGGACAGTGAAAAAAATTACTGGTTTGCCACCCGCTTTGGGTTGAATAAAATAACCGCCCCCCGATACAATGACCTGGAAGAATTACTGGGTGATTCAACCCAACAGCCTGACTCGGTTTTTAATGCATACAAGCGGGGCGAGGTTTTTTTCAAAACATATAGTTATGAAGATGGATTTTTAGGAATTGGTTGTTATGCCAATTCAATTTGTGAAGATAACAAAGGTCAGATTTGGTTTGGCAGCAATGACAGGCTTACCATCTACAATCCCAAGGGAGATGAAACAGACAGCCGTGCACCCGATATACAGCTGAATGATGTTGAGTTGTTCAATGAAAATATTTCCTGGATTGATTTGTTTGATCACCAAAAACGGCAGGTAAAAGACACAACGCTTACATTGGGCAATGGTGTTCATGTGAGTAATTTTAATTTTAAAAGCATTAATAATAATTACGGAGTTCCTGATTCCCTTGACCTGGCGTACGACAATAATTTTTTAACGTTTAAATTTATTGGTATAAGCCAGCGTCAGCCTGCGCGCGTGAAATACCAGTACAGGCTTGAAGGATTTGATAAAAACTGGAGCGCGCTTGTTTTGCGGAATGAAGCTCCGTATGGAAATCTTCCTCCGGGTAAATACATATTTAAAGTTCGTGCCATGAACAGTGAAGGCTACTGGAGCAACGAAATAAACTATCCTTTTTCCATTCGTCCGCCATGGTGGCGCACAACCTGGTTTACCATTTTACTGGTATCAGGAATTGTGGCTGTGTTGTATCTGGTTTACAGCTTGCGCATACGCGTATTGCGTGTAAGGCAACGCAGGCTTGAACAAACCGTAGCCAGCAGAACCACCGAAGTTGTATTGCAAAAAGAAGAAGCTGAAAAGCAAAAACGTTTTGCCGAAATACAAACTGAACTGGTTATTCAAAAGCAACAGGAAATAACCGATAGTATAAACTATGCAAAACATATACAGGAAGCCATTTTACCACCGTTAAGCCTGGTCAAAGCCTGGGTACCCGATTGTTTTATTTTATATAAACCCAAAGACATTATTGCAGGCGATTTTTATTTTTTTGAAAAAAACGAAACGCATATTTTTTATGCAGCTGCTGACTGTACCGGGCACGGAGTTCCCGGGGCACTGGTAAGCATTGTTTGCAGCAACGCCCTGTCACGAAGTATTAAAGAGTTTAACCTGGTTGACCCTGGACAAGTGTTGGATAAAACCCGTGAACTGGTCATGGAATCGCTAAACAAAAGCACTGAAGATGTGAATGACGGAATGGACATTTCACTTATTTGTTTTGAGCGCAGCAGTGTAAACGGCAATTATCCAAAAACCGTTAAGTGGGCCGGAGCCAATAACCCCCTGTGGATATACGAAAATGTAGTGGGCAGCATTCGCGAAATTAAGGGTGATAAACAACCCATTGGAAAAACCTACAAACCAAAGCCATTTAGGACACACACAATTAGTGTAAATAAACGCGATGTTTTGTTTATGTTTACCGATGGATATGCCGACCAGTTTGGCCTGAGTGCCGAAGCCTGGTCAAAGGCTGGTAGTACAACTATAAAAGGACGAAAATTTAAGTATAGCAACCTCAATCGTTTGCTTGGTCAAATTGGTAACACCCCAATGACAGAACAACGCAACCGTTTGAACACTGAGTTTGAAGCATGGAGAGGAAACCTTGAACAAATAGATGATGTTTGTATAATGGGTATCCGTTTTTAATAATGAAGAAATTATTTTTTTTAATAGCGTTTGTTTGTTTTGGTTTTGTGGTGAAATCACAAGACCCTGTCATTGATTCGCTCAAAGCAGAATTAAAAAAAGTAAAGAATGATACAACAAAATGCGAGATACTGAATCAGCTTATAGAGCAGGAAGTTGACGATAATGTGTGGCCTAAATACAACGTAAGTATGAAAATTACGGCCATGACCAATTTAAAAAAATACAAAAAAGGTCATCCGCTTTATAAAGTTTTTAGCCGTTACCTGGCCGCATCCATTAACAATATTGGTTACATATACAGCATTCGGGGCGATGTATACAATGCGCTTAATTATTACCACCAGGGTGTAGATATTCAACGTGAAATTGGCGATAAAAAGGGACTGGCAACATCGTATAATAACATTGGCTCAATTTACAATGACCAGGACGATGCCGATAAAGCTTTTGAATACTATAAGCAGGCCTTAAAAATACAGGAGGAAATAAGCGATAAAAGTGGTTTAGCCGTTACCTTACTTAATCTTGGGTTTTATTACGACAACAATTTAAAAGACGAGGAAAAAGCGCTGGAGTATTATCACCGCAGCCTTGATCTTTCAGTGGAGTTGGGTGATAAGCCGGGGCAGGTATATACCATGAACAACATAGGTTTAACGCTTGACGAGTTAGGCAATGAAAAATTACCCATAGAATATTTTACAAAAGCATTGGCCCTTGCTGAGGAAACCGGTTACATTGAGGGCGTTTCTCATTCCATGTATTGCCTGGCAACCTGGTACAATCAAAAAAAGGAATATGCAAAAGCACGGAATTATGCACTTAAAAGCATTGAAACGGCAAAAGACCAGGGTGTTGCACAACGCATGCGCGATGGGTATGAAATACTGGCAAAAATATACAGGAACCTAAACGATTTCAGGAACGCATACGAATCACAGGTTACGTTTATGGAAATGCGCGACAGCCTGAACAACGAACAAACCAAGCAAATAAGCATTAAGCGGGAATTGAAAAATGAATACGAAATCAAAGCCCAGGTTGATCGGGTGAAAGCTTTCGAGGAAAAACGTATATCAGATGCTCGAAATGCCGACCGGCTAAAGCAGGAACGCATTATGTTTATAGCCCTGGCGGTTATTCTTGGTTTGGTTGTTGTGTTTACCATTTTTGTTTTTCAGCGCTACCGCGTTTCCCGCAAACAACAAAAAATTATTGCTTTAAAAGAACAGGAAGCGCAAAACCAGCGCAAGCTGGTTGAAGAAAAGCAAAAGGAAATAATTGATTCCATCAACTATGCCAAGGGAATTCAAAATGCCATTTTAACGCGGACGGAGGAAATTCAAAGGCACTTGCCTGAAAGCTTTTTAATGTACCGTCCAAAAGACATTGTAGCGGGCGATTTTCATTTTTTTGAAACAGCGGTGAATCCTGAAAACGGCCATTTCTGTGTTTTTTACGGAGCGGCTGACTGTACGGGCCACGGTGTGCCGGGCGCACTGGTAAGCGTGGTTTGTTCAAACGCGTTAACCCGTTGTGTTAAGGAGTTCAACTTATTTGACGCAGCAAAATTACTGGACAAAGCGCGTGAGCTGGTATTGGAAACCCTTATGAAAAGCGGGCGTGATGTAAAAGACGGAATGGATATTTCAATTGTAATCATTGATAAAAACACCAATTCGCTTTCATGGGCTGGTGCCAACAATCCCCTTTGGTATTTGCGCAACGGCCAAATGAACGAAATTAATGGCGATAAGCAGGCAATTGGTTTTAACCCCAATCCCATGCCGTTTACCAGCCATAAACTTAATTTGAAAAAAGGCGATTTCCTTTACATGTTTACCGATGGTTTTGCCGACCAGTTTGGTGGACCAAAAGGAAAAAAATTCAAGTACAGCAAACTGTCCAAATTGTTAAGTGATATTGCGGGACTGGAAATAGGTAAACAGAATAAAATACTAAACGAGCGATTTGATGAGTGGAAAGGCGATTTGGAGCAGATTGATGACGTGTGTGTTATTGGCGTGAGGGTTTAACATCTAAAATTTAAGATTCAGGATTTAAATTGTGAGATGCCGGATTTGACAAATATCAAGTCCGGTTGCGTAACAAAATATTAATTTTGCAGGTATGGGCGATTTTTTTGTTGATGCAGATATTACAAAGGCTTCTACGATCAAGTCAGATTTTTACACGTCTGAAAAATACTGGAACGAGTCAAAAGAAAAAATATTTTCACGTACCTGGCAGTTTACAGGCGACACCGATGAGTTACGCATAAGTGGACAGCTGTTACCGCAAACCATGTTACCTGGTTTTTTGGATGAGCCATTATTGTATGTACGCGATAAATCGGATACTGTTCATTGCCTGAGCAATGTGTGTACCCACCGGGGAAATTTACTGGTTGAAAGCGCTTGTACGGCTAGTGAAATACGTTGCCGTTACCATGGGCGCAGGTTTGATATGAATGGTAAATTCAAGCACATGCCCGAGTTTGATGGCGTGGATTGTTTTCCTTCTGAAAAAGATGATCTTCCAAAAATCAGTTTTGGCGAATGGGACAAATTTTTATTCGCATCCATAAGTCCGGCTGTTGTGTTAGATGACGTGCTGCGTGAAATGAAAAAGCGCGTAAGTTTTTTACAGCTAAACCAGTTTAAACCTGACCTGACCCGTTCACGCGATTACCTGGTAAAAGCGCATTGGGCTTTGTATTGCGAAAATTATTTGGAAGGCTTCCACATACCGTTTATTCATTCGGGGTTAAATGCGGTGATTGATTACAATTCGTACCGCACCGAACTGTTTCGTTATTCAAATTTACAGGTAGCTGAATCAAAAGGGGGCGAGGACGTTTTTGATTTGCCAAAAGATTCACCTGATTATGGTAAACAAATTTCAGCTTATTATTTTTGGGTCTTTCCCAATATGATGTTTAACTTTTATCCCTGGGGGCTTTCCATAAACATTATAAAGCCCATGAATACACAACTAACCAAGGTTTCATTTTTGACCTATGTATACGATGAAACAAAGCTGGACCGTGGTGCAGGAGCCATGCTTGACAAAGTAGAGCGTGAAGACGAAGCCATCGTTGAAAGTGTACAGAAAGGCATTAATTCACGTTTTTATACAAGCGGAAGGTATTCACCGAAACGGGAAACGGGTACCCATCATTTTCACCGGTTGATAGCTGAGTTTATGAACGGTTAAGTGAAGTTGCAAGTCATTGTTATTGGCGAACAGGGATACGTGTTAGGTATAATTTGTTATGGAAGTAAGGTTACCCAGTCTTCTCAGAAAGTTCCTGTTTGCGTTTTTTTTTGTAAATGTAGTTTGGTGTAATTTCCCGTCCAATTAACCTGTAACTGATAACTGTTCACCAGGCAATAGCAGGGTTAATCTGAAATAATTAGTTTAAATGGCTGTGCTCTAAGCCCATCTTTATAAGCGCACAAATAATAAACACCATTTGGTAAATTGCCGCGTTGGAAAGTTATTTTATTTTCATTGATTTCATTTAAATCAACAACCTGTGCGCCTACGGCATTAAATAACACCAGTTTTTCAGGCATTAGGTCAATATCAAATTCAATGGTTGCATAGGAAGAAAAAGGATTAGGGTATGCCAGCAAAATGGTTTCAGGTATTTCGTCCTGTATGTTATTGAGTGAAAAACACAACGTGGTTTCGTTCCCACCTTCACCTATTGTTGTTGTGAAAGGGTACTGGCTGCCTTCATTAACCTGCGTTGTGATAACGTTTGTTGTAACAAAAGAGATAGGTTGAATATTCACACTGATATCCGCCTGGTCGCATCCTGAATTACCCGATGAATTTGTTTTTACAAGGTAGCAATCGGTGTCACCTGAGCCAATTGTTTTAACCCCGGCAATTACAAAACCACCATCAGCGGTGTTGTCAATTGACATGGTATTCGTAAGTGTTCCATATGTTTTTGAATGGAGTAAATTGCCAAGTGAGTCGGTTTTCAGAAAATGTGAATTATACGTGCCGCTTGCGGCATCCCATATAGAGCCTGTTATAGCAAGCTCACCATTCAAGGTTTCTTTAATATCCGCTGGGCTTGTATTAAATCCCGTTTCGTATTTTTTTGACCACAAGATAGTGCCCGAAGGGTCCATTTTAAGTAGAAAAGGATGAGGTAAGACCGGAAAGGCATCAATGTATCCAAGCAGGACCAAATTGCCATCACTTGTTTTTATAAACCGGGTGAAATAATCATGTTCACCGGTATCAAACGTTTTTGACCATTGTACATGTCCATTAAAATCAATTTTTAACAGATAAACATCCCTTTTTGAAACGGTTCTTTCGGAACAGATCATATACCCGTCACTCATTTCAAGAATGTTACCATCGTCTCCTCCTTCATATACACCTCCTTCATACACTTTACTCCACAACATGTTACCGGTCGAGTCGGTTTTAACAACCATCAGGTCCTGCGCAGTAGTTGGAGAGTCAGTTCTGGAAATGATCAAAAAGCCATTGTCTGTAGTATGTATTACGCATTGCCCCGTTTCATGGGCGTTCCGGCTGTAGGTTTTTTCCCATAAGGTGTTCCCCAGGGAATCAATTTTACTAAGATATATTCTATAACAATCGGTTTGGGTATACCTGGTAATAATAAAACCTCCATCAGGCAGTTCCAGCAAATAATTAACCTGGCAATCCAATATATCATTGTAGGATTTTGACCAAAGCAAGCCTCCGTATGCATTGGTTTTAACAATATACATAGCGGTAGGCGGCAAATTCCCACGTGTATAACCTGTCATGATGTAACCGCCATCATTTGTTTGTTTGACAAAAGTAGCACCTTGCCATCCGCCCATGCCATACATTTTTTGAAAGATTACCTGTGATTTTACGCTGAGTAATGAAAACAGGAACAGTTTGAACAGTATAATTTTTTTCATGTAAAGGTTTAAATTAACCAATAAAACGAGCCCGGTTCAAAAAGGGGGGGTAAAGGTTAATTTTTTGGTAATAAATGTCTGTTTACGCTTTTTTGAAAAGTAGACGTAGCACAGTTACCTCTTAACCTATAACTTATGCCGTTGCTCAAGCTGTAACAGGGCCCAACATGCAGCGAACTTTTGAATAGCGAGGGTATGCCGGTAGCAATAACGAAATACCAAACCTTAAAATTAAGTTCACTCAAGCATGTCGGGGGGCCTGCAAACAATTGGGGTTAGGCCGGACAAGGCATGCCCGTTGTGACCAGGGAAAAGCTCACGCACAACCCCCTTGAAAGTCAATGTATGGATTTTGTTTTTAATCACTTTTATTGGTTCCGAAATACATACGAACGGAAAGTGATTTCGGATTTAAGTAGTGGGTAATGAGCCGTGAGTGAATATAAACAGGCTGTGAATCAGGTTTTTTTTTGCTTTTACGGGCAAGCTAAACCACAAAATCTTGATTTTAGATATCAATAAATCTTAATGACATCACCATCGTTAACCACGTGGCTGTTTTTGAATACTTCGCGTGCTTCTTTGGCAAACTCCTCAACTTTTCCATAACGTACCGAGAAATGGCCCAGGTACAATTCTTTTGCGCCTGTTTCAACAGCTACTTTTGCTGCCTGTTTGGCGGTTGAGTGAAATGTTTTTTTGGCGCGGTCAATCAGGTCTTCCAGAAATGTACTTTCATGATACAACACATCAACACCCTTAACAGCTTCAATTACTTTTTTGCTGTAACAGGTATCAGAAGCAAATGCATAGGAATATGTTTTTTCGGCAGGCAGGGTAAGTAATTTGTTTTTTATAATTTTTCCATCGGCTGTTACAAAATCATCGCCCTTTTTAATAGCGGCCATTTTAGCCACAGGAACTTTATAGTCTTTAATAGCTTCTTTATCCAATCGTAATTCGCGTTGCTTTTCCTCAAAATAAAATCCGCAGCAGGGCACACGGTGTTTGGTAGGAAATGAAAAAACACGTACATAATTGTTTTCATAAATCATTTCCTTTTGATCAAAATCCAGTGCTTTGAAATGCAGTTTGAAATTAAGGCGCGTGTCAGATATTTTAAAGTGTTGGTCAATAATGGGCTTTAAGTCGGCATTGGCGTAAACGGTAAGATCAGTTTTACGGCCCAGTAAACTCATGCTTGACAAAAAACCAACAAGCCCCAGGTAATGGTCGCCATGCAGGTGCGAAATAAAAATATGGTTGATTTTGCTGTAGGCTACTTTGTATTTGCGCATTTGCATTTGTGTACCCTCACCACAATCAACCAAAAAATAATTTTCGCGCAAATTCACCAATTGAGCTGTTGAGCCGCGTTCAAGAGTGGGAATGGATGAGCCCGAGCCCAATATTGTTATTTCGAATTTCATGGGTACAGCTTAAAGATAGGATTAAAAATCCAACTATAAATTGCTTATTTTTTTGGTTTTGGCAGGAGTTCAAGGCGTGGAGCACCAGTGATTAGCATGAAGTTAACAGATGGTAAGGCATGTTTGTTGAGGCTTTGCTCAATCACATAACACCTGCAGCCAATTTGCCTCATGGCTTTGTCACCAAGGGCCTGGTAATAATTGCGCAATACGTATTGTTTGAAAAATACTTTTACAAATTCATTGTAGGTATATGTTTTTACCGGAGTGAAAACATATCCTTCTTCAATTTGTTTTTGGGTGGGCTTTAAACCGTAATACAGGTTAACAGGTGGTGCATCACCCTCGGCATAATAAAAATAATCTTCTTTGGGATGCATGTTTACAACCGGAACCTGGTAAATGATAGCGCTTATGAGTCCATTGTTGTAGTTTAGTTTTTTGGCAGCTTTTTTCATGGGTCTATTTACCCGTTGCTTATTACCGCTGCTGTTGATGAATGCACTTCTGTTAAAATAGTTCAGGTAATTTTGTGCAATCATGTCTAGTCTTGGTTCGTATGTTAAAAGCTTTAATCCTTTTTTTTTGCGATAAACGTTCATTTCTTTCATCAAAAGGCAGTTCAATAAATCGTAGTCAATGTCATAAGGATTCAGCTCCGCATTTCCATCGCACAATGCGCCAGCGGCCATTAATTTGTTTTCTGACCAGGTGGTGTCAATACGGGCAATGAATTTTTTTTGGGCAGAACTAATTCCTGTCCACAAAATTGCCAGTAAAACCAGTTTATAGTGAAGCCCTGATATCACTTATGGTTTTGTTTTTTGAATTGATAACTTTTAAATTCAGTGTTCCTGATTTTTCAGCTTTATTAAATGCATCTATTGAAGCCAGTCCAATAAAATCATTATCAAGAACGGCTATAACCTGGTACGATGATTCAGGATTATAAATAAGTGCTTTGTCACCTTTGTATGTAAAAGCAGTGTTGTCTTTTGTGTCAACCAAAATAATCATTTCAGGTTTTACAAGTCCTTTTTCTGTATTATAGTTCACCAATAACTCTGATGCGTTTGGACTGGCCAATATTTTGTCAATATTGTATTTTGTCATCGAGGTAAGGTTGAATTTAGCAACGTACGCCATGCTTTTTTCGGTTGTAAGTACACGGTCAAAAGGATTGTCAGCAGCCTGTTGTTTTGTGCGGGCATTGTATTCATTCAAGGCAGTCATGTACTCCTTAAATTCTTCTTCGTATTGTGCAAATTTGCTTTTTTTCTTTTTCGATTTTAATTTTGTCCATTCGGCATAAAACTTTTTGTTCATGTTTTGTACGCCCTGGTTGCTGCGGCCTTTTTCAGTTAATATAACCGGGTAAACGTAATGCTGGCCCCTGAATTTTAGTTTTAAGTTGTAACAGTCATTTGCCAGGTCGGGTTCAATAAGGTATTCTTCAATTTGTGCAGGTAAAATGGATTTAACTTTACGGCCTGCACCGCGTACATCCATAATTTTTGCAATTGAATCCAATTGTTTTCGGGCAGCCTTTGGGTGTTTTCCAATGTACAAAAGGTCATAATGCTCAAGGAACCTGATCTCTTCAAACCGTACCTGGTTTTTTTGGTTTGAGTAATTGGGATTGCTGCGTGAAAAACGTCCAATATTGATGGCAAAATTTTCGCCCGTGCCCACAATTATTTCAGGACGTTCAATGTAGGAATTGGGCGGGGTAGGCGGGCGATTGCCGTAAATATAACGTTTACGCCCGGGTTGTGTAGCTATGGGGATTTGTGGGTCTAATGTTGTCCAGGTATTGTTTTCTTCAGTTTTAAATAAACCAAATTCATTTCCTGTTTGGGTGGCGTTCACTTCTACGGCAATAGGTTTGTTTGGATCAAGCACCAGTTCTTTTCCGTTTTGCGATGCACTTAGCTCAAACATGCCTGCGCTTGACATGTAATTGCCACGGTTGTTTGTGTCCATTTTCATGTTGATGCCCGAAAAGGCAATGGCCAGGGGGTCAAAAAATTCGCGGTAATTTAATTGTACATTGCCTGTAACCGGTTCACCAGTTTGAGTTTTGAATGCATTTGCAGGTATGCTCAACGAAACATTTTCAGTGGCAAACGTGGATGGCGTGGTTGCATTGATAACGGTACGGTAAACCGGAACCTGTATATTGGCAACTGGTCCGCCCGAAAAAGGATAAAATGATTCTTCATCACTGTACAACGTTGTGCGTGCAAGGTTAGCTTTAATGTCCTGTATAACCTGTGGGCCGGCTTTGGAACCGTAAACGGTCAGCGATTTTAAATTTGTCAATTCACCAAGAGGCGAAAAATCAGGTGCCGAACAATTTTGAAATTTAAGGTCTTCCAGGTTCTTGCAAAATGATATGTTACCCATAGAACCGGTAAAATCGCAATTGGTAAAATCAAGTTTTTTTACCTGTGTGTTTTGTGCGAAACCTTTGAAAAAACTACCAGGTGATGTAATGGACGAGTTGGAAATGGAAAGGTTTTTTACCTGCAAATTACCGGTTAAAAACTTGTCGTCAATCATGCCGCCTGAAAGGTTAAGCTTTTCAACGGCAAGTTCTGACCATAACGTTGATGGGGTATACGCAATGTTGATTTGTTTAAGGTTTGGCATGGCACTGAACACGGCCAATACCGTATCAATTCCATTCACGGGTGATCCTGACAGGTCAATGTAGTTTAGCGAAGTGCAATTCCATATGTTTGGGGAAACAGAAGCAATCCTGTTTTTTGAAAGATCAAGCCGCGTGAGTGAATCCAGTTCACCCAGGTATTTTGGAACAACCATAATGGCGTTGCCTGAAAAATCTAACGTCTGCAAACCGGTAAAATGGATAATTTCAAGAGGAATGGATGGAATATTGCAGTTGGCAACGTTCAGGTAATGAAGATTTGTGTTTTTAATGTTATCAAGGCTTCGGGCAAGGTCAAGATCATAATTGTCGTTGATTATAATCCGGTGCAATGCGTTAAGATCATTTAACCACGATGGGAGTACACGTATATTGTTGTTCTGTAAAAAAATGCCTTCCATGTTCCTGAATTTTTTTACTTCCTCGGGAACCTCGGTTAATCCTGAATAGGAAAGATCAAGCGTAATCACATCATCGGGATTTAAAACAGCTTCAGGCAAACTGCGGTAAATTCCATCCTTTTGTGCGAATGCTTTGCTGCCAAGAGCCGCAAGAGCAAGAGAAAAAATAATGTGTTTCATAGCGGTAAGGTTTTGTGCTCCGGTATACCTTTAAAACAAACAGAGGTATTGGATTGTTACAACTGGTTTAGCTCTTTTATGTTTTTAATGTTAATGAATAGCTGAGTGCTCATGCGTTTATGGTTGGCTAACGCAAAAGTAACCGGTTAATTACAGGAACTTAATTCATTAAATTTCTTTAACGCTTATTTCCAGTAATTTAAGAAATTTTAAGGAGTGGTTGAAATAAAAACTTTGCTGCAGAGTTATTCTTTGTTGTCTTTACGATCCTGTGCCGGATCATAACAGTTTTGAAGTTTCAACTCCGTACATAAGTCCACCAGTTTTTTTCGTGCGGCATCTGAAAACCCGAAACATGAAAGGCATCCCCATTTTGGATTTGCTGATGGATTATAGTCCTGGGCAGGTATTGAAAATCCCCATGATTCAAGGCGATTACAAGCTAAGCATATGGGAAGTACGCCTGTTATTTCGGTTCCATTGTAAAAAATAAAAACCATACCAGGCTCAAAACAGGCAGCAACTTCGCCCGTAAAGGAAGCAGTGTCTTTTACCAGTTTTGATATTACCGAAATTTGATTTTGGGTAAGAACCTTTCCTTCGCTTTTGACCTTTGTTTCATCTAAACATTTTCTAAACGATTCAGCACCTTCCCAACAATGCTCCCTGGGATTTATTGAGAGTGCAATTACCTTATCATACTTAAATGTCTTCAACGGATCGTTCAGCAATGCTTTTTTTGCCATGCGGTAATATTTTGCCGACAGGAGGCTGAGCTTATCTGTTTCTGTTTTGGGTAAAGTGCGTTTGGGATTGATTTCGGCCAGTTCACCCAGGTCATTGAAGTAAACAGTATATTCTTCGGGAATGGTTGATTTGTTTTTGGCGTTGAAATGAATTGATTGTTTTATGCAAAGCGGAAAAACCCAGTTGTAATAAAAAGTAGAACTGGTTACTTTGTTGTTTTTTTGATAGAACTCGGTAACCTTAACCGGTTGGCCTTTTTTGTCAAGATAAGCCAACACCTGCCTGCTTCCCTTTACCCGCAATAGTTCAATGCGTTTTAACGAGGTGTCGGCATCAACGGCAGCCATTGTTTTAGTGGTAGCAGTTATTAAAGCTGTATCCTGCGCAAAAAGTACGCTGGGAAGTATACATAAAAGGATTAAAATGAACCTGGTCATTTAGTTGTTTCTATTCAGTACACCTGATCAGGCCAGGCGTTGAAATTCCTAAAAACAATATTTATTCTGTTCAATCAGCTTAGCGGCAATATTCCTGCGGTGGTTCTTGATGTTTTCATTTTCCGTTTTCGTAAAACGTTTCAAGCCCATTAACATCATGCGTTGCTCATCGCCTTCAGCAAATGAATTAATAGCATCTTTACCTTCCTTGTAAATAATGTCAGCTGCATCGTGCACATACACTTTCATAATGGAGTACTGCTCCTTTATGGCTTCAGCACCGCGCATGCCTGCAAGTTTTTCAACGCGCAATAATACCGACTCGGCAATATAGGTTTGTATCACCATGTTGGTAATGTTCATCATGATTTCCTGTTCTTTTGCCAGTTCAGCCTGTAATTTTTGTGCAGCAGCGCCAGCCACCATCAACACCGCTTTCTTGTATTGTGCAATGTATTTTTTTTCAGCGGCAAATGGGGTAGTGTCAGCATCGCCAAATTCAGGAATGCTCATCAATTCACCCGCAACTTTCATAGCAGGGCCCAACAAATCCAATTCACCTTTCATGGCTTTACGCATAAGCATGTCCACCACCAGCATTCGGTTAATTTCGTTTGTTCCTTCAAAAATACGGTTAATGCGTGAGTCGCGGTAGGAGCGGTCCATGGGTGCTTCGGCACTAAAGCCCATACCACCATAAATCTGTACGCCCTCATCCACTACATAATCCAGCGTTTCTGATCCGTCAACTTTCAAAATTGCGGCCTCAATGGCAAACTGCTCAACGCCTTTTAAAAGCGCCTGTGCATGGTCCATGCCGCCTGCCGCATAGGCGTTAATGGCATCTTCAATGTTTTGTGTAGCGCGGTATAATGCCGACTCGCTGGCGTAAATACGCACCGCTTGTTGTGCAATTTTATGGCGTATGGCTCCGTATTTTGAAATAGGGCGACCAAATTGTGAACGTTCATTTGCATACCCAACCGAATTGGTTGTGGCAACTTTTGCAGCGCCCAAAGCAGCAGCGGCTAATTTTATGCGGCCTACATTTAAAATGTTCAATGCAATTTTAAATCCGTTTCCGCGTGTGCTCAATAAATTTTCGGCAGGAACTTTGCAATCGTTAAAGAAAACCTGGCGGGTTGAACTGCCTTTGATACCCATTTTCTTTTCTTCAGGGTTCAATGAAATGCCCGGGAAAGATTTTTCTACAATGAAAGCGCTTAGGTTTTCATCGTTTTCAATTTTTGCAAACACCACAAAAATATCGGCAAAGCCACCGTTGGTAATCCACATTTTTTGCCCGTTCAGGGTATATGTTTTTCCATCGGCACTAGGTACAGCTTTTGTTTTTCCGCTGTTGGCATCGCTACCGCTGCCTGGTTCTGTTAAACAATAGCAGGCTTTTAATTCACCGCTTGCTAATTTCGGAATGTATTTTTGTTTTTGTTCTTCGTTTCCATAGTACAAAATGGGTAATGTACCAATACCTGTATGTGCCGCCAGCGACACAGCAAATGAATGTCCGGCCCCAACATTTTCGGTAACCAACATACCCGTTACAAAATCTTTTTCAAACCCGCCATACTGTTCAGGTATGCTCATGCCCAGCAAACCCAATTCAGCTGCTTTGTCAAGCAATTTTACGGTTAATCCTTCTTCCTGTGCATCAATGCGGTCAAGCAATGGTTTTACTTCCTGGTCAATAAAATCTTTACAGGTTTGCGCAATCATTTGTTGCTCTTCGTTGAACTGCTCAGGGATAAAAATCTCTTCTGCTTTTGTTTCTTTGATCAGGAATTCTCCGCCTTTGAGTGATGCTGTTTTTGTTTCCATAGTAAGTTTTCTTTTTTGCTTCGCGGCAACAGATTGCACTGGTTACACAGATTTATCTTTGGCGCATTTTATCTTTTTTTAGCCACATAAGACACGAAGTCAAAAAGTAGCACTAAATTTTCATTTTGCCGCCTCCCTAAAGGGCCGGGCTTTCGTAAGTAGTCCTCGCTACGCTGCGGGCTACTTTACTCAATCCCTGGCGGGGTTAATTCATAAACTAAATGTTTGTACGTTTTATAAAATTTCCAAAACTCCCGCTGCACCCTGTCCGGTTCCCACGCACATGGTTACCACACCGTATTTTTTGTTCTGGCGTTTTAATTCGTTTATTAGTTGTACGGTTAATTTTGCACCTGAGCATCCAAGCGGGTGGCCCAATGCAATGGCACCACCATTTACATTTACTTTAGCCGGGTCAATTCCCAATTTTTCTACTACAGCAACTGATTGCGATGCAAACGCTTCGTTCAATTCAAACAGGTCAATATCATTTAATTTTTTACCGGCAAGGTCTAACGCTTTGGGCACTGCTGCAACCGGGCCAATTCCCATAATGCGTGGTGGCACACCGGCAGCGGCATAACTCACCAAACGGGCAATGGGTTTTAAATTGTGTTGTTTTAAAAATTCTTCGCTAACTACCATTACAAACGCAGCACCGTCACTTGTTTGCGATGAGTTTCCTGCGGTAACACTTCCTTTGGCATCAAATACCGGTTTTAATTTGGCAAGCGCTTCAAGGTTTGTATCGGCACGTGCGCCCTCATCGGTATCAACAACAAATTCACGTGTTTTCTTTTTTTCGTTTTCGTCAAGGTATGTTTCTTTGACCGTAACGGGAACAATCTCGTCTTTAAACTTTCCTGACTGAATGGCTTTTGTTGCTTTCAAATGTGATTGCAAGGCAAATTCATCCTGGCGTTCACGGCTAATTTTATATTCCTGTGCAACGGCTTCGGCCGTTAAGCCCATTCCCCAGTAGTAATCGGGATTTGTTTTGGCAACTTCATAATTCGGCACAATGCGCCATCCGCCCATGGGTATTAAGCTCATGCTTTCAGCTCCACCGGCAACAATGCAATTGGCTTGTTTGGCATGTATTTTTGCCGATGCAATGGCAATTGTTTCCAGCCCTGATGAACAATAACGGTTCACCGTCATGCCCGGCACTTTGTCGGAGTTAAAAGCCATTAACGAAATCAGTCGTGCCATGTTCAGGCCTTGTTCAGCCTCGGGCATAGCATTGCCAACAATTAAATCGTCAATTAATTCGGGTGAAATATGTGGATGTGTTTTTAATAAATGTTGAATAACAGCCGATGCCAAATCGTTTGGTGTTGTGAAACGAAATCCGCCACGGTTAGCTTTTCCCACAGCTGTACGATACCCTGAAATAATGTATGCGTTCATACCTTTTTTTAGTGAAGATAACGAAAAAATGAGTCAGAAATGAGTTAAAAATGGAAAACAAACAAAAATACAATAAATTGAATATCAGTAAATTGATTTTTAATTTCGAAAGTTATAAATTTGATTTATGGTGCCGTTGAACGTAATTTGCGTTCTTAAATCGTAATCTAAAATAACTTATTCAGTCTTCTCTTTCTGCTCCTTCATCAACTTACGTTCTTTGAAAAAAGTTGTTACAACAGGAATAAGTGTTACAGCAATCAGGCCAATTACAATCCATTTCAGGTTCTCCTGTACGCCTGGTACTTTACACAGGAAGTATCCAATAAGGGTAAAAGTTGCAATCCATGCAATGGCGCCAATAACTGAAAACAAAAAGAAACGTTTGGCATCCATTTTAATTACACCGGCAAGTATGGGGGCAAATGTTCGTATAATGGGAATAAACCGGCCTATGAAAATTGTTTTTATGCCATGCCTTCCATAGTAATTTTCGGTCATGGTCAGGTATTTTTTCTTGAAAAGCAAACCATCTTTGCGTTGATAAAGACTTTTTCCCATCCATTTTCCAAAGGCAAAACCAGTCATGTTGCCTAAAATAGCCATAGCAATTAAAATAATAACTACAAGGTATATTGGTGTTTCAATTAAGCCATTTCCAACTAAAAGCCCGGTTACAAACAACAGCGAATCTCCCGGAAGAAAAAAACCAACAAATAAACCTGTTTCGGCAAATATGACAAATGCAACCAGGTAAAGTCCGCCTTGTTTAATAATGGTTTCGGGGTTCAACCATTCAAGTAAATCGTGCATTATAATTTAAGTTTATCGTATTCGGATTTCACAAAGGTGGCCAGTTCGGCAACGTATTGTGGCGACATGTCGAATTTAATGCCAGCAGTTTTATATACTTCAGGTATTGAAACCGAATTGCCTAATGCAAGTGCGGCTTTGTATTGTTCAATGGTTTTTTTCGGATCAATTTTAAAATTACGCCACATGGCAATGGCACCCAATTGGGCAATAGCGTATTCAATGTAATAAAACGGAACCTCAAAAATATGCAGTTGTTTTTGCCAACCGTGTTCTTTAGCCCATTCGTAACCGCTGTAATCAATGGTCCTGGTTGAAAAACGTTCATTTATTTCCTGCCACCAGGCATTGCGTTGGTCATGCGTATGAAGCGGATTTTCGTATACAACATGTTGGAATTTGTCAACTATTGCAATCCATGGCAGTATAGTGATAATTTTCTCCAGTTGTTCTTTTTTGGCCCGTGCGCAGTCTTTTTCGTTGCTATAAAATTCGTTCCAATGGTCCATGGTAATTAACTCCATGGTCATGGATGCAAGTTCTGCAATTTCACTTGGCAATGATTTAAACGCGGTTAGTTTTAAATGACGGCTCAGGAATGAATGCACCGCGTGCCCGCCTTCGTGTACCATGGTTACCATGTCACGTTGCGTGCCAACAGCATTCATGAATATAAACGGAACACCGCTTTCGTATAACGGATAGTTGTATCCGCCTGGTGCTTTGCCTTTTTTACTTTCCAAATCAAAATGGCCCATTTGCTGCATGGTTTCAATGCAGGATGAAAAATATGGATCCAGCTTTTCAAAAACTTTGATTGTTTTCTCAGCAAGATCGGCACCGTTGGTAAACGGTTTTAAAGGAGTTGAACCATAAATCTCGGCCTCAAGGTCCCATGGCCTTAATGTATCGTACTTGAGCAATTGTTTACGCTCCTGCATAAATTCCCGAACAAGTGGAACAATACTCTCCTCAATGCTTTTGTGGAGCAGGTAACAGTCATTTACGGTATAATCAAGGCGGGCAAGTTCTTTGAATTTGTAATCACGGTAATTTTCAAAACCGGCATTTTTTGCAACGGTATTGCGCAATTTTACCAGGTTATCGTATAAGCCATTCAACTCGCCAATTACGTTGTGTCGTTCCCTGGCAACAAGTTCAAACACTGTTTTACGCAATTCGCGGTCGCTGCTTTTTAAAAATACGGCTGCCTGTGGTAGCGTATACGTTTTGCCTTCATGCGTAATTTGCAAGGCACCGGCTATGGTTGAAAAACGCTGTGTTTCTTTATTGATTTCGGTGTTTACGGGAATATTTTCTTTACGAAATAAACTTAATTCATTTTGAAGGTTGCGAAAAAACAAATCATAATTGTGTGAATGAAGGTTGAACTCCTTTTGAAGGGCATCTGTTTTTTCATTCAGTTTATTGTTGTTTTCGGCAATAACCGGTTCAAAAAGTGTAACAAAATCTTCGTAACGTTTTGCTGCAGTTTCGTCAAGTGTATTAATGGTCATGCGTATGTAACGCCAGCCTGAATCTTCGTAAACAAATGATTCAAGTTCACTGCGGTCAAACAGCCACTTTTCGAACTCTTCTTTTGAATTAACCTTACGGTTTAACAATTCGTTATAATAAGTGTCAAGATCACTAACCGTGTTTAAAACGAGGTCGTGTGAAAGGTAATTGCGTTTGATGTCTGAAGGAATGATCATGTTAATTAGCTTATAAATTAATTAGCTAATAAGCTAATTAACTTCCCCTTTGACCACCTGATTTACGTACTGCAGCGGTTTTTGATTTCGATTCAGCTTTAACTTTTGGTTTTGCATCAGCTTTTGGCTTTTTGGCTTTAGCGGCAGCAGCAGCAGTTTTTGCTTTAGGCGTTTTTTCCTTTTTATCGTCCTTCTCTTCCTTCTCTTCTTTTTCGGCTTTCTTTTCAGCTACTTCTTTTTTTGCTTTTTTCTCGGTCTTCTCAGTTTTTGAACCCTCTTCTTCAGCTTTTGCAGCGTCTTCAGCAATACGTTTCATTTCGCCAGAAGAATGCAATAAAGTGTACCACGAAAATAGTTTTTTGATATCCGAATTGTATACACGCTCTTCGTCAAAATCAGGAAGTATTTCTTTGAAATAACTGCGGTGATTGGCTTCATCCTTCACATCAACGCATTTGCCACCATTTTCTTTTTCATAAATGGCCTGCATGATTTCCGGTAAAGGCTTGTCTTCTTCACCAGTTGTGTACATGGTAATTTCATCCAATGCACTTATTTTGTTTGACGAGTAGGCAGGCATGCGCTTGCGGTCAATCAGTGATTCAACAATCACGTTTGAGTTGTTACCCTGTGCAACAACTTTGTAAAGTCCGGGTTTTCCCGAAATTGAAATGATTCCTTTTAAACTAAATTTCATACAGTTAAATATCAATTATCAATGTTCAATTATCAATTGAAATGAGGGTAACAAAAATAAGATTTTTAGGGTGGTATGGGAGAAAGTTATTAACACTCATTTTGAGCTTCTTAGCTTAGGATCAAGGGCATCCCTTAACCCCTCGCCCAATAAATTTACCGAAAGTGTAGTCAAAAACAGGGCTAAACCGGGATACACAAGCAGCCACCATGCTTCCATTTCCTGCCGGCCATGGCTTAACATGCTTCCCCAGGTTACAGCATCCTGGGGTACTCCAATACCTAAAAATGAAAGGGCACTTTCAATTAATATTGCCGCGGCAACACCAAATGTTATGGTGACAAAAACCGATGACATAGCGTTTGGCAAGGCATGGCGAAGTAAAATACGTCTGTTTTTTAAGCCCAGGGATTTTGCGGCTTGTATATAATCAAGCTCGCGAATCTTTAATAATTCGGCACGGGTCAGGCGCGAAATTTCGGTCCATGAAGTGCAACCAATGATGAGTACGGTTAGCCAAATGCTTTGTTGTTCAAATAAAACGCTTAGAGAAATGATCAATAACAGTTTTGGCAATGAATTGAACACTTCTGTTGCCCTTGAAAAAAGCGAATCGATGGGGAAATTTATTTTTTTACCGGGAATAAAATTAAACAACCAGGTAAAAAATGCCGGAACAGTCACGAGTATAAACAGCGAAATCATGAATTGGATCAATCCCTGTAATGTGCTTGTTTCAAATGCCTCTGCAATGGTTGACGAACGGGCTATAAAGCCAATGAAATAACCAAGCAAAACCACAGGAATAAACAGGATAACGGCAAACCATGAAAGTTTAAGACGGTCATCGCCAAAATAGCCGGATAGTAAACCAATAACCAATCCAATTATTGACGCCAGTACCATCGAGAAAATTCCAATGGTTAACGATGAGCGGGCGCCATGAATGATGCCAGCCAGTACATCGCGTCCCAGGTCATCGGTTCCAAGTACATGCCTGAATTTTCCAGATGCTTCAACTGTTTTGCCACTGGGCGAAGGCACAAGTTGTTTATCAGCCGGTGAAACATAATCGCGGTTGTAGTAATCAGGATTTTCAGGAGAAAACGGTACCAGGGGCCATAGTACATAATCAACATCCATTTTACGCCAGTCGGTAATGTCAAATTGAATGACCTCTTTTTTACCATTGTAATGAATGGTGTCAACCGTGTTGTAACCAATTATGTTTTGCCCAATCCAGGACGTTGACCATGCCGGATAAAATGTTTTTCCTTTATAGGTAACACACAGCGGCTGGTGGTTTGCTATAAATGGTGCAAATATTCCAATAAATAACATGAACACAAGAAAATAAAAGGCAAGCCGTGTCCATATGTTTCTCAGGAACAGTTTGCGAAAGACTTTTTTTCGCTCACGTTTGGCTTTATGTATTTCCTGGTCGCTCATTTTTTATTTGCGTATACAATGCGTGGATCGGCCAGGGCATATAATATGTCTCCTACAAAATAGGCAACCATTGACATAAGGCCGGCCAGCGAAAATATACTTACAATCATGGGAATATCTTTTGAGGCAATGGCTTCGTAGCCGGCAATGCCCATGCCGTCATACGTGAAAATGGTTTCTACAATTACCGAACCGCCAACAGCCGCAGGGAAAACAGTAACAAACGTGGTGATTACCGGTAACAAGGCGTTGCGAAACGCGTGGCGCCACAAAATACGGTTCTCGCTTAACCCTTTTGCGCGGGCGGTGCGAATGTAATCCTGGTTTAAGCTTTCAAGTGTTGCACTGCGAACTATACGGCTTAAAAATGCAAATGAGGCATATGTATAGGTTGCCAATGGCAAAACCATGTATGGGAACGTATAGTAAATTTTTTGAGCGATTGACCATTCATTGTTATACGTCTCAGGGTCGCAATACCCATATTCAGGAAACCATGAGAAGAAGGCAGGGTTGGCAAAAAAATATAAAAGCATGGTCCCAAAAAAGAAAGACGGAACCGAATACAGCATGAATAAGGTAACCGATGAAAAACGGTCAAAGAATTTTCCATGCCGTTTGGCACTGTAAACGCCAACCGGTATTGAAATTAAATAAGCAAGTAACACCGAAAACAAAACAAGTATAAATGACCGCCCGAATTTTTGCCATATTTTTTCGGCAACGGGACGCGTATCAGCATAGGAATATCCAAAATCGCCTTTTAACAAATTGCGTATCCAGATATGGTATTGACTTTTGGTGCCGTTCCAGGTGAATTTTGGAATGTAATTTCGTTGATAATTTCCCTTCGTAAATTTCTCAGCATTGGCTTTTAGTTTAAGCCCCATGGTTTTATGATAATACAGCCAATCGTATTTTTTGCAAACAGCAATCAGGGTGTCGATTTTTGAAGAAATGTATTGCGGCTGGTAAGTTTTTTTTAGTGATGATGCAATGTTTTGTCCGGTTAAAACAGCTGCGCTTATTTCTTCAAGCGAATATTTATGAATGAGTGTGCCGTTAATTGTACTGCGTTCATAGGTTGTAATAAACTTGCCGTTTTTTGTTAAGGGGCCATTCACTGGCAGTAATTCGGTGGCTGTATCTTCCACATATACGTTTTTTTTATAAATAGTCTCGGCATTGAGGGAGTCAAACATTGATCGTAGCCTGTCAATGTCTTTAAAATGTCCGGCAACTATTTTCCAGTCGCCACACTTTCGTGAAAGCCTGTGAAAAACATATTGTTCCTGTTTGTCGAAAATCTTATGAATGGTATCGCAATCACTTTGTGTTCCCAGGCTGAAATAGAATAATGGAAGGTTCAGTCCTAACTTTACGCGAATGGAATCTTTATACTGTTTTGTTGCTGTTAACGATGCGTTAGCCCCTTGCGCGTTAGCTGACTGGGAAAGTATTTCAACCGGGTCGCCCGGGGAATGCACGCTTATGTAAAATGCCAGCAGCGATATGATGAACATGGTGGGAATGAACTGCAATATGCGTTTTACCAGGTAGCCTATCATAATGCCGTGGGTTTGGAAGTGGATCCCGGATTTTTACCCAACGAAAGTACGTTCAGTAAATAGTTTGGTTTTTCGGGATAGGCATGCGGATTTTTAAACCGGTTACTTATAATGACCTTGTTTTTTGGTGACATTAAAAACACGTACGGTTGTTCGTTGTATAAAATTTCCTGGAACTGATGGATAAGGTTGATATATGCAGTATCACTTGTTGTTTTATTGATGTTTGCAATTAAATTGTCAGTTTTAGCAGTACCAAAGCCACCAAAATTTTCACCGTGCATGCTCCATGATTGGGTGCTAAAGAGCTGCGAAAAATCCTCGTGTGCGCTGCTGCCCAACCATGCGCCCAGTGAGGCATCAAAATCCTGGTTGTAGCAATCCTGGTAAAACTGGGCAAAATCGCGCGGTGCCAGATTCATTTCCACACCGGCCTTGTACATGCAATCTTTAATGAGCAGGCATATTTCCTTGTTTCCAGGCACTATATCGGGAAATGTCAATGTAAAACTAAATTTTACTTTTTCACCACCAATGGTTTTGTCGCGAATATTGTCACCATCGGTATCGCGCCATCCCTGGCTTTCCAGCAAGGCTATGGCTTTATTGATGTCAAATGGAATGGGTTTTAGGTTGGGATCGTATCCTTTTTTTGAAGGATAAATACAGGTTGTCATACGTGTAGCCTGGCCTTTTGAAAATATTTTAATGATGTCGTCAACCGGCACCAGGTGAGCCATTGCCCTTCGTACTTCTTTGGTGGTGAAAAACGGTTTGTGTTTGTGCCCATCAGGTTTTTGGTTCAAACATATATATGTATAGGCATACTGATCGGTAAATCTTGAAAAATAGTTTTTGTTGAAATAGGTGTGTTTTTGAAGTTTAAGCAGGCGTGTGGTGGTTATTTTATTGGTTACGTCAAGTTGATTGTTTCGAATGGCGTAAAAAAGCGAAGGCTCATCCATAATAACCTTAAAAATTATTTTTTGTGGTGAAGCCTGGTTCAACCATGCGGTATCGGTTTTGGCCCACCAGTTGTTTTTCTTTTCCAGGATCATGTAGCTATCGGCTTCCCATTTCGTTATTTTATACGGACCTAAACCTTCAAGGCTTTTCAATTGTGTAGAATGTTCTTTGTTGTTAAACGTTTCGGCCCATTTGACAAGCTGGGCATTGCCTGTAAAATTGGGCAAAAGAAAGTCACGCATGGTAAACGCATCGGTAACATTTGATGGATCCCATTTTGATTTTTGCAGCATAAAAATTTCTACAAAAATTTCGAGGTTGGCACGGTTGAACCCATTGGTGTAAAACCAAAACGCCTTTGGATTGAGCGAATCTTTTTGAATGTTGTTGAATATGGGAACAAAAGTTGGTTTATAGGAAGGGTTATTTACCAATGGGCAAACCAGTATTTTCATCGAGAAAATGGCATCGTCAACGGTAAAGGGCGTTCCATCGTCCCATTTAACATCATCTCGTATTTCCATGAACATGGAATTTCCATCAGGACTTACAACCGGCATTTTTGTGAGCAGGGCAGGTGTAAGTTGATTGGTGCGTATATCGCGTTCAAGCAATGAGCGTTGGGTAAGGTCAAAAAGCTGGGCGCGCAGGGCATCAACATCATTGGTAGGGTGGAGTCCTTTGGTTTTAAAAGGCATATGGACAATAACCGTGTTTTCGTGCAGGTTGCGTTTGTTGTTAACGCATGCAAAAAGCAGAAGCGAAGCAAATGCGATATGGATTTTGCGAGTGATGGCTAAGGCTTTTTACTAAGGTAATGAAATATGTTTTGAGGTGAGTTACTGGCAGGTAAGGTATTTACATACAGTGGAGTTTGTTAAGGATTAATATAAATGTGAAAAACATTTTGTCATAATGGTCTAATTGTTAATTTTGCCGCTAGCCAATACAAGGAGAGGTGGGTGAGTGGCTTAAACCAACAGTTTGCTAAACTGTCGTACGGGTAACCGTACCGGGGGTTCGAATCCCCCCCTCTCCGCCAAAACACTAACACACAAGGAGGAGTATATGTTTGATTTTGAGAAACTTGAGGTCTATCAGATCTGTAAGACGCAAAACGTTGAAGTTTTGCGCTACATCAACGGGAATTCCACCATTGATCCCTTTTTAAGAGAAACCTGGAAAATCACCAGCATTAACATTGTAAAAAACATGGTTGAAGGCGTTAGCCGGATACCAAAAAGTGAGAAAAAGGAGTTTATTACAGCTTCGCGAGGCTTTGTTTTTGAGTGTGTTGCAATGATTAACCTGATAGTGGAACTTCATCCGGAAGAGAAAAACAAGATGGAGGAGTTTTATGGTCGTTATGAGTCCCTTTCGAAAATGTTATTGGGGATGATACGTTCATTTGAAATTAATCATTAATTTCGCAGCCCGTTCAAGGCAGGCATTGTTGTGGAGCGGGTCAAAAATTGTTCTTATAGTATTGTTCGGGGTGTAGCGTAGCCCGGTATCGCGCCACGTTTGGGACGTGGAGGCCGTCAGTTCGAATCTGGCCACCCCGACAAATCATTTAAACCCCTGATGCGATAGCATCAGGGGTTTTTTATTGACCCAAACCCGTAGAAAGCTTGCTTTCTTAAGGGTTTGGGTCAATAAAAAACGGAGACGCGAAAGCGTATCGAGGTTTAAATGATTTGAATCCCCACTCACTCCAGATCAGCGCATCTAATTTTTTCTGGAAAGCTTAGGTTCAGTAAAACAAGAAAACTGTCGCTTAAAGATAAAAGCGTTTAACTATACTACTGATACTTGAATAATAAAGCCCCAATACATTTTAAAATAGCGTTGCTTGAACACGAGCAGCCTGAACAGCTTTCATACAATTCGTTTGGATATATAACCGTACAGGGTGATGGCTGGACGGTACCTGCCAGTATGCCGAATCCAAAGATGTACATGATGATTCTGGAATCAGTTGCCGATCTCATGCATAAACTGATTGTATTTTACTCGGAAAAACGTCAGAGTATGGATTTTGATGCTTTGAATTCGCGGTTTTATATTTACCTGAAGCGTAAAAATAAAACCACGGTTGAATGGAACATAAACGGTGAAAAAAAACTAACACTAAGTTTAACCGATACGATGGTGATTTTGAAAACAGGCATCGAAAATTTTGAAAGTACATTTGTCAGGCATATGGATCATAGTAATCCCGGTTACGGTGATTTTATGCAAACGTTTGAGCATTTTAAGATGGCGTTCAACATTGCATAACAGTTTTGCAAATAATTTCTACTATATTTGATTCGTAAATTTATGTCAAACATTTCGCTCATTATTGAAGAACGCGCTGCCAGTATTGGCAATTTTATGGTTGGCCGTTTATTGCCCTTTCGTCAAAAACGTGCAGTAGGCCCTTTTGTTTTTATTGATCATATGGGCCCCGTGCATTTAAGCGATCACGAAAATTTTGATGTGGGGCCACATCCGCACATTGGTCTTTCAACGCTTACTTATTTATTTGAAGGAGCCATTATGCACCGTGACAGCATAGGATCGGTTACTGAAATACAGCCAGGTGCGGTTAATTGGATGACAGCTGGAAAAGGTGTTGTGCACTCAGAGCGCACACCTGAGCGTTTAAGAAAATCAGACAAACAATTGCACGGTTTGCAAATTTGGGTGGCCTTACCAAAGCACCTGGAGGAAATGGAGCCGGCATTTGCACACATTGAAGCCAACGAAATTCCGCAATGGGAACAAAATGGCGTACGCATAAAATTAATTGCTGGCGAAGTAATGCAACGGAAGTCGCCTGTGCCGGTTTACAGCCCATTGTATTTTTTGGAATTGAAAAGTGAAAAACGGCAAGAGGTTGATTTAGGCCATGAGCTATTTGGCGAAAGTGCTTTATATATACTGGAAGGCGAAATAAAAAGTGAAGGTCATACCTATGGCCCAAAACAAATTTTAATTGCCAGCAACAGCAGCCTTTGTTCATTTGAAATGAATGAAAATACAACAGTGTATATTTTTGGTGGCGAAGCTTTTCCCGAAGAACGGTTTATAAACTGGAATTTTGTATCGTCAAGCAAAGAACGGTTGGAGCAAGCCCGGCAGGATTGGATGGCACAACGTTTTCCAAAAATTGAGGGTGAAACAGGATTTGTACCGTATCCACAACCAAAGCAATAAAATGTACTATGGAAATAAAGCATGAAATTATTGGCAGCAAGGGTTCCTTTATGGCAATTGTTGACGGAAAACACGCGGGTTTAATGACCTACTCAAAAGCCGGTGATGATAAAATAATTATTGATCACACCGAAGTGGATCCTGTTTATAAAGGTCAAAACATAGGTAAACAGTTGGTAATGGCCGCTGTTGAAATGGCACGTATTCAAAAAATAAAAATTATGCCGCTTTGTCCTTTTGCAAAAAGTGTATTTGACAGAACTGCTGAACTTAAAGACGTTTTGTGGTGATTTTTTCATGAAAGTTTTTGTGCAATATTGAAATGGTTATTGTGTAACCTTTGTTTAAAACCGTTTCCATTTTCGAGAAATACTTCCTGCATTGGCAGGTTTGTTTGTTTTGTTTTTTCTGAACCCGCTTCATAGCCAGTTAGTTCAGGTGTTAGTGTGATATGGTATGTTTTTTCGAAAACAAACTACAAAAAGAGGTATGAAAATTTTGATGCACATAACGGTTTTTTTGGTTTTGTTAACCGCTATGCAAATTTCAGCTAAACCGGGTGCAAGATTTGAAGCAAAGGAAATAACACAAGAGGTACTTGTGTTATACGAAGACCTTCCTTTACCTGTTCAAAAAGTACTGAAACAGGATCCGTACAAACACTGGAAATTTAAAGAAGCCTTTAGGGTGCAATATGAAAAAATGATTTATAAAATTACCCTTGTACGAGGCACGAAAACAAAAACGCTTTTACTTGATGAGAACGGTAGCCATACAGGGTAATTCAACCAGGGTAATTGAAATTTCACCCACGAAGCTAAAAGCTGTTGTTGCCAACCCCGTAAAAAGTGCCGAAATTGTTAACCTTGTTTATGTTAAGGATGGAGCTGAGGGAATAACCCGTACCAGGCGCGGAAAATCATTTACTTACCATTATCGTGGAAAGAAAATAACCGATAAAAAAATTATTGAACGCATTCGAAAACTGGTGCTGCCTCCGGCATGGAAAAAGGTATGGATTTGTGCAAATGAAAATGGTCACTTACAGGCCACAGGTTACGATGCGCTTAACCGTAAGCAATATAAATACCATGCATTATGGAATAGTTTACGTAACCAAACAAAGTATTCACGTTTGCAGGATTTTGGAAAAACAGTTCCCTTAATACGCAAGCAACTGAATGCGCACCTGGCGTTGCCGGGTTTACCACAGGAAAAAGTACTGGCAGCTGTTGTAAGTTTGATGGAGTTAACCAGCATACGGGTTGGTAATAATTATTACGAAAAACTCTATGGTTCATTTGGTTTAACTACCCTGAAAGACCAGCATGTGAAAATTCGTGGGGCAGGCATGCAGTTTGCGTTTAAAGGTAAAAAAGGAGTAATGCATAGCATAAGTTTGCGCAACAAACGGCTGGCAGCTGTGGTGAAAAAGTGCAGAGACATTCCGGGAAAGGAACTGTTCCAGTACAAAGATGAAACTGGCGTTTACAGGACTGTTGATTCAGGTATGGTTAACAATTACATTAAGACAATATGCGGACAGGACTTTACGGCTAAAGATTTCAGAACATGGTCGGGAAGTGTAAACGCGCTTGCTGCATTTATGGAATTGGGGCCGAGTAAAACGGTAACAGGAAGGCGTAAAAATGTTGTAACCGCGCTTGACATGGTTTCACAGCAACTGGGAAATACGCGCACGGTTTGTAAGAAGTATTATGTACACCCCACTGTGATTACATTGTATGAAAATGAAAAATTGGATACGTATTTAAAAACCCGCGAAATAAAGGTTGGTAAAAATTACAAGGGACTTACAGGTGAAGAAAAGTTGCTGATGAAGATACTTGAAAAAAACATGTAGCTTAAATCAACTCCTCGCGTGGTTCAAGTTCAATTTTGTTATACTTGTTGCGGTACTCAATGGGTGTTAAGCCTGTTGTTTTCCTGAACAAATCTCTGAAGGCCTTGGTGTCGGTATACCCAACTCCAAACATGACCTCGGTTACATTTTTACGGCTTGTTTCAAGTGAACGTTTGGCTGATTCAATTTTTACACGTTGAATGTATTCCAGTACCGAGTTACTGGTTGCTAATTTAAACCTGCGTTCAAAACTCCTGCGGCCTATGGCAACAAGTTGGGCCAGTTGGTCAATGGTAATTTTTTCATCAATGTGTTTTTCAATATAGTCCTGTGTTTTTTTTATTTCATTGTCATTGTGATTGCGCTGGCCCTGGAACATCATGAACTTGTTTTGGCTGTTGCGGTCAATGTCAACCTGAAAAAATTTGGAAGCAAGAATGGCGGTTTCACGCGAGGTATATTTTTCAAGTATGTGAAGCAAAAGGCTCCAGTAGGCATTGGCACCTCCACTGGAATAAACTCCGTTTTCTTCACTAATAATACTGCCGTCAACAAGATCAACTTCAGGAAACATTTGACGAAAATCGTTTGCTGACAACCAATGTGTGGAACATTTTTTGCCGTTTAGCAGGCCGGTGGCAGCCAGTAAAAAAGCACCAATGCACAGGGATGCTACCTCGGCACCTTTTTTATGTTGTTCAATGATCCAGGGTATATATTTTTTGTTTCTTTCAATGGCATTGTTCAGGTCACCGCTTATGGCGGGAATGAAAATAAGGTCGGTTTTTTTTACCTCGTCAAGCGTTTTATCGGGATGTACGGTTACCAAATCATTCATGAGTTTTACCTGCTTTTTATGGCCAACCAGCTCAACCTTAAACATGGGCTTTTTACCCGCTGAAATAAGAAATTGATTGGCAGCGGTAAACATGTAGCGCGGATCGGCAATGGCCTCCATAATGGCTGTTTCAGGAACAAGAATAGAAATTGTTTTCATGTGGCTAGGTAGTTATAGTTCATTGTTGCAAACGAGTGAATATTATATTAAAATTAGTGAGCGTGTTTTGGTGTTTGTTACAAAAAAGCTGAATTAAGGATGGTAAAGGTATAAAATTAGTTTGTCACAATCAACCCCTTGGGTTGACGTTTTTACCGCCCATGGGTTTGAGCCGTAAGGTGGATATTTGTGAAACAGATATGAGATGTGGTAAGGGCCTTAGAACACGATATGGTTTTAGAAGAACGGAGCAACCACGCCCCGGATAGAGCCAAATAGCCCGCAGTTGCAAAACTCTCTTTTTTACTGGAGAATTTAGGCGAGGACTATAGGCGATAGCCGGATTAGGCGCATAAAAGTATTAACTTTAAAACAACTAATTATGGAAACGATGGAAAAAACAATTGTAACAATTGAAGCAACGGTAAATGCACCGGTTGAAAAAGTATGGACCAGTTGGAATGGCCCTGAACACATTACAAAATGGAATGCTGCACACGAGAGCTGGCATTGCCCAAAAGCTGAGGTTGATTTACGTGTAGGTGGTGCATTTACATCACGCATGGAAGCAAAGGACGGAAGTTTTGGTTTTGATTTTGGTGGCATTTATGATGTGGTTGAAACCAATAAACGCATTGCCTATACAATGGGTGATGGGCGTAAAGTAAATGTTGATTTTAAACGCGATGGCGAAAAAACGCACATTGTTTCAAATTTTGAAGCCGAAACTGAAAATCCGGTTGAAATGCAGAAAGGCGGATGGCAGGCTATACTGGATAATTTTAAACAGTATACTGAGAAATTATAGTTCGTTTTTTGTTGTGGGCTCTCAGCTGCAAGTGACGGCCTGAACCGAAAAAGTTTAATGAACAGCAAGGTAAATGCCTTGTTCATCACGAAGAACAATTAGTATGAATAATAAAAAGTAAAGAATGAAAGAACCAATATACCCCTGCCTGTGGTTTGACGGGCAGGCAAAAGCTGCGGCTGATTTTTACTGCAGCGTGTTTAAAGATGCAAAAATACTGAGCGAAAACCCTATGGTTGTTCAATGGGAAATTGGCGGAAGAAAATTTATGGGACTGAATGGTGGCCCGCAGTTTAAAATGAATGAAGCGGTTTCATTTGTACTTGAATGTGAAAACCAGGGTGAAATTGATTATTACTGGGAAAAATTTACCACTGAAGGCGGAAAAGAAAGCATGTGTGGATGGTGCCAGGATAAGTATGGCGTTTGGTGGCAGGTAATACCAGCTGTGCTTGGAAAACTAATGTCAGACCCTGCACGCTCACAACGCGTGGTTGCTGCATTTATGCAAATGAAGAAATTTGATATTGAAACGTTAATGAACGCTTAATGTTGTTTAAATGCAGGTAGTATCATATTTAACGTTTAACGGAGACTGCCGGGAGGCTATGAAATTTTATCATAAATGCCTTGGAGGCAAGTTGGACATAATGACGGTGGGAGAATCACCCATGAGTAATAACATGCCCGTAAAAATGAAAAACACCATTTTGCATGCCTTGCTCAAAAATAAAAAACTGGTCATTATGGGATCAGACATGGTGGGTGAAAAAGGACTTGTAAAGGGAAATTCGGTGGCGCTTATGCTTGATGTAAAAACGGAAAAAGAAATGCGCGATTTATTTCGAAAACTTTCAAAGGGTGGTGTAGTGGGACATAAAATTGAGCGTGCTTTTTTTGGAGGATTGTTGGGTGATTTTACCGATAAGTTTGGGGTAAATTGGGTAATGCATTGCAAAGAAAAAAAGCAAACCAAATGATAGAAATATTTAAAACAACCGTGCCGGAAAATACCCTTGCACAGGAAGTGGTAAAACAGCTTTTAACTAAAATGCCGGGAGCAAAAATTAGTTTTGACCTGGAAGATTGTGACAGGATTTTGCGTATTGAATCGCACTCAATTGAATCACGCTTCATTTACCAGGTGTTTAATGACTTGAAAATAAGTTGCGAAACATTGATGTAGCAACAATTATAACTGTTCAAGAAGCCTGTTTCTTAAAATAAGAAAGCATTGGCAGCCTGCTAAAATTGCATAACTTGCAAAAGCATTTAATCAGTAGGTATGAAAGTTTTTTTATGTGTTGCAGCGTTATGGCTGTTGACACCACAAGCAATATTTGCGCAGTCAAAAGCCGATTCACTTAAAGTTGCCTTAAAAGTTGCGCGAAAGCCAATTGACAAAATCAATACGCTTAATTTACTGGGGCGCGAACTGTTTTTAAGCAATAAGCATGATACAGCCGTTGTTGTTGCAGAGGAGGCAAAAAAACAAGCTGAAAAAATAAATTACAATAAAGGTATTGCGGCAGCATACAACATACTTGGAAATGTTTGCCTGTTACGGTCAGACTATAAATGTGCATACTCCTATCATTCAAAAGCCCTTGGTATACAGCTTAAGGACGGTGATGAAAAAGTGCTGTGCAGCACGTATAACAATATAGGAATTATTCATTATTACCAGGGCGATTTACCCGAGTCACTTAAAGCGCACCTGAACTCATTAAAATTTGCAAAAGCAATTGGCGATAAAACCGCAGAGGCACGTTCCTACAGCAACATTGGTGGTATTTATACCCAACAGCAGCGTTATGATGAGGCATTGAAAACATTTACCAAAGGTTACAATATTCAGAAAACGTTAAATGATCGCATGGGCATGGGACGGTCTTTAAATAACATTGGAACTGTATACCTGGCGCAGGGAATTGACGGGCCCGCGCTTGAAAATTTTATTGCCTGTATTAAGATAAAGGAAGAAATTGGTGACATATTGAGCCTTGGACAAACCTATTTAAATATTGGTGGTATTTATTTTCGCAAAGGTTATTACGCAAAATCACAACACACCAAAGACAGTTTATTTGTGCTTTCTGAAAAAATGCATCAACAGGCTATTGAAGCGCTTGAAAAAGTGGGCAACAAACAGGCCCTGGCCGGCACATACAATAATTTAGGCTTGTTGTACCTGCAAAAAAAGCAACCAAAAATTGGGCGTGGTTACATTGATAAGGGTTTTGAACTGGCAAAAGAAGTTGGCAGCAAAGACGATTTGAAATCAAGTTACAACGCTTATGCGGTAGCTGATAGTATGGCTGGCGATTTTAAAAGCGCATATGCTAATTACAAAAAATTCATCCTTTACCGTGATTCACTTTCAAACGAAACAAATACCAAAAAAACCATGCAGGCCCAAATGGACTTTGAGTTGGGACAAAAGGATCTTAAGGCAAAAGCTGACCGGGACAAAAGGGAGGCAATTTACAGGGAAAAACTGGCGCGTCAAAAAATGCAGGGTTGGTTTATTGGAGGAGGCGCAGTGCTTTTGTTGCTGATTGTTGTGTTGTTTGTAAACCGTGCACGACTAAAACAAAAAAACGACTATCAGCAAAAATTAAATTACCAGCAAAAACAACAGGCTACCGCTATAATGGAGGCCCAGGAACAGGAACGAAAACGCATTGCCGAAGATCTTCACGATAGTTTGGGACATTTGTTGTCGGCAGCTAAAATGAACCTGCAACATACACCGGTTAGTGCCGGGCATTGTGAAAATTCGGTTAAGTTACTCAACCAGGCATCAGAGGAATTACGCAATATTTCATTTAACCTGATGCCACAAGTACTGGAGGAGGAAGGTTTGACACCCGCATTGAATGAGTTGGCAGAAAAAACAAACCGATCAGGAAAAATGGTTGTTTCATTCCAGGCAATGGATATACCTGCAAAATTTGACAAACCAGCTCAATTTAATATTTACAGAATTGTTCAGGAAGCGGTCAACAACATACTAAAACACGCTGGAGCCAGTGAAGCTGGAATTCAATTAATAGCCCAACCCGATCACCTTACCATTATGATTGAAGACAATGGTAAAGGTTTTGATCCCACAAAAACATATGGTGGCCGTGGGCAAAAAAACATGCGTGCAAGGGCGCAATGGTTAAACGGTAATTTTAACCTTGACTCCACTCCAGGGCATGGAACAACTATTTGCATTGATATACCGCTAAAACCATGAGTACAATTAAAATTTTAGTGGTTGATGACCATTCTATTTTTACCGATGGTATGCAGGCACTTTTGGCAACCGTTGAAGGGTTTGAAATTGCTGGTGCAGCAAACAATGCCGATGAGGCAATACAAAAAGCCATGATGCTTAAACCCGATGTGATGTTGATGGACATTCAAATGCCTGGGAAAAATGGTATTGAAGCAACTATTGAAATAAAGCGGAATAATCAGGATATAAAAATAATTGCTCTTTCATCGGCTAACGAAACCTTGTATATAAAAAAGATGCTTGAGGCAGGTGCAAGCGGGTATGTACTCAAGAATATTGATAAAGATGAATTGGTGCTTGTGATCAAAAAAGTGCATGCGGGAGAAAAGCATCTTGATGGATCAGTAGCAAACCAACTGATTGAGCATTTTAATACAAAACCAACTGAAGCAGCTACCCTGGTTGACACGCTTACAAAACGTGAAAAGGAAATTCTGGCATTTATTGCACAAGGATTGACCGACAAGGAAATTGCGGACAAGGTATTTCTTAGTTCGTTAACCGTGATTTCGCACAGGAAGAATATTCTGAGTAAACTGGGCCTTAAAAATAAGGTGGAAATTGCCCGTTTTGCTATTGAAAATAAGCTGATTTAGAAATAGAGCGTGGTGCAGCTACCCCATTTGGGGGATATTTCAAAAACCTCTCAATGGGGCATGTTCATGCCAGGTGACTGACCGAATTTTGTGTTAGTTATTACCCCTAATTAAACAAGTATTGATATGCGAAAAAAAAGTTTAATCCTGTTTGCCTGTGTTGCCGCCTGTACAACCGCGCAAGCTCAGTTTTTTGAACTGAAAAAAAGCTATACAGGTTATCATTTCGCCTTTTCAAGGTTTGACCCTGATGGAATCAACAAATTTGTAGTGCAGTTTAACCAACGGTACGCAAACGAAATTTCAAGTGGATTTCACCAGTACAAAGGAACCGAGCGTGGTTCGAACTTCAGTACAAGTGGGTTCAGGTTCATATTTGGAAAGGGAACAACCAAATGGACAGCCAGTATGGACTATGCCGGTGGCGGTGGAAAGGAAAAAAATCAGTGCGATTTTAAGAATGGAATATCGCAGCATTTATGGTTGAAATGGAGAAACAACCAGGTTAATTTTAGTTTTGGTATTGCTAAAAAAGAAAACAAAATATGGTTAGAGGGACTGTATTGTACAAATCTTGGAAAAATCATACTTGAATACTCAACCGAGCATTTGAACAATGTGTGGAGTTATGGAACTGAGTATAAATTAAACGGGGTTTACACAAGCACCATTAAAACAATGGAATTTGGAGCCCAGTTTAGTTATAAATATAAAAAGTATGTGTTTTATGCAAGGGCATTAATGCCCGCAGTGGTAATAGGACCATCAAAAGCTGAAAGGGCCTTTGTAGATGCGCGCAGCAGCCAGGAAGCACCAAAAGATTTCCCTTCAGACTACAACAGTTACCTGGACGATCCCTCGGGACATGTTTCCCGCAAAGAGTATCTTGAAAGTACGGGTATGAAAGGTTTTTCTTACGGATTTGGGTTCTTTTATTTATTTGGAAAGGAGAAATAATTATGAAAACGAAAATTTTAATTTTAGCTGTAATAGCCGGGCTTTTTGCAACGTCATGTAACAAAGAAAAAAAATTAATGGGCAGGCTGGAAGGTAACTGGACCATTGAATCGGCCGAAAAAATTATTCACTTTAACGATGGAACAACAACAACCATTGAAAGCCTGTCCAACCCGGGAAAACTGGTTATTTCAGAGGGGGCATCGGATGAAGAAAAGAATTATGACTTCTTTTATATTGATACCAATATGGACACCATAAAAATGATTGATAAATTGGTTACAGACGAATACAATACACGTATGGTCATGTTAAATGGGTATACGGATACAAGCGGTGTAAAAAAGAACATTGTGTGGACAATAGAAAAGAATAATAAGAACAAACAAATATGGTCAACATACGGTGTGGATTCCGTTTTGTTTTATCCGCCTAACAACAACAATCCTGGTACGGCCAGCAGCTGGATTAGCTGGAAGTTAACCATGAAACGTGATTAAATAACCTAATTAAAGCAGGGGTAATGGTGGGTTTATGGTTTGTGTGCAAGGCGCACAGGTAATTGCACAAATTGGCAAACTATAAGCTCACCTTGCTTTTTGAGTATTAATTTTGTTTTAGCGAATAATTGTTGAGTAAATGCGCATGTTCGGCTACAAGCAGGCCTTGCAAAGGGTAAAGTATCAGCATTTCAAATGTTGATTTAAAGTTTTTCTGAAGTAACTCGTAAAATTCTCCATGAACCATTTTTTGCATGAACCACGCGCATAATTCACTTGTTATTTCACTGTTTATTTCCTGTTTAATGTGTTTGTTCTTTTTTGCCTCGTCCAATAAAGCAGGAATTCGCGTAAAGCTGAGCTTGCGCTGAAACGCGTCAATTGGTTTAATGCTTTCGGGGAAAGTACGTACCATAATGCGGTACATTGAGGGATGGTATTGTAATTGCTGGCGCAAAAGAATTTCATATATCCTGGCAATTTTTTTAAGCGGATCAATAGACAACGCGGTAATCGCATCAAATTCCTGGTCCAACTGCTCCAGGTTTTTAGTTACCAATTCATTTACCAAATCACCTTTATTGGCAAAACGGCTATACAGGTCTTTTTTTGATAAGCCTGATTGGCGTGCAATGTCATCAAAACTCACGCTTTTTATGCCGTATTGCATAAACAGCCGGTTAGCCGACTCAATAATTTTTGAATTCATACAGCAATACTAGTGAAATGGTTTTGGGTGTCAAATAAAACAGGCTATTATAAAATGTAAAAAACAGTAAAATAGTTGCTAAACCTGGTTGGCACCTGCCGGTTTTTACTAGCTGGCTATTATAAAGGAACCCGTACAATGGCAACTGTTCCCGAATTTTCACCCGATTCGTACCTTATTTCTCCGTTTACAATTTTTACACGGCTTTGAAGACTGGTCAATCCAATTCCGTTTGATTTTTTATTGGTGTCGAAACCCTTGCCGTTGTCCTCAAAGTGCATAGTAATGAATTTATTTACTTTGGTAATGGACAAGCTAACATGTGTAGCTTTACTGTGTTTGATAACATTGTTCAGTAATTCCTGTGAAATGCGGTAAAGGCTGATTTCAATTTTTTCGGGAAGACGTTCTTCAAGTCCACGACTGAAAAATTCATACGTCATGTTATTTAGTGGTAGTATTTTTTGAAGGTTGTCTTCCAATGCCGGAACCAGGCCCAGCTCGCGCAGGGCTGTTGGCATCATTTGGTGTGAAATTTCACGAACCTCTTTGGTGGTTTTTTCAAGATTCTCTTTGGCTATATTAAAGTTGTTTTTTTGTTCGTTGCTTATTGAAGTCGATACCTGGTCAAGGTTCATTTTAATAACGGCAAGGTCCTGTACAATGCCATCGTGCAGGTCTTTTGCAATGCGTTGGCGTTCTTCTTCCTGTGCCAACAACGTTTGCTGCAGGCTTTTTTCCCGCTCCTCGGCCAGCGACTGGGCAAATTGTTTTTGGTTTTGAAGGCGTTTTCGGTTAAAATACCATCCAAGTGCACCCAGTAATATTATTGCAGCACCGCCAAGTATAATTAAAGTTATCCATGCCGTTTTTGACTCAGATTCTTTTTGCGCAATTATGCGTTTTTCATTTGCAATTTCAGCTTTTTGCTGTGCCAGCAATTTTTCTTTTTTTGCATCGTTATACTTGAATTCAAGTTGTTGCGATGAAACAAAAAGATCTTCTTTCATAACGCTGTCTTTGTAGCGATTTGATTCGTGAAAGTGATAAGCAGCTTTTTTATAATCGCCTTTGGCTTCATAAATCCGGCCTAAAATGCCTTCAATTTTCCAAAGATATTTGGAGTAATTATTGTCAATGGCAATTTTTTCACTTTCCAAAGCGTATGGAAAAGCTTCGTTATGCTTGTTGAGATCATTACTCAGGTATAATGCAAGTGTACCCAGGCTAGAGGCCTGCCCGTAAACATTTCCCGATTTTCGCTGGTGTTCAATGGCAAGTTTGTAATAATGCAATGCCGAATCGGGATTTTTTCTCCAGCAAATACCCAGGTTGTTGTAGGTTTTTGCCAAACCATAATCGTCATTAATGCGTTTTTGATAAGCTACTGCCTGGTTGAGCCATGCAATGGACTCATCGTCATTTCCCAATGAAAAGGCAATGTTGTGCAGAGCCGAACCGGTTCCGTAATCGTCATGAACGGCCTTAAACAATTCCAACGCCTGTTTATGGTATTTTATTCCTTTTTCACGATCACTTAAGTCATTCATGATAAGGCCAAGGTTGTTTATGGCATTGGCAAGATTCAGCGTGTCTTTCATTTGCTCAAAAACGGTTGACGCCTGGGTAATATAATCGGTGGCTTTGTCAAGTTGGTTGTAATTCCAGTATATAAGGCCCAGGTTGTTTAGTGCGCTTGATTTTTGTTTGGGTAAATTATTTTTTGAAGCAATGGCCAAAGCCTTTTCATTGCAAATAACAGCGCTATCGGCCTTACCGCTTACGTCATATACAATTCCAAGCCTAATCCATGCGCGGGCATGTTGCTCGGGGTATTTTTTAATTTCGTTGTTTTTGAGAAGTGTGTTGGCAATGTTAATGGCCAGTGGTTTGTTTTCAAAGCGAAGCAGGAAAATTAATTCGTTGCCCGATTCAAGTTTTGTTTTGAAACTTGTTGCATTCTTATACACTTTTTGAATGGAGTCGGTTTGACCAAACACATTTACCTGTGCAACCAGGGCTATAAACAATAAAACATATATGCGCAACATTGGTATGAAATTAAGAAAATAAATTGATTTTAATGTCCTTGTAAAGATTTGAAATACAGTGATTGCTAACCGGTTTCGGTTACATTTACCTGAAATATCCATTAAACATTAAAATGCATATATTTATTAGTAATGAAGTGTCCAGGTATTAAGCGGGTTTTAGTTTTATGTGTTTTCTTATTTGCTCATTCAAAGTTGTTATTTGCGCAAAATGATAACAATGACTCATTGGAAATAAAAACCGAAAAAGATACACTTGCACATATGGGCCGGTTCAAACTGGCCTGGCACCTTGACTTTGTTATGCACCCGGTTTTAACCCTGGATAACGAAGTGCATGAGGCCACAAATTACTCGATTCCGTTTTCGGCTTTTGTGGGTTGGTTGCAGCCAATTAGTAATCATTTGGCAATTGATTTTGGTATTGAAACAGCGTTTAGGCAATTTAAAAGTTTACCTGTGACATATGTTGATGAATGGCAGGATACAATTGCCTATGAATATATTGGAAGAGTGCATAGTGTAGACCTGCCAATGGGTATGGATTTTTTTATAGGAAAAAAAACGAAGTTTGGAACTAACGTATTTCTGGCTCCCAGATTCAACCTGGTGCAACACCACAACGCCATTGTAGATGATTTGCAAGGTAACAGAGCCTATGTTGAAAGAAGCGCCACTGCACAATACCGCTTGTTTAACATGGAAGTAAGAGGTGGGATTTTTGTTGAGCTGCCCACTAACAAACGGAAAAAAAGAGCCATGCGTTTTTCTGCTCTTGGGCGTAGTGATTTGCTGGATGCATTTACAAGCTATAGATTCAAGAATGCATGGTCGTATGGATTTGGAATTGAGTTTGTTTTTTAGCGTAACCGCAAAAAAAAATCATTCCTCACCTTCAAGTGCCATTCGCATAAAGCTTTTTACTTCATCGTTTATGTCACGTGGATTGATCATGCGTAAGTGGTGGTTGTATTGCTGACCAACACCTGGCACCTGCGCCAGTTTCTCGAAACAGGTATTTTCACGGTATGCTTTTTTAAACGGAAACACAATTGTAATAAAACTTTTTCCAAATTGGGTTACGTAAGCAGCGCGGTTGTTTTTACCGGCAATGCCAATCATGGTTTTGGCCGGATGAATGCTGATTGGGCCCAGTTTTTCGTATTCGGCAATAAAATGGTTAAAGAGTTCAAGGCAATGTGACGATTTTCCCTCAAGAAATTTAACGAGTTCTGGATTTGATTGATCTGACATAATACAAAGATAGCTTTATTATTGGCTCAAACCTTCGAAGCCTTAAAAATACCATTTTGGCGTGTTTTTTTCCCGCTTTAGAAACAAAATGAACATGGAGTTTTTTTAGCAGTTATATTAAATCATGGTGAAACAACTGGTACTTATGCTTACTATTTTCGGCTGCATGAATGGCCAGTTAAATGCGCAGTATTATGAACGTGCATCAGCTTTTTATAACACTTTGATTGGTGCATTTACAGGAGCAATTGGATCGGTCATAAATAAAAAAAAGGAAGAAAAGTGGTATGCCAGTTTAATAAAAGGATTTGGATTTGGGGCTGGTGGAGGAATGCTCATGTATTCAGGTAAAAAATTAAATCACCTGATTGCCGAAAATTCAAAACCCGTGTACGCATGGTTATCGCGTGCCGTTTACAGTGCAGGAAATTCGTTGGTAGAAAATGCTGCCGCTGGCAGAAAATGGTGGGAAGTATGGCACTATGATATTGGGTTTATTCGCCTCGAGTATCAGGCTGTAAAAGCCAGGATACAGCCACGCATTATGCCTTCTGTATTCTTAGGAACGTTATTTCTGGGCGCGCATGGTAAATTTGATATACGAACCAGTTTTTTTTATGGAACACCCGTTTTCAGAACTCCCTCTATACATTATGCACAAAATCTGTACGCGTCAACACCTACCAATGGATTTTTAATGGTTGATACATTAACGGACAAAAATTTATTTTCAAAGATTTATGCGCATGAAATGATACATGCTTTTCAATTCCAGGATTTCTCAGGGGTTAACTATTTTTTTCAACCAATTACAAATAAGTGGAAATTAAAATCAACCCGTTTTGCAAAGTGGAGTAAGTGGATATACGGGGATTTGAATTACGAAATAATGGTGGTTAATTATTTTTTCATTCAAAAAGGACATAAACATTTGAATTATTGTGAAAATTTTCTGGAGAACGAAGCAGAAACCCTTTCTACCGGGCAACCTGCATGTAAATAAAGCGGTTATTGTTGTTGCTTACCCAGTGCTTTTAACGTGCGTATATGAGAACCAAGTGCATTTAAGAAAGTGCGGTTTTCGTTATACCGTAAACCAAATTCTTTAGCAGTTTTTTCAACAATGGGTGAAATTGCCGGGTAATGTACGTGGCAAACGTGCGGAAAAAGGTGATGTTCTATCTGGTAATTTAAACCGCCAATCCACCAGCCAAACCATCGGCTTTTGCGGCTGAAGTTGGCTGTGGTTTCCAATTCATGAATTGTCCATTCGTTTTCAATAATTCCATTTGTTGGCATGGGTTGGTCAACGTCTTCAACAACATGTGCCATTTGAAAAACGGTACCCATTACAAGCCCCGAAACGGCATGCATCACCAAAAAGCCTAACATTACAATCCACCAGCTAAATCCTGAGAACACTATTGGTAAAATGAAAATTACCGACAAATAAATGATTTTTGCAAATATAAGCCGCGTCATTTCTTTTTTTGGTGTTGTTCCATGCTGCCTGGTTATGCCTGCTTTGTTGTACTTTATAAGTTGACTGATTTCTTTAAAAAACCTTGCAATTGACATTAAGCAATATAAGAAGAAGGCGTAAATATGCTGAAACCGGTGAATTTTTTTGAGCGGTGACTGTTTGGATAGCCTAAGTGATCCTTTGGGCTCTATATCCTCATCATATCCATCAATATTTGTAAATGTATGGTGCATAACATTGTGCTGTATGTGCCAGTTAAACATGTTTCCTCCAATAAAATAAATGGTCGATCCTACCAGTTTATTTAGCCAGCTTTTTTTTGAAAATGAACCATGAACCGCGTCATGCATTACACTCATGCCAATACCGGCCATGCCAATACCCATAAGTATTGAAAGAAGAAAAAATGCCCAGGCGTTGAAGGGAAAAATCAGGAATAAAATAAACGGTGTAAAGTAAAGCGAGAGCATGACAATACACTTAATCACCATTTTTGCGTTGCCTTTAGTGGAAATATTGTTTTTTGCAAAATAATCGTTAACGTTTTTGCGTAGTGTTGCGGTAAATTGTCCGCGATCTTTGTTGACAAACTTTATTGTTTTCATGATCAGTATGGCCGGGGAAATTTCTTCCCGGGACTTTGTAAATTCCAAAAAAAGCTGATCAAAAAATATAAGCGATAACTTAGAGCCTTTGCGTCAACCAGGTTGGTTGTAAGTAATTTAATATAGTGCGTAATGCATTGCAAATATAGGTAAATAATACCAGTTATTAAAGCATATATACAGGCTTTTTACCATCTATTGTTAAACACGGGTAAAGCCTGCGGGTTCAATTGAATAGGATTGCTTACTGGTTTTATAAATCCCTTATCTTTGAGCCTTGTCTTCATTCACCGGTTTTATACCGTTGTTTACCGGCAAACGTTGATTCCCCGCCAAAAAAGCATTGGCTGTATGTTGAAGGCCATTTAGTTTTGGCAACATGTTAGATAAAAAATTGATGAAAGCAGTTATATACAAAAGCCTTCTTGTTTTGCTTTTCACACTTGCTACTATTGGTGTGTTTTCACAAGCAGTAATTAATGGTAATGTAAAAAATCGTTCAGGAAAGCCCATCGCGTATGCAAGTGTTGTTTTGAAAAATGCGCTTGAAGGAGCAATGACTGATACCCTTGGTAATTTTACACTCACAACAACTACTTATGGACAGGACACGCTATTGATATCGGCAATTGGGTTTGAAGATTATGTTAAACCAATTTTAATCGAGAATAAACCATATACACTCAATTATAAATTAACCGATGCTGTGTCGGAACTGGACGAAGTTGTTATTTCGGCTGGCACAATAGAGGCAAACAATGAACGTGTAGTGGCAGTTCTTAAGCCGCTGGATATTGTAACAACTGCGGGTGCCCTGGGCGATATTGCCGGAGCAATTCAAACTTTACCGGGCGTGCAACGCAATGGTGGTGATCAAACAGGTTTAATGGTACGGGGTGGAGATATAAGCGAAAGCGCAATGATTGTTGATGGTTGTGTGGCCCAAAACGCATTTGGAAGCAGCGTGCCAGGAGTTGGACAACGCAGCAGGTTTAATCCTTTCCAGTTTAAAGGAACAGCATTCAGCAGCGGTGGTTATACAGCAAGGTATGGTCAGGCACTATCATCTATACTTGATTTACAAACAACCGATTTACCCGATAAAAACAACATGAACATTGGGGCCAATATGGCTGGTGCCTATTTATCGGGTTCAAAATTGTTTGGCAACAACGCGGTTGAGTTTTCGGGTAATTATACCAACGTGGCTCCTTATTTTGCATTAACTCCTGTAAACAATAGTTTTTACGATGTGCCCCAGGGTGGAAGTTTTTCTACACGATGGGTATCAAAATTTGAAAACAATAGTTGGTTTAAAATGAACTTCAGCCAATCATTCAATAAAATGGGGATTAACATTCCAGATCCAGCTGTTGCCGGTGAACGTATAAATTTTGGAATGAAAAATGAAAATACGTTTTTCAATACGTCTTACAAGTACTGGAAAAATCCGCATTTGCGTTGGTTCACTGCTTTCTCATTCAGCAATAACACCGATGAGATTGAATGGGCCGGCATGAACGTGTTGCGTACGGATGGACGCGTACAGGGCAGGGGTGAAGTTTGGTATGAATTTGGCAGGCAGTTCAACATGCTGGCCGGAATAGATCTGCAGCGCATAAATTACATGCAGCGATTTGATACACTTGTAGGAAAGTATGATGAAATGCTTAGTGCAGCCTACCTTGAGTTTGAATATAAGCCCGCCCGATGGTTTGCCGTAAAGCCTGGTGTAAGGGCTGAATATTCGCAATTTATTGCACGTGCAAATGTAGCGCCAAGACTTGCGTTTGCCTTCAAAACAGGCCAGGCTTCGCAAATATCCTGTGCAGGAGGTGTGTTTTACCAAACCGCGGGTCCGCAATATTTACTACAGGGATATCGCCCCGGTTACCAGCAATCTGTTCATAGTATGATTAATTACCAGGTCATGAAAAATGATCGTGTGTTCAGGATAGAAGCGTATTATAAATCATATGATCAACTGGTACGTGAAAATGGTGTAATGTATACCCCAAATGCAAACAGGTTTTATTTCGGAACGGTTGATAATTCAGGAAGTGGTCATGCACAAGGCATTGATTTCTTCTGGCGCGATAAAAAATCGATCAAAAATTTTGACTATTGGATATCCTACAGTTTCATTGATACAAAACGGTTGTACCAGAATTATATTGATAAAGTAATGCCTGATTACGTTTCGCAAAATAACCTGAATGTCATAACAAAGTATTTTATTATGAAATGGCAAACCAATATTTCAGTGAGTTATAATTATGCAAGCGGAAGACCTTATTACAATCCTTCAAACCCCGAGTTTTTAGGTGACAGAGCCCCGGATTTCCATAATGTATCGGTTAGCATAGCCTACCTGACAACCATTAAAAAAATGTTTACAGTGTTTTACGCCAGCTTTGACAATGTTACCAACCAAAAAAATATATTGGGTTACCGTTATTCGGCCGATGGAACACAGGCTTATCCCATATTGCCGCCCATGTACAGGTCAATATTTGTTGGGGTAAATTTATCGCTGACACAATTTAAACAAGACGAACTTCCTTAGAAATTTAAGATATAAAATTTAAGAAAATAAAAACAAAAAAAATGAAAGCACTTATTAAAATCGCTGCCTCGCTATTGTTGACTGCAGGCAGTTTTGCAGCAAATGCACAGGACATGGAAGCCTACCTGTCAAAATCGTGCAAACAACTTGACACGGCCAAAACCCTTGAGCAGGTTAATAAGGCTTCGTCTTCATTTGATATATCGGCCATGAAATGGAGTAAAGAATATATTGCTAATTATTACGCTGCATATTCAAAAACAATTCTTTCGTTTATGTATCCCGAAGCAGACATGAAAACAAAAGATCTTGTACTGGACCAGGCCGATAAGTATTTCGAAAAGGCAAAAGCGCTTGCGCCTGAAAGTGATGAAACCTATGTGTTGGCAGCGTTGCTTGCACAGGCCCGCATGTCGGTTGACGGGCAAAACCGCTGGATGAAATACGGAAAGATATTTGAAGAGAACCTGGAAAAAGCAAAAGCCATTAATCCGGAAAATCCACGTATTTATTATTTAAAAGGAACCTCTACATTTTATACCCCTAAAATGTTTGGTGGAGGAAAAAAGAATGCAAAACCCTATTTTGAAAAGGCAAAAGAATTATACGCTAAACAAGACACTACTTCGGTGTTAAAACCAATATGGGGGTCTGTTCAAACCGATTATTTTATTGGAGAGTGCAGCAACGAGGACAAGGATTAGTCTTTATGCATAAAACGAATAAATTCCTGATTGATATGAAGAGCTTTTTTTTGTTGATTGCATGGCTGTTGTTTTTTAGCAGGCCTGGAAATACCCAGGAAGTTACCGTTACCTTGCATTCAATTTTTAATGGAAATGCATCTGTCAGGTATAGTGTTTGCGGAAATGGAAAGCCTGTTTTGATTGCCAATGGCGGGCCCGGATTTTCAAGCTGGCACATGCAGGAGTTTGCGAAAAACCTTTCAAAAAAGGGATTTAAGGTCATATTATTTGATCAACGCGGAACAGGTAATTCAAAAGTGCCTGCTTACGATTCATTGAACATAACACTTGACCTGGTTTTGGAAGACATGCAAAAAGTAATTGAACAAGAGGCAAAAGGCAAGGCAATTGTAATGGGGCATTCTTTTGGAGGAATACTTGCCATGAGTTTCGCTGCAAAATACCCTGCCATGGTTGAAAAACTTGTTTTATGCTCATCAGCAGGAATTAATCTTGATTTTCTTAATTATTTTGGCGACAATATTTTTCAGCGGTTACAACTCGTAAGCAACGATACGGCAGCGATCCCGGTAACAGTAAAAGAAAGAGAAGATGCGTTTTATGCCATGCTTAAAGCAAATGCGCCTGCTTACTTTTACGACAAAAAAAATGTTGCTGAGTTTACTGATATACTAACAATTCCCGGGTCTTATTCTCCCGAATACAATTCATTAATGTGGTCTGATCTTTTTCGGATCAAGTATGATTTGACGAAAGGATTTAAGGGGTTTAAAAAACCGGTGTTGGTTATACAGGGCCGTCAGGACATTCTTGGAGATGAAACAGCCATTCGTATTAGCCAGTCAATTCCTGGTTCCAAACTTGTTTTTATGAATCGTTGCGGGCACGTTCCCTGGATGGACGCGCCCGAAGATTTTATGCGGGAATTGGAAATGTTTCTGAATCAAAAATAGGTTACTCAACAACCAGCTTTCTTACAGTTCTTTTGTTGTTCTGATAAATTTCCAGTAAATAAAGACCTGTTTCAAGCTTATTGGTGTTTAATAAAATGTTCTCAAATCCGCTCTCGAATTCTTTTGTAAGTACTATTTTACCATTGTATTCTTTAATGTAAATACGCGAACTGCTTTCAGGCGAAAGGTTTGTTACCGAAAGCGTGCTTCCGCGTTGTAGGGGAACAGGATAAATTTTAACCTCGTTTAAATTCAAACCCGTTTCAGAAACGCCAATACCGCCAGGTACCGCCAGCGTGTCATATTTGGCAAACGTAAAAACACCAAATAGCTTCTGGCTTTCGCTGCTTTCAACAATACCATTGCCTCCTCCAAGACAACTTCCGTCATTGGTAGATTTAACATTTACCCAGGCAGCTCCGGTCCATCGTGCAAACGTAAGCGTTTTGCAATCGTATATGTTGCTTTCTGATGCATTGAACCAGTTTATTTTAACGAAAGCACTATCAACGGCAAGACCTTTTTCCAGCCGCCAGTATTCAAGCGTATCAATCTTAACAAGCGGTGAAATATATGGAATCGTATCCGGATACATGGTTCGGTGATAAGAGGCTGTAAAATCACTGATTGGTGAAGCCGGTGGACCAATGTGAATGGGCATGTACTTTCCTTTATGACCAACAGGGAACATAAAACCGGTATTTCCAATTTTTCGTATGGGTCCGTTTACATAGCTGCTGTCTGACCCACCCAGTGAAACCGCGTTTAGTTGCATTAAAGGCATCATGGCAGTTGTTGTATATAAAATACCTTGTTTCATGTATAAAAAGCTTTTTACACGAACATTGTTTGTGAGCCAAACTCCCATATTGCAATTAATGACAAGCCCATTGAATGAGGTAATGCTGATACCTCCAATATTTTGAGGTATTGTTCCTTTCATAACAATGCTGTTTACCGTGTCATTGTAAAAACCATTGTTAATGAAATCGCCATGTACACAAATGCTGTCGGGTGAAACATGCCGCAACGTATCGCCTGTATCAATTGAAAGATGATGAAAACGGTATTTGCCATTGCCCTGTAATGTTGTAATGCCGCTGAAAACAGCACTGGCATTTTGTACATGAAAAACACCATTGTTTTCAACCGAGGCTATTCCTGAAAAGGTGAATAAAACTGAATCATTGAGTTTAATACTGTCAGTAAGGCTTTTCAGGTAGATGTGCTCGCCATTGTAATGGATCTGGGCCTTTCCATTGGCTTCAAAGTTCATGTGAACTGTTCCTGTAGGGTCATTTATGATTTGATGATTAAATGTTGCAACGCCATCGTTAATGATGAAAGATGGTTTCCCAAATCCGGGAAATTCTCCAAACCACAGTAAATCTCCGTTTACCGTTAAATTGCCATTGTTCATCTTGAACGAGGGGTTAAAGGCACCTGTTTCACATTCAAGTTCAAAGTCAGTGGTGATCAATGTTCCGTTATTCATCACAAATGAACTGGAAATTTCTCCCAATCCATCGCCAATGGCCAATACTTCGCCAGCATTCACCATGCCGGTATTCAACTCAGCAACGGCTCCACTTTCAATAATCAGCCGCTGGTTGCATAAAATTGTACCACCATTAATTACCAATTCAGCTTCATCGCCAACAATAATCCGTCCGTTGCTGCCCGTTCCGGCTGCGTGTAAAATTCCTCCCGTTGCAAAAACTTTTGTTCCTGCACCAAGTATTTCAATATTATCACTGGTATATATATTGTCCTGTATAGACAACAAAGCTCCATTTTGGACCACGAGTGAAGCGGGTGCAAAAACCGAAGCAGTGGAAATGATAGGAGAAACTGCTGCCCCCGAGTAATTTACCGGGTCAATTAAAATATCTTCATCGTTCAATGGCCATTCGCTCCAGTTGGCAGGATTATTCCATTCTGAGTTCACGTTGCCGGTCCAGTTTTGTGAAATAGCCTGGTTGTAAAAAAGTGTAAAAAGTAAAATGGTAATTGTATAATTTTTCATAAGCAATTGTATTAACTGGATTCATATCCATTGTTTTAAACTATAATAACACCAATTGCAATGCCATACGGCTAGTTGTTCGGTTTGACCAGATTAAGTTTTTAAAGAGTGAGAATAACGTGAAAAAATTACCAATTTGAAATGGGGGGACCTATACAAATAAACATGCCAAAAAAGAATATTTTTAACAGAACATTATAACTGAATGAACATTCATTTATATTTGTAGCGCAATATGCGTACTAGGGATACAAATAAAGAACTGGCTGTTAGGGATAAAGCCTTGAAAATGATTGTGAAGGAGGGTTTTGACGGACTTAGTATGCAGAAATTGGCCAGGGAGGCAGGGGTTTCTCCTGCCACCATTTATATCTATTTTAAAAACCGTGAAGATTTATTGCATAAGTTATTTGCTGACGTGCAGGACAAGTTCAGCGATGTAGCGTTAAAAGGATTCGATCCCGCCATGTCGTTGGAAGATGGGTTATGGTTGCAGTGGAAGAACAGGTTGAATTTCATTTTAAAATACCCCGTTCATTTTAGTTTTCATGAACAATTTGGACATAGTCCGCTTGTAAATCATAAATCGGTTAAGCTGGCTGTATTCAAGGAAAACATGCGGAACTTTGTTGCAAAGGCGATGAAGGAAGGGGAGATAAAAAAAATGGAACCTGAAATTTTCTGGTCCATGGTATACGGCCCTTTTTATGCGCTGGTTAAGTTTCATTTAAATAAAAAAAACTTTACCGGAAAGAAATTTGAAATAACAGAAGCAAAAATGCGTCAAGCCTTTAATATGGTTATGAAGGCGCTTAAAGGATAAGGAATGTTCACTTAACAAAGATTATTAAAAACTGAAAATAGCTCAGATGGAAAAAGCACTTAATGCAGAAACAACAAAACCAGGATTTACAAAATATCAAAAACTGGTTATACTCATCATTTCATTAATTCAATTTACGGTAGTACTTGATTTTATGATCATGAATCCTATTAGTGATATGCTGATGAAGGACCTGAGCATATCAGCCGCAAAATTGGGTATTGTAGTATCGGCCTATGCGTTCAGTGCAGCAATTTCAGGCATTGCGGCTTCAGGTTTTGCTGACCGTTATGACCGTAAACGCATGCTTGTTTTCTTTTATTCAGGATTTTGTCTTGGCACGTTGGTATGTGCATTCGCGCCCACGTTTGAGATATTGTTGACCGGTCGTATTGTAGCTGGTATTTTTGGAGGTGTTTTATCATCCATTTCAATGGCCATTATAAGCGATTTGTTTCCAATACATATGCGTGGCCGTGTTATGGGGTTCACCCAAATGGCTTTTGCGGTTAGCCAGGTGCTTGGAATTCCATTGAGTCTTTTTTTCGCGAATAAATTCGGATGGTATTTTCCATTCATTCTCATTGCCATTTTTATTGCCTTAACGTGGTTGTTTATTGCTGTTTCAATGAAGCCCATTCGTGAGCACCTTGCCTTGCAAAAGGGGCACAATGCATTCAAGCACATGACAAATACCATTGCCAACAGGCAATACCGTGTAGCATTTATAGCCAGTTGCTTAATGCCTATTGGCGGTTATATGCTCATGCCATTCGGAAATCCTTTTTTAATCAATAACCTGGAAGTTAGTCCGCATGACATACCCTTGCTTTTTTTAGTCACCGGTATATGTTCTATGTTTATTATGCCTATGGTTGGAAAAATCAGCGACAGCCTGGGTAAGTTCAAAACAATGGTGGCAGGAAGTATACTGGCATCGTTCATGGTGATTATTTATGCCAACATGCTGCCGGTTCCGTTGTGGGTTATTATTATGATTAACGCGCTTATGTTTGCAGGAATCATGTCACGCATTGTGCCAGCCCAGGCATTGATTACCGCTGTGCCTGATATGGCCGACAGGGGAGCGTTTATGAGTATGAATGCCTCGCTTACAAGTTTGGCGGGTGGCATTGCAGCACTTGCCGGAGGTCTAATTGTTTATTCGAAAGACATTGCTTTGCAAACAGGAATTGGGCGTGTGGTTCAATTGGTGAAAAGCGGCTCGGCCTATTATACCGATGCAGCGCATTTTGATAAACTGGTAACGTCAAAAACAGGAATACCTGACGATGCGTTTGTTTTCTGGAAAGAGCGATTGATTATACCCATTCACAATTACGATGTGTTGTCTTATGTGGTGGTTGCCGTAATGGCACTTTGTGTAGTAATGGTTTTTAGGGTGAATAAAATTGTGATTGCAAAACACCAGGCGGGCAATAAGCCCATTTAAGTTTTGTGGCCTTGCAGTAGTTCTGTTTTTTACAATGCTACTGCGGAAAAATATGCAACCATATGATGCGTGAAATTCTGAAATTGGGGAACGAGAACAGGATAATGGTAGAGCAGGTAACGAGTATCAACGCCAGGTCACTAATGCCCGGCACTAAAAATTTTGCACCAACAAAAGCAATTATTCCCTGCAAAACTGCAAGCCCGTAACTCAGGTACATTGCACCTATAAAATACCCCGGTTCGCGTTCAAACTTATACTGGCATACCGCACAGCGTTCTTTCATGCGTGGTACATGCAAAAAACGATTACCATTATTTTCATAAACATGTGTTTTTCCGCAATTTGGACATTTTTCGCCTAGTATACTGGCTACCATTGACTGTTTTCGTGCTCTCATAACTCTTTTTTATTGGTAAATTTACCCTATAAGGCAGTGCTTTACAAGTCTTAAATTCGCTAATTATTGGATAAAAACGACATTTTTGTATATTTGCGCCATGGCTAAGTTACGGGTACCGGTTTTTTCAATAGAGGCGTTTGGACGCCACACGGCTGATTTTTATGCCAACACGTTCAGCGATCACTTGCGCAACCATCATTTCATAAAAAAAGTACATAAACATGATTTTTATATTACAGTGTTGTTTACAAAAGGAACCGGCACTCATGAAATTGATTTTTCCAATTATCCTGTAAAACCAGGTCGTGTATTCTTTCTTTCACCCGGTCAAATGCACAACTGGAAATTCAGCAATGACATTGAAGGACTTATTTTTTTCCATTCCGCTGCTTTTTTTGAGTTGTATTTTCCTGGAAAGTCAATTCGTGATTTTGCTTTTTTTAGTTCGGTAAACACGATTCCATATATTGATTTGGATAAAAAATCAATGTCCGGCATTTCAGGCGCTATGAGAAGTATCCTGGAAGAATATACGCTCCGGTATTCTATGTGGACTGAAAAGGCAGCAGCGCTTATGTTGTTAACCTATGTTGATTTGGGCCGCATATACAAATCCACGAAGAAAGTAAATTCAAGTTCAGGATACCTTGATAAATTCAGGAAGTTTGAAGCATTGGTTGATAGTTATTATAAAAAAACAAAGTCACCGTTAGCCTATGCTGAAATGATGAGCATGACGGAGAAACATCTTAACCGTATTTGCAGGGAATGCGTAAATAAAACCACCGGACAAATAATAAGCGAACGTGTATTAATGGAAGCCAAGCGGCTCCTCACCCATAAATCAGCTTCGGTTTCGGGAGTGGCCGATGAATTGGGATTTGATGACAAAGCTTATTTTTCGCGGCTTTTCCGAAAACACGAAGGATTAACTGCAATGGCATTCAGTAAAAAATACCGGTAGGAAATTGTTTCTTGCCTTGTTTTTGTTGTATCAAACCAGCACAGTCACCTGTATTTTCGCAAAGGTTTAGTGGCTTTAAAAGCGTTCTTTTTTTTAAATAAAATAATCATAATCAGCGATTTATAATCGCGTGTAGCGTGACGGTACAAATCCATCGGGTTGTTATGTCAGTTGCCGGTCAGAAGACAGGAAATTGAATTCGATTGCAGGCAGGCTGGTGATGAATAGTTTTTTTATTTTTGGTATACGCAACCCTTTGGATTTAAAAACCTGCAAAAAAGCAAAAAATCTTACATGTTTCAGTTAAAATTGAAATATGGGGATTGAAGTTTATGTAGAATATTCAATTTTAAATTCTCAATAATCTATGGAAATTCAACAAAGGAAATTTTCGAAAACCGGGAGCTGGGAAATTTTAAGCAATACGCATTCCAGCGGTATCAATTTTGATTTGGTTTTGGTTTTTGGTGACACGGAAATAATTGCTGAATCAGGGTTTTACCAGACTTTAAGGAAAGATTACCCTGAAGCTCAAATTTTAATGAGTTCAACTGCTGGTCAAATATACGGGTCTACGTTGTGTGAAAAAACGGTTGTTGCTACCGCAATACATTTTGATAAATCCAAAGTAAGTTCGGCCAGTGTGAGCCTTAAAACACAATCAGGAAGTAAAATGGCGGGACTTGCTTTAGCACGGCAAATTGATCCTAAAGGGTTAAAAAGTATTTTTGTTGTTTCAGACGGACTACTTGTAAATGGAAGTGCCCTGGTTGAAGGTATGGAAAATGAACTACCTCCCGAAACAATTATTACAGGTGGACTGGCAGGAGATAGTAACAGGTTTAACCACACCCTTGTGGGTTTGAATATGGCTGCTGAGGAAGGAACAATAGCAGCGGTTGCTTTTTATGGCGATAACCTTGAGGTTGCCTGCGGGAATTGTAGTGGTTGGGTGCCTTTCGGAACCCAGCGCCAAATTACACATTCAGTTGGAAATGTTTTGTATGAAATAGACGGTAAACCGGCACTTGAACTGTATAAAACATACCTTGGCGAACTTGCAAATGATCTTCCTTCATCTGGATTACTTTTTCCGCTGGAAATTAATTCTGGCACACAGAACACAGTGGTTCGTACTTTGCTTTCGGTGAATGAAGCCGACAAGAGTATGGTATTTGCTGGCGACATTCCTAAAGGAACATATGCACGGCTTATGCAAACCAATTGCGATAAATTAATACAAGGTGCCGGCACTGCTGCTGAAAAATGCTTGCAAAACAGCAGCTCAACGCCTGAGTTGGCTTTACTCACAAGTTGCGTAGGGCGTAAAATGGTTATGGGTCCACGTACCGAGGAAGAATTAAAAGCCGTTCAGCATGTGTTGGGTGGGCGTACACGACTTGCAGGTTTTTATTCCTATGGAGAAATTTCCCCGGTAAAATCAAAAACAAAAAGTGGCTTACATAATCAAACTATGACAGTAACAACATTTTCAGAAAGAACGAGAAATGAATAAGCTCCTGGAAGGTCAATTAGCTAAATATTTCAACGGAAATTTGCCAGGCGACTTGGCTCAGCTTTTTAGCGAGATCAGCAATACATATGATCACTATGAGAAAAAACATAAAATACTTGAGCGTACGGCCGAGATTAGTGAAAATGAATTAAGCGCATTAAATAACAGGCTTCTGAAGGAGTCAAATGAACTTACAGTAGTAAATTCACGTCTTAAAAATCTTTTTGAAAGTATTGATAGTGCATTTTTTTCCATCGACTTTAATACAAATTGCCTCTTACAGGTTTCTCCTGGTTGGAAAAAAATTTATGGCTCAGATACCAGTGATTTTTATGTTAACCCCAATCTTTGGAAAGAGGTTGTTGTAGAGGATGATAAGCATGTTTTAGATGAGTATGAAGCGTGTGTGCTGAAAGGACAGCTTTTTGCGTGCGAGTATCGAATTATAAGCGCTGACGGAAAAACCAGGTGGGTTGAAACAAAACTTACTCCAACCTTTGATGGGAAAAACCTTCGAATAGATGGGTTTACTACTGACATTAGTATTCGAAAGGAAATTACAAAAAGAATTGAGGAAAGTGAAACCCGTTTCAGGAGATTAATTGAAAACAGCTATGATGGTATTGCCTTACTTGACAAAAGCCGAAAGCTGATATATGTCTCTAACTCCGTTAAAAGAATACTAGGGTATACATCGGCTGATATGGGCAACAATAACCTGTTTGATTACATTCATGCCGAGGATGCTGAAAACGTATCGGCTATATTGGACAGCATAAGCAAACAGGCCGGTTCTACTACGGAATTGGTTTGCCGCACCAAAAATAAAGATGGTGAATGGCGATGGATCAATTCATATGTTACCAACATGTTGCACGAAAATGGTATTGGAGCCATTGTTTTTAATTTCAAAGACATTTCGTTGAAAGTAGAAATGCAAACTGCACTTGAATTTGACAGAAAAAACCGAGACGCGTTAATTAATAGTACAAAAGACCTCATGTGGAGTATTGATGACCGTATGTGCCTTGTTACGGCTAACGATGCTTTTATTAATGCCGTAAAATCATCAGGAGGCATTAGCGTTAAACCAGGCGATCATTTATTGGATCACAACTTTTTTCCGCCCAGGGTAGTTGATAAATGGAAAAAGAGGTATGAAAAGGTGTTGAAGGGAAAAGCATTTATAGTTGAAGAGTATTCGGCCTCACCGGTTGAAGCCTGGGCTGAAATTTCGTTCAATCCCATGATCGAAAACGGACGTATAATAGGGGCTTCCTGTTTTTCACACGATATTACAGAAAAGAAAAAAGTATCTGAATACGTTCTCAAAAGCGAGCAAATGATGGCCGAGGCCCAGCGTATTTCGCATATGGGAAGTTGGGAATGCAGATTTAATAAGGCCGAAAAAGTGGATAACAATTCGATGCAGTGGTCTGATGAAATATTCAGGATATACGGTTATAACCCAGGGCAATTAAAGGTCTCGTATAAGAACTTTTTTAACCTTGTTCACCATGAAGATCTTTATCGTGTAAAATCAACATTGCAGGATGCGTTTCGTTATAAAAAGCCATGCGTAATGGAATACCGCATTATTAGGCCTGATAAAGTTGAACGGTGGATACGAACAACGGCCGACATGATTTGTGATTTACAAACCGGTAAACTCACTAAGATGATTGGAACAGCCCATGACATAACTGAACGGAAGCAATTGGAAGAAGAGCGGCAGAAAATAACGAATGACCTTATACAGCGTAACAAGGATCTTGAACAGTTTGCATATATTATTTCCCATAACCTGCGTGCACCTGTTGCAAATATTTTAGGTTTGTCAAGCCTAATAGAAAAGAAAAACCTGGCAAAAGAAGTGAAAGAAGAATGTTTTAAGGGACTCACAAAATCAACCCGCCTGCTTGACCAGATTATTATGGATTTAAATCACATACTTCAGGTTAAACGCCAAATTAGCGAACGGAAAACCCAGATTAAGTTCCGCACAATTGTCCATAATATAACACAAAGCATTGCCAGTATAATTGAAAAGGAGCAGGTCATAATTAATACTGATTTTTCAGAAGTGTCCGAAATTTATACCGTAAAAGACTATTTATACAGCATTTTTTATAATTTGATTTCCAATAGTATCAAGTACCGGCAGCACGGTGTAAAACCGGTAATATCCATTTCTACAAAAAAATCAGACGATAATCATGTTTTTATTACTTTTAAAGATAATTCTCAGGGTATCGATATGGAGAAGTATGGTGATAAGGTGTTTGGTCTGTACAAACGTTTTCATCTTGATGTTGAAGGTAAAGGTATTGGGTTGTTCATGGTGAAAACACAGGTCGAATCACTGGGAGGAAATATAAGTATTGCCAGCGAAGTCAATAAAGGAACCGAAATAACAATTAAATTATTAAAGAACGTAATACAATACAAAGAACACAATGTTACGAATACAACGCATTATAATCATCGATGATGATCCGTTGAATAATTTTATCATTACACAGAATATCAGGCATTCTGATCCCTCACTTGAAATTGTTCCGTTTACCCTGGCCCAGGAAGCATTGGCTTATATAGCTAAACTGGGTGCCCAGGCTGAACACAATGTACTATTGCTTGATTTGAACCTTTTAAATTATTCAGGATGGACCTTGCTTGAAGAGCTGGAACAATTTCCATGGATAAATAAAAACTTTCACATTTACATTATCTCTTCTTCGCTTGCTCCGCAAGATTTTGAAATGGCTGAGGCAAACAAGCTGGTGAAAAGATACATTGCCAAGCCATTTACCCATAAAGAATGGTCCAACATAAAACTTGATATTGCAGCATCAAAGCAATTGTAATATTTAACAAACAACATTCTTTTCGTTAAATGGTTAACGATTTTACGATGTTAAAGTTCTTTCTTAACATATGCCGAGCGATCAATTTACCCATTAAATTAGATGCTTAAATGCATTTGCCTACTCATACGCCTTCACACACGAACTGTGTTGATCTTGTTCATTCGAAATTAGTATACCGCAGTGATGGTATAATGGAAATATGGTGTGATGATGAAACGGTTTACGATGTGGAGATCATCAGTGAAATTATTCATGAAATTGGTAAATTAACCGGCAATAACAAGTGTAAACAAATTATAATTGCAGGCAAATACACCTCAATTACAAAAGAAGCAAGGGAGTTTGCAGCAACCATACCCGCGGTTGAGTTCACACTTGCCGAAGCATATGTTATTCAATCATTGGCACAGCGACTCATTGCTAACTTTTATATGAAATTCAGCAAACCACTGGTTCCAACAAGGGTGTTCACCGACAGAGAAAAAGCTGAAAAGTGGATCAAATCGGTACAGGTTTAAAAACGGCACGGAATTTCATTTTCCGTATCGCGATTTTTTGTAATATTCGTTATTAAATCACGTTTCAAATGAAAAAAACAGGCATACTTGCTTTCCTTGTTGTACAAGCAGGAATTCTTTCAGCACAAAAAAACCTGACCATACAGGAAGCCATTGTTGGTGCGCGGTCAACACTGGCCCCCGCAAAATTAAGGCAATTGGGTTTTACCATGAATCCGGGACAGGTTTCTTATGCCGATGTTGTTGCAGGACGTGAACAACTTGTTTTATGGAGTGTAAATCCAAAAGCTAAACTAATTCCTCCAATTGCTTTGGATGACATTAATACGGCCATTAAAGGTGAAAAAAAACTTAAATCGATCCCGTTTATTGAATGGACAGGATCAACCACATTTCGGTTTGTGCATGACAAGCAATACTGGGAATATGACATGTCTTCATCATCACTTGTTCCTGCTAAATCAGGAGTGGTAACAGCAGGGCTTGAAAATGCTGATGTATCACCCAATGGAAAAACAGCTGCGTTTACCCGGGATCATAATTTGTACATAAAAATGAATGATAGCATTAAAGCAGTTAGTACGGACGGGAATTACAATGTTGTGTATGGTGAAGCAGCCCACCGCAACGAGTTTGGAATTAACAAAGGAACATTTTGGTCGCCAAAAGGAACGTACCTTGCTTTTTACCGCATGGACCAAACTATGGTAACCGATTATCCAATTATTAACTGGGATGTAAAACCAGCTTTAAATGAAAATGTAAAATACCCAATGGCAGGAGATAAAAGCCACCAGGTAACTTTAGGTATTTACAACATGGCCAACGGTAGTACCACTTATGTAAAAACCGAAGGTGATCCGGAACAATACCTGACAAACATTGCCTGGAGTGCCGATGAAAGTAAAATTTATATTGCTATTGTAAACCGTGCTCAAAACAACATGAAGCTGAATGAATATGAAGCAACCACTGGCAAATTTGTAAAAACCCTGTTTGAAGAAAATGACTCAAAGTATATTGAGCCCCTTTTACCATTAATGGTTATAAAAAACAATCCAGAACAATTTATATGGCAATCCAACCGTGATGGGTATAAACATATTTACCTGTATGATTTTACAGGAAAAATGCTGAAACAAATCACCAAAGGCAACTGGGAAATAAAATCCATAAATGGTTTTGACCCTAAAGGCGAAAATTTGTTTTTTCATTGTAACATGAGCAGCCCGGTTAACCAGGATTTTTGCATGGTAAATTTAAAAACGGGTAAAATAAAAACCATTACTACAGGCGATGGATTTCATACCTGTACCTTAGATGCGAATTGTACGTATGCCCTGGATAATTATTCCAACATAACCATTCCACGCATTACCCGTGTAATTGATTTGAAAACCGGTAAGTTTACGGAAATGCAAAAGGCCGAGAATCCTGCAAAGGACTATGCACTTGGAAAATTGCGGTTGTTCACCATTAAAAACAAAGAGAACACCGATTTGTATTGCCGCATGTACTATCCAACAGCATTTGACAGCACCAAAAAATATCCCGTGGTGGTTTATTTGTACAATGGTCCGCATTCGCAAATGGTAACCAATTCATGGTTAGGTGGAGCGCCTGATCTTTGGTATCATTACATGGCTGAAAAAGGATTTATTGTTTTTACACTTGACGGGAGAGGAACTGATAACCGGGGCAAAGCATTTTCGCAGGCTATACACAGGCAGGTGGGAACCGCTGAAATGGAAGACCAGATGAGTGGAGTTGATTTTTTGAAATCAAAAAGTTATGTTGACGCATCACGTATGGGCATTCATGGCTGGAGTTATGGCGGATTTATGACAACTTCCATTATGACCCGATATCCCGGTGTTTTTAAAGCAGCTGTTGCAGGCGGCCCGGTAATTGACTGGAGTTATTATGAGATTATGTATACTGAGCGTTACATGGACACACCACAGGAAAACAAAGCAGGTTTTGACGGGAATAATTTATTGAACCGCATACAGGATTTAAAAGGTAAATTATTGGTGATTCACGGTGCGCAGGACGATGTGGTGGTTTGGCAGCACAGTTTAATGCTGCTGAAAAAATCGGTTGAAAAAGGAGTTCAGTTGGATTATTATGTTTATCCAGGTCACCAGCACAATGTATTGGGCAAGGACCGCGCGCATTTAATGGAAAAAGTGAGCAATTATTTCATTGATAATTTATGAGTCCGGTAAGAATAAGTATATTGATTTGCTGCTGTTCGTTTTTTGTTTCATGCGGTGATTCAGGGAGGCATGAATTAAAGCAGAATGAAGCACTTTCACCCGATGAAAAATGGTACAGGCAGGATTCAATACAGAACATGAATGTAACGGGTTGTAGTGTAACAAGTGTTGGTGCAAAGGATCTGCAAGGTTTTCGTACAGAAGTTTCGTATTTTTCAATTCACGATATGGTTCGCAACATGCACGAGTCACTAAAAAATTCTGACAGGCGGGTGAAGGGATTTGATACCAAACGTTATATGAATGAACTGAAAAAAGATTCAAAAGGAGGTTATTTGATGTTGTATTTTTCGCGCGAAACTGAAGCCGGTGCAGACGCAAGGGGAATGACCATTCGCGTTTACGATTTTGCCGGCACAAAAGAATTAATGGTGTATAAAGATACTACATCCAGGAATCCTAATTTTTTTAAAGGAAATGAATACAATGCTCCAGGTTGGTCAAATTCCATTAGTTTTCAAATAAAAGATCCTGTAAAAATGCCTTTTAGGGTAGTTGTAGACGACTCTGTTCGCAGTGCAAAATTTGAATTTGAAATTTATCCGAAGAAAAAGGAATAAAAACAGGTGAAGTATATGGTACGATTGTTACACCGTATAATTTGTACCTGCACCTATTCCGTGTTTAATTAAAAGTTTATTCAAAACCATATCGGCCAAAATGCGTTTTACAGTAGGTAAGGGAATATCCAGTTTTTCAGAGATTTCACCTGATTTGCAACCGGGATAACTTTCAATAAATACATAAATCTTTTTTTCACGGGGAGCCAGTTGTGATGCGGCACCTTGTAAAACCAGTTTTTTCATGAGTAAATTCTGTATGGTATTTAAGCAATCAAGAAAAAACATGACCCATGCATAAACATCTTCACCAGGGCGTTCCTGCTGACATTGCATAAGCACTTTGTAATAATCACTCTTACGGTTTTCAATTTCATGCTCAAAACTCACATATTGAATCCATGAATATCCTTTTTTTAACAGGAGTAGTGTAGTTAGCAGCCTGCTTAGTCTTCCGTTACCGTCCTGGAAAGGATGTATGCTTAAAAAATCATATACGAATAAAGCACACGCTGCAATTGGGTGTAATTCTTTTTCGCTGTTGTACCACTTCACCAGTTTGCGTATCGCATCTTCGGTAGGGTAACCCGGATCAGTTGTTTTAAATACAATGTATTTTGATCCATCGCGGTGTGTTGCCTCTACTACGTTGCTGTGCTGCTTATATTGTCCTTTGTGCCACTTGTCTTTTTGGCTATGTTTTAATAAAAGATTATGCAGGTTTTTAATACTGCTCTCGGTAACAGGAATGTCACGGTACGATTCCGAAATTAAATCCAAAACTTCAAAATAGCCTGCAACTTCCTGCGCATCTCTCTCATCAAGGGTTGAAATGTCGAGTGTATCCAGTAAAATCAATACTTCATGGTCACTCATCTTTGAGCCTTCAATACGTGTTGAAGCACCAACGCTACGCACCGTGGCTATGCCTTTTAATTCTTTCAGGCTTTGTCCTTCACGCCTTTCTATAGCCGACCACGAAGCATCAAAACGATCAACACTGCTTAGTGCTCCGATAAGCTTCCAGTCGGGATTTAGAATCATATTGTTAATCAGTTGGTTCATTTGAATAATGATACGCAAATATACGTAAATATACGCAAATGATACGAAAAACTTTTATAAAATGATACGAAATGATACGAAAATATACGATCGTGATACGATGAAATAAATTTTGATAATCAGTGATTTGCCTGTCAGCGAACAACCGTTACGTGGCCCCTGTGTTCCTGGGCATCACCTGTTATGGTATGCAGTATAACCCGCCACACATAAACATCGTGTTTCACTAATTGGCCTTTGTATGTACAATCCCATGGTTGCGTAATGTCAGTTGTTTCAAACAATAATTCACCCCAACGATCAAATATGTATAAGTGATAATCGGTTAAACCGTAAGCCATGGGTTGAAAAACTTCGTTAAGCCCATCTCCGTCAGGCGTAACGGCATTTGGTGCATAAAAGGTTGGTTCTTCAAGAATGATAATTGGATGAATGGCCGTGTCACTGCAACCGTAATTATTGGTAACAATCTGCATCACGTTGAATGTTCCTGTTGTGGTATAATAATGTTCAGGATTGGCAAGATTTGAATGATTGAAGTCACCAAAATCCCATTCATAAAAAACAGCATCCATTGATAAGTCCTGGAATTGTATTTCAGGTTGGTAAATGGATGTTGTAACTGGGTCGGCATTGAATCCGGCTACGGGTTGCGGGTACACGGTTACGGGATAATCCAGGGTGTCGGTAAATACACAACCATCGCTCGTAGTAACGGTAAGTGATACGTAGTATTGACCATCATTTACAAAACCATGAATGGGATTTTGTTGGAATGAGAATAAGCCATCGTCAAAATTCCATACCCATCCTACAATGGTTGAAGGAGCAGCAGTTGAATTATCTGTAAAAGGTAATTGATATGGTGCGCAACCGTTGGCATTGTCGGTGCCAAAATCAAAATTAACAATGGGATGCAACACTGCATTTTGCGTTACAGTATCCAAACAACCAAAATCACTTTCTACAATTAATGTAACCGGAAACGTGTCGTTTTGCGCAGTGTAAACATGGTTTGTTTCCTGTACATTTGAACCTGCTCCATCGCCAAAATCCCAGGTCCAGTTGACTATAGCTCCGCTGGCAATGGTTGACAAATCGTTGAAGAAAACGGTATCGTTCAAACAAACCGAATTGTTGCTGAAAGCTGCAACAGGCAATGGATGAACCGTAATTGGATAACTCACACTGTCTTTGCAACCCGAAATGCCGGTTACCACCAATGAAACAGCGTAAGTTCCTTCCGGGTTATAGACATGTGTGGCTGGGGTTCCGGTAGCGGTGCTTCCATCGCCAAAATACCATTGCGTGGTAGCAATTGGCAATCCATTGCCCAACGATGTGCTGTTAAAGGTGCTGGTTTGATTCAAACATCCATCACCCAAAGCAAAATTGGCCGAAGGGTCATTCACAACCAATACATTTTGAGAATGTGAACTGTTACAACCACCACCAACTGCAATGCTCAATGTTACCAGGTAATTTCCAGGTCCACTGAATGCGTGAGATGTGTTTTGAGATGTAGAAGTTGCGCCATCGCCAAAATTCCAGTTCCAGGTTGTGATGGGTGGTCCCGTTGTGTTCGAGCTGTCAGTAAAAGTGATTACTTCATTTACACAAGCTGTGTCTTCATCGTTGAAATAAGCTGTTACCGTATTGCTTACCGTAACTGTTCCAAAAGTCTGATCAAAACAGGTACCGGTTCCCCCTGTTACGTACAACTGAACAATAAAGGTGCCGGCCGCTGCGTAAGTGTGCGATACGGTAGGTCCGGTAGTTGATGTGGTGCCATCACCAAAATCCCATAACCAGGTTACGGGAGCGCCTGTTGATATATCGGTAAAATTGGTAGGCGAACCAACGCATGCCGTATCGGCCGTAAATGCAGCAACCGGAATGTCATTTACAACTACCTGTTTGGTAATGGTGCTGTCGCAACCGTTGGCATTTGTTACGGTCAGGGTTACATTGTAAACACCGGGAGCCATATAGATATAATTCGGGTTTGATGAGAACGAGTTATTTCCATCGCCAAAATCCCAGTACCAACTGGTAATGGCAACACCATCGGTTGAAAGGTCGGTAAAATGCGTGATGTTAAATAAACAAGCTGTGTCAGCTGTAAAATCAGGCACAGGAACGGTAAATACATTTATGGTTTGAGTCAGGGTATCTAAACATCCGGCCATGTTCCCGGTAATTAATGTGATGGTATAGGTGCCTCCAAGCAAATAGGTATGTGTTGGGTTTTGCAATGTGGAGGTTCCGCCATCACCAAAATCCCAATTCCAGGTGGAGGGTGCACCTGTTGTGTTGTCGGTAAACGAAACCGGTTGTTTGGCGCAAACGGTTGAGTTGGTAAATGCTGACTGAGGTTGCAGCAATACAAGTGCATTTTGGGTAATCGAATCGCTGCAGCCAAAAATATTGGTTACTTCCAATTCTACTGAATACGTTCCGTCAATAGGGTAAACATGTAAAGGATTTTGTGTGAAGTCAAGTGCGCTTCCATCGCCAAAGTCCCATTCCCAGGTAACTGCCCCGGTTGATAAATCAGTAAAGGTATTGGGATAGGTGTGGCAGGCGGTACTTGCATTAAATGCGGCAACAGGATTTGGGTTTACAGTTACGGTTTGTATGCTTGTGTCGGTACATCCAACAGCATTTGTTACAATTTGTTGAACCGTATAGGTTCCTGCTGCAGGAAAAACATGTGTTGGTGAACTTGCATTTGACAAAGGTGACCCGTCACCAAAATCCCAGGACCATAAAGCGCTGAAAGAAGATGCATCGGTAAACGTGGTGGCAAACGTTTCGCAAATGGTGTCAAATGTATAACCTGCAACCGGCAGGGCAAAAACCTGTATGGTTGCCGTAAAGGTATCAACACAGGTAAATGCGTTTGATGTAATTAAACTTACCGTATAAAACCCCGGAGTGCTGTATGTATGTGATGGGTTTTGGGTGAAGTCAGCCGCACTTCCATCGCCAAAATTCCATTCCCATGTAATGGGTGCATTTGTTGTAAGATCAGTAAAATTGGTAGGTGCACCAAAACAAGGTGTGTTGTTGGTGAAATTTGGAACGGTGCGTGGATTTGCATCAACAGCATAGGTGATTGAATTGGTGCAGCCCGAAGCGGCATAACCGGCTGTTAAGGTTACGTTGTATGTTCCTGCAACTGCGTAAGTGTGCGATGGGTTAGGATTATCGGTGTTGTCTGTTCCTCCATCGCCAAAAGTCCAGTCAAAGGTATCGGGTGCACCAAGTGAAGTGCTGGAAAAAACAGTGAGGTCACCTGCGCAAACTTCTGTAAACGTAAAATCGGCTGTAGGTATGGGTGTTACCGTTACGGTTATGGTTGCTGTGTCGGCACAACCACTTCCACCAAAAGCAATCAGTTGAACTGTATACGTTCCAACGGCTGCGTAAACGTGTCCCGGGTTTTGCAATGTGGAGGTTCCGCCATCGCCAAAATCCCAATTCCATGCTACCGATATTCCGGTTGATGCGTTGGTAAAGTTGGTTGTTGTGCCCAGGCAAGTTGACGTAAAACCAATTCCTGCAACCGGCACAGCATTTACGGTTACCAATTGATTTGAAGTATGTGTGCAGCCTGCAGTATTTGTAACGGTCAATGAGGTATTATATGTACCAGCAGAAGCATACAGGTGTGCGGGCGAAATGGATGTTGATGTTCCTCCATCGCCAAAATTCCACGCCCAGTTTGTGACAGCGCCTGTTGAAAGGTCGGTAAATTGTGTTGAGTCACCCACACATTCGGTACTAAAACTAAATGAAGAATTGGGAATAGGGTCAACAAACACATTGTGTTGCATCGTGTCTTTACAGCCAAATGCGGTTGTAGCAATGAGTGTAACGGTGTATAATCCCTGTGTTGTAAAAGCATGCGCAGGACTCATAACAGTTGTTATTGCCGATCCGTCACCAAAATTCCAGGAATACGTTGAAGCCCCGGTTGAATTATTCAAAAAAGCAACAGGTGTTGTTGCGCATACCGTATCGGGCAAAGCTGTAAAATCAGCAACGGGTAAAGGATGTACAGTTACGGTTTGTGTGGCCGTTGCCACGCACCCATTGGCTGTTGTAATAGTGAGCGTAACCGAATACACGCTGTCAATAATTCCTGAATTGGTGTAGGTAAGTCCGGGCGGATTTTGCAGAGATGAAGTAGTGCCGTTTCCAAAATTCCAGGCATACATATCGCCTGCTGTTACCGCACTTGTATTGTTGAATGTTACTGCCAACGGAGAACAGCCGTTGTTTGGTACAATGGTAAATGCAGGAACGGGTATGGGGTTTATGGTAATGGTTGCGGTTGTTGTTGAAATACATCCCAACGCATTTACGGTTAACGTTACATTGCTTGTGCCCGGGGTTGAATACGTTACAGCCGGAGGGTTATAAGCGGTTGATGTAGCCGGGGCCGATCCGGTTCCAAATGCCCATGTATAAGAAGTAGCACCCGGGGTTGATGTATTGGTAAAATTTACGACAAGAGGAGCGCAGCCACTTACCGGTAAGGGTGTAAATGCGGCTACCGGGTAAGGATTTACGGTTACTGTATGCGTAATGGTGCTTGTTCCACAAAATCCGGTTACAGTAAGACTAACTACGTATGTGCCTGCAGTGTTATACGTATGTGTATGGGGTCCCGCAAGTGTTGATGTTGTTCCATCGCCAAAATCCCAGTTGTATGTTAGCATGTCGCCAAGTGAAGTGTTGGTAAATGTTACCGAAGCCCCTTCACAAATGGTGGCGGTTACCGGTGTAAACTGGGCAACAACAGCAGGATGTACGGTAATGGTTTCCGCATCGGTATCACTTCCGCAATGATTGGTAACAGTTAAAGAAATGGTATGCGTTACGGCAACATTGCCGGGTGGGGCTGTAAATGTTTGATTGGGTAAATTAGCTGCTGTTGAAACAAGCACACCGTCAACAAACCATTGATAGGTAATGCTGTTCCCGTACGAATTGTTTGTTGTGGAAACAGTTAAGGGAGAACAACCAACAAGTGGGGTGGAGGTAATGTCGGCAACTGGAATTGAATCAATCACAATGGTTGTTGTTATGGTATCATGTCCACATGCGTTGCCCGCAATAAGTGTAACGGTATAGGTTCCCTGGGTTGGGTAATTTTGTACCGGTGGAGTGGTAATGTTTGTATAGGTGTTTCCATTGCCCATGTTCCACTGGTAATTATTTGCGGGAACGGTTCCGGTTGATGTGTTTACAAATGAAATGTTTTGCGGGGCACATCCCAATGTTGTGCTTGGTACAAATCCGGCAGTGGGACCATTGATGATGGTAATGGGGCTGATGGTTGCCGAGGCGGTGTTGCAACTGTTGGAAGCGGTTAATGTTATTGTGTACGTTCCACCTGTTACGTAGGTATGTGATGGAGGAACAGGACTTGTAGTTACTACGGCTGGGCTTCCATCACCAAAATTCCATGTATAGGTATTGGCATTTACGGAAAGATTGGTAAGCGTTGACAGGGTATGCGGAACACAGCCGCTGTATTCAAGAACCGAAAGCGTTAAACCAGCCGAAACATATTTTTCAAATACAACGGTAAGTGTTGTTGTTGATGTGCAACCGTTGGCCCCTGTGGCCGTCATGGTTACGTTAAACGTTCCAAAAGAACTGTACAGGTGTGAAGGTGCAAAAGCAGTTGATGTGGGAGAGCCGTCTCCAAAATCCCATAAATAGCTCACGGCACCGGTTGTGAAATTACTGAATGTTACCGTTTCACTTGTTGTTCCATCACCCGGCAAAAGACAGTACGTTGTATTTCCGTCACCATCATCGCCACCAATAGCCGCAAGGGGTATGGCCAGTGCAGTAACTGGTAACGTAAAGGTACTTGTGCATCCTGCACCATTTGTCATGGTAAGGGTAACATTATAGGTTCCACCCGCAGCAAAGGCATGTGTTGGGTTTGTGGCGGTTGAAACAGGTGTGCCATCGCCAAAGTTCCATGAATAGGTTGTTCCTGCAAATACCCCCGTTGATGTATTGGTAAACGCTACGTTGGTGCCGGCACACGCGTTATTTGGTGTAAATGTAAACGATGCATTTGGAACAGGAACTACGTTAACGGTTACATAGGCAGTATCAGTACACCCGGCACCGTTGTCCACTTCCATGGCAAACACATGGGCCCCCAATGTAGAAACGGTAAATGTTGAAGGTGCAGCTAGCCCTGTTGTATTGTCAAACATTACCCCGTTATGGAACCATGTATAGGTTGACGTTGCTGCGTTTACGCCTGTACTGGTATTTGTAAGGGTAATAACGGTGGCTACGGGCCCGCAAACAGTGGTGGTAGAGGTCGTAAATGTTGGCGTAATACCAACACACGCAAATGCCTGTGAAGAAAAAACTGTAAAACATACAGCCAAAACGAATTTGAGAACAGGTGTTAAAAACTGCGTGCGCAAAGGGTTCATTGGGTAAAAAGACGTTTCAAGGGGTCAAAAGTTGTTTGAAAGATAAGAGAAATACGCATGCAAAACCATCTTATGTTTATCAACACCTGTGTATAAGCTAAATAAAACCAATTAGCCATTGATAAAAGCATGAATATGGCTGACGAAATAACAAAGAAAAGAAAAGGTTGGATAGGTGAAAAAAAACGGATTATGTGTTTTTTTCTTTGTTTTGTTTAAGCTGGTTCCTGATGAATTTATCACTTGGTAAAAGTGCTTTCTGAATGCGGCTGGCATATTTAATACTGTCAATAATCTCATGTTGCTTGATTTCAATCAGGCGGTTTTTCTCTTCAACTTCTTTTTTCTGGGCAGCAATAATTCCGTTGGCTTTTTTGGTTTGCCGAAGGCTTCTGAAAACTATAAAAATCAACAAAGCAAGACCCAATACGCCAAAGGCAAAAGCATTCCTTACCAGTTTTTCATTCCTTAGCTCAAGTTCTTTTTTTGCTTTTTCGGCTTTATAAACAGCTTCTTTTTTTTCCTGTTCATGCCTCATCTGGGTTTCTTTTTTTTCCACCTCAGCATTGGTTTTTATCTGGTTAATCTGTTCATTGTTTTCCAGGCTATATACTTTATCGTTTAATTTTTGTGATTGCAAAAGATTCTCAAAAGCGTCCTTATAGTTCCCGGTTATCCGGTGTAAATCGGCCAGGGCTTTGTAGGCCCAACCCAGCCCTCGTATATCGCCAATTTTTTCTTTTAGCGCCACTGCTTTTATCAATGATTCGTTAGCTTTTTTATAATTCTTCATTTCCATGTAAGCAAGAGCCATATTGATGTAGTCCTTGCTCATTCCTGCATTGTCGTGCGATTTCTGGTCTATTTCGAGCGATTTAATAAAGTATTCAAGTGCTTTTTCAGGTTTTTTTCGCATTCCATAAATACTGCCAATATTGGTATAAGCGCTACTCACACCATTGTGATCATTTAGTCTTTCAGACATGGCCATGGACATTTCAAAATAAGCAAGCGCCTTGTCGAACTTGTTCATGTAATAATATGTGGTGCCAAAATTTCCCAATATTTTACTAACCCCAAGCGAATCGCCTGCGGCATTGTCAATTTTTTGTGCCTTGCTGAAATTTTCCAATGCTTTTGTATGATTTTCCAATGCATTGTAAACAACGCCCATGTTATTGTAGCAGGCACTTATACCCGGTGAATATTTAAGGGTTTGGTAAATTTTCAGAGCTTTTAAATTGTATTCAAGTGATTTCGGGTAATTGGATTGACCATCGTAAGCTGACGCTATGGTTTTGTAACAGTGTGCTTCAAACCGTTTGTTTTTTTGTTCCCTGGCCATGCGCAGGGCCCTGAAACTATATTCCATGGTTTTGGAGTAATCAGCTTTCAGGTAATGAACGTAGGCTATTCCGTAAACATGAGCCATTCTACCGTAATCATAATTGACCCTGAAAGCAATGTCGCTTCCTTTTTTAAAGCAAATCAATGCCGAATCAAGTTCATTTTTTTTATGTAGAACAACACCATTTCGGTAAAGGGTGTCTACTATGGCTTTGTCGCTTGCCGAAACTTTTTTTTGTGCAAAACCAACAACGGGGAAAACCAGAACGAAGGTAAGAAGCCATAAATTGAATTGAACCTTGTTCATACGGATTAGTAGTTGTATTTGTTTTTCCAGCGTTCTTTCAAAAATTTCCGTAATTCTTCTTCGCGAACATTCTTTCCGGGATCATAAAACCGCGTGTTTTTTATTTCATCGGGCAAATATTCCTGTTCAATAAAATTGTTTTTTCCTTCGTGTGAATAGCTATAATCAGTGCCATAATTCAATTCTTTCATCAATTTAGTGGGTGCATTTCGCAAATGCAAAGGCACGGTTAGGTTTCCGGTTTTGTGCACCATGTCCATGGCATCATTTATGGCGGCATACGAAGCATTGCTTTTTGGCGATGTAGCAAGATAAACCGCACATTGCGACAAAATAATGCGGCCTTCGGGCATGCCAATTTGCGTAATGGCTGTAAAACAATTTGTGGCCATGATAAGTGCTGTGGGATTGGCGTTTCCAATATCTTCAGAAGCAAGTATTACCAGTCTGCGGGCAATAAATTTTGGGTCTTCGCCACCGGCAAGCATCCTGGCCATCCAATAAACGGCTCCATTTGGATCGCTGCCACGAATGGATTTTATAAAGGCCGAAATAATATCATAATGCCATTCACCGGTTTTATCGTATTGTATGGGTTGAGCACTAATGGCATTTTCAACAAGTTTGTTGGTAATGGTAACGGTTTGGCTGTTTGCCGAGTTCACCGCCATTTCCATCAGGTTTAACAGCTTTCGCCCATCGCCACCCGAAAACCGTAACAGGGCATCGTGTTCCTGTATGGTGATTTTTTTTTTGCTCAGGTATTCATCTTTTTCAAGAGCACTTAAACACAGGCGCAGCAAGTCGTCCTTTGCCAAATGCTGCATAACATACACCTGGCATCGTGAAAGCAAGGCGCTGTTTACTTCAAAAGAAGGATTCTCGGTAGTAGCACCAATTAAGGTAATAATGCCTTTTTCAACTGCGGCCAGCAGGCTGTCCTGCTGTGATTTGTTAAAACGGTGAATCTCGTCAATGAATAAAATGGCGTTATTGCCTCCAAACATGCCCTGGTTTTTGACACGTTCAATTACTTCGCGCACATCTTTAACCCCGGCCTGAACAGCACTTAGCTCATAAAAGGGGCGGTTGGTGTTTTTGGCAATTATGCCGGCAAGCGTTGTTTTGCCCACGCCTGGCGGACCCCAAAAAATCATTGAAGGAACGGTGCCGGCCTCCAGCAATGCGCGCAAAGGTTTGCCTATGCCAACAATGTGTTCCTGCCCAATAAAATCATCAAGGGTTTTAGGTCTAACCCTTTCGGCAAGGGGAGTGGTATGGCTAAACTGGTCCATTTTTTAAACGTATAAACTTATTGAAATTTGTGTCGCGTAATGAACAAGATAGCCGGTATTTTTGTCAACAACATTTATTATTTGACAGGTCTCATTTTGGCATTAATTGTAATTTTGTTTTTAGTCACATGGACCCCAAACGTATCCTGTTGTTTTTACTGAGCACACTTTCAATACTGATGGTGTTGTCCTGCATTGTTCCTGCTGAAGGTTTTATGCTCGGAAATTACAAAGTGAATTTTCCGACTTTGCAAAAGTTCATGGCTTATCGTCCGGTTGAAAGCAATCAAAAGGCCAATAAAATAACCAATATTGACAAGGTTAAAGCAAAAATGGCCAAAGCCGAAAAAAAGGCCCAGGGAAAAAAACATAAGAATGCAAACCTGGATGGTTCGTCTATTGGGGCTGATACCGGAGCCGAGGCAGTTGATGAAGACGGGTTGATAAAAATGAGTTTCGGGAAAGACCAGGAAGGTGTGTTGGATGAATTTTTTGCCAAGCTGGCCTCGGCATCAGCAAACAAACAAAGTATTCGCATCATTCATTATGGCGATTCGCAAATTGAGGGTGACCGTATTACAGGATATTTACGCAGTAGAATTCAGTCAAAATTTGGTGGATTTGGTCCGGGTATGATTCCTTTTTACCTTCAGTATCCTACTAATTCATACAAAGAAACCATGAGTGCCAACTGGAAAAGATACACCACTTTTCCGGGTTACATAAAAGAAGTGAAACACCGCAGGTATGGGGCCATGAACAGCTTTGCACGGTTTACACCGGTTAGCAACGATAGCTCTTACCTGAAACGAGATGAGGTTGAAGCCACGGTAACAATTGGAAAATCAAAATCGGCATATGGCACGGCACAAACGTTTAACAGGGTAAAAATATATTATGGAAACTGCAAAGTGCCGGTTAGTGTAAACGTGTATAACAACGAGGAATTGATTCATACCGATACCTTAAAGTATGACGGGGCCACGCATGCACTTGAATTGACCTTTACCGACACGCCCGAGAACCTCAAATATGTTTTTAAAGGAAAAGATAGTCCTGATTTTTATTGTTTTGTATTGGATGGGGCGTATGGTATAGGGGTTGACAATGTGGCTATGCGCGGGTCATCAGGAACGTTTGTAACCACAGGTGACATGAGCCATTTACGAACATTTTATGATCAGCTTCATCCTGAATTGTTCATTATGCAGTTTGGTGGTAATGCAGCTGTTGGCATTAAAGATTCAACCATGGCAAAAGCCCAGGCAAATTATTTCGAAAGCCAGCTAAAAGGATTGAAAAGGTTACGACCGGGTTGTGCCATAATTGTAATTGGCCCAAGCGACATGAGTAAAAAAATTGATGGAGAATGGAAAACTTATCCCATGCTTCCTGCGTTTATTTCCTATCTGAAACAAGCGGCATACCGCGCTGGTGCAGGCTATTGGGACATATATGCGGCAATGGGAGGCGAAAACAGTATGCCTACCTGGGTTGAAAAAGACCTTGCGGGTCCCGATTATACACATTTTACACCCGGTGGTGCAAAATTTGTAGCAGAAATGTTTTACGAAGCATTTATATTTGAATATAACAAGTACTTAAAGACGAAAAAGGAACTGTGAACCGACCATTGAACAAATATTTTTATTTCATTTTCATGCTGATGTTTGCAACACCAGCCTGTTCACAGGGCGATGATGCGCCTTTAAGTGACAGCGTGCTGGGTATTGTTGACACTTCGGTTGTACGCAAATATAAATTCATTCAGTTTGGGTTGAATCGTTTTGTGTTCCCAAACAGGGAAAGCCGCAATTTCGAAAAATTCTATTCAAAGTTTGACAGCCTTACCAATTACGATGGAAAAGACCTGGTTGTTTATCACATTGGAGGTTCGCATATACAGGCCGACATGTATACCAACCAGTTCAGGAAACATGTTCAGGAATTTGGACCGGGTTTGCAAGGTTCACGCGGATGGATTTTTCCGTATACCATGATTGAGACCAATGGCCCAAGCCACTACAAAGTGGAATCAATAGGGGAGTGGAAAGGTGTTTTCAATACCATGCGAAAAGATACCAGTGATCTTGGTTTAATGGGCGCAGCAGCTGTTACAAGCGATTCCATTTCAAACATGAAAGTATATTTTCGTAAGTCCGAACAACGTTATTTCAGTAATAAAGTAAGGGTTTACCATAATACTGAAGTAGCTTCGTATCGGGTAGAATGGGAAGACGCAAAAAATATAAAAAGCTCAAGAGTTGATGAGAATGGTGGTTATACCGAATTTTTACTGAAGCAACCTGTTGATACCATTCCATTACGGTTTGTTAAAACAGCAGCCGATAACAGCGAATTTCGTTTGTATGGTGCCGAACTGCTGATTGATGAGCCTGGGTTTATTTACAATACTATTGGGATAAACGGAGCAGGATTAACCGCCTATGACCGTTGTGTATTGTTTGAAAAACATTTAAAGCAAACAAAACCTGATATGTTTATTATTTCCATTGGAACCAACGAAGCCAATGTGGATGAATTTAAACCTGAAGATTTTGAAAAAAAATATTCGGTAATGGTTGATTTGGTTTTGGGAATTAACCCGAACTGTGCCTTATTATTTACGGTACCCAACGATGCCTACTACATGAAAAAAGCACCAAATAAAAATGTGCCAATCATGCGTGAGTCCATATTAAAGCTTGCCAAAAAGTATGATGCAGGTGTTTATGATTGGTTTAGTATAATGGGTGGCCTTGGTTCATCGCAATTATGGATGAAACAGGAATTAATGCAAAAAGACAGGATCCATTTTACACGTGATGGGTATTTGATAGAGGGTGATATGATGTACGAGGCGTTTCTGAAATATTTAGACGAGTACGAATTTAACCGCTTGGTAAAAAGCACCGATCATTAATGGAATTCATTGAAAGCATTTCCTGGACACGGTTCCAGGACATATTCTCGCAATACCCTTTTCCGCTTGTTTTCAATGAAATGTATTTCTGGCTGTTTTTTGCCTGCATTTACACCGTTTATGCATTCATTTATAAAAAACACCAATTGCGTAACGCGTACCTGTTTTTTGTAAGCATTTTCTTTTTCTATAAAATAAGCGGGTTATTTTTTGTTCTTCTTTTATATACAGCCGTTTTCGATTATTTTATGGGGCGTGCCATTCACGCCCAGCAAAGCAAACGAAAAAAGCTTGTACTGCTTATTGTTTCCATAACGTCCAACCTTGCGCTCTTAAGTTATTTCAAATACGGTAAATTTTTTGTGGAAACCCTCAATCAAATGGCAGGTACCAATTTTGAATTTACCAACGTATTTGCCGAATTGCAGCTGGCTTTGTTTGAAGGTCATGTAGTGGGTATAAAAGAACTGTTGGTGCCTGTTGGAATCTCGTTTTATACGTTTCAAAGCATCAGTTATGCCGTTGACATTTACAGGGGCGAATTAAAACCGGTGAAACACTTTATTGACTTTGCTTTTTTTGTTTCGTTTTTTCCGCAATTGTTAATGGGCCCAATTGTGCGCGCCATTGATTTTATACCTCAAATGTACAGACCGTATGATGTAACCAAAAAGGAATTTTCCTGGGCGGTTTTCATGATCATGAAGGGACTCATCAAAAAAATTGTGGTGGCCGATTTTATTCAAATAGCATTTCTGAATCAAATATTGCCCGAGCCGGCTCAACATACCGGCTTTGAATGTTTAACCGCCATGTGGGCATACAGCATGTTTATTTATGCCGACTTTAGCGGGTATACTGACATTGCCATAGGGTTGGGAATGTTAATGGGCTTCAGGTTACATCAAAACTTTAATTCGCCTTACAAAGCAGCTAGCGTTGCTGACTTTTGGAAACGCTGGCATATGAGTCTGAGCAGCTGGTTGCGTGACTATTTGTACATACCGCTGGGCGGAAATAAAAAAGGAACATGGGGATCGTATATACTTATTGCGGTCATTTTATTTTTCATTGCAGCATTCACTCAAATGTATTCATTATTCTGGGTATTCCTTATGCTTGGTGCCATTTGCTGGTGCCTGGCGTATTACTTCCCAAAATTCAAAAACTTTGTAACCACCGATATAAATTTATTGATCACTATGATTATTGGCGGATTATGGCATGGGCCAACCATTAATTTTTTGAAATGGGGAGCGCTTAACGGAATAGCACTTGTTGTTTACAAACACTGGAAACGCGTAAGTCCGTATGAAAAAAGTAATTTCTTCCTGGTGCATTTCTGGAAAGTATTCTTAACCTTTAACTTTATCACCTTCACCCGTATTTTCTTTGTGGTGCAGGACCCAGAAAAATCAAAACAGGTAATTGAACAGATTTTTGGAAATGGCGATTATGCATCGGCATGGATAAGTATTACAGCTTATGCAAGCGTATTTATTTTATTGGCCATTGCATTTATTATTCACTGGTTGCCTGTTCGCGTAAAGGAAGGTTATACCAATGCATTTGTAAACATGCCCGTGGTGCTTCAGGCGCTGATTGTTGTAGTAGCAGTTATTCTCATATACCAGCTGGCCTCGGCTGAAAGGGTGCCGTTTACCTACACACAAATGTAACTTCTTTATCCTTATTTATTTAAGTTTGATCAACAGGTGGTTGACACCTGGTTTAATTTTACTATATTCACAGTGTTAATTCTTAAAGAAACAGGGACCTTATGCTTAAACAATTACTTGCTTCATGCTTTGCCGTATTTTTTTGTTCGGCACAAATGAATGCCCAACCAGGGGTAAAAGAAACACCTTATCAAAACGGTGAAGTGCTTATACAATTAGCACAGGGGTATAGTATTAACGATGTGGTTGGATTTTTTCCGGCCGAACTTGAAATGCGTGCTATAAAATGCCTTTCATCGCACATGCGTTACTGGCAATTGGGTTTTAATCATACGGTAATGTCAAATACAGAAGTATTGCGTAAAATGGACGCCATGAAGCAAGTGAGGATTGCCCAGAACAATCACTTTATTGAAGAACGCTTAACCGTACCAAACGACCCGAGTTTTACCAGCCAATGGCATCATAAAAATACAGGAGCATCAGGTGGAACCGTTGATGCCGACATTGACAGTGACGAGGCATGGGATATTACCACAGGCGGATTGACAAACTGCGGAGATACTATTGTTGTGGCTCTGGTTGAAGGAGGAGGAGCATTTTATAACCATGCCGATTTGAAAGCGAATTTCTGGCATAATTATGAGGAAATTCCCGGCAATGGAATTGATGACGATGGGAATGGTTATACCGATGATTTTGATGGATGGGATGTATTGAGTGGTGATGACAATCATTCAACGGGTGGACATGGAACACAGTGTTTTGGTATGATGGGAGCGCGTGGAAACAATACCCTGGGCGTGTCGGGCATTAACTGGAATGTAAAAGTTATGCTTGTTTCAGGTTTTGGTGTTGATGAGGCAGGTGTAATTGCTGCCTATGACTACCCGTTAACCATGCGTAAGCGCTATAACCAAACCAATGGAGCAAGCGGGGCATTTGTTGTGGCAACCAGCGCCTCATGGGGAATTGATTATGCTGACCCGGCTGCTTACCCTTTATGGTGTAATTATTACGATACACTTGGCGCTTTCGGCATTTTAAATGTAGGCGCAACTACCAACAATACAGTGAACGTTGATGCGGTTGGTGATATGCCAACGGCTTGTTCAAGTCCATATATGGTTTCGGTAACGCGTACCGGTAATACCGATAACCAGGCAGGTGGATATGGTTTAACCACCATTGATTTTGGTGCGCCCGGTATAAACGTTTATACAACATCAGGAACAAGTTCAAGCACCTATGGATCTACAACAGGAACCTCTTTCTCATGCCCGCTAACAGCAGGAACCATAGCATTAATGTATTCGGTGCCTTGTGAAAGCATGATGAACCTTGTAAAAACCGACCCGCAGGCCGGTGCCGACTATATACTTGCCAAATTAATGGCCGGTGTTGATGTGGTAACCAGTATGACCGGTAAATCGGTTACAAACGGTCGTCTTAACGCCTATAAATGTGTGAACGGAATTTTAACCGCGTGTACACCTCTTACGTGTAATGTACCCACCGGTGTAAGTGCAGTTATTGCAAGTGCAACCAGTGTGAACTTAACCTGGACCAACGGTGGAAATTCAGTGGCTTATTATTATTACTATCGCCCCGTTGGAGCACCTACCTGGGATTCGGTGTACACCATGAATACAAATGCTACTATTGGATCGTTAACAGCCTGTACAAACTACGAGTTTATGGTTGCCGGAATTTGTTGTGATGGTCCGGGTTCATATTCATCAATTGTAACAGCAATGACAGACTGCTGCAATGTTCCGCCAACAGGTTTAAGCGCAAGCGCAACCGGAGAAACAAGCGGTACAGCTACATGGACAGCAGTTGCGGGAGCAACCTATACCATTCAATATGTTCCAACGTCAGGAGGAACAACCGTAACGGTTACTTCAGGAACAAACGCAGTAAACCTTACCGGGCTTGCACCTTGTACCCAATACAACGTACAAATACAAGCCAATTGTTCGGTTAGCAACAGTACATACACATCAACCGCAACATTTACCACTGATTGTTGTACAACAGCACCAACCAGCATAACCACATCGGCCGTTACGGTAACAACAACTGATGTTACATTCAGCACCGTTGGTGGGGCAACAAGTTATAATTTGCAATACAAGCCGGTAGCCAGCGGCACATTCATTACACTTATGGGTGTTACTTCTCCATACACACTTACAGGGCTCGATACGTGTACCGCGTACGAAGTGCAGGTACAAGCCGATTGTGGTGCAGGAGGATCAACTCCGTTTACAGCAAGTACTAACTTTACCACAACAGGCTGTGGAACAGCAATAGCTGAAGCAACTAACAACATAAGCATTGGTATATATCCAAACCCTGCTACTGATGAATTTACCGTAAGTGTTTACAGCGAGCCAGTTAATACGGGAACCATTACGTTAACCAACGCTTTGGGTGAGGTGGTAAATACTACCAATCTTGGTGGAAAAAGCACCGTGGTTAAAACCTTTGGTATGGCCAATGGCGTATATAGCTACCTTGTGAAACTTTCGGATGGTAGGGTGCGTAAGGGAAGAATAGTAATAAGCCGATAATTCATTTTGCTAATTCGCTAATTGCCGAATTTGCTAATTTAAGATACACCAAATACAGCTTGCTAAACTAAGCTGTGCGGAGAGGTCCCCGGATGAGTAAAATCGTTCGGGGATTTTTTTTGAAATTGAACCCTGCGTGGTACAATGTTTGTTAAGTACACGTAAAACCAATCCTTATGATTAATAAATTACTCACGAGCCGCTTTCAAAAGGCTAACTATTTAGTGCGTAAATGCTTTTTTTCAATGTGTTTACTTATCACGTTTACGGTAAATGGACAACTTACCGTTAAAAATGTGCAGGATACCGCACGCATACGTTACGAATTAAGCAGCTATAGTTACCATGCAGATTTTATTGGGCATAAAAATTACGGGGCGCCTGTAATTGAAACGGCTGATGGTGGTTTTGCTGCCTTTGGTAATTGGACCGATGCAAAGGGCGATGCCAGCGCCTTACTTGTCAAACTTGATAAAAACGGCAAAGAGGTATGGCGCAAGGTAATTGCAA
>DATGXI010000159.1:0-6811 GCA_035299065.1 Flavobacteriales bacterium
GGATGTTAGCCCAAAGAAAAGTTGAAGAAAAATAAATGGGTTCATAGCAGTGAGTTTTATGTTTGAAATTAATCTGTTATTAATATTTCATCAGCTGTGCCAGTTTTCTTTTGGTTTACCTAAGCAAAAAAAAGCCCGGCAATTACGCCAGGCTCTTTTTAATTCAATGCTTTTTTTAATCGTTCAAATATTTCATCAACGCTTCCAATTCCGTTAACAGACACAAATTTATTTTGTTTGGTATAATAGTTTTTCAGTGGTGCTGTTTTATTGTTGTATTCATTAATGCGGTTGCGTATAATATCAGGGTTGGCATCATCGCTGCGTCCGCTTGATTTACCGCGTTCCAATAAACGTTTCATTAATTCATCGTCACCTACTTCAAGCGCAAGCATTTTTGTAATGGAGGTTCCTTTGCTTTCCAGAAACGTATCCAGTGCGGCAGCCTGTGCCTCGGTACGTGGAAAACCATCAAAAATAAATCCTTTGGCTCCCGGAACCTTGTCGTATTCGCTCTCCAGCATTTTAATGGTTACTTCATCCGGCACAAGATCACCTTTGTCCATATAACTTTTGGCAAGCAATCCCAGGTCGGTATTGTTTTTTATGTTGGCCCTGAAAATATCGCCTGTTGATAAATGCGATAAGCCAAAGTGTTTAATAATGTTTTCACTTTGTGTTCCTTTACCAGCGCCCGGAGGACCAAATAATACAATATTCAACATAAAACTAAATTTTATTTAATATTTCAATAGTGAATTTTCAAATAGAGAAATGTTAAGGCTAAACCGTTACTCTTATACATTTCATTAGTTGAAATTTAAACATTTGAAATCAGGTTAGTACTTTATATATATCTTTTAAATTTCGTCCTTGTCCATCATAATCTAACCCATAGCCAACTATAAATTCATTGGGAATTTCCATGCAAACGTAGTCAACCTTATATTCTTTTTTAAAGGCTTCGGGTTTTAGTAACAGTGTAGCAATTTTTACACTTGCACAATTTTTATGGCTGAAAATAGCCAGCACTTTTTCCAATGTAAGCCCAGTATCTACTATATCTTCCAGTATAATTACATGCCTGGTTTCTACATTTTCAGTAAAGCCAATTAATTCGGTAACCGAGCCGGTTGAACTTATGCCATGGTAAGAAGCAAGTTTAACAAAAGATATTTCGCATTCAATGTTGATCTTTTTTAAAAGGTCGGCTGCAAACATGAATGAGCCGTTTAACACAGCAACAAAAAGCGGATTTTTGCCTTTGTAGTCAGCATTTATTTTTTGCGCGCATTCTTCAATGGCTTTATCAATCTTGGTAAAGGGAATAAATTCGCTGAACTTCTTATCGTGTAATTGAACCACGTTCATGTCACAAATGTACGTGTTTAGGCAATATCAGAACTTGATCACAAACTTTAAGTTAAATCGCCTGCCTGTCAGGTAATTAGGCACTGCCCATTTAAGCCCCGAAGCGTCTTGTATCCAATTGTATGAAATGGTATTGCTTACGCCCAGCAAATTAAATACCTGAAGCGAAATGTATGCTTTTTCAACTTTTCGCCCAATACTTTTTTCAGGAAGTTCATCAACAGGTTTGGTAAAGAAATGATAGGAGAAACCAATATCAACCCTGCGGTAAAATGGACCACGCAACGTGTCTTTATACCGGGTATAATCAGGCGGGCCAAACGGAACACCCGTTGAAAAAAGCAAATTCAAATTAACTTTGAACTGCGGTAGTTTGGGCATTTGGTCCTGGAAATAAACAGAAAATGCCAGTGTTTGATCGGTTGGGCGGGGTATATAACCCGGTGTAATTGTTTCGCTTGAAACAATGGAATCGTTAAACGTATAACCCGGAATTATTTTTTCGCCATCACTGTTGTAGTTGTTGGTGTATTGATCGTCCAGAATGTCTTCACGCGTTCGCAGGTAAGAAAATGTAAACCACGACTCAATGCCTTCAATAAACTCGCCATTTACGCGCATATCACAACCGGTTGCATATCCTTTTGCGTTGTTGTTGGCATAATAACGAATGCGTACATTGTCTACCTCATAAGGAATTAGGTTTGTTATATACTTGTAATAACCCTCAACGGTGTATTTAAATGTACGTCCCCACATGGTAAAAAACCAATCAGTACCTGCAATAAAATGCATGCTTTGTTGTGCTTTTACATTGGTATTTATTTTACCGTAAAGGTCACGCAATTCACGATAAAGGGGTGGTTGATGATAAATACCGGCAGCAAGCCTGAAAATAATATTGCGCCTGTTTATCATGCCTTTTTTGAGACGAAACCAACTTGGAATGTATTGCACTGACAGGCGGGGCCCAACGTTAAAATCATTGTTTATGTCAAGGTAATTGGCACGTGCACCAATGGTAAGCTCAAGTGATGATGTGCTTGTAAAGGTGGTATCAATTTTACTGAAACTTGAATCCCTGATATTAATTTTATCGGTAAAACGCCATTTCCATTTGTTTTGAATGAAGGCTGCACCAAGGTTCGAGGTTAAATTAGCTTTTGCTTTTAAGAGGTAATTCAATACAATTTGATCTTCGGGTTTTTGTGGTGTTGAAAAACCGGCACTGTCAACCAGGTTCCATTCGCTCAATACGTCCCTGAATTTCTGGTGCTGAAATTTTATACCGTAGTCAAGTGTTGCATGTTCAAACCGTCTTGTAAAAAGTAATTTGGTATTATAAATATCAGAAACAAGTTCGTTGCGGGCATGCTCTAAAAAACCACCCACACCGCGTACAAACGCTACTTCACCAAAGTTTTCTTTGCTCTGGTCTTTTTCAACCTCGCCCAACTGGTAAGCACCTAAAACATCGTAATTTTCCTGCTCATCGTTATGAAACCAGGAAGTAACCCACTTAAACGTTGATTTTTGGGTTTCTTTTTTTAATGTTACTCCCTGTGCAATGGTTTGAAAAATATTTTGTTCCTGGCCATCATAAAAAACCGTTAATCGCAATGCCGTATTTACCGTACCAAAGTCGGTTTGGCGGGTTTGTGGTACCGAGCGATAGTTGTTTCTTGAGGCATAATTTAACCAGCTTATTTCCCATTCATCTGAAATGTTATAACGCAAAAGTGATTGAAAATCGCCAAAACGCGGGCGATAGTCGCCTTTTGTATCCAGCGTTTTTAAAATGTAACCGTTGGCCTGGTAACGGCTCCCAACCATCCAGCTAAAGCGATGGTTTTTTGATTCGTTTTCGAGGTGCAGGTTAAAACCCATAATTCCGCCTGAAACCGTTCCTTTTAGTTCACGTGGTCTCCTGTAATTTATGTCAAGTACTGATGACATGCGGTCATCGTACCGTGCTTCAAATCCGCCTGAAGAAAATCCAATGTCAGAAACAAGATCGGGGTTTATAAAGCTCAAACCTTCTTGCTGGCCGGCACGTACTAAAAAGGGGCGGTAAATTTCAATGTCATTTACATAAATAAGGTTTTCGTCAAAACTACCACCACGCACACTGTATTGTGCACTCATTTCATTGTTTGAACGCGTGCCCAGGCCGTAAGATTTTATATAATCTTCAACCTGGTTCCTGATGGTTGGAAATAACCCTGGTTCAATTGGTGGAATAAGGGGAATAGTGGCTCTTTTGATGACGTAAACAGTGTCAATAACATGCTCACTCAGGTTAAAATCGCCAAGGTCCATTGAACCGCTGAATATTTCAATATCCTGTTTGTCATATGAAGGATGACGCAATGAAATGGTAGTGCCCCGGCATGAAATTTCAAGTTTAAATGTTCCGTCAGTTAAGGAACTTGTGCGTTTACCTGATGTTTTATCAAGTACTGAAACCCCTTCAATAGGTTTTTTTTGATCATCAAGTATACGTCCTGTCACAAAACACTGTGCCTGTAAAAAGCCAGCATAAAGCAGGTAAGAGAGTAGCAGGAGTCGTAACATCTAAGGGCCGTAAAAGTAAAACTAATTGTAGTTTATGAAGTAAATACGGCAGAAAAACGCAGGAATGCGCTAATTATTTTTTTTGTTCTTAAATCCGCCCGATTTCCAGGTCTTGATAAAGCTTCTCCAGGCCTGCGGAGAAAGCAGGTTAAGGGTAGGTATTTGGCCCTGACGGTATAACCTGCTGTACTCGTTACTCATTTGAGCATCATAGCAGCTAAGGGCATCGCCAAAATCAGAGTTACTGGCTTTAAGTTCGGCCAGGGTCATGTTTTCATTGTACCTGTCATACGCTGTACGGGGCAATTCAAGGTCCATAAATGCCTTGGCAAATTCTTCACGGCTTGGCCATGGGCGCACAACCAGGGTGTCAAGAAAATGTACATCGGGTTGTAATAACTGTACAATGGTATACCTGTTTTGCGAAAGGGTATCAGGTACAAAATACAGCATTTTTTTATAACCGTACGATGAAAACATTATGGTGTCACCAGCGCGTACAACCATGCTGAAAAAACCGGTGTGATCAGCATAGGTAACACGTTTAATGCTTTTGTCATAAACGCTGGCAAAAGAAACGGGTTCAAGCGTGTCGGCCGACAAAATAACACCCGAAAACTGTATTAGTTTAGCTTCTTTTGGAGCTGTGGTAGCCGAAGGGTTGCCAAGAGCTGTGTATACAGCCTGTGACAATGCATTGGATACTGTAAAAAATAACAGAAGTATGGTCAACAGGTTTTTCATTCCCTTCATATGCATCAGCTAAATTTAGGTATAATAACGTGTTAAACCGGCACTTATTTGATAAAAAAACCTAATAACTTCCTATTTTCAAGATAACCAGTAAGGTTGTCGCCAATTTTAACAGGGCCAACACCTGAAGGTGTACCGGTAAAAAGTAAATCACCTTGCTTAAGTGTAATGAATCTGGATACGTAAGCAATCAAATAGTTAATGTTAAAAATCATGTTTGATGTATTGCCAACCTGCACCGTTTTATCCTGAATGGTTAAATGAAAATTTATGTTTTGCAGGTTTTCAAAAGCAGAAACCGGAACAAATTCATTGCCAACAACGGCAGCATTGTCAAACGCCTTGGCAATTTCCCAGGGCAATCCTTTTTTCTTGGCTTCATCCTGCAAGTCGCGCGCAGTGAAATCAATGCCAAGGCCAATTTCGTTATAATAATTGGCGGCAAATTTTTCATCAATGTTTTTCCCGTTCTTACTGATCTTAACAACCACTTCAATTTCATGATGTAAATCCTTTGTGAAATCAGGATAATAAAAATCCTGCCCTTTGCCCAATAAAGCAGTATCAGGTTTCAGGAAAAAAACCGGTTTGTCAGGCAGGGCATTTCCCAATTCCTTTGCGTGCTCACCATAGTTACGGCCTATGCATATTATTTTCATCAGGATAAATTTAATTTATTTGTGGCAAGTTTTTCCATAAATGTACGCGAATTCATAACGGGTATTTCCGAAAAATAAAAGTCCTTTTCATTTTCAGTTACAATGCAATTACACGCGCTTTCAATTGCCGAGTAATATTGCAGGCCATCCTCAAAGTCATTGATTTTTTTGTTTGCTGCCGCTTTACCAGAGGTTTCATGTCCCATGGTTGTAATAATTAATTTACCTAACAATAAATCAATTTTTTGCCGGGCTATTTTTCGACCGCTTTTTTTTTCAGCAAAATACCAGGCAATGCCCAGGCACAAAGGCGATGTACTTAAGGTAAAACCGGGCTTATCAGCCAGGCTTAATAAGCGAGATGTAAAGGCAAATGAAGGATATTCCTTATTGAGTACCGACACAAGAATATTCGCATCCAGAAAAATTTTCATTTCTTTTTCCTGTTACGGTATTCGGATTTAAGGTCACCTGATTTTTTTTTACGGGTGTATTCAGCAGGGCCCTCCGCTACTTGCATAACCCAATCAGCTACCGGGAAATCTTCAATGTTTGGGTATTGATTGGATGTGATTTTATCCAAAACCATTTCCATAAGGCGTGAAAGGCTCATGTTATGCTTTTCGGCATACTTTTTAGCCTTTTCAATAACCTGTTTATCAAATGATAATGTTACTTTTGCATCCATATCACCAACAATTATACGACAAAAATAAAAATTTAATACGTATAAATAGCACTCTGTTGAAAACTTACTGAGGACGCTTTTCCTGTTGCATTTTTTGATAAATGCGGGTAACTACCTTTTTGGTATATAATGGAAATTCGCCATTCATGATCCAACTGTAATAGCCCGGTTCGGCAGCAAAAACATCGTACACACGTTTACCCTTGTGTTTTCCGAAGTTAAAAATCTCTTCACGATTTTCATTGTATACAATGCGGTATGCAAAATCGGCTGCCGGATTTTTTCCCTGTGAAAATTCACTCAGAACCGCTACGCTGCCTTTTAATTCTTCGTATTTTGAAATTTGTGCCTCCAGTATTTCATAGGTAGCAGTAATATCCGCTTCGGCACTGTGGGCGTTTTCAAGTGATTTTTGACAATAAAATTTATATGCGGCCGCTAAATTGCGTTGCTCCATTTTATGGTAAATGGTTTGCACATCAACAAACCTGCGCGTTTCAAAATCAAAATCAATGTTGCAGCGCAAAAATTCCTCAATCAAAACAGGAATGTCAAATTTATTTGAATTGAAACCGGCAAGGTCACCATCACCAAAAAAATCCAATACTTCATTGGCAATAGCCGCAAACAATGGGGCGTCTTTTACATCGTCATCGGTAATATGATGTATGGCAGTTGAATCGGCTGGTATTGGAATACCCGGGTTAACACGTTTCGCATACATTTGACGGGTGCCATCAGGATTTACTTTTAAAATAGCAATCTC
>DATGXI010000160.1:0-12084 GCA_035299065.1 Flavobacteriales bacterium
TTAAACATGAACTATTTTCATAAAGGAAAGCGGGTCTTCGGATCCGCTATCTTTTTATTTGTACTTAGCGCTTCACTTTTTTCATGTAAAAAAGAAGCAACCGATGTTGGGTTAAACATACAACCCGAAGACGATATTTTCAACTCAAGCGTAATTGATACGTTTGGAATAGAGTCATATACCGTACTGGAAGACTCATTGCGTACCGATGAGTTGGCAAATGTAGTGGTGGGTAGTTATGTTGATCCTGTTTTTGGAAAAACAACTTCGGCAATTTATACGCAATTTGGGCTGGGTTTGCCTACAAGTACCGTTGATCTTATTTCTGTTGATTCAGTAACATTGCAAATTAAGTATGCAGGTAAATACGCAAACCTTGATCCGCAAAAATTTACGGTACAACGCGTAACCGAAAAATTTTATAAAGACTCACCTTACTATTCCAATTCAGTACTTACAACAGATGGAATTGAATTGGTAATACCCGCTTCGGCAACCGTTACGCCAAATTTGACAGATACGGTTTACGTTGGTGCAAGTGGGTATGAGCCCATGCTTATTTTGAACCTCGATACAATTGTCGGGAAAGATATTTTAACCGCTATTCCCGGTGGAAACCTTGCAACCCAAACAGCATTTGACAATTTCTTTTATGGTTTGCGTATTGGGGTTGATAATCCTGGGCAATCACAAGGTCAGGGTGGACTTCTTTACATGAACATGTTGCATGCACAAACAAAAATGGTTATTTACTATACCTCAAGTACAGGTGCACAGCAAATGTCATTCCCCGTTGGTGCCAACCAGGCACGTTTCTCATCATTTACGCATGACTATACAGGCACCGTAGTAGAATCGGCCATTAATACGCCTGCTTTGGGACAACAGTTTTTTTACGCCCAAACCATGCAGGGTGTTGAGGGAGTTATTAAAATCAAAGGGATAGATGATATTAAAAACCTGGGCAATGTTATGATTAACAAAGCCGAGGTGGTTTTGCCAATTCAATATTTTACAACCGATGTGTATACACCTACAGGTAATGCATTTCTTTTTTATAAAACTGCCGATGGGGAAAGTGTAACCACCGATCAGCTTAGCAATGCAATTACGTATGGCGGTGTGTATGATGATACCAAAAAAGCATATGTGTTTAACATTGGTAAACACGTGCAGGCATTGGTTAAAGGAGATATTGATAATTTAGGATTTGTAGTGAATACTTCGGCCTCAAGTGTTGCCGGAGGAAGAATAATTTTTAACGGGCAGGGAACCCCTAACCGTGAAAAGCCATATTTAAAGGTTTATTACACCAAATATTAAAAACGTATGTGTGGTATTGTTGCTTATATAGGAAAAAAAGAAGCGTATCCGATTTTAATTAAAGGGCTTCAACGTCTTGAGTACCGCGGTTATGATAGTGCCGGTGTTGCAATGATTGACAATGGCAACATCAATGTGCTCAAGAAAAAAGGAAAAGTTGCCGAACTGGAGGCATACGCTGTTAACCAAAATATAAAAGGCACCATTGGTATTGGTCATACCAGGTGGGCTACTCATGGTCCTCCTAATGATGAAAATGCGCATCCACACGTAAGTGGCGATAGTTCATTGGCGCTTATCCATAACGGGATAATTGAGAATTACGCAACAATAAAAGAAGAATTAATAAAACGCGGCCATGTTTTTTCAAGCGAGACCGATACCGAAGTATTGACACACCTCATTGAAGAAATTCGCAATAAAGGTAAAGTAAACCTGTTTGAGGCTGTGCGCCTTGCCCTGAATGAAGTTCATGGCGCTTATGCCATTGTAATTATATCAAAAGATAATCCTGATCAATTGATTTGTGCCCGTAAAAGTAGTCCTCTTGTAATTGGTATTAGCGACACAGAGGGTGAATTTTTTGTAGCCTCTGATGCATCGCCCATTATTGAGTACACAAAAAACGTGGTTTACCTTGAAGACGAAGAAATAGCCATCATTGACCGCACAACTGGTTTGTCATTAAAAAATATTCGTAACCAGGATAAAACTCCTTATATACAGGAATTGGAATTGCAACTTGAAGCCCTTGAAAAAGGTGGCTTTGATCATTTCATGTTAAAGGAAATATACGAGCAACCGCGTTCAATCAAAGATTGTATGCGTGGCCGTATCAATTCACATACAGGTACAGTTTTATTGGGTGGAATTAAAGAACATGAAAATAAAATACTGAATGCAAGGCGCATCATCATGATTGCCTGTGGTACTTCATGGCATGCCTGTTTGGTTGGTGAATATTTGATAGAAGAACTGGCACGCATACCGGTTGAGGTTGAATATGCATCTGAGTTCCGTTACCGCAACCCGATTGTAAATGAAGGCGACATAGTTATTGCCGTTTCGCAAAGTGGTGAAACAGCCGACACGCTTGCAGCAATCAACCTGGCCAAATCCAAAGGTGCATTTATTATTGGTATTTGTAACGTAGTAGGTTCAAGCATAGCGCGCGCAACAGATGCCGGCTCATATACACATGCAGGTCCTGAAATTGGTGTTGCATCTACCAAAGCTTTTACCGCGCAGGTAACCGTATTAACCTTGCTTGCTTTGCGCTTAGGAAAGAAAAAAGGAACAATCAGTAAATCACAACTAAATAGTTTGTTGGTTGAAATGGACCATATTCCTGAAAAGATTAAGGAAGTACTGGATGCCAATTCACAAATAAAATACATTGCTGATATTTATAAAGACGCTTCCAATGCACTTTATTTGGGCCGTGGATCATCTTTCCCGGTTGCGCTTGAAGGTGCCTTGAAATTAAAAGAGATTTCCTATATACATGCCGAAGGTTATCCTGCTGCAGAAATGAAGCACGGCCCTATTGCCCTTATTGATGAGGAAATGCCGGTATTTGTTATTGCCACAAAAGGATCGTCATACGAAAAAGTGGTGAGCAATATTCAGGAAGTAAGGGCTCGTAAGGGAAGAATTATTGCCATAGTAACCAAGGGTGATACCGAGGTGAAAAAACTGGCTGAGCATGTTATTGAAATTCCTGAAACCGAAGAGTGCCTTGTGCCCCTGTTATCGGTAATACCACTTCAATTATTATCATATCACATAGCCGTTATGCGTGGTTGCAATGTTGACCAGCCGCGTAACCTTGCTAAGAGCGTTACCGTTGAGTAAAACCGGTTTTTTCCAGTTATGAAAAAGTATGTTGTAGCTGGATTGGTTTTTATTTCCGGTTTGTTCCTGTTTGCAATGTTAAACGGTAAAATGAAACACATTCATTTTACCTCCAACCCGCTTGTAAGCGCATTCATAGGTGTGTTTATCCTTTTTCTTTTCCTGAATTTGCTTTTCTCATTTACAAAAAAGGCTTATAAAGCAAATGAAACCCCTGCAGATAAAGCGAAAAAAGAATCAAATCAACTTTCAAAACACGATGTGAAATCGTTTGTGGAATTGGGAAATGAATTTTTTAAGCACCAGGTTGATGTAAAAAAAATAATTGCCGGTTACGGGTATACACCAGGCATTGATTTTTTTATGGCTATTTCTGTCAACGGAAATGAAAAACTTGATAAGAAAAAATTAAAACCCGCATTGTTAAAGGTTTTTTATTCGCACGTAACGTTTGACATCATAGACCTGAATGACCCGCTTGCCGTTAACGAACAGGAGTTGTTGGAAAAAGGACAGGAAATACCCGTATCCAAAAGCTGAATTTCAATTCTTCAGCATAAAAAAAGCCCGGTAGAAACCAGGCCTTTTCCAATTTTTTTATAGAAAGAAGTTTACTTTAGTTTTCCAAGCGTATTTCCAAGATCAGTCAATTCTTTTTCCTGCCCGTCAAGGGTAAATGCAGAAAAACCAAAGAAACCAAAAATTCGTTGTACATACGTAGTTTCATTGCGATCGGTGATTACCAATTTACAATTGTATACATCACCTTTTTGTTTATCAGCACTGAATTTCACATTGGGCAAAGTACCTGCCTGTGTTTTTAAATTTTCAATTTCAGCAGATGTTGCATTTAGACTGAATAGTGTAGTGCTTGTATTCCCCTCCTGTTTAAAAACAGGCTTAGTAGAGTTAATTGCCGGTTTTAGTGTTGATTGTGCAAATGCATTGCTTGCAAATAAAACAACCGTTAGTGCCAGGATTAACTTTTTCATAATTCGTTTTTTAAGTAGTGGGGATTAGACCTTTTTTCAAAAATACATTTTTTTAATGACGTAACACCATTCCAAAGGTTGCATGTGGAATTTATTTTGGGCTCGTTTGCAGCCGTTTATGAACACCTGAAAAAAAGTTTGTGAATATTTTAGTGTTGAAATTGCCTAAAACGTTTTATGCTAAATATTTGTTTATGAGGATATTTTCTAGAACCTTGTTCGGTAAAATGCGTATTTACACCGACCAATAAACCGAATAATAATCATGCTGACTATGCCACCTTGATATAAAACATTATCTTTAAAGCCAACCCAATCCCATGTTAAACGTCATTATAACAACCCACTTGTTATGAAAAGATTTTTACTACCGTTTGTTGCGGCTTTATGTTGCAGCAACATTGCCCAGTCACAAATTACCATTACTCCCGGAGGAGGTACAGCAGCCATAACGGCAAACCTTTTTGGACCGGGTGTAACTGTATCAGGAATGACCATAACCTGTGGTGCAAACGGGTACGGGGTGTTTACCGGTTCACTGGGAACCAGTGGCATGACCTCGGGAGGAATAGTTTTAACTTCAGGGCTTGCGGCCACCGCTGATGGTCCAAACTCATCGGGAAGTGCAGGAACAAACACGGGTTTAGGGGGTAATCCAATTCTTGCAGCAGCACAACCAATGCCTGGTGGATATTTTGACCAGTGTACCATTGAATTTGACATCATTCCACAATGTAATACCTTAAGCATTAATTATTGTTTCGGTTCTGAAGAGTATCCGGAATTCGTTTCATCTTCATTTAACGATGGTTTCGGAATTTTTTGTTCAGGCCCCAACCCGGCCGGAGGAACGTATACCAATACAAACATGGCAACATTGCCAGGAGGTATTGTTGTAAGTATTGATAATGTAAACGCAGGAGTTAATCCAACCTATTACAACACAAACACTTCAGGTATCATGCAATATGATGGATATACTGACGGGTTGATTGGAACACTTGCTGTTGTACCCTGCTCAACGTATCACTTTGTAATTACTGTTGCCGATGCAGGTGACCATATTTATGACTCTGGTGTATTTTTACAATACCAGGGATTATTTTGTTCAACAACTGCCCTGGCATTTACCGCAACACCAACACCTACAACGTGTGGTGGTTGCAATGGTTCTGCTACTGCTACTGTAACTACAGGAACAGCACCATTTACCTATACCTGGACAAATGCAGCTGGTGCCGTAGTTGGCACAACAGCAACAATTACCGGTTTATGCGCAGGTACCTATACCGTTAGTGTAAACGATGCGCTTTCTTGTACACCACCGGTTCCGCAAACGGTAACGGTGGCCGCCTCAACAGGCCCCACTGTGACACCCGTTGCCGAAACCTGTGCAGGGTACAACAATGGTTCAGTAACCATTAACAATGCACCGGGCGCAGGTCCATACACCGTTACCATTAATGGGCCAACAACCGCTACAGTAATTGAAGCCAATACGCTTGCTGCGGTTGCCAATTTTACAGGGCTGCCTGACGGGGCGTATACATTTACAGTAACAGGAACAGGTGGATGTACATTTTCAGGTTCATTCACAATAACAGCAGGTCCTCCGTGCTGCAGTGTTTCTACAACAGGAACAAATCCATTGTGTGCAGGTGGTACTACAGGAACGCTTACGGCAACCCCGGTTGGATTACCTGGTTATACATATAGCTGGTCAACCGCACCGGTGCAGGTTACCGCAACCGCAACAGGTGTTGCTGCTGGTACATATACGGTAACCATGACCGATGCATCGGGATGTGTAGCAACATCAACCGTTACCATTTCGAATCCGGCAACACTCAACGCAACCACCACTCCTGTGCATCCTTTATGCAATGGTGGTGCAACAGGACAAATTACTGTTAATGCCTCTGGTGGTACCGGGGCATTGCAATACCAAATAAATGGTGGCGCATTCCAGGCATCAAATGTATTTACAGGATTAGCTGCCGGTACATATACCATCACGGTTAAAGATGCCAATGGCTGCACTTTTACAACTACTGTAACACTCAATAACCCTCCTGTATTAAACATTAGTTTAACAACAAGCGCAGCTGCAACGTGTGGTGCTTCCAACGGTTCTTTTACCGTTGCGGGCAGTGGTGGTACACCTGGCTATACCTATGCTTTGGGCGCAGGTGCATTTGGTGCATCGGCCACATTTGGTGGGCTTGCTGCAGGAACTTATACGGCTACTGTTAAAGATGTGAATGGATGTACGCAGTCAATGACTGTTACCATTGGCAGTTCTTCAGGACCAACAGCTTCGGTGCTTTCAGTTGGTAACGTAAGTTGTTTTGGTGGCGTAAACGGTACAGCATTAATAGGTGCCACAGGAGGCACCCCTACAATTATGTATACAGTTGACCTTGCCGGAGCTACACCTCCTGTAGGTCCTCAGGCTTCAAATTCATTTACCAACTTACCTGCAGGAAATTATACGGCAACAGTAACCGATGCAAATGGTTGTTCAGGCACCACAACATTTACCATTACTGCTCCACCTGCATTAACCTATACAACAGTTAAAACGAATGCAACATGTAATGGCGTTTGTGATGGAACAATAACTGTTAGCCCAACAGGTGGTACACCAGGCTATACATTCTCAAGCAACAATGGAGTTACGTTTAGCGCTGCCAATCCAATGACAGGTTTGTGCGCAGGAACTATTTTTGTTGTAGTGAAAGACGCCAACGGATGTTTGGCTAACTCAACAGTGGTTATTACACAGCCCACAGCTATTACTGCAACCTATTCGGTAACACACCCAATTTGCCCGGGCATTTGCGATGGTACAATTACATTTGCAACAGCCAGTGGTGGTACACCTGGATATACTTATTCCATCGATCCTCCGGGTGCAACGCCTGCAACCCCGTTCCAGGTTTCAAACCTGTTTACAAACTTATGTGATGGACCTTATGGCGTAACTGTAAAAGATGCCAATGGTTGTTTACTTAACGCAACACAAACATTGATTGATCCGCCTGGTTATACTATCAACGTAGTTGACACAACCGAATCGCATTGCGGATTCAATGACGGTAGCCTTGAGGTTGCTGCTTCAGGTGGAGCCATTCCTTATTCATATACAAATATTACTGCAGGTATAGGTCCACAGCCTTCAGGGTTGTTTGGAGGCCTGGTTGCAGGTGGTTATCTTATTGAGGTAACTGACAATGATGGGTGTATTGAGTCGCTTTTTGTAGGAATAAACGATGTGGAAATGGACGGAATTCTTGACGGTGTTACACCAGCAACATGTTTCAACAGCTGTGATGGTACTGTACAAACACATGCCATTAATGGTGCGCCTCCTATCCAGTACGAATTGGATTTGAACGGTGTATTTGGTTTGTCAGGAAACTATACAGGTTTGTGTGAGGGAAGTCACATTGTTACCATCGTGGATAATGGTTTCTGTATTTTCACTATTCCGTTTAACATTACTGAACCCGATTCAATATTGTTTACCATTACACCTACCAACATTACATGTAATGGCGGGGCTACAGGCGCAATCAGCATTACTGGTGTTACCGGTGGAAATGGTGTTTATCAATACAGCATTGATAACGGAGGAAGCTACCAGGCCAGTTCAACGTTTACAGGTTTGGTGGCCGGAACGTATGACATTCTTGTAATGGATGGAAACGGATGTTTGGGTGGCGGACAGGTGACGTTAACACAGGCTCCGGCACTTTCTTACGCAGCAACAATAACTGACCTAACTTGTTTTGCCAATAACAGCGGAACCATTGTTCTTGCTGCCAGCGGTGGAACCCCGGGTTATACCTATAGCAATAACGGAGGTGCTCTTTTTTCAGCAATACCTTCTTTCCCTAGTCTTGCGGCTGGCACCTACAACATTGTTGTAAAAGACGCTGCCGGTTGTACCGTAACAGGTACCGAAACAGTAAACCAACCAACTGCACTTGCTGCAGCGTATGTGTCTACACAAGCTACATGCAATGGTGTATGCGATGGTACAATAACCGTAAATGCTTCAGGGGGTACACCATCATACCAGTACAGTGCCGATAACGGAATTACCTACCAGGTGTCAAACGTTATTGCAGGTTTATGTGACGGTACATATAATGTGCTTATAAAAGATGCCAACGGATGTTTGGTTGGCTCAACACAAAATATTGTTGAACCTACACTGGTAACATTTACAACAACCGTTACACCTTCAAGTTGTGGATTGGCAAATGGTGCAATTAATTTTACTGCCATTGCAGGCGGAACACCAGGTTACAGTACAAGTATTACTGGTATTGTTGGCCCATTTGTTGCCGCAACACTTCACACAGGACTTGCAGCAGGAACATACCCGGTTGCAGTTGAAGATGCCAACGGATGCCAGGTTACCGGTACAGCAACCATTGTTGACCAGGCTTCGCCAGTGATTACCGCTATTTTTACAACCGATCCACTTTGCTTTAATGATTGCAACGGTATTGCAACAATAACCGCAACAGGCGGTACCGGTGCCCTGCAATATGTAGTGGACGGTGGAGCACCGCAGGCATCAAACGTGTTCAACACACTTTGTTCAGGTGCACATACAATTGATGTAATTGATGCAAACGGTTGTATGGATAGCCAGGGTATCAACTTGGTTAATCCTGCTGTTCTTGGATTCACATCAAATGTGGTAAACCTTACTTGTTTCAATGACTTTACAGGAAGTATTACTATAAATGCTACTGGTGGTACAAGTCCTTATACATATAGCTATGATGGGGGGTCAACATTCACAGCAGCATCAACACTGGGTAGTATTGCGGCAAATACGTATAACCTTGAGGTGACTGATGACAATGGTTGCAATGTTACAGGAACAGCAACAGTTAATCAACCTGCGCAATTGACCTTTGCTTCGGTTAACGTTGTTGACGCAAGTTGTGCAACAGTATGTGACGGAACAATAAGCACAGTGGTTACCGGTGGTACAGTTGCCGGTGTGTATACCTATTCATGGGCAGGTGGTATTGCCGGCCCAGCCCAGCCAAATGCTACAAATGTATGCGCAGGATCTTATTTGATTATTGTGACGGATGACAATGGATGTACTATAAACACAACAGCAACCGTAAATGAACCACCAGCATTGGTTATTACAAGCGTAACCGTAAATGATGCTTTGTGTGCCGGTAGTTGTGATGGTTCAGTAGTCATCAACTGCGCTACTGCAACTCAATTCAGTGCTGTGCCAGCAGGTGGAGCTCCGGTTTATGGGCCAACCAATACCATTGGTTCACTGTGCACAGGTAGTTATGACATTGCTGTTACCGATGCAGCAGGATGTCCGGCCACAACAAATGTTTTTGTTGGAGAACCATCGCCACTGGCAATGATTGTTGCACCAAGCTCAACCATTTGTTACAATAGCCCATTCAGTTTATTCGCAATTGCTTCGGGTGGTACACCAAATTATACGTATGATTGGGATATTGCAAGTGATGTTTCATCACAAACCATTAACCCAACAAGCAACCAAACGCACACAGTTATGGCAACCGATGCAAATGGATGTCAGATTGGCCCAATGACAGTAACCATTGATGTTATACCACAGGTTACAGCAACAGTGAGTGCAAACGACACCATTTGTGAAGGCGCTTCGTCAACATTGACAGCTGTTGCAGCAAATGGATTAGCGCCATACCAATATTACTGGCAGGCGCCTGTGAATATAACCAGCGATGTGGTTACTGTTACACCAACGCAACAGTCAACCAACTATACCGTAATTGCCATGGATCAGTGTGCTGATAGTGTAGTATTGACAGTGAACGTAAGCTGGTATTTACCGCCTGTAATTGACATTGTGATTAATGGAGCAGCAGGTTGCGCCCCACTTACACCAGTATTCTTTAACAACACAAGCGGGTTCACCAGCACTGCCTGTACATGGGATTTTGGTAATGGCAACACAAGCACAAATTGTGCAACAGCAAGCAGCACGTATACAACTCCTGGTTGTTACGATGTGAATTTGCAGCTTACTTCTGTACAGGGATGTTTATTTGACAGCACCTTTAGCCAGGTTGTTTGTGTGTATGGCGATCCTGTTCCTGAATTTACCTGGAATCCGGTACCAACTATTTTGCTGCCAACCACAAACTTTGTGAACCTAAGTACCAATGCAACTTCGTATGTGTGGAATTTCATGAACATTGATTCTTCTATTGTCATGAACCCAAGCTATAATTTCAACGACTTTGAAGCAGGTAATTATACGGTATGCCTTGAAGCAACATCAAGCCAGGGTTGTGTGGCTGAAATTTGCCACGATGTAACTGTACTTGATGAAAACCTCATATACGTGCCAAATGTATTTACACCTGATGGTGACGGTACAAATGATATTTTCATTCCTTCTTTAAGAGGAGTTGATGAAGATGGGTACGAGTTTTATATCTTCAACCGATGGGGTGAATTGATTTTCTTTACAACCGATAAGCAAACCGGTTGGGATGGAACACATAAAGCCGCGAAATCAAAAGAAGATGTTTACGTGTGGAAAATAAGGGCTCCAAGCAGCCTGAATGACGATGTACACGAATTAAACGGCCATGTAACGTTGGTGCGATAACCGTATTGAATGTATTAAATTAAAAAGGCGAAGCGAAAGTTTCGCCTTTTTAATTTAAGATTTAAAATCTGAAAATTTAAGATTAGCGAATCCCAATCTTATCTGGGGAAAACAACCTAATACCTTAGCACAAAGTGTTGCTTCGATAATTCTTTCCTGAAAAAAACAATTCCAAATTCAAACAGGTCCACACTAGCTGACACTGAATTGTCTTTGCAGATTTCTTCCCATGCTTTTGTCATGCCCGCACTCCAGTAAATATCATCAAAAACAACAACCGTATCATTTCCGGCAACTGCTTTTATTAATTCAAAATAATGAACAGTGGCATCGTAGGTGTGGTTTCCGTCAATGTAAAAAAAATCGTATTTTTTAGTGGCGATGAGGTTTGGTAAAATTGAATCAAAATTTCCTTCCAGTGATTCTATATTATTAAGGTTACCTTTTTTGAAATTTTCATTGGCGATTTTCTTAACCTCTTTGCTTCCTTCAATGGTGGTAATGTGTGCCGACTTGTTTTTTTGCGATAAATACATGGTTGATATACCCACCGAGGTGCCAAGTTCCAGGATTTCTTTTGGATTTAAATACGCGGCAAGATGTGCTAAAAACCGTGCATATTTTTTTTTCTTACCGGTTTTTTTGGTGATTCCGGAAATTGTTCGTGTTGAGATCCTGTTTTTTTCAGCACCAGCACCAAGGTCTTCAAATTGTATTGTCCGGTTGTCTTTTAATAATTGTCCGCGTAATTTTTCAATCGCATCAAATTCATTTGTTCTTTTTCTCGCAATTTTAAATACGGCATTATACAAATCAAACATGAAAGGGGAGTGCAGGCTGTATTCGTTTTTAGCCCGTAATTTATACGTGAAGTAAGATTTTATTTTGTGGTTTAAGCTCAATTTTTCAAGGTTAAAAGTTTAAGGTGTAGTATTTCTCCAAAGTTAGATAAAGGATGTGGTTTGTGAAATATAAATCTTAATTTTCCAACCACCTTCTACAATGGTTTCGCAGTTATTTAAGACCAGCAGCTTCAAAAGTTCCTCAACTGTAAACTAAAAAAACCGTAAACTAATTCACCTTCTTCGCAGTATTCACTGCATCCACAAAAACTTCCTGTATGCGCGTGCGAATTCCCATGTTTATGATTTTCGGATTGTCCATAACCGGGTTCGAGCGGTTGCTTAAAAACACATACACAATTCCTGATTCCGGATCGGCCCAGGCGGTAATTCCTGTAAAACCGGTGTGGCCAAA
>DATGXI010000161.1:0-10362 GCA_035299065.1 Flavobacteriales bacterium
TGTTACAATGTTACCACTTAATCCTGATAAGGTATCCCACGTATACGCATAGGCCGGTGTTCCTCCTGAATTAATTAATTCAATTGCCCCATTATTAAAACCATTACACGAAACGTTTTGCAGGTTAACATTTGTTGAAAATCCTTCATAGGTTAACGTATCGGTTGCACTAACAACGCAACCAATTGCATCGGTAACTGTAAGCGTATAAATTCCCGGGCCAAGCCCTGTGGCTATCCCAAAACCAATGAATGGATCATGTGACCAGGCATAATCATGTACGTAAACTCCACCCGTTGCAATTCCTGTTAAAGCTCCGGTATCTAATGAGTCACACAATGGTTCATATAAATTCATAGTTATATACATGGAATCGGGAGCCTCAATTGAGTCGGTATAGGTTTTGGAGCAGCCTGCGCCATCGGTTACGGTGAGTGAGTACAGTGCATTTGGACTCAAACCATATACAGTCTCAGTGGTAAGAACGGGACTGGTATTCCACGCAAGCGTGTAGGGTGCAATTCCACCGCTATATACTGCCGTTAGGTTCACACTGTCACCACCACACCCAAACATCTCAACTGTATAGGAAACATTTATGTCGGGGCCCGGTGGTTTTACTTTTACAGAAAACTCACTGTAACAATTGTTACTGTCAATAATTGTAACCAGGTATGTTCCGGCATTCAAACCTGAAATGGGGGAACCTCCACTCACCAAAACACTGTCAAGGTAATATGAATACGGTGCTGTTCCACCGGTTGGCGTAATGTTAATTGAACCATTGGTTAAACCATAACATGAAACGTCCTGCACGGTGTATACTGGAGCAATTGCATCCGAATCGGCTCCAATGCTAAATTCATAACTCGTAAAATTGCCCGAACATGTTGAATCACTTATGTAAACCGTATACGTTCCGGGAGCAAGATCAGTTGCCGTTAAGCCGTACTGAATGGGTATTGTATTCCAATAAACAGTATACGGTGCTGTTCCTCCTGAGGGATTTACGGTTGCCGAACCCTGGACGTTACACGTTGCGTTTACGGAGGTGAAATTCGGATTGATTGAAGGCGTACAGTACACTAATCCTGATGGAACCATTACCGAAACAAAACCAATTCCGCACGAATATACAATACCATTTTTTAATTTAATATCGGTTACATTGCCGGACATTGGGTAACGGTTGATCTCGTTAAACAAGCTGTCAAATTGCACAATGGTGTCTTTACTGGCAACAAATAAATTCTGACACTCGTCAACTGATATACCTGTCCAATTCATACTTGAAGCACTACTGGTTGGGACATGCATTGTTTTACTAAGTAATAATGCGCCTGATGTTGCATTATACTTATTCAACACGTAAGAATCATACGAATAAAGTGTTTTATCACCAATTGCCATTCCATTCACACCATTTCCATAATTATAACTCAGACCAATTACTTCGTAAAACGAATACGAGGTTGGCACAGCGTATGTCATTGGTAAAAATGAAGGAATTGGGGCTTTGCATATGTTATTTGCGAATGGCGATGCACCGGCACCTCCAAGCGTTGATTTTGCGTGCAGGAAATAACAGGAACCAAAATTATCAACTGCAAGCAAAGCAATATCAATGTAAGAAAACGTTGTTGAATATGCATTTACCGAAGTAATTGAAGTAAGACTGGTGTCAAGATAAGATATCTGGTTAAGCCCTGAAACACCTCCCCCTCCAATTACCGCCTGGTTAGTGCATGAACTAAAAACAATTCGCCACATTTCATTCATGTCAGTTGAGTATGGATACGTAGCTACCAATGCCCCTGTTGTTGAAAGTTTATGTACGCTGGGATACACAGGGGCTCCAAAGCCGTTTACAATGTAAACGCTTCCTGTATTGTAATCAACCGCAAAATCGCCATATAAAGACGTAAATGAAGAAAGATAGTATGTCCATAAAAGTGTGCCGGATGCATTGTATTTATTCAGGCTAAAAGGGGCGATTCCACCATATATATAAACATTACCGGCTATATCAACATCAATATCATAAGGGTCTCCTGTTGAAGCAAAAACCGGGGTTATAACCCATGGATCAATAATAAAATCAGTTGATACCGTGCTGCTAATTTCATAAGAAACCGTTTTTCTGTCAAGTTTAAACTTCACTTCAGGGCCGGGCTTTTTTTCAGAAGTAATGATGACCGGTTTTTTCACAACAACGTCTCCAAAAACAGCCTTAATTCCTAAATCACCATTTACTGAAAGTTCCTTTGCTGACTTGCTGTTCCAGTTTTCCTTTATCAATCGTGTATCAGCACCGGGTTTAACAATGTAATTATACTTAAACCCTGCGCTGTCACCCGGAAAATAAAATTCAACATCAATGCCTGGATAAATTTCAACGTACCGTATTTTTTTCCATGCCTCTGCCTGGTATGTACTTTTAAAATCGTTATATGGATAACAATGCTTTGTTTCAATTTTGTCAAATGAAAGAACACCGTGTTTATCGTTAACTGTTTCCCACACCATTTCCTCGTACACAGGAACATCTTTGTACCTTAACATTTCTTCTTCGCGTCTTCTTTCAGCCTCGCTTTTTTTATTTTTTTCTTCACCGCCTTCAAGCTCCTCCAATTCCCGATGTGTACGTTTTACTTTTTTTGAATACTGTATGATAAACCCGCGATCGGTGAAATAAATATTTATTCCTTTTGTATGCGATCCGAACAAAATTTTAGTTTTTTTGTCAGGTTCGTGTTCATTAAACTGCCCTAGATTTTCAATGAAAAAGCGTTTTTCAAACGGCTCTTTTATAGTCCATTCTTTTTGCTGTGCGAAAATAGTTTGGGCAGAAAGTAAAAACAGAAGCAAAACAACAAAAAAACAATATGTCAACTTATGTATCATTTTGCCGGAAAAGGTTCTATAAAGACGACTTAAATAATTGAAGTTGCCAATGGAAATAGACTTTTTCATGATCTAAAATAAGAATACCAAATTGGTAAAACAAGAAGAAAAACGATTTATCTTACTGATTGAAGCGCTTCCGAAGGAAGCAATCGATTAATAACCAGCGACTTAAAAGACAATGATCTTACCGATTGACGTTCAACAAATACGTTTATTCACGGCTTCATCTCTTCCATCACCTTTTCCAAATGCGTGTAGGTATCAAAATCATACCGCTTTTTATCAAACAAGTGCGAAGGGTGAATGTTTTTCAAGGCGGTTAGCATAATCTCACTCCTGTTCGGGTATTTCTCCTCCCAGTCAGCCAGCATTTTTTTCATGGCTGCACGCTGCATGCCTTCCTGTGATCCGCATAAATTACAAGGTATAATCGGATATTCCATGTGTTTTGCAAATACCTCAATGTCTTTTTCCTTTGCGTACGCCAGTGGCCGTATCACCACATGCCTTCCATCGTCAGTTTTATACTTGGCAGGCATGGCTTCAATTTTTCCTGCAAAAAATAAATTCAGGAAAAATGTTTCCAGTACATCTTCACGGTGGTGACCAAGCGCAACTTTTGTAGCACCTATTTCACTGGCTACATCGTATAAAATCCCTCTGCGTAAACGTGAACAAATGGTGCACATGGTTTTACCTTTGCTCAGTTTTTCCATTACAATGCTGTACGTGTCTTTTTCAATGATGCGAAAATTCACACCCTTTTCTGTAAGGTACTTTGGCAATACTTCTTCAGGGAAACCCGGTTGTTTCTGATCAAGGTTTACGGCAATGATTTCAAAACTGTTTTGCAGCGCTTTTTGTGCATGCAACAACATGTCCAGCATGGTATAACTGTCCTTACCCCCACTCAAACAGGCCATCACCTTGTCGCCCGGCTCAATTAAACCAAACTCCTCCTGTAAATTCCAAAACGATTTACGGATCCGGTGTTCGGTTTTTTCTATTTCTGTTTTTTCTGCCATATCTTCCTTTTAATTTTTAACCACATAGGAACATAGATGTTTATGCGCCTTGCAAAAATACAGAGCGCTAAAGCGCTTTTACAGAGAACAAATGAGTTCGAATGATTATTTCTGTTAATCCATTCCACAACTTTAATTAAATCCTTCGCTTCACCCATGCAAGCTGATTTCACTCTTGCGTTTCTATCGGTGCTGCAGGCCGCCCTTTGTTTCTTCAAGGTATAATTATAGTGCATTTCTATGTCTCTATGTGGTTTAAAAGGTCTTTACTCCTTAAACTCATACTCAATCTCACTCAACGGATATTCTATCTTTCCGCTCTCTTTTCTTGATCCGCTGTTGAAATGGAACATGTTTACCTGGTGTTTCTCCACATCGTACAAAACCGAGTTCACCACTTTTATTTTTTTCAATTGTACCCCGCTTGCCAAATAGTTTATAAATACATGTTCATCCTTAAACGTTATGCCCGCTTTTGAACATTTTACCGCTTTGCCATCGTTCATTATTTTGAAATGTTTCCCCATGTATGCATACACCACACTGTCCCTGAAACTTACATCGTCATGGTTTTTTATATCAATGTCCTTTTTCGAAAATTTATTGACCGCGTCTTCCATGTCGTGGTAAAACGCCTTGTATTCTACCTTGAGTTGGCGCACATTTCCCTTGAAATTATAGTCAAGGGTGGTTACAGCAACATGGTACGGATGCCTGAACGAAAACAGCCCTGCAACACAAATTAGTACCGCTACAACAAGTATTTGTCTAAACCTGTGTTTGGTCAATGATTTTTCGTTTAAATTAGCCTTCGTATTCATACCCTTCAAATGATCCACAAAAATACACAAAATTTCCTTCGCTTAAGCCTTAGCGCACTGCTTTTACAAGCCGCGGTTAACACGGGTTTTAGCCAGAACATTCATAACAATCCTACTTCCAACCACGGCAATAAGTTTGAGCAGTTGGGAACCATACTTGGTGACATTAACGGTTACCGCAGCTCGTCAGGCGCACCCGGCCCACAGTATTGGCAGCAAAAAGCCGACTATGTGATAAACGCGCGCATTGACGAATCCACCAAAACACTGTATGGCGAAGAAACCGTTACCTACACCAACAATTCGCCCGAAGAATTGAGCTATTTGTGGCTTCAGCTTGACGAAAACCAGCACGACCCCAAGAGCGACAACCAAATGTTTGATCCGGGTACGGTTGAAGCACCTTATACCAACACGGGGCTTGATGGCTTATGGAACAAAGAACACCACGAAGGCATGGGCGATAAAATTGAATGGGTAACTGACGGGTCAAACAAACCCCTTAAATACACCATTAACCAAACCATGATGCGTGTTGATTTGCCAAAACCATTAAAACCAAAAGGCAAATTTGTGTTCAAGGTAAAATGGCATTACAAAATGAGCGACCGCAACAAAACCGGTGGCCGTGGCGGTTATGAGCATTTTGACAAGGACGGGAATGATCTTTTTACGATTACCCAATGGTACCCGCGCATGTGTGTATACAGCGACTACCAGGGATGGATAAACAAACAATTTACAGGTCGTGGTGAATTTACCCTCACGTTTGGAAATTTTGATGTGAGTATGACCGTTCCTGCCGATCATTTTGTGATATCAACAGGCGTGTGCCAAAACTACAAACAAACCTTAACGCCCGAGCAGTTGGCGCGCTGGACAAAAGCGCAAACCTCAAAGGAACCGGTAGAAATTGTGACCCTTGACGAAGCCAAAAAACGCGAAGCAGCACCCGAAAAAAACAAAAACGTAACCTGGAAATTCAAAGCCGAAAACGTGCGCGATTTTGCCTGGGGCAGTTCACGTAAATTTATTTGGGATGCCATGAAAATTAACGTAAGTGGTAAAGACGTTATGTGTATGAGCGCTTACCCAAAGGAAGCCTATAACCTGTACAGGCGCTACTCCACCAAAATTGTGGCGCACACCATTCGTACCTATTCAAAATACACCATCAATTACCCCTACCCAACTGCCATAAGCGTTGAAGCCAGCAACGGCATGGAATATCCCATGATTAGTTTTAACTACGGGCGTTGCAATGAAAAAGGCAACTATACCGAGGGAACCAAAAACGGAATGATTGGTGTGATCATACACGAAGTAGGACACAACTTTTTCCCCATGATCATTAACAGCGATGAACGTCAATGGAGCTGGATGGACGAAGGCCTGAACACATTTGTGCAGTTTTTGACCGAGCAGGAGCTGGACGATAATTTTCCCTCGTCACGTGGACCGGCACACAAAATTGTTGACTACATGAGCCTGCCAAAAGACCAGCTGGAACCCATTATGACCAACAGTGAAAACATCATTGGTTTTGGTCCAAACGCCTATGGAAAACCAGCCACAGGTTTGTGTATTTTACGCGAAACCATTATGGGCCGTGAGCTGTTTGATTTTGCGTTCAAGGAATACTGCAGGCGTTGGGCGTTCAAACATCCTACTCCTTCCGATTTATTCAGAACCATGGAAGACGCCAGCGGTGTTGACCTGGATTGGTTTTGGCGTGCCTGGTTTTATGACATTGAACCTTGCGAAATTTCACTTGACTCAGTACGGGCGTTTACCGTTGGCGGTGTAAAAGAAGTAACGTATAAGTACGATACCACTTACGCAAAAGTACGCGATACAAAACCTGAGTTTGATTATGTGACCAAAGTAAGAAACCGTGCCGAAAATATTCCTGTGTACGTAAAACAGGACACCACATTACAAGACGCCATTTACAAAAACAACCTGATCAAAAACAAACCGGTTGAAAAACCAAAACCTGAAGTAACAAAAACACCGGCAGGCATTGAAGGCATTACTGATTCCATTGCCGATTTTTACGAGGATCATTTTTATTACACGCTTCATTTCACCAATAAAGGCGGTATGGTAATGCCCATTATTATTGGTTGGGTGTATGAGGACGGCAGCGTTGAAGTTGACCGCATAAGCGCGTACATATGGCGCAAAAATGAAAACAACTTTTCAAAATCGTTTGCCAAGCCTAAAAAAGTAACGCAAATTATTTTGGATCCTTTTTTAGAAACAGCCGATATCAATACCGACAACAACCTTTGGAAATTTGACGGAAAAATGAAAACCTATCCGTTGTATAAATCTCCCGAAGGAAGCGGAAGAAAAAAAAGAAGATAAAAGGAAATTCAGATAGCTTGACCTCTGGAAAATTTCCCTCCAAAGAGTAAGGTTATTTTACTTTTTATTCGGTTTTTTTAACAGTTGTTTTGCAACGTCAAGAAACCTCGCATTTTACACTTGAGTGGCAATTCTACAAGAATAAAATTACCTTTTGCAACCGTTCAAAACTTGGGTATATCCTATGCCTGTTAAACACAACCTATTTTTTTGTAGGGCGTAGTATGAAGTGAGATGGGCAATGTTAACCACATAACTATTTTTCTGGCAGGTCACGATGCGCAGGAACGTATTTTACTGGAAGAAACACTTGTTGAAGCAGGCATGCATGCCATGCTGGCTTATTATGAAACCACTGCCGAATTGCTACTCGAACTTCAATCCAATGAGCCAAAACCCAATGCCGTTTTTCTTGATTCGGATACCCTTAAAATGCGTGGGCTGTTTGCCCTTAAACACATGCGTCTTATGGAAACATGCAAAAACATTTTAACCATTGTGTTTTCCACCACGTCTTATATTGATGACATTAACCAGGCATTTGCTCTCGGGGCAAACCTGTTTGTTCCCAAACCCGTTTTTATGCGCAACAAAGTTACCGCCATTGAAACCATATTCTCCATTGACTGGACAAATGCCTTGCAGGATCGCAACAGGAGCATGTTTGTGTTGAATGCCGCCAACTTACTGGTTGAGCAAAACAGCAATAAAAACAAGGGCTTTTAAAGTGATGTTGAATAAAGAATTAATAAATAGAGATTCTATTTACTCTTTTATAAAGAGATTTCAAACAGAGAGATGTATTGATATCGGCAGGTGGGAAATTCAAACAATGCTAATGTTTTTAACCTGAACAACAAATCCATAAATCTCTCTATTTAAAATCGCTAAATATCTGTTTCCAGGATGTTATTTCTTGCGTGTATATTTAATCTCCATGCTTTTATACTCCGGCATGCCTTTACACTTGCACCAGCTCTCCATCACCTGGGTATTGTCGTCAACAAACGTAAAGGTTTCACGCATTTCACATTCCATGTGGGTCATTGGATCAACCATTTTACCGGTGAACAAAATTGCTTTTTTACCTTCATCCCAGGTTCCTTCGTACATCATAACACCTGTACCCATGTTGTCAATCCAGGTGGTCACAAATTTCTTTTTGGAGTTGTCATATCCTAAAATATTACGGCCTTCAAAAGGCATTCCGTTAAATTCGCCTTTATAATACGATTCCTGGTAGCGGCCTCCTAAAATCATTTTATTGTCAGCAATGCCCGTACTTTTTGTGGGCGGACCATCAGGAGTCATCCACATGCTAACCTCGGCAGTGAACTTTCCGTTGTATTTTGCAATCATGGTATGCATTTCAGCCGGGGTCATGTAATCGCTCCAGTTTTTCATCATGGTTGCTGAATCAGGCATGGCAGCAGGGGCTTCCTCTTCTGCCTTTGCTTCTTCGGTTTTAGCCGTGTCGGTGGCAGGCTCTTCGTTTTTATCTTCTTTTTTATCACCTCCGCAGGCAATAAGCGCCAGCATCAGTGTGCTGCAAATAAATAAATGCTTCTTCATGGGTTCCTTTTTTAAATTTTGAACAAATGTAACGAGTGTCTTGATAAATTCTGACTACAATTTGTAGTTTTTTCAGACCTGAATCGGTAAAGCCGGTAATTTAGTAGCCATACACGTGTAATATCTCAATACTCACATCTAAATAAAAATGGCTAAACAAAAATCAGCATACTTCTGTCAATCGTGCGGGCACGAAAGCGCCAAGTGGCTGGGCAAATGTCCCTCATGCCAGGCATGGAACAGCTTTGTGGAAGAAGTGGTGCAAAAGGACAAAGACGTGCCTTACGGTGTGTCAAATGCGCAGGGCCGTATTGCCAAACCAAAACTGGTGCAGGACATTGAAGTGGATACCGAGCAGCGCATTGTGCTTCCTGACGGTGAATTGAACCGTGTGTTGGGTGGAGGAATTGTTCCCGGGTCTTTGATTTTATTTGGTGGCGAACCGGGTATTGGTAAATCAACGCTTATGTTGCAACTGGCCGTTTCAACCCAGTTAAAAGTATTGTATATATCTGGTGAGGAAAGTGAAAAACAAATACGCATGCGTGGCGAACGCATAGGTTTTGCCAATAAGAATTGTTATATTTTAACAGAAACATCTACTCAAAATATTTTCAAACAGGTTGAGCAGGTGGAACCCGATTTATTGATCATTGATTCCATTCAGACATTGCATACGGGTTACATTGAATCGTCACCGGGCAGTGTTTCACAAATACGCGAGTGCACGGCCGAGATCATGCGTTTTGCCAAGCAAACGGCAACACCAGTGTTTTTAATTGGGCATATTACAAAAGACGGAAGCCTTGCCGGCCCAAAAGTACTGGAGCATATGGTGGATACCGTGCTGCAGTTTGAAGGCGACCAAAACCATATTTACCGTTTGCTGCGCAGCTTAAAAAACCGTTTTGGCTCAACTAACGAGCTGGGCATATACGAAATGAATGGCGATGGGTTAAGGCAGGTTCCTAATCCCAGCGAAGTACTGATAAGCCGCAACGAGGAAAATTTAAGCGGAGTGGCCGTTGGCGCAACATTGGAAGGTATACGGCCGTTGTTGGTAGAAGTACAGGCATTGGTAAGCACAGCGGCTTATGGAACGCCTCAGCGATCAGCCACCGGGTTTGACACCAAAAGGTTGAATATGTTACTGGCGGTGCTGGAAAAACGCTGCGGATTTAAACTGGCCGCCAAAGATGTTTTCCTGAACATAACTGGAGGAATACGCATTGATGATCCGGCAATAGATCTGGCTGTTGTAAGTGCTGTACTCTCCTCCAACATTGATATACCGCTGGACTCTAAAATTGCATTTTCAGCTGAAGTGGGATTAACCGGTGAAATACGTCCTGTAAACCGGGTTGACCAACGCATAGCCGAAGCACAAAAACTGGGTTACAACACCATCATTCTCTCAAAGTATAATAAGGGTATTGAGCAAAAAGATTATAATATTGAAATTGTACAGGTGGGGAAAATTGAGGAGGTTTTTCGCAGAGTATTGGGATAATTATCAATGTACAATTATCAATTAAGAGGCGGAACGGAACAGGCGGGCAGTTTTGAACTGACGGGACTGGTTGCGGTTTTCAAAGCGCCCCGCTGGTAAAGTATCAATTTGCAAATCACACAATTGAGTTTATTACCGGCATTACAATAAATGCTTT
>DATGXI010000162.1:0-25146 GCA_035299065.1 Flavobacteriales bacterium
ACCACGTTGGTGTGGCCCTTGAGTACTTTTATGAGCTTGCGTTTTTTGAAATCATAAATGCGAATGAGGCCCCAGGCAACATTTTCTTTTTGCTCCATTAAATACCCACCGGTAACCAGGTATTTTCCATCAGGGCTTATGGCCAGGCAATACAACTGGCCTATACTGCCCTCGCCCCGTTCACCGTGAATTTCATCAACCAGGTTGCCATATGCAGCGCTCCATATTTTTACCGATTTGTCGTGGCTAACACTTACCAGGAATTTTTCATCGGGGGTTAAGGCAACACCGCTAATGATGGAAGTATGGCCTTTTGGATTAATGATAAGGCGAACGTTGTCCTGGGCTTTAACCAGTGAGCAAAGTAAAACAAATGCAAAAATAAGTTTGAGGTTCATAGGGGGAAAATAAGGGAAAAGCGGGTTTGAAGGACTAAGGGAAAATACGGATTTTTTGGAAAGGTGATGACGCTGATGGTTAAGGTGACCGCTGATTTCACAGTTCATTTTAGCCACAGATTAAACGGATTTCACAGATTTGATAACCATTAGACATTTTCGACTAACCTTGTTTTACCGGGTAGACCCCGCCAGGGATTGAACGGATAGCCCGGAGCCTAAAATTTGAATGAGATCCCCCGTGCCTCGGGAATACATTCAAATTTTAGGTGAGGACTATGAGTGAAAGCCCGTTAAGGCGGCCAGATAATTTAAGATTTGAAATTCAAGATTTAAGAAAGGTTGATTTCTCTAATGAAATTATAACTCTCCATAACAGGTGAAATCAATACAAATTTTTGCTCGCAAAAGTCTAATTTTTTGTGCCTGCCACCAAAATCATATAAATAACTTTCATTAAGCTCATTCACTATATTGACGTTATCATTTTCAGTTTGATTTTTGGAAACATAAACCATTATCCAATTCCCCTTTTTAAATTCGTGCGAATCTATAATACTGCTTACCTGGTAAAACCCCTTTATAAAAATAAAAGGTACGCTTACATCAACAGGGTATTCAAGATAATTCACAAAATAATTGAACCTTTCAAAATCAGGATTGTTTGAGAATAGTATTAAGAATGAATTGGGCTTACCCTTATTTGAATACAATTTTATACCGTTGGTAAAACCTGTATCTGAATAAAGATTTGAAAGGTCAACAAGAGCTTTTTCAATGTCAGCCTGATTTACGTTTTCAGCAACAATAAAATTTTGCATTCTTAAAACTCACAATTCTTCGGAGTCCTTGCAAAAGGAATCACATCACGAATGTTGGTCATGCCGGTAACAAACAAAACCAAACGTTCAAAACCCAAACCAAAACCTGCGTGCGGTGCGGTGCCAAACCTGCGCGTGTCAAGGTACCAATACATTTCTTCGGTTGGGATGTGCATTTCTTTCATGCGTTGCTCCAGTTTGTCCAAACGTTCTTCACGCTGGCTGCCACCCACCATTTCACCAATGCCGGGGAATAAAATATCCATGGCGCGAACGGTTTTTCCATCATCGTTCTGGCGCATGTAAAAGGCTTTGATTTCTTTTGGATAATCAGTCAGTATTACGGGTTTTTTAAAATGCTTTTCAACCAAATAACGTTCGTGCTCACTTTGCAAATCGGTGCCGTACCCGTTAACAGGGAACTGGAATTTTTTTTCCTTGTTGGGTTTGCTTTTCATTAAAATATCAATGGCCTCGGTATAGGTCAGGCGCTGGAAGTCATTGTCAACGCAAAAATTTAATTTTTCCAGCAAAGGCATTGGGCTTCGCTCGTTTTGCGGTTTTTGTTTTTCTTCATCGCTCAAACGCGTTTGTAAGAATTCCAAATCTTCGGCACAATTGTCAAGCACATATTTTATGACATACTTTAACAGGCCTTCGGCCAGGTCCATGTTATCGTTCAAATCGTTAAACGCTACTTCGGGTTCAATCATCCAGAACTCGGCAAGGTGGCGTGTTGTATTGGAGTTTTCGGCCCGGAACGTTGGCCCAAATGTGTATACTTTACCCAATGCCATGGCGGCAAGTTCAGCTTCCAGCTGGCCACTCACGGTTAGCTTGGTGTCTTTCCCAAAAAAATCTTCTTTAAAATCAACTTTGCCTTCGGGTGTTTTTGGAACATTGTTTAAGGGCAATGTTGTTACGGTAAACATTTCGCCCGCACCTTCGGCATCACTTGCTGTTAAAATTGGTGCGTGAAAATAATAAAACCCGTTTTTATGAAAATAATCATGTATGGCATAACCCAATGCGTGACGCAGGCGAAACACAGCACCAAATGTATTGGTACGAAAACGCATGTGCGCTTTTTCACGCAGGTAATCCAGGCTTGGACGGTTCTTTAATTGTAACGGGTATGTATCGTGATCACAATCGCCAAGTATTTCATACTTCTCAGCAATTACCTCAACGGCCTGGCCTTTGCCTTGCGAAGCCACCAATTGCCCGGTAACCGAAACGGCTGCACCGTTTGTGGTACGTTTTAAAAGTTCGGCACCAAATTTTGTGAAGTCAACCACGGTTTGCAAATTGGCCAGGCAACTGCCATCATTTATAATCACAAACTGGTCGTTGCGTATTGAGCGCACCCAACCCATAACGGTTACCTGTGTTCCAACGGGTTGTTGTTTTAACAACCCGGCAATTTCTGATCGTTTTTGCTTCGTTTCCATATCAGGTACAAATAAATGAAATTTTTAACCACACACACACATAGAAATGCAGAAGTAAAGACGCTACGCTATTTTTAGAAAGCATAGATAGCGTAGTAAAAAGAAAAAAAAGCCACGAAGGGTACCAATTTACCAATGCCTCACCTCCCCCCCCTTTTGGCAGCCGTGATGGCATTTCACAAATATCCACCCTGTATGAAGTTCTTATTCGGGGCGAAAAATCCGTGTCAACCTGCTTTCCCTCAAAAAAAGCGTAGGCCTTCATTTTATGTATATCTCGCCAGGCCGAGGGGAGTGTGGTAAAAAAGATTTGATACCCTAAAATATTTGGCCGGGAACCTGCACTATATTAATTTATGGTTAAACGTTTCCAAATAATTGTCTATACAATAAACGCATTATGAATAAATTACAGGAAACGTTCGATACACAGGAAACATTTTTTCCAATTTTCGTTTCCGATATTCAAAATGTTTTTACTTTTGGCGCCATGGATTTAAAATTAAACGCGATCCTTGAGCAGTCAACCAGGTTATTCATGAAGTATGGTATTAAAAGCCTTACCATGGACGATATTGCCAATGAACTTAAGGTATCGAAAAAAACACTTTACCTGTTTGTAACCGACAAGCAGGACCTGGTATTAAAAACGCTTGAGAAGTATTGCAGCGATGACAAGCAAATGGTTGCCGAAATTCAGAAGCAGGCAACAAATGCCATGGAAGAAAGTTTGATGATTACCAAACATGTGAAAACAAAGTTTGCGTCCATTCACCCTTCCATACATTATGACCTGGAAAAATACTATCCTGAGGCATGGCAAATGATGAACAATCACCAGTTGCATTTTGTTTTTGATACCATAAAGAAAAACCTGGAAAAAGGAATGGAAGAAGGCTTTTACCGGGACGATTTAATTCCCGATGTAATTGCGCGCGCCTTTGTAACAAAAGTATACGCCATGACCGACCGTACCGATGCTGTTTTGCAGCAATACGATTTCGGGACCATTTATGCTGAGCTTATGCGTTACCACCTGCGCGGTATTGCCAGTGAAAAAGGCCATAAACAGCTTAACAATAAACTAAAATCTTTTATATAACAAAACCATGAAGAAACCAGCATTAATTGTAGCATTGGCGTTTCTAGGTACGGTTTCAAACGCACAGGATTCAACTGCCTTTACTTTAAAAGCAGCTGTTGACTATGCCGAGAAAAACAGTCCGTTAATTAAAAACGCACACACCGATATTGAGATCTTTAAAAAACGGCAAAAGGAAATAACGGCTATGGGACTTCCGCAGGTGAACGTTGAGGCAACCTTCAACCACTTCCTGAACATTCCAACAACTGTAGTTCCTGCAAATGCCTTTAGTCCGCTTGCGCCACCTGATTTATTGGTGCCCGTACAATTTGGTACCAAATACCAAACCAGTGCCGGTGCAACCCTGTCACAATTGATTTTTGACGGTTCGTATTTTGTTGCCATTAAAACATCAAAAACTGCCATGGAACTGCAGGTATTGCTTGAGCAAAAAACTACGGTTGATGTAAAAAACGAAGTGGTGAAGGCATACTACATGGCAGCCATTGCCGATGAGAACATTAAAACCCTTACCACCACCGTTGCGCAAATGGAGAAATTACGGGGTGAAACCGATGCCATTCAAAAAGAAGGGTTGATTGAAAAACAGGATGTGGAGCAATTGGAGCTTACCATTCAAGGCATGCGCAACAATATTATACGTGCCGAAAACATGAAAAAGCTTGCCTACAATTTGCTTAAGCTAAACATGGGTATTGATATAAAAAATGAAATTACCATTACGCAAACCATTGACAGTTTGAATGCCGAATTCAACGCTGCAGACTACGTAGCCAAAGAATTTTCACCAGCTGCTTTACCCGAGTACCAGTTGCTGCAAACCCAGGTTAAATTGGGTGAGTACAGTTTAATGAATGAAAAAGCAAAATATTTTCCATCATTTGGCGGCTTTATCACACACTCGTACAATTTACCAAGCAACAAACTAGACCAGTTTGACAACCGCAGGTGGTTTCCAACAACCATTTGGGGACTTAAATTAACCATTCCGGTATTTGCAAGCGGCATGCGCCATTACAAAGTACAACAGGCGCAAATGAGTTTATCAAAATCGGTAACCACCTTAAAAAATGCCGAAAACGGTTTGAAACTAGCGGCTGAAAGTGCACGACTGAACCTGAATTTTGCCATGGAAAGTTTAACCACGTTAAAACAATCACTTGAACTGGCCGATAAAATTCAGCAAAAAACACTTGTTAAATACAAAGAAGGTATTTCAACCAGCATGGAATTGAACCAGGCCCAAATGCAATACCTGAATGCACAGGCAAATTATATTAACGGATTATATACTGTATTAAGTACGAAAGCCGAAATGGACAAAGCATACGGCACATTAGCAAACCCAACAAAATAAGTAAGTACCCATGAAACCTTTAAATATGAAACCTATAAAAATTACCGCACTTGTACTGAGCCTGTTTTTAGCTGCCTGTGGAGGTGAAAAATCAAAAGAAGAACAACTCAAAGAGAAAAAAGAAGAGTTGAAAACCAAGGAAGCTGAACTTTCAAAACTGACAAGTGAAGTAGAAAAACTGCGCAAAGAAGTTGGCGGTAAAGGCGAAGAAGAAGAAACGGGAATAAAAACCGTTGTGCCAACTGTAATGGCTGGAACACCATTTACCCACGGCATTGATGTAATGGGTAAAATTGAAGGCGATGAAAACGTAAAGATTGGTGGCGAAATGGGCGGCAACGTAACCAAAGTATATGTGAAGGTTGGCGACAAGGTAAGCCGCGGGCAATTGCTTGCTGAAACCGATAACGCAACCATGGTTCAGGGACTGCAGGAGTTAAAATTGCAGCGCAGTTTTGCACAAACACTGTTTGAAAAACAAGACCGCTTGTGGAAACAGGGTATTGGAAGTGAAGTGCAATACCTGAGTGCAAAAAACAATGTGGACGCAATGGACTCACGCATTGCAACATTGAACCAGCAAATAAGCATGAGCAGAATTAAAAGTCCCATTAACGGAACCATTGATGCAGTTGATGTAAAACCGGGACAAGTCATAGCGCCCGGCATGCCTGTAATTGGCATAGTGAATAAAAACAACTTAAAAGTAAAAGCCGAGATGGCTGAATCCTACATCAACAACGTGAAAAAAGGAAATACAGTTGTGGTGAAAGTGCCTGATGCAGCAATGGAATTTGAAACAAAAATCAAATATTCAGGTCAGCAAATTAATCCGCTGAACAGGACCTTTAACGTTGAAATGCCAATTGACAAAAAACATTACGACCAACTTGCACCAAACATGGTTGCCAAACTTTCAATCATTGACTACGAAAACAAAAATGCGTTGGTACTCCCTTCAACAGTTGTTCAAAAAGATGCGAACGGGAAATACGTGTTGTTACTGGTTGAAGAAAAAGGCAAATTCAAAACCAAAAAAACCCCGGTTGAAACAGGCTTAACCTATAAAGGGCATGTTGAAATTACAAAAGGTTTGAGTGCAGGCGATAAAGTAATAACCACGGGCCAAACAGGTTTAACCGATGGTGAAGTTGTAAAAGTTCAAAAATAACCAGACATTAAACCTTAAGCCATGAGTGGACATAAGATAAAAGAATTTTTTGCCAGTACCTGGGCAATTAAAAATAAAACGAGCATTTATATACTTACCATCATCATTGTATTTTGGGGTATACGCTCTTACAATGCCTTGCCTAAAGAGCAGTTTCCTGAAATTGTGGTGCCGCAATTTTACATAAGTACCATTTACCCGGGAACATCGCCTTCAAACATTGAAAACACCGTTACCAAAACGCTGGAAAAACAATTAAAGGCAATTAGCGGTGTAAAAAAGATGATAAGCAACTCGGTGCAGGATTTTAGCAGTATAGTTGTTGAATTTAATACCGATGTGGACATTCCCGTTGCTAAAAAACGTGTTGAAGATGCGGTTGACAAAGCCAAGCAGGATTTGCCGAAAGATTTACCGGCCGACCCGCAGGTAATTGAAATGAACTTTTCAGATGTAATTCCTATCTTAAAAGTAAACATTGCAGGTAATTTCAGTACAGCTGAATTAAAACAACATGCCGAGTTAATACAGGACCGCATTGAAAGCATGAAGGAAATTACCCGTGCTGAATTAATTGGTGCACCTGAAAGGGAAATACAGATCAATGTTGATATGTATAAATTGCAGGCGGCCAATTTAACACTGGGCGATGTGGAACGTGCAATTGGTTACGAAAACATGACCATTACAGGTGGTACCGTTGAAGTAGAAGGGCAGAAAAAAATACTAAGCGTTAAGAAAGAATTTAAATCGGTTGATGAATTGCAAAACGCCACCGTGAACTCCATGAGCGGTGGAAGTTACAGGTTAAAAGACATTGCAACTGTGCTTGACACCACCAAAGAGCAGGAAAGTTTTGCGCGCATGAATGGTGAAAATGTAATTACGCTGAATGTAATTAAACGCGGTGGGGCCAACCTGATTGAAGCCAGCGACAAAATTATGGACCTGGTTGCAACCATGCAACCTAAAGGAGAATTTGCCAGGGAATACTTTAAGGAAAAGGAATTTGACAAAAAGAAAATTGAAGAGTATACCAAACAACGCTCGGTATTACCAAGTGATTTGAGCATTACCATAACCGGTGACCAGAGTGAAAAAACAAAAGTAACCCTGCACGATTTGATCAATACAATTATTATTGGTTTTATACTGGTGGTAATTATCCTTATGTTTTTTATGGGTGCAACCAACGCCATTTTTGTGGCGCTTAGTGTTCCGTTAAGTATGTGTATAGCGTTTATACTCATGCCAAACCTTGGTTTTACCCTTAACATGATTGTGTTGTTTGCCTTTTTACTTGCCCTGGGAATTGTGGTTGACGATGCCATTGTGGTAATTGAAAACACGCACCGGATTTTTGCGAACGGAAAAGTGAGCATATTTGAAGCGGCCAAACAGGCTGCAGGTGAAGTTTTTCTTCCCGTATTATCAGGAACACTTACAACACTTGCTCCATTTATTCCACTGGCGTTTTGGGACGGGGTCATTGGGCAGTTTATGTTCTTTTTACCCGTTACCCTGATTGTAACCCTGCTTGCTTCATTGCTGGTGGCGTACATTATTAACCCGGTGTTTGCGGTTGATTTCATGAAAGAACACCAAAAAGAATATAAACCGTGGAACCGCAACGTAAAATACACGGTTATTACCATGGGTATTTTTGCCTTGTTGTTTTACGCAGGCGGAAACTTACTGGTAGGAAACCTGTTGACTTTCCTGATCATATTTTACATGCTTAACCGTTTCTTCTTTAATAAAGTCATTACAAAGTTTCAAACCAAAACCTGGCCTGCGGTACAGGATGCTTATGTAAGAATATTGAAAAAGTTTTTAAAACGACCTGCTTTGACGCTTGTTGGAACCGTTGTGTTGTTTTTTATTTCAATTGGGGCCTTGATACTTGCAAAACCAGGTGTTGAGTTTTTCCCAAAAGCCGACCCGAACTTTGTGTATGCGTATATTAATTTACCTGAAGGTACAGCACCAACCTATACCGACTCGGTTACACGCCTGGTAGAAAACAAAATTACAGCAGTGGTTGGTAAGAAAAACCCCATTGTAAAATCAATTATCAGTAACGTAACATTGGGTACGCAGGAAAGACCCGATGAACCGCCAATTCCAAAAACCAACCGTGGTAAAATTGAGGTGGCTTTTGTGGAGTTTGCTAAACGTAAAGGTGAGAGCACTGCAAAATATTTGGACACCATAAGACAAGTGATAAAAGGCATACCCGGAGCTGAAGTTACCGTTGACCAGGAACAAGCCGGACCACCAACTGCAAAACCCATTAACATTGAAATTAGTGGCGACAACATTGATGACCTGGTAAAAACTGCTGCCGATTTGAAATTGTATTTGGACAGCAAAAATATTGGTGGGGTTGAAGAGTTGAAAAGCGATTTTGAAGCCAGTAAACCCGAGGTTATTTTTGACCTTGATCGCGAACGTGCAAGCCAGGAAGGCATAAGCACAGGACAATTGGGTATGGAATTACGTTCGGCTGTATTTGGAAAAGAAATTTCAAAATTCCGCGACCAGAACGATGAATACCCTATTCAATTGCGTTATTTATATGAACAACGCAACGATTTGGAAGCATTGAAAAATTTACGTGTAACCTACCGTGACATGAACATGGGTGGTATGATACGCAGCGTTCCCATTTCATCATTCACTACCCTGCTTGATACAACCAGTTTTGGTGGAATTAAACGTAAAAATCAAAAGCGTGTAATTACCCTTTATTCAAATTTGTTAAATGGATTTACGGGTGATGTGGTGGTAAAAGATGTACAGGCTGCCATTGATAATTATAAAAGCATTGATGGCGTAAACATTAAATTGACAGGTGAGCAGGAAGAGCAAGCGGAACAAGGTGCGTTTTTAGGAGGTGCTTTATTAACATCGCTGGCTATTATATTCCTGATACTTGTTACACAGTTTAACTCATTGGGAAAACCGTTGTTGATTTTATCAGAAATTTTCTTCAGCATTATTGGTGTATTCCTGGGCGTGGCCATTTTTGGAATGAATTTTAGTGTAATTATGACGGGTATTGGTATTGTGGCCCTGGCGGGAATTGTGGTGCGGAACGGAATTTTATTGGTGGAGTTTACCGATGAGTTGAAAGACCGCGGTATGCAAACCTATGAGGCCATTCTTGAAGCCGGCCGTACACGTATGACACCTGTATTGTTAACTGCCACTGCCACCATTTTAGGTTTAATTCCGTTAGCTGTTGGTTTGAACATGGACTTTGCAAAATTACTTACCACGGGTAACCCACACATATTTTTTGGTGGTGACAGTGTTGCATTTTGGGGACCATTAAGCTGGACCATGATTTTTGGTTTGGGCTTTGCAACCTTTTTAACCTTGATATTGGTACCGGCCATGTATTTAATTATGATGCGCATGAAAGCACATGCACGCGTTGTGTTTGGCCATATAGGATTACCAACCGTAATGATTTATGTACCTTTTGCATTGCTTATTTGTAAAATTATTTTGCGAATGAAAGGTAAAAGAGATATTTGGAGAGGCATGGCATACTAAAACAAATGCCATGGTATGTTAAAATCCCGCCCTTGTGTAAAAACAAGAGGCGGGATTTTTATTTAAAAATATAGAAGTGAGAAGTAGGGCTGATCCCGATGCTATGCCTAATATGCGTTTTTTTTAAACCGGTATGATTGATACTTCTGAATTCATACATCTTATTTGTTTGAGGGGACACGCCTGGATAAAGAAAATGTGCCTGGAAAAGCAACGGTAATTTTTTGACCGGGAATGGTAAAAATCATTAAAGTTTTAAAGGCATGCAACTTTTGAATGAACTTGCATGTCTATACCGCACAAACAAGTCAAACCAGTTCCTTAATATAGGGTTGAAGGCATTCTTGTGAAAAAGATCCTCCCCGCACACTTAAACAAGTAGTATGATTGCAAAATCATGTTATGTTGCTTACTCCAGGAAACCCCGCTAATAGCGGGGTTTCCGCTTTTTATTGCCGCTGTTAATGGTTGCTAATGTGGGTATTATACCCTTACTTGATTTTATGTTTCATATCAGTTGGCCATCAAGCAGATTTTTTTTATATTTAACATATATGAAAACCATGTCCAAAAACCTCAGCCTGGCCTTTTGCTTTTGTTTGCTTTTTGCCTTTACAGGAAAAACACAAACCGATTTGCAAATTACTTATGCGGGCGAAGCTAATTACCCGCTTTGTCCGGCCCCGGCCAATTCATTAACCTCTCTACACATTTATAATTTTGGGCCCTTTGGATTGTTTGTTGACTCGGTTGAAGTGTACATTGATTTTGGTGACGGACAAGACTCAACACAGTGGTTGATGCTTACTTTGCCTGCCGGTGGAGTGTATGTTCATTCAATTGCGCATGTGTATTTAATGCCCGGGGCGTACCCGGTAACCATTGTTTTGAATGGCCCTTATTCAAGTGACACGGCCACTTATACCAATTATTGCTCAGGTATATGTGGAAATGTTGAAGGTTATGTTTATGACGACAGTAATTCAAATTGCGTTTTTGATTCAGGTGAAACACCCTTGTGCGACTACATGGTATACTTATATGACACGTTAAACAATTTACTTACTTCAACCAAAACAGATAGCCTTGGATATTACCAAATGAATGTAGATACCGGTGCACCGGTTAACCTGAAAATAAATCCGGGGTACGGCCTTGCCACCAGTTGCCCAACTGGAGGAACGTATACATATACCACCGGGCCAGGTACTGCCACTTTTGATTTTGGCATGATTTGCATGCCGGTTTTCGATCTGACAGTAAGCGTAGTTAGCTCAATTCCTGTACCGGGCAACAATGTTTACGTGAACTTATTTGCGCAAAATTATACGTGCGTAACCACTAACGGATCATTCACGCTCACCTATGATTCAATTTTTACGTTTATTTCTTCAACAACTCCGCCATCAAGTACGGGGCCAAACAGCCTGACCTGGAATTTTACCAACCTTGACCTTACAACCGGTGGAGCATTGGCCGGTATAATGGAAACCATTGCATTTAAAACTGACACAACAGCTATACTGGGTGACACTGTTGATTTTATAGCAACCATTGCACCTACGCTTGGCGATTTTGATTCAACCAACAATACATTTATTAAAACAGTGGTGGTGGCTGCTGCTTATGATCCAAATGTAAAAGACGTTGTGCCCCCGGGCATTGGCCCAACCCACGCTGTGGCACCCAATACCGAGTTTACTTACACCGTTCATTTTCAAAATACCGGTACGGCACCAGCTATGAACGTAAACATTACCGATACCCTGGACAATAACCTTAACCTGTCAACCCTTGACTTTATTGCCAGCAGCCACGCTATGAATTTACATGTAGTGAATGGCAATGTTTTAAAAGCAACGTTTGCCGGAATAAATTTACCTGACAGTACAAGCAATGAGCCTGAAAGCCACGGTTGGTTTATGTACAGGATAAAATCCAACACAGGACTTGCCAACGGCACCGTTATAAAGAATACAGCTTATATTTATTTTGACTACAATGCTCCCATTGTAACAAACACCGCTTTTAATACCATCAGCATTCCGCTTTCCATTGAACAGCAACTGCATCCTGAACTGAATGATATAAGTGTTTTTCCAAACCCATCGGGCAGTTATGTCAATATTCAACTTACTAACGTTTCAGGAACACACGCTGTTGTGACCGATGTATGGGGAAAAGTGGTTTTGGAAACCGAATTAACAGGACATATAACCAGCATAAATATTGATGCATTGCCTGGTGGTGTTTACCAGGTTTTTATTCCCGGTCAGGTTTATAAGTTTGCGCGTTTTATCAAACTAAAGCCATGACACAATTTGAAATGGGAATCATGCAACATGACAACCTGTGTTCTTGGTGATTATAAGCGTTCATTGCCCGGTTCTGTTTTGAATTAGTAACCGTTAGCCTTACGTTGATTTATTTGTATTTTTGCGTGCATGCGTGTGCTGCTTTACCTTCTTTTTTTGATGATGGCCTGTAATCTACAGGCACAAAACAACCGTACCATTGCCAACCAGGAATTTTTATGGCTGGTGTACAATGGCAATTTTAAATTGAACAGCAAGTTTACCTTACTTACCGAATACCAATGGCGCAGGATTGATTTTGGGGAAAACTGGCAGCAATCGTTGCCCCGCATAGGTATTGAATACAAAACCAAAGCCGGTGTGAATTTTGCGGTGGGCTATGCGCTACCTGTTACTTACCCTTATGGTGAACAACCCGTGGCTTATGTGTTTAATGAACACCGCGCCTGGGAACAAATGAGTTTTGGCCACACCAATGGTAAATTTAAGTTTGCACACCGGTACAGGTTTGAACAACGCTGGCTTGAGGTTAAAACCAAAAACAGCAACGGTGAATTTGAATCCGACAGCACGCGTTATTTAAACCGGGTACGCTACCGTTTCATGGTCAATTATAATTTAAAACATTTCGAAAGCTCAAACAGCGATTTGTTTTTTACGGCCATGGATGAAGTATTTGTTTCGTTTGGAAAACATGTGACAAAAAATATTTTTGACCAAAACAGGATTTCAGGTGCAGTTGGGTTTACGTTTAAGGGTAAATACACCACCACACTGGGTTACTTAAACCAGTTTATTATTAAAGCCGATGCCATAAAATGTGAAAGCAATCATGTGCTACAGGTTGGCTTTACACTTTCACTGTAAAAACAGTTATTTTAATCGGTTGAATTAACACACTGTTATAGTGTTTGCGTACTATTCGTTCACCTCAAATTTGCATGGGAATTTTAAGCTTTGCTGCATGGGAAATCCAGACAGCCCCTAAATACGTAGGTATTTCAGATGCTATAAACTTAATCAAGTTATTCATAGTCAGCATATTACGTTTATTTAAAAACATTTTGCATTTATAGTTTGTTTAACTATATTTGCAAAACATTAAACAAAATGTCAGGGTATTCAATACACTATTTAGAGCAACTAACTGGTATTAAGGCACATACTATGCGCGTTTGGGAACAGCGGTATAAGTTAATTACGCCAACGCGCAGCCAAACCAACATACGTTCCTATTCCGATGCTGATTTGAAAAAGCTTCTGAATATTTCAACGTTGTTAAATGCCGGACTGCGTATTGGTGACATATCGCGCCTTACCAACGATGATTTGTATAAAAAGGTAAGTCTTTTGCAAAAAAGAAAAACCGATGTTCCTGTATTGTATGCTGCCGCTATTAATGCATTTATTGCTGCCGCCATGACATACGATGAAAGTGCGTTTACAAAGCAGTACAAACAATGTATTACGCGTTATGGTATGGAGTATACGTATGAACATATTTTGCATCCCATGTTAGTTCGCATTGGCACTTTGTGGAAGGTCAATAAACTGAATCCTGCACAGGAACATTTTTTGACCAACCTTATTCGGCAAAAAATGTTTGCAGGCATAAATGAACTAAAGATACCCGCTTCCACAAGCACCTGGGTGCTTTTTTTACCCGAGCACGAAGAACATGAAATAGGACTTTTGTATGCAAATTTTATGTTTCGCTTTTATGGCGTAAAAACCATTTACCTGGGCCAACGCGTTCCACTTGACACATTAAGCGAAGTAGTTGAATCCGTTAAGCCGGCAGGCCTGTTTTATTTCCAGGTTTCACAAATAAAACCGCACTACACGGCTACCATCATAAACGCACTTGATAAGCGCTTTAAGAACTTGCCCATTGTAATTTGCACAGGACAGGAAGCCGTAAAAGGACTAAAGTTGCCCAATAACATTGAACACATAAGTAATCCTTCTTCGTTTTTAAACTGGTTAAAGCAAAAAGCACATCATGCCTAAAACACTTATCATAGGTGCGGGCTTCAGCGGCCTTTCATCAGCCACCATACTGGCCTCAAAAGGTCATGATGTTTCCCTGTTTGAAAAAAATGACACAACTGGTGGGCGTTGCCGTAGCTGGGAACACAATGGATTTTTATTTGACATGGGACCCAGCTGGTACTGGATGCCCGATGTTTTTGAACGCTACTTTAATCTTTTTGACAAATCCGTTAATGACTATTATACCTTGAAACGGCTAAGCCCTTCCTACCGCGTGTTTTTTGAAAACAATGTACGCATGGACATTCCGGCTAACCTGGATGGTATATACGCACTTTTTGAAGCGCATGAAAAAGGTTCGGCCAATAAGCTCAAACAATTCCTGGCCTCGGCAGAATATAAATACAACAAGGGTATGAAAGAACTGGTGTTTAAACCAGGCCGGTCACTTACTGAGTTTATGCAGTGGAGCGTGGTGTCTTCCCTCTTCAAAATTCATTTGTTCTCACCCATATCCAAAGAGATCAGGAAAAACTTTAAAAACCCACACCTTCAACAGTTGCTCGAGTTCCCGGTATTGTTTTTGGGTGCAAAACCTGAAAACACACCAGCCTTGTATAGCCTCATGAATTATGCCGACATGGTTTTGGGAACCTGGTACCCCATGGGTGGCATGTGCAAAATTACCGAAGCCATGACTAAACTGGCAAAAGAAAAAGGGGTTCACATACACCTGAATACAGGTATTGAATCCTTCAACATTTCTGGCAGGCAAATTGAAAGTATAAATTCACAAACAAAAACATTTGCGGCTGACGGGGTGATTGCCGCAGCTGACTACCACCACGTGGAATCAACATTCTTAAACGGCCATGCCAACTACACTGACGCGTATTGGAACAAACGTAAACTGGCTCCTTCGTCACTCATTTTTTACGTTGGCGTTTCAAAAAAAATAAAAAATCTTTTGCACCATAATTTGTTCTTTGATGCCGATTTTGCCAAACACGCAGCCGCTATATACGATAAACCCGAATGGCCCCAAAGTCCGTTGTTTTATGTTTGCGCGCCCTCTGTAACCGATGATACTGTTGCGCCTCCCGGTTGCGAAAATTTATTCATTCTCATTCCTGTTTCAACCGATATTGATGAGACCGATGCCATAAAGGAACACTATTTTAACCTGGTAATTGACCGCATTGAAAAACAAACCGGTGACACATTTAAAAATGAAATACTGTTTAAAAAATCGTTTGCAAAAAAAGAATTTATACGCGAGTATAACTCATTTAAGGGTAACGCTTATGGGTTGGCAAACACCTTAAGGCAAACAGCTATTTTAAAACCCAAGGTTTACAACAAAAAGATAAATAATTTGTTTTATGCCGGGCAATTGACAGTACCCGGGCCGGGGGTTCCTCCTTCTCTTATATCCGGTGAAATTGCAGCCAAACAACTCATGAATTATTTAAGAAATTGACGTATGAAAAAAATTTACGATGATGTATCCATTAAATGCAGTAAGTTAACCACGCGTTCTTACAGCACATCGTTTTCAATGGGAATTAAATTCCTTAACAGCCGTTTTCAAAATCCCATATATGCCATTTACGGCTTTGTGCGTTTTGCCGATGAAATTGTGGACACCTTTCATGATTACAATAAATTGGACTTGCTTATGCGGTTCAAACAGGATACCTACAATGCCATAAACGAAAAAATAAGCCTGAACCCAATCCTGAACAGCTTTCAAAAGGTGGTACACGACTACAGCATAAACATTGAACTGGTTGATGCCTTTTTGGAAAGCATGCAAATGGACCTTGAAAAAAAAGCATATGACCAGGATGGATATGAAAAATACATTCTTGGTTCGGCTGAAGTAGTAGGTCTTATGTGCTTAAAAGTGTTTACAGAAAACAATGGCACCCTATATAAATCACTGGAATCCCATGCCATGAAACTGGGATCAGCCTTCCAAAAAATTAATTTCCTGCGTGACCTCAAATCCGATTACCACGACCTGGGCCGTGTTTATTTCCCGGGTGTTGATATGGCACAATTTAATGCCAGTGCTAAAAAAGAAATTGAAAAAAACATTGAGATTGATTTTAAAGACGGTTATGAAGGAATAAAAAAATTACCCAAAGATGCGCGTTTTGGCGTTTACGTGGCCTACGTATATTACTACCGATTATTTAAAAAAATAAAAGGCCTGCCTGCTGAAAAAATACTGAACGAACGGGTTCGGATACCAAACAATAAAAAATACGGTTTATTCCTGGGATCATACGTTAAACATAGCCTCAACCTTTTATGAAATTTTTTCTTGCATTCATTATTCCTTTTTTATTGCGCCCGGCACCGGGTCTTGAACGTTTACGTGACGGATACTTTAATGCTGCCGCCAACAAAGAGTCGTTACCCGTTTTGTTAAAGTCCGTTGAAAAAAGTTCCAGCAAAGATCATATTTACTATTGCTATCGTTCAGCATACTACAGCCTTGAAGCCAACTTTACCAGCTCAATTACAAAAAAACTAAAATACTTTAATCTGTGTAAGGACGATATTGCTAAAAGTTTTTCCATAAAAGATAGTTTTGATGCGCGTTTTATCCGGTTTTGCATTCAAAGTGAATCGCCCTCCTTCCTGGGTTATAACCAAAATGTGGAGGACGATAAAAAATACATTTTACAACACCTTAAATCGGAATCACCGGGGACATATAAAACAAATGTAAAGGCCTACCTCAATAAGTGTAATGTATTGACAGAAAAAGAAAAAGAAAGGGTACAGGGCTTATGAACCATGCGCAAGAATTTGTAATCCTGGTTGATGCCAATGATGTGCAAACAGGCGTGGCGGAAAAAATGGAAGCGCATCAAAAAGCACTTTTACACAGGGCCTTTTCGGTTTTTATTTTTAATTTGAAAGGTGAAATGCTTATTCACCAGCGCGCTATGGAGAAATACCATTCGGGCGGAAAATGGACAAATGCCTGCTGCGGTCACCCACGACCAAACGAAACTACTGCTGAGGCGGCATCAAGACGGTTAAAAGAAGAGATGGGATTTACCTGTATGCTTGACGAAAAATTTTCGTTCACCTATAAAGCTGAGCTTGATCATCAACTTTCAGAACATGAAATTGACCATGTTTTTTTTGGTCAATTCGAAGGAGATCCCCTTCCGGATTCAAATGAAGTAATGAGCTATAAATGGGTTAGCATTGCTACCCTGAAACAAGATGTAGAATTGAACCCCGGCTCCTACACCACGTGGTTTAAAATTTGCCTTGATGAAGTTCTTTCAAAAATTTAGAATACCTATTTATTAATGATCGTAACCGTTAAAACACCCTGCAACTGTGGAGCTGTGGAGCTGCTCACGTTTGCTGTTGAAGCACCTGTTCCACTAGGGTAAACTGCGCGTACTGAAAACGTATGATTTCCGGCTGACAACGTATACGATTTACCAAACGACCAATTTTCAATAACCTGTGCAAGGCCGGTGGTGTTTGCAGCAACTATTCTTCGAACACCGGCTTGTGATGATACAACCCCATCAACAAATATGGCTACATCAACAATGGAATATGCAGAACCAGTAGCCGTACATTGAATTCCGCCATCTGTATGCACGTATACTTCACAATTTGATGGAATGGTAATGGTTTGGGTTAATCCGGGTATTAATGCATAGGATGTTGTTGCGCTGGTTACCGGCAGCTGTGCGGTTCCATAAACTTCATATATGTCCTGCCCGGTAGTGCCGCCCGTAGCGCTTCCCGATGTTTCAGCATATAAAGCATAGGGGACCGATAATAATTGCGTTGTACCCATTAAAGCATATGCGGTACCGCCTGCAGGATCCAGTTCAATCTTGATAAAATAATTGTTGCTCCCCCAGCTAATGGACGAGAACGAACCTGATACAAGTGTTCCTGCACCAACATTAAGTGTAACCAGTCCATAAGCATTGGTTGTTGCTGTGTGCGTTTCGGCATACACAGAAGTGCCCGATGTACTACCCGATAAAATATTAATGCGAAAGGAAACAGCCTGGTTTACCAATAAGTTACCACCATTGTCACGCGCTACAGCCTGGTACTTGAATGCTTGCGGTGCCTGCGAAAAAAGGTTCAGCGAAATAAAAGTAAAAAGAGCAATGTAAATGTACTTTATCGTTTTCATACTTATTTTTTAATAATGGTTACTGACTGTTTAAACTGGTTTTTATCGGTAATTGTCAATATATATGTTCCGTTGGGAAATGCCCCTAAATCCGTGTAAAATTCCTGTTGGCCGGAAACATCACAGTGACTTATAAGCGACCCTCCTGTTGAATACACGGTTACGGTTAGGTAATTGTGCTGCGGATTTGTTAACTGTATATAAATCATTCCGCTGGTTGGGTTCGGAAAAACAGAAATACAAACATCGTTGTTCAACTCTGTTGTGCCAACCAGGTTTATCTCACTTTGCTGAAATCCTTGTGTAAGTGTTGATGTTACATTGCTAAATGTTTCAATAACGGGTTCCCCAAGCGTCCAGCTCAAACTACCTGCTGTGGAATTGAAAAATTCTCCCGAATTTGATACCACTTCGGGTGTAAGGGTTTGGGCCTGCCCTACGCTTATGCATAAAAAACCAATAAGAATAATTCTGCGTATATCCATATATTAAATACTTTAGTGGTAAAACAGGCAACAAGTTAACAAAATTTTAAGTGCAGGCAACATCCATTTCAATTTTTTGGCACAGGCGTGATTTGCGCAATTTTGACAATGCGGGTTTGTACCATGCGCTTAAGGAAAATAAAAATGTACTGCCGTTGTTTATTTTTGATTCAACCATACTTGATGAGTTGGAAGATAAAACCGATGCCCGGGTAAATTTTATTTACAATGAAATTGAACGTTTAAAAACAGCTTACGAAAAGCAGGGCTCATCCTTACTTGTGAAATTCGGAAAACCACTTGATGTTTGGAAATTACTGATAAGTGAATTTGATATAAAAGCGGTGTTTACCAACAGGGATTATGAACCTTATGCCCAGGACCGCGATAAAGACGTATATACTTTTTTGCAAAAGAAAAAAATTGATTTCAAAGGATACAAGGACCATGTTATTTTCGAAAAAAACGAAATCCTGAAACCTGACTCAACACCTTACAGCATATTTACACCTTACTCCCGTAAATGGCTTGAAAAACTGGATGCGTTTTATTTAAAATCCTATCCTACAGAGATCTATTTCAAATCCCTTTTCAAAACAAAACCACTAAAAATGCTTTCGCTGGGTGAAATTGGGTTTAAAAAAACAGGCATTGCATTTCCTGGGCGTGAAACCCCACTTGCTATTCTTAAAAAATACGAAACCACACGTGACTTACCTGCTGTAAATGGTACTTCGCGCTTAAGTATTCATTTACGTTTTGGCACCATCAGCATTCGCCAGCTTGCAACACAGGCCCGGAAATTAAATGCAAAATTTTTTGGCGAGTTAATTTGGCGTGACTTTTACCAAATGATACTTTTCCATTACCCCAGCACCGTTACCCATGCATTTAAACCCAAATATGATCGCATAAAATGGCGCAACAATGAAACGGAATATGATTTGTGGTGCCAGGGAAAAACGGGTTACCCGCTGGTGGATGCCGGCATGCGTGAATTAAATACAACAGGCCATATGCACAACCGGGTGCGCATGGTTGTAGCCAGCTTTCTTACCAAACATTTATTGATTGACTGGCGCTGGGGTGAAGCGTACTTTGCTAAAAAACTACTGGATTTTGAATTGGCTTCAAATGTTGGCGGTTGGCAGTGGGCTGCAGGTTGTGGTTGCGATGCGGCACCTTATTTCAGGGTTTTTAATCCCGCTTTGCAAACCAAAAAATTTGATCCCGAATTTACCTATATTAAAAAATGGGTGCCCGAGTTTGGAACGGAAAAATACTGCAAGCCAATAGTTGAACATGAATTTGCCCGTAAACGTATATTAGAAGTTTTTAAGAATGCTCTTGAAGGGTCATAAAAACATCACCACAAAAATTCCCATCAGCCCCAAAAAAAACATCATGTTCACAATGGGTTCCCAGTCCTTCATCAGCTTGCTTTGTTTTTCGTTGATCTCTTTCTGGTACCCTTTTGCAAATACAATGCGGTAAATGATAAACAGCTGTTGCGCCAGATCCATGATAAACCCTGTCCACATGAGCCAATAGTCTGATCCTTCCAATGAATTCATCATGTCCATAAACGGTTTTCCCAGCAGGTAAGGCGCCACCAATAAAGGTGATCCAATGGCTAAAATGGTGAGCCCCATAAACCAATAGTCTTTACCGCTCATTTTTTTACGGTTGAGCAATTCAAGGTTTGTTTTCTTTTGTAAAAGAGTAATTATTGCCACGCCAATAACCACAATAGCCTGCAGGCACAGGAATGAAAAAAACAAGTAGTAACAACTGTAAACAAATCCTTCATCGGTAAGAAAAAAAACAAAAAAGAAATTTACCACCAGGCCAAGGCTTATACTGAAGGCCCCGCGCAGGTCAGGCGGATAAATATACTGCCTGAAAAATAAAATAAAGCCCATGCAATACAATGCACCAATAAAACCAAAAGTGGTCATGAACTCAATTTCTTTTGACTTGCAATAATAAAGTGCTATGGGAATAATGAGCATAGAGGCTATTAAATACCCAAAACGCATCCATTTATACTGGTTTATTTGCTTTTGATTCAAGGGCAACATGGCACTAGTCGTTCTCTGTTTTTGGTTATTTGCTATTTGTGATTTTGAGCATGCTTTTGAAAAAATGTATTCCGGGATTTGCCGGATCACAACGTTTGATGTATACTTACGAATACTTTCTTATTACTTCTATGTCTGCGCTGAAGGCACCTCTATGTTATGGCAGAAACTTTTTTCTACGTTTTTATATATAATTAAAAAGCGAAAAAAGGCTTAAATTAACTATTCCTCCGAAAAATCCTTTAGTTCACTTGAGCTTACTATGTGGCAATTGGTGAAATAGTGTGTAAGTATTTCTTTATACGATTTTCCTGCCTTGGCCATTTTCATAGCCCCTTCCTGGCACAATCCAACGCCATGGCCAAATCCACGGCCTTGTAAAATCACTGTATTTGCATCAAGCAATGATACATTAAAAAAAGCCGATTTCAATTTAAAATATGCCCGCAGGGTTTTGAATGGAACTGTTTTATCGCCACATTTAATACCATATTGGCGGTAACTTGATGCATAGTTTGTAGCACTTGCTATGTATGTTTGGTTGGTAATGTCAACACCACAAGACTTGAATGCGGCCAACCACTCGGTTAATGTCATTTGTTTTTGCCAATAGGCGTTGAGCGACCCAACGCAATAACTGTCATGTACACTTTTTAAATAGGGCAATGGCTTATTCCAAACCATTTCACAGGTTGATGTTTGGCCACCGCAATTGCTGTGAAAAGCTGCAGTTATTAAACGCAATGAATCATCAACCATTACAATACCTTTTGTTTCACGCACTGCCTGCACAATTACTGCATTTGATTTCCCTTTGTGTTTGTAGGCCTGGCAATGTGTATTGTCACACAAATTAAATCCTTCTTCCTTTACATGTTTAAACGCGTTACTTCGTGCATAGGTACGTGAAATTACTGCCTGCACTTTGTAATATTCTAGTGTATGCCCTAACCCACTCTCTGACTCCATTACTGCTTCAATGTACCTTTCAATATCAAGGTAATTCATCAGTATCAAATTATTCTTGTGTACCTTGAATTTAAAATCGCCTGTAAAAAATTTATCCTTGCCGTTTTGCACCAGGGCCTTAAATTTTATTTCACCCGTTGAATCGAGCGCGGTAATTAACAGTTCACGAAAATTTCCATAATCCTTATCAAGGCTTACCATTCTTAACGTACTGTCAGGATTTGCCGAAACGGTAAACAACGCTCCTGCCTTTAGGGTGTCCACACAATTGCTGTCGGCCGATAGAAGGTAATTACAATTTTGGGGAACAAAACTTATTTTGGTTTTGGTACTGGCATTAAAAAGCCCAATATTGATGGGTTGAGCCAGGGCCTGGTGGCAAGCAATACAAAACAACCATATGGAAATAAGCCTGTACATTGTGTTTATGGGGTAAATTTACCTCCATCTTACGTGTACTCAGGGCAAATGTTGCAAACTTTTAAACACCCCAATGGCAACATTTTTTGAGGCCCCGCTTCCACCTAAATGTTCACGCAAATTGGCATAATCACGCAATAAGCGCGTGCGGTTTGCCTCGTTTTGGGTAATTTTTTTAAGCTCGGCCTCAATGTTTATGGGATTTAAGTCGGCCTGTATGAGTTCCTTCACCACTTCTTTATCGGCAATGAGATTTACCAGCGAAATGTATTTAACTTTTATAAGGCGTTTTGCAATTTGGTATGATACCGTACTGCCCTTGTAGCAAACCACTTCGGGCACATTAAAAAGTGCGGTTTCAAGGGTGGCCGTGCCCGAGGTTACCAGGGCTGCATATGAATTATTGAGCAACGCATACGTTTGGCCCGAAACAATTGAAACTTTTTGGGGAATTTTAAACTGGTCGTAAAATTCAAGCGGCAATGAGGGCGCTGCTGCCACTACAAAATGATAGTCGCTGAATTTATCAATAACCGAAAGCATAAGCGGAAGTTTTACCAATATTTCCTGTTTACGGCTGCCTGGCAAAAGCGCAATTATTTTGCGGTCGTCAATATCATTTTTTTTTCTGAAATCACCGCTGTTTGTTTGCCTGAATTGTTCAATGGCATCCAGCAAAGGGTGACCAACAAATTCAACATCAAAATCAAATTTTTTATAAAACGGCTTTTCAAATGGCAGGATCACAAACATTTTGTTTACCAGCTTTTTTATTTTGTGCACGCGGTTTTGTTTCCATGCCCAAACCTGCGGTGATATGTAATAAAATATTTTTACATTGAGGGGCTTGATTTTTTCAGCAATTCGCAGATTAAATCCAGGATAGTCAACCATGAAAACTGCATCGGGCTTAAATGCCTCAATGTCTTCAACGCAAGCTTTCAGGTTCTTAAAAATAGTGCGTAAATTTTTTACCACTTCAATGAATCCCATAAAAGCAAGATCGCGGTAGTGCTTTACAACTTTTACACCGGCTTGTTCCATCAGGTCGCCACCCCAACCACGTAGTTCAATGGTTGAATCAATCAGTTTTAATTCTTTTACAAAATTAGCAGCGTGCAAATCGCCACTGGCCTCACCCGCTATAATGTAAAGGCGCATCAGCTTAGAAAATTTAAATACATGAAAATGGTAACGTAAATAAGGCTTATACCAACAAATGTTTTACTGGCTCGTTCCATTTTCCACTGAAAAAGTATGAAGTAAAATGAAAGTAGACTGGGTATCATGCTCAAGGTAAAAATCCCTGTTTGTTCACTGGTATTGTACATGAATTCACGCCAGTATGCTTTTATAGGATACGGGTAATATTTAACCCCATAACTCATAAAAAAACCCAGTATAGGCAAAACGGCAGCCGTTACTAAACCAAACCAGGGGCGATCGTATTTTTCTCTGAATTTCATTTTTTTGGTATTGAATACAACGTATTGCTTGTTGAGACGGGTGAGATTGCATGTGTATTTTTCGGGTGCCTCACTTCGCCTGAAATTTTCATTTTTAAACTTAATTTTTTTATCATCTCACGGCCGGGTTTTCGCTTATATTCCTTGCGGGTATATAAAATTTGTTGTGGGATGTCAGCTTAAATGCCTTCATTCCGTTTTACATCACCTTATGAACCGCTAACCCCTGACATAATTTTTCGTTTCAAAACAGCTTCTTACTCAATGTTCCAGTTGTGCAAATGGCTTAGTGCGTGGTAAGCCGTCATGTCAAATTGTATGGGTACAATTGAAACATAATTGTTGTTCAACGCCCAAATATCGGTGTCTTCTCCCCCATCGTAATTCCTGAACTCGCCCGTTAGCCAAAAATAATCGCGGCCAAACATATCCTGCCTCTTGTCAAATTTATCGTCCCAAAACGCTTTAGCCTGCCTGCAAAATTTCACTCCTTTTAATTCTGCATACTTTCCTTTTGGTATGTTTACGTTCAGGCAAACGTTTTCCGGCAATTTTTTATCAAGTGCTGCTTTAACTATTTTCCTGATCACGAGTTTTGATGCTTCAAAATCGGCATCACCCCGGTGATCACAAAGAGAAAAACCAATTGACGGTATTCCTTCCAGTGCGCCTTCAACCGCTGCCGACATTGTTCCTGAATACAGCACATTTGTACTTGCATTTGACCCATGGTTTACACCTGAAACAACCAGGTCGGGTTTGCGGTGCATAACCTGGTAAATGGCCAGTTTAACACAATCAACGGGAGTGCCGCTGCACGCATAGCAATCCGTTCCCGGAAAAACTTCGGCTTTGTCCAACCGCAACAAATTATTTACGGTTATGGCGTGTCCCATTCCCGATTGGGGTTTGTCAGGTGCAATAACCACCAAATCGCCAATGTCTTTTACAGCTTCAACCAGTGCGGCAATTCCACGTGCGGTAATTCCGTCATCGTTGGTAACAAGTATCAAAGGCTTACTCATAAAGCTAAATTACATGTTTAACGGTGTTGGTTCCCCCTAAAATGCACCGGCTTTAAAAAAGTAACTGTTAATAAATCATAAGCCTTGGCATTGTTAATGAGGTTGGTAAACCAGCCTGGAACGAAAAAACAACACTATATTTGCCCGTAACCAATTAGAAGATACTGCCAAGACATGAATAAACCATTATTGTATGCACTGGGTTTTTTGGGCTTTGTTTCCAACTTAAATGCGCAAACCAGCCCCAAAGAAATAGAGTCAACCACCAAATCGGTAACCATTTACCTGCGCGGTGTAAAGGAAACCCGCAGTGCCAATGTCCAGGGAACGGCCGGTG
>DATGXI010000163.1:0-5558 GCA_035299065.1 Flavobacteriales bacterium
GTGGTAGACAAAAAAACCGGTAAAAAAATGCCAACAGTTGATACGAAAAATTTGCCCGGCACCTCACCAATAGCCGGGGAAGACCCCCGGTTACCTGTTTTGGTTCGTGGAAACTTGTATAATGTTCTTTTAAAATTTGACGAAGCAAAAAAAACACTTGATACTTTTTTTGTTTTTAAACAGGCACAGGAAGACATTGGTAGTGTTCAGTGGCTGGAGGAAGATACATGGCTCATGCGTGCCCGCGCAACCAAGCTCATTGCTTTTCACCCAAAATCAAAAACCTACGAAACATACTCATCAAAAGGAACTGGAAAATTTTATTTTCCTGACAGCACAATTGAGCAAACTTACATTGACAAAAATAATGCGCTGTGGGTTGTTTGCAGCAATGGGTTATACGCTTTTGATCTCAAAAGTGGCAAAGCCAAATACATCAACCCGTTAATTGGCCTTGACAGTGCAGCAAGTGTTCAAACATGTGTGATGGATAATTCAGGCATGCTGTGGATTGCTTCGGGAAAATTGCTTATTCGTTACAATCCTTTGAAGCAAACCTACCGGAAAATGAATGATATTCTGACCTTTTCATTGGGCACATTTGAAGGGAAATCAGGGAAGGATAATATGGGCAATTTATTTTTTGCCACCGTAAAGGGTATGCTTGTGATCAATCCTGATGAAATTGTTATTCCTTCAAGGGTTCCTGAGCTATATATTTCTACATGCAAAATAGGAAATCGCTTGCTTGGCAACGCTGAGATGGGCGAACTAAGCTTGGGTAAAAAAATATTTAGCTGGAATGAAAATTTTCTGAATTTTGAAGTGTACACCGACCAGTTGATAGGTCCCAGGCCACACCGGGTTTATTACCGGTTAACCGGGCTTGATTCAGCCTGGATTGACAATGGTGCTTCTAACCAAATTCGGTATACAAACTTGTCGCACGGAAATTACACACTTGAAATTAAACTTATTAACGGGTACGGCATTCAAAGTAAAATCCTTCGGCTTACATTCACCATTGGGCGTCCGTTTTGGCTCACATGGTGGTTTATTTCGTTGATTGTACTTGTTCTTGTTATTGCGTTCTATTTGTTTATTAAACTGCGCGAACGCGCGATGCGCAGGAAGCAAGTGCTGCTCGAAAAAATCATTTCTGATCGTACGGCCGAAGTTGTGAATAAGGCAAAAGAGATACAGAACCAAAAAGAAATCATTGAAGAAAAAAACAAAGAGCTTACCGATTCCATACACTACGCACAACGCATACAGCAATCCATTTTGCCTGATGAAAAAACCATGCGTAAATATTTGCCCGAACATTTTGTTTATTTCAGGCCTAAGGATATTGTGAGTGGTGATTTTTACTGGTTTTCGCAGCAAAAAGATTCGGTAATGTGGGCATTGGTTGACTGCACCGGACATGGTGTACCCGGGGGATTCATGAGTATGCTTGGGTCGGGATTGCTTAACCAAATTGTAAATGAAGAATTACATGTTGAACCGGGTGTTGTTTTGGATGAATTGCGTTCAAGGGTAATTATTGCATTAAAACAAACAGGGGCAATTGGTGAAAACAGAGACGGTATGGACATTGCATTTTGCAGGTACATTCCTTCAAAAAACATGGTGCAATTTGCCGGTGCCAACAATTCACTTTACTTGATAAACAATGGTAATTTACTTGAATTTAAAGGCGATAAACAACCCATTGGTATTTATGTTGGTGAAAAAAAGCAATTCACATGTCAAGAAATACAGGTAAAAAAAGGTGATAAGCTGTACATGAGCAGTGACGGGTATTTTGACCAGTTTGGTGGCGAGAAAGGAAAAAAATTCAAGTCATCAAGTTTTGAAAAACTGGTGCAAAAAATAAATGACCACAACAGTGCTGAACAACTAAAATGCCTTGACGAAACGTTTATTGCCTGGCGAGGTGATTATGAACAGGTGGATGATGTTTGTGTAATTGGTGTGCATATATAAGGGGCTTAAGTTTCGTTTTTTATTCAATCCCACTCTTTTTAATTTTAAATGTCTGCGAAGCGTTTTACGAACAATCAAATGGTTTTAGACCGGATGCAAAATGGCGGGATGTAAAACGGTATGCAAGCCGATAAATTCTAACATCACACGTTTTATTTCCGTTTTACTCAGGCATAAATGAATATAAATCAAATTAATATGTAGGACTATAAACAATGTATATACAAGCATTTCGATTAAACTGATTGATTTCAAGTTAATTATATTTTCGTGCGGTTTCTTTTTCGTTCATTAATGAACAATTATCCAATCAATATCAACGGTTGTATTGGGAATTTATGCATTTCCTTACCTTTGCTGCCCTTGTTGTTGAGTTGCTTTCTTTAACAACTTACGGGAACCTTACACCACTTCAGGATCAAGCCATGGTTTGATTACTCACAGCAATCACTAAACGGAATTTTGCCTTTCGCATGTTTCGCTCACCTGCCTTTTTCAAAAACCGAATTTTATTAATTCTTATTTACACGTTTATGATTAAAAAATTTACGAAATGTATCCTGTCATTCAGAGTTGCGATTGGTTTGGTACTAATGCTTGGGTTTATGGGCGTGGCTAAAAGCCAGAACGTAAACGTGACGGCCACAGCAGGAACAACTTCGGGCACTTATCCAAACCTGAGCACTGCATTTGCCTCCATTAATAACGGTACCCACCAAGGTGCCATTACCGTTGACATTACTGCAAGTTTTACCGATGTAGCTACTGCTTTCTTAAACAGCAGTGGAGCCTCTACGGGTTCTTCTTATACTTCAGTACTGGTAAGACCAACTGTTGATGCAGTTACCATATCATTTGCTTCAGCAAGTGGCTTTGGTGTGATTGATATTAATGGAGCGGACAATGTGACTATTGATGGTGATAATCCAAATACTGCAGGCACCAACAGGAATCTTACCATTGTAAATACTGCAGCAAGTACAACTACATTTACATCTGTTATTCGTGTTGCCGTTGGAACAATTGCACCACAATTGGATAATAACAACATAACTATTAAAAATATTATAGCTAACGGAAGTGCAACATCATGTAACTCTGCCGCTTTAACCTCAGCAACAGTTGGTGGACAAAACACAACATTTGGTGTAGTTGTTGCGCCTGGTGGTGGCCCTACAAGTTCGTTTGCCGTTACAAATACTACTACACCGTTCAATGCCAGCGCAACAGTAAATGCCTTTATGGTTGACAACTGCGCCATTAACCAATGTGGACGTGGTATAGCATTCCTTGGAGCAGGAGCCACCTCATCAACAGGAATAACCATTACAAATAATACGCTTGGAACTGCTGCTGCACTGGGAACATACCCCTTTACTACACCAACTACCACCGTGTATACACAAGGAATATTTGTAACCGGAGCAAATAGCGTAACCATAACAGGTAATACACTAAACAACATTGTATCTTACGTTGGGGTTGCAATGAACGGTATTACGTTAAATGCTTCTATGGGTTCAGGAACATTTACAATTTCCAATAACACCATTACAGCGGTTACCAATAACGGAACTTCAGCATCCAGCTCCAACGGTATTCTTATTGCATCGGCAACTACCGGTGCAACCTATACTATTTCAGGTAACACTATTTCAAACATTCAAAACAGCGGTGGTGCTTCAAACGGTGGTATTTTTATTTCAGGAGGATCAGCAACAAGCGGTCTTATTTCAAACAATATAATCTCGACCGTGTATGCACGCTCTACCGGTGGTTGGGGAGCAAGGGGAATTTATTTGAACAGTGGTAGCAACATTACCGTTCAAAATAATATGATTCGTGATATAAGCATGTGTCCTAACAACAGTGCTACTACAACTACTTTTGGCGCGAGGGGAATCCTTATTAATGCAGGTACAGGTCATAAAATTTATAACAACAGTGTGTATTTATCGGGGCCGGTATTTACATCATCCAACACTGATGTCACTTCGTGTTTGGGTATCGCGGGCACAGGTCTTACCGGAATAGATGTTCGCAATAATATTTTCTCGAATACAATGACAGGTGGTTCGGCCACAACTCCACATGCCTGTATTCAATTACCAAGTGGCGCAACAAGCACAATGAATCTCACCTTGAACAACAACGCATATTATTCAGGTTCAACCGCGACCAGTTATATTGGCATACTTGCTACAACATTTACCGGTTATAGCGCTGCCAATTTCAATCCTGCTGCCACATCGCCCGCTACAAATATGCGTGCTTATACATCCACTTTAAGCGTTGCTGGAACAAATGATAATGCATCATTTGCTTCAACGGCTGCCGCTCCGTTTATTTCGTCAACCGATTTACACCTCAATACAGGTGCGGCCAACATTACTGATGTAGATGCGAAAGCTGCAGTAATTGCCACTGTTACAACCGATATAGATGGTAACACGCGTGATGCTGCAACTCCTGATATGGGAGCCGATGAAGTAAGCGTTGCCGGTTGTGTTACTGCAACTGGTGGAAGCATTGCTCCAACTACTGCAACTGTATGTGCAGGATTAACTTATGCCATGTCTGCAACCGGATCCTCAACTGGTTCAGGAATCACTTATCAATGGGAAATTTCTACAACAGGCGGTGGTATTGGTTTTGGAAACGTTTCAGGTGGAACCGGAGCAACTACCGTATCTTATACAACTGCTGCACTTACAGCGGGAATCTATTATTACAGGTTAAGAACTACATGTTCTTCAGGTCCGGTTATTGCCTATTCAAATGAATTAACTTTAACTGTTAATGCGCTTCCAACAATTAGTGTTACGCCTCCTTCAGCCGCTGCCTGCGGAACAATATCTCAAACCCTTACCGCATCTGGTGCTTCTACTTATACCTGGTCACCAGCAACCGGGCTTTCAGGTACAACCGGCACAAACGTTACTGCAAGTCCAACGTCAACCACAACCTATACTGTAACGGGTACTGATGTAAATACATGTGTCAATACCACCAGTGTTACCATAACAATTGATGTTATGCCGAGTACACCAATAATGACACCTTCAAGTGTGAATATTTGTACAGGTGGTAGTACTACACTTAATGCAACGTCCAGTTTTCCTACGACAGGAACGCTTGGTACCGGAACATCAACCACTACACTTGCCACAACTACATCCACAACTTATCCAAATCCTTACTCCCACTATTATGGTGGTAACAAACACCAGTACCTGATTCTTGCATCAGAACTCAGTGCAATGGGATTGTCGGCCGGATCCAGCATTTCTTCTATTGGATTCAACATCGCATCGGTTAACACAACTGTACCCCTGCAATCGTTTGAAATTAAAATGGGACATACTGCCATTACAACCATTGCAGCATTTCAAACAGGTTTAACTATTGTTTCACCTGCTGCAACATACACAACTGGTGCTGCACCGGGTGTAAACACACATACACTGGGAACTCCTTTTGTATGGAATGGTACAAGCAACATTGTCCTTGAAACTTCTTATTCAAACAATGACTTCTCAACAACGGGTAACAATACAATCACGTACAGC
>DATGXI010000164.1:0-16915 GCA_035299065.1 Flavobacteriales bacterium
GATAATTTTTAATTTAACTTACTGATTTACATGGATTAGCAAATAATTCCAAGTTGTTAACACTGTGCTTTATACCAAAAAATCTCACTAATTTGTAAATGAAAATACGTGAAGCATGTTCTTAGTTTTTGACACCGAAACCACTGGTTTACCCCGTAATTATAACGCTCCTTTAACCGACAGTGATAACTGGCCACGCATTGTGCAAATTGCCTGGCAGCTGCACGATGAAAAAGGACATTTGATTGAATCAAAAAGTTTATTGGTAAAACCTGACGGGTTCACCATACCGTTTACCGCAGTACAAATTCACCACATTACTACCGAAAAGGCAAATGAATTTGGTATTCCGCTGGCTGATGCACTTGCACAGTTTAGTGAAGTGTGTTCAAGGGCAAAATATGCCTGCGGTCACAACATTGGTTTTGATAAAAACATAATTGGCGCTGAATATGTACGCCTGGGTGTTGAAAATGTCGTTAGTCCCATGCCCGTTATTGACACGGCCGAGGAAACCACCGAGTTTTGTAAATTACCGGGTGGTCGTGCCGGAAAATTTAAATACCCAAAGTTAGAAGAACTACATACCATATTATTCAACCGCGGATTTTCTGAAGCACACAACGCAGGTTTTGACGTTGAAGCCAATGCCCGTTGTTTATTTGAGTGTTTAAAGCAAAACATCATTACGCGCCCCGAATCACAGGTTGGCCCCGACATTACAAAGTACCTTCAGGATATTGCCGTTGAAATAACCAAAGATTTACAGGTATTTGAACTAGAAACCCAGTCAACGGTTTCAACCACGGTGCCAAAGGTTACCACCGAGATTACAGGGAATGTACAGTATGTAAGTTTACGAAATCATTCCCAGTACTCAGTTTTACAATCAACCACACCGGTTGATGCACTGGTAAAAATTGCAGCCAAATACAACATGCCCGGAATTGCGCTGACCGACAGCGGCAACATGTACAGTGCTTTTAAATTCTGGAGTTCGGTTGATAAAACAAACAAAGGCATTAAAGCTGCCAACGAAGAACTGGAAGCAGCCGGCAAAGGTGATCAGAAGAAAAATTTATTGAAATGCATTATTGGCACTGAAATATATGTAAACCGCGAACACAAAAACAAAACCGTACAGGACAATGGTTATTTGCAACCACTTATTGCACGAAATAAGACGGGTTACCAAAATTTAATAAAACTAAGCTCTATTTCGTATGTTGATGGGTTTTATTATGTGCCGCGTATTGACAAAAGCGTGCTTGAGCAGTATTCAGAAGGATTAATTGCCACCACGGGGTCATTACAGGCCGAAATACCTTCATTGATATTAAATGTAGGCGAGACACAAGCCGAGGAAGTTTTTCAATGGTACAAGAACTTATTTGGTGAAAATTTTTACATCGAGCTAAACCGACACAACACACCTGAAGAAGATGTAGTGAACAATGTATTGTTGCAATGGGCCAAAAAATACGATGTAAAATACTTTGCCGCCAATAACAATTATTACTTAGAAAAAAAATCGTCACGCGCGCACGATGTTTTATTGTGCATTAAAGAAGGCGAAAAAATAAGCACTCCAATTGGAAAAGGGCGCGGTTTCAGGCCTGGATTACCAAACGATGAGTTTTATTTCAAGTCGCCTCAGGAAATGGCGCAGTTATTTTCAGATTTACCCGAAGCACTTGAAGAAACCGTAAAAATAGCTGAGTCGATTGAAGACTATAAATTAAGCCGCGATGTATTGTTGCCAAAATTTGATATTCCCGAAGAATTCAAAGATGAGCGCGACAATGATCCTGCTGATGAAGGAAAAGGAAATCGCGGTGAGAATAATTATTTAAAACATTTAACCTATGTAGGTGCAAAAAAACGCTGGGGCGATAATTTGAACGAGGAAATAACCACACGCCTTGATTTTGAATTAGCCACCATTGAACGCATGGGTTTCCCCGGATATTTTTTAATTGTACAGGATTTTACCACCAAGGCCCGCGAAATGGGCGTTGCCGTTGGGCCCGGCCGTGGATCAGCCGCAGGAAGCGCCATTGCCTATTGTTTGGGAATTACCAATGTAGATCCCATTAAATACGACTTACTATTTGAGCGTTTCTTAAATCCCGAACGTATATCAATGCCCGATATTGATATTGACTTTGACGATGAAGGGCGCGATAAAGTTATTAAATACGTAATTGACAAATACGGGAAAGATAAGGTATCGCAAATTATTACCTACGGTACACTTGGTGGAAAGTCGGCTTTGCGCGATGCCGCCCGTGTATTGGATTTAAGTTTACCTGATGCCGATAAACTTGCCAAGGCATTTCCCGATAGTTTGGCAGCAAACCTAAAAGGCATTTTGGCGCCTGACGGAATTGATAAAAAACTGGAAGAGGCGTTTAACAGTGAGCAAATGCAGCGCGCAAAGGAATTCCGGAAGATTTCAGAAGGGACCAACCTTGAAGCTGACACCGTAAACCAGGCTTATGAAATTGAAGGTTGTGTGCGCAACATTGGAGTGCATGCCTGTGGGGTAATTATAACGCCTGACGAACTAACGAAGTTTGTACCCATTGCAACCGCCAAGGATGCTGAAATGGTGGTTTCACAGTTTGACAACTCGGTGGCTGAAAGTGCAGGCCTGTTAAAGATGGACTTCCTTGGATTAAAAACCCTAACACAAATCAAGGAAACCTGCCGTTTAATCAAGGTAAGACATAACATTGATATAAACCCAGATGACATTCCACTTGACGATGAAAAAGCATTTGCCTTATTTCAACGCGGTGAAACAAACGGTATATTTCAGTTTGAAAGTCCCGGAATGCAAAAATATTTAAAGGAACTTAAGCCCGATAAATTTGGCGACCTTATTGCCATGAATGCCTTGTACCGCCCGGGACCACTTGAGTATATTCCAAATTACATTAAGCGTAAACACGGTATTGAAGAAATCACCTACGATTTGGAGGGAATGGACGAATACCTGAAAGACACTTACGGAATTACCGTGTACCAGGAACAGGTAATGTTGCTGTCACAAAAACTGGCTGGATTTACAAAAGGTGAAGCCGATACCCTGCGTAAAGCCATGGGTAAAAAACAGCGCGATGTGCTGGACAAAATGAAGGGCAAGTTTATTGATGGTTGTAAAGCAAATAATTTAGATACTGTTAAAGCCGAAAAAGTTTGGCGTGACTGGGAAGCGTTTGCGTCATACGCGTTTAATAAATCCCATTCAACCTGTTATGCATTGCTGGCTATGCAAACCGGTTATTTAAAAGCCAATTACCCGGCTGAGTTCATGGCTGCAACCCTTACGCACAACATGCGTGACATAAAAGACGTTTCTTTTTTCCTGGAAGAATGTCGCAGAATACGCATAAAAGTACTGGGGCCCGATGTAAATGAAAGTGAATACCACTTTACTGTAAATGCCAATGGCGAAATACGTTTTGGTATGGGCGCCATAAAAGGTGTGGGCGAAGGTGCTGTTGATGCCATTGTTCAGGAACGCAAAGCAAACGGTTTGTACAAATCCATATTTGATTTATGCAAACGCATTGATAGCAAAGCGGCAAACAAAAAAACATTGGAAGGATTGGCGTATGGAGGAGGATTTGATTCGTTTAACGTGCCGCGTGCTGCCTATTTTAAGGATGATAATGGTGACGGAAACAATTTATTGAACAAAGCAATAAAATACGGGAATAGTGTAAAGGAAGATGAAAACAGTTTGCAGCAAAGTTTGTTTGGTGAAGACAGCAGTGTTGAAATAAGTGAACCTGAAATTCCCAAAATTGAAGAATGGCCAACTTTGCAAAAACTACACCTTGAAAAAGCTGTTGTTGGACTTTTTATTTCAGGTCATCCGTTAAACCAGTTCCAACGTGATATAAAACATTTCATACGCTACAATGTGAGTGACATTAATGACGAGAAGTTTAAATACCCCGGCAAAGAAATGTTATTGGCCGGCATTGTTACCAAAGGTGAGCACCGCATTGCAAAAAATGGCAATGGTTTTGGCCAGTTTGAAATTGAAGATTACAACGGTAGTGCAAAATTTTTGGTATTTGGCGAAGACTATTTGAAGTTTAAACATTTGATGACAGAAAATACCTTTGTAATTGTAAAAGGTAAATTTGAAAAGCGTTGGGACGGAGACAATGTTGAGTTCAAAGTAAAGCACATGGATATGCTTGAGCATTTGCGAAAAAATCATACCAAAAGTTTGGAATTGGTTATTGACACCAATAACGTAAACCAGGAAATGGTTGACGCCCTGCATGAACGCTTGCTGTTTTACAAAGGAAAAACCCCGGTTAAAATAAGCCTGCTTGATAATATTGAGCGCATGAAAATTGACATGAATTCACGGCTCATTATGGTTGAACCAAGCAACGAATTGCTTGACGAACTTGAGAAAATGCCATTTGAGGAGGTTTTGTTAAATGGATAACCTGATATGATAATTGATCAAACCGAAAAAAATGAAGAACCAATAGCCGAAATTGACCCGGACAAACACCCATCGCTGGTTGTGCGTTACCAGGCCGTATTTGCAGATGTATTGGTTATTATATGCCTCATGTTTTTATCAGGCTACATTCTTGAACAATTTGACAATCCACCTGACTGGATTCGTATTGTTTTATTTTTTGCCATTTGGGGTGTTTATGAACCTGTTTGCATTAGTCTTGGTGGTACAATTGGAAATTTAATTATGAAAACCCGTGTGCGCAAGCACAACAACGAAGGCCAAAAACCGGGAATAGGGCAAGCCATTATAAGGTATGTATTAAAATTGTTACTTGGATGGATTTCATTTTTAACCATGAGCAGCAACGATGAACGCAGAGCCATTCATGACCTGGTATCAGGAACAGTGGTGGTTAATTCAAGTTACCTGAAAAAAAAGGTTTAACCTTATCAGAAAAGAAACGCTGTTTATACTCATTGTACGCATTAAGGATGATTTTTAAATCGCTACGCGATTGTGTCAACCAATTAGTCTTTTTTTCTACTTCAATCATAGAATCCTATTTAGCGACTCTAAAACCTCTTGTCACAAGTTAACCAAATGGGGTGCTCATCATGACAAGTACCATTATTCGCCCGCTAAAGTGTTCATAAATCCATTACCAAATTGAGAACAATTTTAAACTCTTTCTCGTTTTGGTAATTTTATCGCATCGGGAATCCGCTCTTATATTATTGATTTTCATTTTATTAAATCGTTTCAAAGGCTGATGGCATATCAATGGCTATTAAGTACATGAAATTAACCAACAGAAAGGAGCCAATTAATATGAAAAAGATACTAGCAGTGGCAGCGTTCCTGATGACAGTAAACCTGCACGCACAACAAAACGCCATAGGACTTCGCGCAGGCGAGTCATCAGGCATCACATTTAAACACTATACGGGACTCAACGCATACGAATTTATTATAAGTGCATGGCCAAATGATTTAACCATTACAGGACTGTACGAACGCTATAAGCCACTTGGTGCCGATCCTGGGTTTAGCTTTTACTACGGTGCGGGTGCTCACGTAGCGTTTAACACATACCGCAGGGTTTATTATTATGACGACTACCGCAACCGCTGGTGGTACCATCAACGAAGCGGATTTGGAATTGGTATAAACGGTATAGTTGGATTTGAATACGCTTTTCGTGAAATTCCACTTGCACTCTCACTTGACATAAAGCCATTTGTTGAATACAACACCGATGGACACATGTACTGGTCGCCCGACCCGGGTTTAGGAATTAAAATTAAATTTTAAAAGAAATTACGAATGAAATCAGCAACCAAAATATATATGATCGGATTTTCGGCACTTACCATGCTGTATGCATGCGGTGAGGATAAAACAGCCGAAAACCAATACAAGAACCGCGAAGATGATTACCTGGCCGAGATCCACGAAAAAGATTCGGTGATCAAGGAAGTATTTACATCAATGGACGAAATAGAAGAAGAAATCAATGTAGTTAAACTGCAGGAAAACATTTCGACCATAACCACCACTGATGCGGAATTAACAACTGCCCAAAAAGAGAAAATCAAACAGGACATTCGTGTACTGGGCGATTTACTGGCAGAAAACAAAACACGCATAAGTGAATTAAAAAACACCATTGCCAAATACAAAGGTGGTGAAAAACAATACAACGATAAAATCAAAAACCTGGAACACACCCTTGCCTTGCGTGAAGAGGCGGTGTTAGGCTACCAGTCATTGATTGCACAACTTGATAAAGATGTGAAAACGCTTTCATTCAAAGTTGACAGCTTGAAAAACGAAAACCGCATAAAAGCCGACAATCTTTACGCGCAAGACCGTAAAATAAATACCGCATGGTACATTAAAGGTACAAAACGCGAATTAAAAGATTATGGTGCGGTTACACCTACGGGAGGTTTGCTGGGTTTAGGACGTACCATGTCAGTTAACGCAGGCATGTCAAATTCAAACCTGCACGAGATTAATATTTTGGAAACAACGTCCATTCCCGTTAACAGTACAAAAGCACGCGTACTTAGCTCACACCCTGAAAACTCATACAACTTTGTGAAAGAAGGAAAAAATATAACATCACTTGAAATACTTGATCCGGTTGAATTCTGGAAGAGTTCAAAATACCTTGTACTTGAAGTGAATTAATAAAAATATAAAAGTGGCTCCCTGTTAAGTTCTTTATTTAACAGCGCATAATCTCCTTTTTCAATAAAACAGGGAGCCATTTTATTTTTAAGCGATACCTAAGAGGGTGTCCAAACAATAGTAAGCCACTTTAGAACTGGCTATTAAAAGGGAAGAAAGAAGATTATCAACCCATAACAGGTCCATAAACCTGTTCTTGTGTGACTAATCAGTGGCCATAAGGCAAAAGAATCTGAAGCAAAGCTTTGGTGCAGACACGTAGATTTTTTTTTTTTTAAAAGCATGAAAAACAGGCAGGCAATATTTTTTCTGATGCGATTCTCAGTGGCTATTTTACTGGCCATGGGTATTATGCTTTCAGTTGGGTATATTGCGTACCGGAGCTTGAATAAACTTGTTGATACCATAAGCCAGGAAGGAAAACCCAACCTTGCATTGAACCTTTTAAAAGACATACAGTACGATTTAACCGATGCTGAATTGAATGCGCGCAGTTATTCAACCAGTGGTGATACCGGGAGTGTACAATGGTTTTATACCAATATTGAAAACAGCAAGAAAAAACTTGTAGAATTAAAACGACTAAGTGCACTTGATCCCTTGCAAATTAATCGCATCAATGAAATTAGCCAACTGGTTGACCGCAAAAAAGAAGTAATGCTTGAATTAATTACCATAAAAGAAGATTCAACCACGGCTCTTACCCAACTGCAGCATTTTAAAACTAAAATTGCTACGTTTAAGGACACTGCTGCAGGCAAAACCACAGCTCCTGTTGTTGAAAAAGCTGAAAAGCGCAATTTTATTCAAAAAATATTTGGCAAAAAAGAAAAAGAAGAAAAGGCCCTGGAACAACCTGCAACAAAAGTAGCCAACAACTACATTATTGCCAACCTGTCAAAACAATTGGATGAACTCACAATACAACAGCGCGAGGCCATGCTTAAAAAGCAACTACAGGAGCAGCATATTATTGAGCAGGATCGTTTAATTTCATACAACATTCGCCAGTTAATTGACAAGATCAGCAAAAACGAATACAGGAATAGTTTAATTACGGCCAAAAATTCAAAGGAAAGTGCATCAGGAGCAACACTCATGATATCCATTTTAAGCGCGCTCACAATTTTGGTATTGATTGTTAGCGGCATCATTGTATTCAAGTACCTGCGAACCAATCAACGCTTTAGAAAAGTATTGAGTGAATCAAAAAATCGTGCCGAACATTTGGCAAAACAACGGCTGGAGTACTTGTCAAACATGAGCCACGAAATTCGCACACCCTTAAATGCCATTGTTGGATTTAGCGAACAATTGGGCAAAAAACAATTAACACCTGACCAGGAACAAAGTGTTCGAATTATACGTGAATCTTCAGAACATTTATCGCAACTCATAAGCGATGTGCTTGATCATGCCAAAATGGAAAATGGAAAATTTACACTCGAAAAAATCCCTTTCCGTCCCATGGAAATATTCCAGCAGGTGTTTGATTTTTTCAGAGCCGAAGCACAAAAGAAAGGATTGCAGCTTAGTTTGTTTTATATAAATAATATACCCGAGTACATTGTAGGCGATCCCATGCGCTTAAAGCAGGTGTTGTTAAACCTCCTGTCAAACTCATTAAAGTTTACCGCGCAAGGCTTTATTAAAATGGAAGTACAAAGCGTTCGCAAAAACAATGAAACTATTGTATTGAAAATTAAAATCATTGATTCAGGCATAGGCATTGCACCTGAAAAGCAAAAACAGGTGTTTGACGAATATACCCAGGCTGCTGCGCACATTACCCGTAAATATGGAGGTACCGGCCTTGGCTTGAGCATTGCGAAAAAGCTGGTGGAAATTCAGGGTGGAACCATTCACTTAGAAAGCCAGTTAAACAGCGGAACCACCTTTGAGCTTACTTTACCTTTTGACCTGAATTACGAGGCCCTGGTTGTAAAACATAAAACGGTATTCTTTAAAGATTTACCTGCCGTTCAAAAACTAAAAATTTTAGCAGCTGATGACGAAAATTACAACCGCCTTTTACTTGAACATATTTTTGACAAATGGAACATTAAACTTGATTATGCCGTTGATGGGTTAGAAGTACTGGAAAAATCAGATGAAGAGGATTACGACCTTATATTAATGGACGTTAAAATGCCTTACCTGGATGGCATGGAAGCCACAAAAAAAATACGCAATGAATTTGGTATTTCAAAGCGAAATATACCTATTATTGCCATTACGGCTGGAACCCTTAGCATCGACCGCAAAAAATGCCTCGATGTTGGTATGAATAATTTTATTACAAAACCTTTTAAGGAATCTGAATTGGTTCGAATAATTGCAGAAACCCTTAAACTTGAAACAGTGGAGGTAAACATGGACAAGAACAACATCAATGGTCATGAAGAGGAATTAAATCTGGAAGAACTTAAAAACATTATTGGCGATGACAACGTCCTTATGAAAAAAATGATCGAGACATTTATTGAGTCTTCTGAAAAAACCATTACAGAAATAGAAGAAGCTTTTAGGGTTGAAGATTACCGCGAGTTAACCTTATTGGCGCACAGGCTGGCAGCACCGGCACGTCATATGAGCTTTAACCATATTGCCGATAAATTAAAGAACATTGAAAATTTTGAAACAGAAAAAATAAACAAATCAGGTTTATACAAGCTGATAAATGAAGTGAAAATGAGTGTTGCTGCCGTAAACGAGAAATTAAAAACCAAATTGAACATAACCACGTAGATTGGAGGAAACATGGACGCAAAAACAGTCATAATTATTGAGGACAGCGAGATTATTGCCGACCTGATCAAAAAGTTTATTACCGACAAATTCGGTTATATAGTGAAGTGGTTTGACTCGGCTGAGGCCTATTTCAAACAAATTGTAAAAGGCGATTTGGTTTTCCTGGATTTTTACCTGGATTCAAAAAACCGCAGTGCCATGAATGGGTTGGACTTTTTGAAAAAAATGGATGAATATGATTTGCACATACCCGTTGTAACCATTTCAGGTATCACCGACAAAAAAATTATTGAAGAACTTAAACGACATAAAATAGTGAACTTTATTGATAAAGACGCACCTGAATTCTGGTCGCGACTTGAAAACGAAGTAAGAACCAATCTTTAATTTATGCCCATATGAACCGAAAGAATGAAAACCAATTTAAAATTTTTGTGGTTGACGATGACACCTGGTACAGCAATTTGCTGGAGCACACGGTAAAATTAAATCCCGATCACGAGGTATTTAAATTCCATACCGCCAAGGAATGTCTTGACAATTTGCATTTCGGACCACAAATTATCACACTCGATTATCGTCTTCCTGACATGGAAGGTTTGGATGTTCTGAAAAAAATAAAAGCCCACGATTCTTCTATTGAGGTAATTGTGATTAGCGAACAGGACAAAATTGACACTGCTGTTGATTTATTGAAATCAGGTGCGTATGATTACATTGTCAAGTCAAAAGATATTCGCGATCGCCTGCTCACAACCATTCAGCACATTAAGGTTAAAACAAACCTGGTTCAAAAAATTGAAATCCTTCAAAAAGAAGTGGAGAAAAAATATGATTTTTCAACCTCCATTATTGGACATAGCGCTGCTATAAAAAACACCTATGACCTGATTGAAAAAACACTTAACAACAACATTACGGTAACGGTTACAGGCGAAACCGGCACAGGTAAAGAGCTTGTTGCAAAAGCCATTCATTACAATTCAAGCCGCAAGAACAAACCCTTTGTTGCCATTAACATGGGCGCCATTCCATCAGAATTGATCGAAAGCGAATTGTTCGGGCATGAAAAAGGCGCATTTACCGGTGCAAACTTTAAACGCATTGGTAAATTTGAAGAAGCCGATGAGGGAACACTTTTCCTGGATGAAATTGGTGAAATTGAAATGGGATTGCAGGCTAAATTGTTGCGCGCTATACAGGAAAGAGAAGTAACTCCTATTGGCAGCAACAAACCGGTAAAATTCAATTGCCGCATTATTGTAGCTACCCACAGGAACCTGCTTGAAGAGATTAAGAAAGGGAATTTCCGCGAAGACTTGTACTACCGTTTATTTGGTATGCAAATTGAATTGGCACCACTGCGCGAACGTGACAAAGATTCCATTGTTCTTTCAAATCACTTTATTCAGGTTTACTGCAAAGAAAATAATTTACCAGAACCCAAATTAAGCAGCGAAGCACGCGCAAAAATACTTACCTATCCATGGCCAGGTAATGTGCGCGAATTAAAAGCGGTTATTGAACTGGCGGTAGTCATGTCAAACGGCAAAGTAATCAACCCCGAAGACATTAAACTTTCAACAGGTGATATCTTGCCGGAGATCCTGGAAAAAGACCTGACGTTAAAAGAATACGATTACAAGATTATAAGTTATTACCTTAAAAAATACGACAACAACATTAAGCTCGTTGCCGAAAAGCTGGATATTGGTCAATCATCCATTTACCGGTTTTTAAAAGACGAGCGATTTCCCGTCATGAATTAGGAACCATAGTATTTAAATTTCAAATAATGAGATTTTAAATATTGAAGTATCTGGAATTGGAGTAACAAATAAGATATTTCTTTATTCTGAATTTTAAATGTTTGAAATTCCTCCTGGGCTTGTTTGTTTAGTTTGTATGGCCCCTTTGAACCACCTGGTTTCTTAGGGGCCTACTCTTTTTATGGGGTTACACAACTTATTTTAACAGTTAAGGAATGAAAATCAATTCATTTCATGCCACACCATCCACTGGAAAATTCTTTATCCAACGGTTGCAACCAGCCATAATTTTACTTAACTTTTAACCACCAATAATGCCTTACTGATCTTATATGAAAAAATTTGAGTTCACTTTTGTGTGCCATAAGGATCCTGCAAAAATGCCGGAAGGTGACAAAACGCGATTTTGTGGGAAATGCCAAAACCACATACACGATTTCAGGAAAATGCATACAGCCCAAATAGCCAATACCATTAAAGCCAGCAATACGCATTGCGGAATAATGCACCCCTGGCAAATTGATGAACTGAACGAATTCCTGGAATCAACCCATCCCGTGCAACAACCAAAGCAAAACCTGAACAATTTTGTAAAAGCTGCGGCCATTTTGAGTAGTCCTTTGCTGGTAACACAGGCCAGTGCACAAACCAAAGAACCCACATTTGAAACAACACATGTTGATCCAACACAAAACCCAGTAATTGAAATTGAAGTTACCGGTAAACACAAAACAGTGTTAACTGACCTAGCCTTTAAGGTATACCATGCATCGGTGCTTGTAGACAGCGTTACCACCGATGGAAATGGAAAAATCATTTTTGATCATGGTCGGTATAAAAATGCAAGAACACTTGTATTGAAAAATGAAACCTTTGGCCTTGAAAAAACCATCAGCCTACAGGAAAACATATGTATACGATGGAAAACAGATCTTTCGCAAAGCAAAATCATAAACGGGCCAAAAGAAGTGTATGATGTACAATTTTTATTTTCTCAATCGGGAAAAGAACGCCCTGTTAAATCATCACACGTAACCATTGAATTGTTTGATAACAATAATGAGGTGATTGACACATATAAAAACGAAACAAACGGTGCCGGTTACGCCATTTTAAAAACCAACAAACTAAACAAAGCCACAACCGTTGTGTTCACTGTTAAGACTCGTAAAGGCGAAAAAACAATTCACAAAAATGTGTCTGAGATAAGCAACACCGATGTAACAAAGCTCACTATTTACACTTACAAACGAAAGCGCCACCATTACCGCAGGCAGTTACTGGGCGCTTATAGCTTTTGATACCACATATGAAAAAAATCAACTTCAAATTCCAGTGTGACGAGGACGTAAAAAAAATGGAGATTACCAACAATGGTACCACACGCCACTGCACCAATTGCCAGCGCCACATTGCCGACTTCACAAAAATGAAACCTGCAGAAATTGCTGCTCACATTAAAAACACCATGAAACCATGTGGATTTATGTTTCCATGGCAGTTGGACCAGGTAAATGCTTACATTGAATCCAACAACCCGGTTAAAACAAATTTACTTTCACGTATCACAAAAGTTGCCGCAATAGCGGGTTCACCTTTGCTGTTTGGAAGTGCGGTGGCACAAAACACCCAACCCGCTTACACAATTGAACAGGTGAATGGAACTGAAAAACCATTGGCAACCGAAATACTGGTGAAATACGCTAACGGAAAACCTTTTGCAAACGGTAGGTTTGAATTGTATTCAGGTCAAATTAAAATGACCGATATCACAAGTGATATTAACGGAAAAATCACCCTTGAACATTCACGATTTGCCGTACATAGTATATTAATTATTAAACACGCTGAATCCGGTTCCGAAATTACGGTTACCATTAAACCCGAAGCTGTTTGTGTCAACTGGCAACTTGCCCTTCATGAAGAAGTCAATGTCATTGAAAAACATTGCGATTTTCATTTTACATCATCAACCCGCAGCAAGGTCTTAAAAAATAAAATCATCAGGAAAGCACAGGTTGAAATTGAATTTTTTGATGCCAGCAATACATGCCTAAAACGCGTAGTGAAACGCACATCAGCTGCCGGTAATTTAAAATTAAAATCGGCCGATGTTCAAAAAGCCGAACACGTGATGTTGACCATCACCACACAGGAAGGGGAAAAATCGGTTTACTTTGATAAAGCCGCTATTTCTGCTGAGCAGGTGAACAACGTTGTGGTTAAATATTATAATCGAAAACCGCTTAGGCGTAACTACCACGGTTACTATTGGAGAGGTAAATTTTAACGACTGGCATTCAGTTGCTTAAAGCCCTGCAAAAACTTATTTTTCCAATACCTGAACCAACTGGCCATGCGCGTTTACAGGTATTAAAATAACCTATTGCTAACAGTTATGAAAACATTAAAATATAGTTTTAAGTGCGATGAAAATCCCCTGAAAATGGCTTCGGCCGACCAAGGTGTAACCCGCCACTGCACCACCTGTGAGCGCAACATTGTTGATTTTACACAAATGAAGGCCGAAGAGATTGCCGCATTCGTAACAGGAAATAAAAAACCTTGTGGCTTCATACACCCCTCACAAATTGATGAAGTAAACGCGTATTTAAAGCGTACACACGTAAAACCATCGCCATTCAGCAAATGGGTAAAGTTGGCAGCAATTGCAGCAAGTCCGTTTATGTTTAGTAACGCATATGCACAGGAAAAAATTGAAACCGGCCAAATAGTTGCCGTTCCCACTACAGGCGAAGAGCGAACAGAGATACGGATAGTGGATCAAAATGGTTTACCACTTGCAGGCCTTGAAATGGATGTATATTCAGGCGATCGGAAAGTGGACAATATGCGTACCGATGAAACCGGAAAAATATATTTAAACCATAAATCCATGCCCAATCCCATGATCAATCTTAAAAACGACATGTATGGTTTAAATAAACGTATTCGCCTTTCTGACGCTTCAATTTGTTTGACATGGGAAACTGAATTGAATGCAACAGCCATTAATGTAAACGAAACAGAACTTAAGTTCAAATTTATTTACAAGGATAAACATGCCAAACCAATTCGCAATACAGAGATTGAAGTTACCGTATACGATACGCTTTACCATGTAGTAACTCAAACAACTGTAAAGACCGACAGCAAAGGACATGCAACCATACGAACCAGTAGCTTTGACAAAATGGCAACCATAACCTACATAGTTAAAACCAATGACGGTGAAAAATGGGCCAATTCCTATTTTATTTTAAAGAATGAGGAAAACGTTGTTGAAGTAAATACACAGTTCAGGGAAGAAGTTACAGCTGGTATTATGGTCGTGGACTTTTAATAAATTAAAGTGGCCCCAACCGCCATAAGCACCTTACTTTTTAGAATTCTCTTTAACAATAGCTTCCAGTTTTTCCAGGAAAGGCTTCACCTCGTAATAGCCCTTAATGGTGGTTATTCTCTCGGCTTTACTATTTAGAATGGCAAAACTTGGATACATCATTGACGAGTTCAATAACCAAATGGCAAACTCATGCACTTTATGCTCGGTCTTGTATTTATAGGCGATCTTGTTGTGTTTTACCTCAGGCTGCTGCTCTGCATTAAATTTCACACAATAAAAATTTTTACCCATGTATGCTGCAACACCTGAATCACTAAATGTTTTATTATCCATTACTTTACACCACCCACACCAATCGGTATACACATCCACAAAAATCATTTTGGGTTTTTTCTTGTTTTTTACCATGGCCTGTTCCCAGGTCAACCATTGTATTTGTGGCTTTTGTGCACCTGCACTTACCACAATTAAAAAACTCATCACAAAAAATACACTTCGCATACCGCTAATTTAATTGAATAAATGCAAAAACGCTGCCAAAAAACGAACACTTTTCAGTATTGCGTTTTTGGCACCAATGCACACTAAACCACCTGCACTTGCATGGTAACCAACCTGTTTAGTCAAGCCGGCACCTTTTCTTGTTTTTTCATGTGTTGAATAATGAACACTCGGTAAAAAGAACAAATACCCTATTGGGTATTTTCGATACAAGACAAAAAAAATGATGTGCATTTTCGTCAATTACCATTCATCATTTCAGAAATACAAAAATTATGCAGCATACGTAAATTTGAAACATGAACAGCACTGCACTTTTTTTTATGTTTTTTGTTTTGTGTTTAAATACGTTTGCACAAAACAAAGAAGGAAGTATTTCAATTGGCTTTATTGATAAGGATAACAAAGCACTTGAAGACGTATCGTTACGCCTGTTAAACGCAGCTGACTCATCGCTTGTGAAAATTGCCATTACTGATAGTACCGGAATGGCTACATTTGAAAACATACCACACGGCAGGTATTATGTCAACGCCACTTCGTTCGGGTTTGAAAACTATACAACACCTGTTTTTGCCATTGACACAATAAACAATATTATAAATTTTCCAACAACAACACTTAAAATTGCTGAAAACAATCTTGGAGAAGTGAGCATTGTTAAACGAAAACCTTTTATTGAACGTCAGCTTGATAAAATTGTGCTCAATGTCGAAAACAGCATTACTTCAATGGGTAATTCGGTACTTGATGTTTTGGAACGGGCACCCGGTGTGATTGTTGCCAACGGAACCACCATTAATTTACGTGGAAAATCTGGTGTTATCATTATGATTGATGGAAAACCATCGCCCCTTAGCGGACAGGACATGGTAAATTACCTGCGCACACTTCCATCAGCTAACATTGAAAAAATTGAAATCATTACCAATCCCTCGGCTAAATACGATGCTGCCGGCAATGCCGGCATAATTAATATAAAATTCAAAAAAGATAAACGACAAGGATTTAATGGAAACGTTTCATTAAGTGCCGGCCAGGGTGTATATTTTAAGCCCACTGCTTCAACTAACCTGAACTGGCGAAAAAAGAAATGGAACGTGTTTGCCAATTACGCCTGGACAAAACCCAACGGGTTTACCCACTTTTACATTAACCGGAAATTTTTTGACAGCACACATGCCGTGCAACAGGTTTCAGACCAGGACTCGTATACCAAACAGCCCTTTGAAAACCATTCAGGAAAATTTGGAGTAGATTTTTACGCCAATGATAAAACAATTATTGGTTTGGTTGTAAGCGGCAACAGGTTTCATATGGACCGTGACGGCTTTACAAAAGCCACTATTACCAATGCCGAAAACGCCATACTTTATTCATCAGAAACACAAAATTTACTGGACGAGACGCGGTTTAACCTGTTTGGTAACCTGAACCTCAAACATACATTTGACTCCACCGGAAAAGAACTCACCATGGACTTAGATTATGGCAAATTCAGCAACATAAATGACCAAAGTTTTTTATCACGATACTACGATGCGTCAAACAATCCGTATTTTGAAAATGCACTGCGAAGTGACCAGGAAAGCAACATCACGTTTGCTTCATTCAAAACCGACTACCTTCAACCGTTCAAAAAAGGTGGTAAACTTGAAGCAGGTATTAAGTCCAGTTATGTGCAAACCGGCAACAACATGGTTCTTTACACCATTATTAACGGTGCCGAGGCGTTTGATTCAAGCCGCTCAAACCATTTTATATATGACGAGAACATTAACGCAGCCTATTTTAACCTGGCCTGTGAATTTAAAAAAATTGACTTCCAGGCAGGCTTGCGAACTGAACACACGCACACCA
>DATGXI010000165.1:0-16763 GCA_035299065.1 Flavobacteriales bacterium
ACAATTGACTGTCTTTCGCCTTCGGCTGAGAATTCATCAATGTACGTGCTAAACTCTTTTTCATAATTGATGAAATCAGAATAGTCATAACAAAACAAACCGGATGCCGAACCAAAATAAGCAAAGTTTTTATCAAAGCCAATGCACTGTATAATGTCATTGCCTGATTTTTGAAAGGGCTGGTATACCCACGACTTGCCATTGTAGTAGGTCACATCGTATTCGGAATTTTTTTCAATGAATACCGATAACCATAAATTATTTTTACCATCAACGGCTATGCGATGAACTGCAAATTTTTCAGTGAAGGGCGGGTTTAATGCCGATCTTGTGAATTTCCCGGTTTTTTCATTGTGTTCGTAAATCCCGTCAGACGTGCCAAACAATACGTTTTTTTTGTAATTATACACATACACAAAACCTTTGGGCAAATGGGTGCTGTCATAATAATCAACAGTTACTTTTTCTTTTGACGATGGATGAATGGTAAGTTTGTAAAGCCCTTCGTTAAAGTCAGAAACCCAAACGGTGTGGTCATCTTCTTCACAAAAAGTGAAAACAGGTGAGTTTAATTTATAATCCAGGTCTTCCTGTTTCCAGGTGCCACCCATGTATATGTATGACCTGAAACCATCATCGTTGCAAACAAAAATGCGGTTCTGGTAATATTTTGACTGGGCAAAATTATAGGGTATGCAGTCAATTACTTTTTGAGCGGTGTGATTGCTGATGCGTGAAATACCACTGTTAGAGGCAACATACAGTGACGTATCACCATTAAAAACAAAACTGTTCAGCCCATAGCAATCGCTTTTTAAACCTGCTACCGGTTGAAATTTACGCGAAGTCTTATCCAGGTAGAGCAACCCGTTATAGGTACTGATGTAAATTTCGTTTTTAAAGTCAAGTATGCTTTCAATGGAACTTTTAATGCCCTGGTTAAAACCAAAGCTGGTTACGGGTGAAAATGCCTCAACTTTGGTTATACCGCGGTTTAATGCCAGCCAAAGGTTTTTTTCGCGATCCAAAAACTGGTCGTTGATGGTGCCATCCTGCAAGCCATTGTCAATGGTCAACTGGTGAACAATGTTGAAATTTTTATCAGTTATAACCAATCCATCACCAAATAAACCAAAACTGAAATATTTGCCATCAAGTACCTTTACCGAATTGAAATTGGTAAAAGGCAATTCTTTTTTTTCAAATTCACCATTGTTAGCCGAAAAGTATATTTCAGTATCAGTGGCAACCAGTAAACCCTCGGGTGTTTGTATAACACCAAAAATGGCTGAATTTGCAAATACGTCACCATTCACAACGGCTTTAAATGCATGCCCGGTAAATTCATACAAACCACGTTCTTTTACTTTAATATAAATGCGCCCTTCTGAAAAATGAGCAATGTGAAGGTTGGCAGGCGCTTCAATAAAATGTACTTTTTTATTTTTGGCCTGGTAAAATCCTTTTTTTGTCTGGAAATAAACCCCGTCTTTTAATTCGTGTATCGAAACAATTTTTCCAATCTCCTCGTTTTTTTTTGGTGTTAAGGAGTGGTACTTGAGCTCACCTGATTTAAGTTTTTCAAAATACCCAAACTCGCCAAATGCACCTACGTAAATGTTTTTGTCTTTTGACGCATGTACGCAATTGATGGCAACATTGTCAGGCAGTTTATGCAGTTTCCAGTTTTTGCCATTGAATTCAAGTACGCCTGCCGCGTTGGCAAAATAAAACTGGCCTTCGGCACTTTGAGAAATGCCAAGGTTTTGTGGAGTTGCTTTATAATCGCGTGGAGAATAATTTTTAATGGAAGGAAGCCCCTTGATTTGTTGTGCACTTAGCTGCACGCCAAAAAGCATGGCAACCAACAAAGTGACATGAAAACGGAGGTTCCTCAACATGGGTTCAAAATAAACAAAAAACCCCGCACCAAGGTTGATGCGGGGCTATAATAATGGTTTATTCTTTATAATTTAATTAAGCGTTTGCTTATGCGGCCTTCTTCTGAAAGGATGTTTACAAAATAAACACCACGCTCAAGTTGGCTTATATCAATGTTTTTCTTGTAAAACAGGTCAACTTTACCACAAGCTTCGGTAAAAATTACATTTCCAATGGCATCAATTAATTGAATGTTGTAGTTGCCCGATTGGCTAACCTCAAATTCAACTGTTACCGAACTGTTTGCAGGGTTTGGATACACATGGCTGTAAGCCAAATGGGCCACTGTTTCCTCAACTGTGTTGATATCGATTGGCGGGGCCAATGCGTTATCGGTACGGTTTGAACGAACGGTATTGTTGTTTTGGGCCCTTGTGGCAACGCATGGCGATGCAAGGTCAATGGTGATGATGTAGAATAAAGTTGAATCGGTAAGCGGTGCCGAAGGATCAGTGTATGAATGGTTCAGGGAACTCAACGAAGCCAGGGTCACATAACCGGTAGAGGCCGTGTAACGAACAACATTGAATGTAGTGTAACCAAATCCTTCATAATCGTCCCAAATCAGGTTAACAGAACCAGGTGCCAGACCAAGGTTTTGATTCAAGTGAATGGTTTTGTGCTCCTCGCTAAGCGAAGACTCGGCACCACAATCGTCAACGGTAGTTAATTTATACCTCCATGACTGAATTTGAGGATTAGCTACAATGTCCGTAAATACGCTTAAGCTATCGTAAGGAACAGTTCCAACGTGGTAGTATAAACCAGCCTGTGACGATTCACGGTAAATTTTAAAGCTGTTGATGGTTGTTGATACAGGTTTTTCCCAAATCACTTCGTTAGCCGAGTACATAGAGTCAACTGACACCATACAAATAGGGGTTCCTGTCGGATCAGCATGATCAACGGTGAACACCTCAATGGCTTTACATCCTGTAGCGTCAGTAACAGTAACGGTATAACTACCTTCATTTGTCACGGTAATATCTTCGGTGGTTGCACCAGTGCTCCACGAATACATTATAGGACTTGTTGCTGCAAAAACAGCAATGTCAATTGTGCTTCCGGCACCACCGCAGTCAAGATCACTCAGGTCATTCAATGCTATGGCAGGGCCACCAGTTCCATTGTCTTCATCAACTGTTGTTGATTGTGTAACCACGCAACCTTCGGCATCAATCACATTTACTTCGTAAACTCCCAAACCTAAATCTGAAAGTGTTGATCCAACTTCGCCACCTGACCAAACATAGGTAAATGGTCCTGTACTGCCGTTGGCTGTTACATTAATTTCACCATCTGTTCCTCCACATGAAGCATCTGTTACAATAAACGATACCTGTACTTCGTCTGGTTCATTTACAACAATACTTGCCGTTGAAATACATCCGTAGGCATCGGTTACATAAACCTCGTATGGTCCTGCATACAATCCAGCCTGGTCTTCGGCATTTGAACCGTTGCTCCAATCAAAGGTATACGGTCCTGAGCTGCCAATTACATTGATGTCAATTACACCGTTGTGTCCACCATGGCAGGTTACATCAATTACATTGTTTATCACAATTGCAGGTGCTTCGGCATCACTTAATGTAGCAATACCAAAACTATAACAGCCATTTTGATCAGTTACGTTACAAACATAAATTCCTGAAGCAAGGCTGTCAACAAGAATAGAATTACTACCGTTTGACCAGGTAACATCATATGGAGCTTCACCACCAGTAATAACAGCAATGGCTTTTCCATCAGCTGACTGACAGGTAGCATCAACCGTATTGGTTGTAATATAAATTTTATTGTCAGGAACAAGAATGTTAATGTCCTGTGTAATTGTGTTGCTGCAACCGTTTGTGATTTGAACGCTTACAGTATATGAACCCGGGTTTTCATAAACATGCGGAACATCATCCATCACGTCATCGGTAATAAGTGTACCTGAACCATCACCAAAATCCCAAATAAACTGGTTTCCACCAAAACCATGGAAAACAATTGGGTCACCCAAACATATGCTGGATGTTTCATCGTAAAACGCATTTCCGTCCACTTCAAAATTACTTCCAACATTCACGGTAAGGTTTTTTGTAATTGACAAACCGCAACCGTTGGTAAACGTTAGCGCAGTATTGTACGAACCAAGTGCTGTGTAGGCGTGGGTAAAATAAAAATAATCAACGCCAAAAATATGCAACACGTTAGGGGTTGCTGATGTGGTTGCATCACCAAAATCCATGCTGTATGTTCCATCGGCCACATAATATAAACCAACAAACAATGCTGAATCGTTCGGACAAACCTCGGCATCTTCAGGAACAAAATAGAAAATAGAAGAAGGGTCAGGAGCAACTCCGGTACCAGCTACTACGGTAAAGTTAATTACAGTATCCTGGCCACATGAATTGGTTGCCGTAAACACAACATTATATGTTCCGCTTGCCGCATATTCGTGGCTTCCGCCATATTGATCAACCACGGTTCCGTCACCAAAATCCCAGGTGTAGCTCATGAAATCATTCGGATCACCATCGTCTGAAACGAAATTAAACAATGCGCCAGTACACACACTTGGCGGAATGTAGGCATCAACATCATACGGGTCAACGGGAATATTTGAAACTACAGATACAGGTGCGTACAAGGTTGTGTCATACCCGCAACCATTAGTTGCAATAACATAAACCGTGTCGGTTGCATCAAAATCATATTCAAAATAATTTTCGGTGCTGATAAGTGTGCCATCCTGTAAATGCCATTCAAGCTCGGTAGCTGGCAACCAGGTGCTGAAATGAACCGTGGTACCCGGGCACACCAATGAATTATAATTAATGTCATAATACATGCTTGGGCTCCATGGCAGGTTGTTTAATACTTTTACGGTGTCTACAAATGTTTGGCTGAATCCACATCCGTTTGTAATGGTAACCTGCGGGTAATAAGTGCCAAGTGCATCGTAATTGTGATTGTGTTCACTGGTTGAATACTCACCATCGCCCCATTGAACAAAAACCGAGGCAAACTCGTCCGGAAAACTATAATGCCATTCCTGGTTAGGACAAACTTCATTTGGGCTTGGGAATACATTGTAATCAAGGCCGCTTGGCAAAGGAATTCCACTTCCAATGGTAAAACTACCAACCGAGGTGTAAGGGCCACCGCCACATGGGCCGCCTGTTGTAGTTACAGTAATGTTAAATGTTCCTGTTGATGGAAAAATGTGTTGTACATCAGGATAGTTGGTTACCTCAAGCGGAGAACCATCGCCAAAATCCCATGAATAAACAAAACCAAGGTCTGTTGGACTCCAACCCTGGCTTACCTGGAAACGAACCTTGTCACCAGGGCAGGCAGATGTGGCACCGTATACGTTAACAACCGGACCCGGTTGACCATAGATTTCAATGCGGCAATAATCATAGCCATTGTCAGCTCCTGATGAAGTATAATACTGTATGTAAATATCATATTCACCCGCAACCGTATAGTTGTGTGCAATGGAAGCTCCCGAGAATGTTGTTAAAACAGTTCCGTCATCAAACCATATTTTTTTTGAGAAAGTTCCCGAAGGCGTAGTTAACTGGTTAAACGTAACAAGCTCCGGTGCGCAATCTGAAGCGTAAACAGCTTCGTACGTTCCATTATAACTTGGGGTGGTAATGGCCCAGGCTGCAGAGGTAAACGTGATTGCAAAAAGTAATAGTATTAATTTTTTCATATTTGTTTTTTGGTTCAGCAAATGTAGATTTTTAAACCACATTTTAATACCCGAAAATGGTCAAGTTATTAAATACTACCAGTATTGGTAGGCGTGTAAAATAATGGTAATCAGTCTTTTATTTTTAACTAAAGATTAGCTTTGCACAGTTATGGTTTTTAAGGGAATAAAGCTGAACTTTACGCACGTTGAAAGTATTGGTGTTAAATAGTAAAATGATTTTGGCAAAACCGGCAGTATTGCTGGTGTTTTTGCTTTTGATTTCTTTTTCAACCCGCAGCCAGGGTGTGGTTGATTCATTGGAAACGCTCCTTAAAACGGCAAAAAACGATTCAACACGCCTGTTTTATTTAAACGAACTGATTAACCAGGCACCCGAAGGGGCATGGATTAAATACAATGTGCGCATGAAAAAAATGGCCATGCAAAACATTAATGATGGTAAGCCAGGCAGCAAAGCAATGTATTACCGATACCTGGCAGGTTATTATAACAACGAAGGCGTCATGTATAAAAAGCGTGGCGAAATAAACAAAGCCATAAACTGTTTCAAGATCAGCCTTGGAATTACCGGGAAATACAAGGACATACAACACAGGTCAATTACGTATGTAAATCTTGGACGTTTGCATTATGAGTTGGGCGATGTGGGAGTAGCGTTGAAATATCTTTCAAAAAGCATACAAATTTACGAAGACACCCAGGACCCAAAATTGGCCGAGGAAACAGCATATGCCATTAATTTTGTGGGTGGCATTTATTCAGACCAGGGTGAATTCAATGTGGCCATGAAATATTTTGAAAGGGCCATTGAGATTTTTAAAAAAATGAACGATGAGCACGGCATTGCCAACAGCTACAGCTTTATGGGGGCCAGTTATTTTGCTCAGCACAACCAAAAAAAAGCACTGGACTATTTTTTAAAAGCCATTGATGTATTTAAAAAAATGGATGACAAGGAGTCCATAGCATCAAACCTGAACAACATTGGGTTGCTTTACCAGGAAAACAACGAAATAACCAAGGCTATTAACAATTTCAACCAAAGCCTTGAAATTTTCAAAACAATTGAACATTTGAACGGGGTAGGTGTTGCCAGTAAAAACCTTGGAGAGGCGTATTTCAAAATGGGGGATTATGAAAAAGCACTTTTTTATTTCAAAGAATCGTATAAAATTGCCAAAGAAATACGTTATCCCAGAAACCTGGAAGTAGCCGCAGCCGGATTATACAAGGTATACAAGCAGGAGGGAAAGATTGAGGATGCATTGGCCATGCACGAAGAGTATGTACGCATACACGACAGTGTAAACAGCGATAATGCAAAACGTGCAGCACTAAACAACCAGGTGCGGTATGAATACGGAAAAAAACAAGTGGCTGACAGCATTCAGGACGTGGAAGAAAAACGCGTAATGAAAGCTGAGCTGGATCAAACCCGTACGCGAATGTATCTTTTGTTTGCCGGACTTGCTTTACTTATACTTTCGGGTATTTTCGTGGTACAACGTTTACGTTTCCAGCAAAAGGTAAAAGAATTGAAATTACGCAACAAAATTGCAGGCGATTTGCACGATGAAGTTGGTTCGGCACTAAGCAGTATTAGTATGTACGCCAGCATGGCACAAATGCAAAATGGAAACGATAATGTAAAGCTGGTTGGTAAAATTGAGGAAACAAGCCGCGAAACGCTTACGAATATGAGTGACATTGTTTGGAGCCTGTTGCCCAAAAACGACAAATTAACCGATGTGTTTCACCGCATGCGTTCCAACAGCGAGGATTTTTTCAAAGCAAAAAATGTAAAATTTGATTTTACAATTGACCCTGCACTTGAAAACATTACCCTGAACATGGAACAACGAAAGAATTTTTACCTGGTGTATAAAGAAGCCTTAAACAATGCTGCCAAATATTCGGGGGCCAGCGAAATTGTGGTAAACATTAAATCGGCTACCAAAGATCTTGTGATGGAGATTAAGGACAACGGGGTGGGCTTTGACACCACCAAACCCGATCATGGAAACGGCTTGTATACCATGAAACAAAGGGCCGAGGTGTTAAATGGGAGCATAAAAGTAACATCAGCCCAGGGCCAGGGTACACACATTGTATTAAAGTTTAAACCTGCCTGATTTGGTAGTGTATTTGTAGAATTAAAAATGTAAATTCGCAACATGAGTGATATTAAAGTAGCAATAGTTGAGGACCACAAGCAATTACGCGAAAGTCTTTCTGAATTAATCCGTTTTTCGCCAGGATTTGAACTTGTTGGTGTATATCCCAATCCACTTAACATTGTCACTTACCTGAAACAGGATATGCCCGATGTAGTGCTTATGGATATTCAAATGCCGGGCATGACGGGAATTGAAGCCGTTGGAGTCATTAAACGTGAATTGCCCAACATCAAAATCATTATGCAAACGGTTTTTGAAGACAACGATAAAATTTTCCAGTCAATTTGTGCAGGGGCAAACGGGTATATTTTAAAAAATACGGGTACACAAAAATACCTGGAAGCAATTACCGAAGCGTATCATGGCGGAGCTCCCTTAACGCCTTCCATTGCTACAAAAGTACTTACCTTGTTTCGTGCAACGCCCCAACAACAACAAAAGGAAGAATATGATTTGACCGACCGTGAAAAAGAAATATTGCATTACCTGGTAAAGGGATTCAGCTATAAAATGATTGCCGACAGCTGCAGCATTAGTTATGATACAGTTCGCTTTCACATGAAAAACATTTACTCAAAATTGCATGTGGCGTCAATGACCGAGGTGGTGGCCAAGGTAATTAAAAGCGATTTACTCAATAACTGAGGCGGCTTTTTTACGTTCCAATTCCATAATAAGCGAGTCTTTGGTGTCTATATTCTGAATCCTTAACTTATGGGTGCTTTGCTCAAGTATTAAAAAGCGGTTGGCAATGCTCTTGCCGGATTTCAGTACAAGTTTATCGCGTTTTTCGGTTAAAAGCCATTTTCCTTTCTCAAGAAAGTCGCCTGTAAGCATTTCATACGAACTATCGGTATCAAAATGGGCATAAGAACTGTCAAGCAGCATGTTCATTTGCTCAACATAGGTCTTTTTTTGAGCCGGTTCATAGGTGTCAAAATCAACGGGACGTATGCTTTTTATCTTCCAGTCGCCAATAAAAACCGGTGTATCAGCGGTTTCACTCTTTTGAGAGGATTTTCCACAACCAGTGATTTGCAATAGAATTACTGCACAATACAAAGCCCGTTTAAAAGCTTTCCGTAGATTTGTATACAAATGATTCATTTTATAAGGCTTACACGTCCGGTAAATCTACTGGTTATTGTTTTAACCATGTGTGTGGTACATGCCTTATTTTTAAACTATACGTTGGTTAAATCAAAAACAGCAGCTTTTTTAGATCCGTATTTCATCCTGCTGGTAGGTTCAACTGTTTTAATAGCAGCAGCAGGTAACATCATAAACGATTATTTTGATGTAAAGATTGACCGCATCAACAAACCCGATAAATTAATTGTTGACCGGTTTATTGTAAAGCGCAAAGCTATTTTATTTCATACACTTTTAAACGGGGCGGCAATAGGCATGGCAATGGTCATTTTAATAGGCCGTCATGATTTTTGGCCCCTGGTTTTTCATTTTGCCACAACAAGTGCCTTGTGGATGTACTCGGGTGTGCTTAAACGTAAATTTTTATCAGGAAATATTACCATTGGCGTACTTACGGCTATGGTGCCCATGTTGGTGTATTTATATGATAAAAATCTTTACGGGTACATGGCCTCGCAAACCGAACATGAAATTGCTTTCCGTGTCATGGCTTACTTTGCACTATTTGCTTTTTGTACAACATTAATTCGTGAAATTCAAAAAGATTTTGCCGACATGAAGGGCGACAGAATGTATGGTTGCCAAACGGTGCCTTTGTACATGGGTATAAAAAAAGGACGAATGATTTTACTTGGATTGTTTTTTGTGACCATTGTGCTTTTTATTGTTTTGTATTTTATGTTTGCCAAACAAACTACGCTTAACAGCATTTTTTTTGGTGTAATTACCTTATTGATGCTGGTATCATTTATGCAAACGCTTATGGCGGTAAAACGCCCGGCCTGGCAAAATGCGGCTTTAACCATGAAACTGGTTATGGTGGCCGCAATATTATTTTTTGCGGTAAAGGTATATGCTCAACAATCTTAGTTCATATAAAATAGTGCTGGGATCGCAAAGTCCGCGCAGGCAGCAATTGCTCAAAGGACTTGATATAACGTTTGATATTGTTACCAGCGATGCCGATGAAGATTTTTCGCCCGACTTAAAAAAACAGGACATTCCTTTGTTTTTGTCAAAACAAAAAGCACAGGCCATTGTTCCAAAACTGGAAGGGAATTATTTGCTTATTACGTGTGACACGGTGGTGTGGATTAACGATGAGGTATTGAACAAGCCGGCCGACCAGGCTGAAGCGCATTCCATGTTGCGAAAATTATCGGGTAATACCCACGAGGTGTTTACGGCAGTAACCCTTACAACCAAAAACCAGTCACATTCATTTTACGACCGAACCGCGGTAAGTTTTAAAAACTTAAGCGATGAGGAAATTGACTATTACATTAAAACCTGCAAGCCATTTGATAAAGCCGGGAGTTACGGGGTGCAGGAGTGGCTGGGTTATGTGGCCATTCATAAAATTGAAGGCTGTTTTTTCAATGTAATGGGATTGCCGTTGAATAAATTGTATGATGAGTTGAAGAAGTATTGAGGTGTGAGCGCAGATTTCCGGCAAGCCTTAGCGGATTGCTTCAGTCGCAAATATAATGATGAAAATTATATATACGTCACAAGCTCCCTCGCAATTTGGAATGCTTACGATTAATGAGGAATTAAGCTCAAAGAATAATTTTAAGGGAACGAAGCGATCTTCCAAGTCTTGGGTGAATTTTTGCAGGCAAATCCATCGTGAAACAAATTCAATATGTTTTTTTCAGGACTCAAGCTTCTCATTCGCTACTTGATTTTATCGCTGCAACACAACTTTTATCCTTTCCTTAGATCCGTCTTCAAAAACGGTTTCAATAAAATAAATACCCGTTTCCTTATCCGACATTTTTACCAGGGCCGAGGTTTTGTTGAACTCTATAACTGCCTTCACGGGTTTGCCATCAATGGTAAAAATGCTCACCGATTTTGCAGGAACATGGCCCCACTTTAAATTAAACAGGTTGTTTGACGGATTTGGAAAACACGTTACGTGGTTGATTTCAATTTTATTTATGGCAGTTGGCGAATCAATTGTATTAAGCGTTGTATTTGTGATAATGGCTTCGTTAAAATCAAAATAGATATAAGCGGTATTTTTTATTTCTGTTCCAAATGGCAACATTGGCAGCAGGTTGATTTTATACCGAATGAAGCCATGGCTCAAAGGTTCATTCATATTACTGTCTGGTAACATGATGTTGTAGAAATGAAATTTAACTACATTGTTGTCGCAAATTTCTACTTCGTAATCATGGCTTCCCGATAATATTTTCATTGATGTCAAATCAAGCATTGAGCTAATGGTATCAACAATGGTTATGTTTGTTGCATACCATGTGCCTGTATTTTGGAAACGGATGGTGTAATCAAGACTTGCTTCATCCTGTGGTATCAATCCCTGTGGACCAGTTCCTGAAGGAATTGGTGTTTTGTCATTTGGGTCGTAGGAACCTACAACAATGTTGTCATAATTATAAATATTGTCAACAGGTGTATAATCCCCGGCCGATGGGGTTACTGAAACATGAAAATAAACGGTATCGCCAAGGGTTCCTGCTACGGGTGTTGAATCCAGCACTAAAATATCCTGGTGCATAAAAGGATTCAATGCCGCCATGTTCCAAATAACTGTATCGCCCGAAAAACCAGAAGGTGCGGGTACGCTGCTCATAAATACAAGTGTGGGATCAGGTAAATATTTCACAACTGGATTTTGAATGGTTGTTCCGTTGTTAAAAACTGTAATGCTGGTGTAGCGTTGCATTCCCGGTACTGGCGGACCCCATGTTGTGGCAAGAACATTCAGGTCATTCATAACACTGGAGGCAGTAATACCAAAATCAGCTCCTGTAGTAACCTGTCCATAGTACGTGTGTGTAATTGTACCTGGTAATGTAATGGATGAATAAAACAACGGAAGGTTTATGAGGGGGCTTATACTTCCAGTATCGGCAAGCAATGAATAATCACCATTTGAGTTGGTCATGGCATGTGAGCCGGGTATGGATATCATTACACCTTCAATTCCGTAGTCGGCTCCGTCAAAAAGTGAATTTGAATTCAAATCATTGTACACTTTTCCTTCCACAGTTGTGGTTTGAACCGTAATGGTTAGTTCGGCTGGTAAAAGTGTCCAAAGTGATGCTTCACATGAGCCCAAATCATATACGCTGTTTCCATTGTAATCATACCATGCTGAATCGTATCCTGTAATATCGGGCAGGTAATGTGTTGTTCCGGGGTAATGTTGCCTGTAAAGTTTTCCAAGGAAGTTGTTTTCAGTACAGGCAGGAACAGAACCAAAACAGGGAGCAGGTGACATGATTACACCAAATGTATCAAGGGTTGAGCCATAATAATGTATGTCTACAAAAGCATCACCATTTATATGGAGCGAAGGAACAAAAACGGTTGGGGGCAAAGATTCAAGCCACCAATTGCTTGGGGAAAGAGGGACATTGGTAATTATGGTGTCACTCCACAGCACAGTTGAAGTTGGAAAATGAGTGGTTTCATCAGCATCCATAATGCGCACAACAATCGTGTCATTTGTTCCGCTAAAATTGCAATGCAAAAAATACAGTTTTAAAGAATCAACTTTGTAGGAAGTGTTGGGGAACGACATGGCGTAGTCATAATCAATCAGCGTGTCAAGCATAAAGCCGATGCTGCTCAAATGGTGATAGGAAGGCGAAGCCATAACCGTACGGCTGTTCATCATCCATGCATAATTTACAAGAGGAGCGCTTGCTCCGCTACCATAGTAATCCCATAAATTATAGTATGACATATACATTTGGTGACTAGCCGATCGCATATGCGGACCATCCTTCTTAATACGTGCGTTAGAAACAGGTTTGAAATCAATTTTATGCTGGCTAACACAAAGGTTTACAATGCTTATTAAAAACAATGCTGTTAGTAGAACGTTTTTCATGATTGGGTTGTTTGTATAATGACGAAAAATGTGGATTTGGTTGCGTTAAGAGGCAGGCTACTTTTAATCCGTAGATCTCAAATCTCACATCTCAAATCTTCCCATGATACCTGATCAAACCATCAATAGGCTTATTCATGATTTCGCCCATTTTCAACCCATGTTGCTCAATTTTTTTTGTGAGTATGGTTTCAAAAACAAAACCAATGGATCCCACAAAATTCACTTCAAAATCCTGGTAGTTATAAAGTGTTTTTATATGGTGGTTGATGAATAAATCAAATGAATTACCAACAAGGGTTGAAACAAATTTATGGTTTTTGTGCTGCACTAAAAAGGGAACAAATCCCGCCAGGTAACGATTCGGAAATGGTTTGCGGTAAACATTTTCTAAAATACTGGCTTTATCGGTTTGAAATTCTTTTACAAATTTCTCCAGCAAGTCATCGGGCAATTCATTGTATAAATAAGCAACTATTAACTGTTTTCCTAAATGCGCACCACCACCTTCATCGCCCAAAATAAATCCCAGCGAAACGGCTTCGTCAACTATCTCCTCGCCATTCCACAAACAGGCGTGAGAACCCGTACCCAATATGCATGTTAGCCCACGCTCACGCTGGCAGGTTGCCCGTGCAGCTCCCAGCAGGTCTGTATTAACTTCAATGCGCGGCTGTGAGAACATACTCCTCAAAGCAAGTTCAACCTGGCTTTTTTTCGCATCGGTACCGCAACCAGCACCATAGTAATAGATAGCAGTAAGGGTTAACGATGAGGGGTTTAAAGCCTTGGAAACAATGTCGGTAAACAGCTCAGAACTCACAAAATAGGGGTTTAGTCCCGGTGTAGTAAAAAACTGTTTTTGCCCGTTTTTATCAACCAGGGCCCAATCGGTTTTGGTCGATCCGCTGTCAGCAATAAGTATCATGTACAAGTAGTTAAACACTTGAGCACACTTAAGAACACATAAAAAGAAGTTGATTTTAAAACATAAGGGAATATTAATCTGCTGTTTTCCTCAAGTGCCCTTACGTGACCTCATGTGTTTCAAAAATGCTCAAGATTCTTCTAAAATACCAATAAAACGGTAACACAATCTCAATTTGTACATATAATTTTGATTACGTAACTGTTAAGCCATTGTTTTCGCGCATTTATAAGGGACTTTTTGATACAGGCCGGCAGGTGCACATTGCCCCGCTGGTTGTATTTCGCATGGTGTTTGGCCTTACCATGTTTGGGGCCATCATTCGTTTTTGGAGCAACGGATGGATAAAAAGCCTTTACATTGATCCCGAATATTATTTCCCGTATTTAGGATTTGAATGGATAAAACCTTTGGGCGATCCAGGCATGTACGTGGTGTTTGCACTAATGGCACTGGCAACGTTGTTTATTGCATTCGGGCTGTTCTTCCGTATTTCATCACTTACGTTTTGCCTTTTGTTTACCTACGTTGAGCTCATTGATAAAACACCTTACCTGAATCACTATTATTTTATTTGCATTGTTTCATTTTTACTTTTTCTGCTGCCTGCTCATCGTTTTTTCTCGCTCGATGTAAAATTTGGTTTTGTGAAACCGGTAACACACGTACCGCGTTGGATTCCCGGAACAATTAAATTGCAACTTGGCCTGGTATATTTTTTTGCAGGTGTTGCCAAAATGCATCCTGACTGGTTGTTTCATGCCCAGCCGTTAAAAATATGGTTACCTGCGCGGGCCGATATGCCTGTACTTGGGCCGCTGTTTGCGCAGGAATGGGTGGCATACCTGTTCAGTTGGGTTGGACTTATTTTTGATTTAATTATTCCGTTGGTTTTGCTTAACAACAAATGGCGTCCGGTTGGTTATATTTTTGTTGTGGTTTTTCATGTGCTTACCTATATGTTGTTTAACATTGGTATGTTCCCGTTTGTAATGATTGGTTGCACGTTGATATTTTTCTCGCCTGCGTTTCACATAAATGTAATTACAACCATTGCGCGCGTATTGCGCAAGCCTGCCTATTCAGGAAGCAATTCGGCATTAAATACATTCAAACCTTCATACAGGATCATTCGCGGTTTTCTAGTTATTTATTTTGTGATACAGGTTTTGGTGCCTATGCGTTACCTCATGTATCCGGGAAATTTATTCTGGACCGAACAGGGATTTCGGTTTTCATGGCGTGTTATGCTCATGGAAAAATCAGGCACCTGTACTTTTTACGTTTGCGATAAATCACGTAAACAAGCCATTGAGATCAATAACCGCGAATACCTAACGCCCTTCCAGGAAAAAATGATGAGTACGCAACCCGATATGATTTTGCAGTTTGCCCATCATTTGCATGACGTGTACAAGGACAGCGTCATTTTAATTAAAGAACAAAAATTTGAATTCAAAGACCCGAAAATATACGTTGATTCTTATGTTTCACTTAATGGAAGAGGAAGCCAACGCTTTATTGACCCCGAAGTTAACCTGGCCATGGAAACGCCATCGCTAAAAAACAAAACATGGATAATGCCTTTTGAAGAATGAGGATTTTACTGGTCATATTGTTTTTGGTTCTTGCCTTGATATCTGGTGCACAAAATGCAATGGTAACGTTTAAAAAAAGCAACGTTTACCGGGTGGAATTAAATGTGCAGACAGAAAATGGAACAGTTTTTCAAAAAACGATGAAGGAAGGCGCGCGCGAATTTTCTATTTCAACTGTAAGAGATCAGCATGTATTTAAGGTGAAATATTATGGGTTCGATATGGACACATTGGTAACGTTTACCTTTAAAGCGAAAGACACGACAATTGATCTTGATAAAACTTTTCCAGAGATTTTTAATATGCTTGATGAAGTTAACGTAACCGATGCAGGTTCCGTATTCAGTAAAGTAAATCTTAAACAAGTGGATGGTTTTGCTATTTACGCGGGTAAAAAAACCGAAGTGATCAACATTGCCAATACAAAAGCAAACCTGGCTACCAATAATGGACGACAAGTGTTTGCGAAAATTGCGGGCTTGAACATATGGGAAAGCGATGCAGGCGGAATTCAATTGGGAATAGGCGGCAGGGGACTTAGTCCGAACCGCACCAGCAATTTCAATACCCGCCAGAATGGTTATGACATTAGTGCCGATGCATTGGGTTACCCTGAAAGTTATTATTCGCCCGTGCCTGATTTTGTTGAGCGCATAGAGGTAGTTCGTGGAGCTTCTTCACTCCAGTACGGAACACAGTTTGGCGGACTTGTTAATTTCAAAATGCGCAGGGCAAAACAGGATAACCGGTTTCACGCAACACTTAAAGGAACAATGGGTTCTTTTGATTTCATGAATGCCACTGGTAGTTTAAGTTATGGAAAACAAAAATTTGGTGTGTATGTTGCCGGCCAATTCAAGAAAGGAAACGGCTTTCGCGATTGTACCGGCTTTACCAACCAGTCAGCCTACCTCAATGTATTTTATAATATAAAAAGGCGAATTACACTTGGTGCCGACTTTACCAAAATGTATTACCTGGCACAACAACCGGGAGGGCTTACCGATAATTTATTCAGAACAAACATGGATACTGTGTTACGAACACGTAATTGGTTTGAAGTGAACTGGAACCTGGCAGCAGTGTATGCCGATTTTTACATTACCGAAAAAACAAAACTCAATACCCGCTTTTTTGGGTTGATATCAGACCGCAGCAACGTTGGTTACCTGGGCCAGATTCAACGTCCTGATTTGGGGCAGCCGCGCGAAGTGATGGGTGGCGAATTCAGGAACGCGGGCAATGAAACGCGTTTGCTTGCCAATTATAAAGTTTTGAATAATGCACATACATTTTTAATTGGAACCCGGGTGTACCGTGGGCAAACAACCGCATTGCAGGGGCTTGCCAAAACACAAAACGGTGCCGATTTTTCCTATAA
>DATGXI010000166.1:0-57044 GCA_035299065.1 Flavobacteriales bacterium
AATTTACCAAATGTGTAATTCAGCCCTATGGCCGAGTGGAAACCTAAGCTTAATCCACCGGTAAATTCAATTTGGTAAGTTGCTTCATAGCTCGGCCCTATACTCATTTCTTTATACTCTTCGTTTAAGATTGCTTTAGTGCCAACGCCAAAAATCAAGCCGGTTTTTATATAGGTGCTTAATTTTTTCTCACCAAATTTTATGCGTACGGTAGGTATTAAGCGTAGTGAATTTGCACTAATTGTATAAATGTCTTCTTCCAGGTATTCAAAATCAGTCTCTGTTTCCTTGTAGAGAACATTTTTTGAACCGTATAAATAATTTACACCCAGCTCAAGGCCAATGTTGTGTTTGATGAGATAACCTGCGTAAATGCCACTGGTGAGACCTTCGCCCAACGAAACACTTTTGCTTTCATAGGTAACAATGTCTGACATGTTTGAGTAGTTGGAAGATTCGCCCTCCATTGGGCACACGCCAAAGCCATAATGAAAATTAACGCCACTGTACAATTTTTGTGCGTTTACGGAACCTGTGGTTGCCAATACACCAGCAAGAGAGGCTGTATATATAAATGTTTTTTTCATGTTCTTAAAAATTATTCGGTTTTACCAAATGAAAAATGAATGCCAATGTTTATTCCTGCTGAGCTGAAAGGGAAAAAAATTCTGGTGGCTTTTGACGGTTCGCTTGCTGTTTCAGGATTGCCGTTTTGCTGGTACTCGTCTACAAATTCGGTTTCTCTTTCATTAGTGGTTAGCGAATTCAATTCATTTACACCATCAATTTCGTAACGGGTGATCACCGATTTTTTGGGTGCCCATTGCTGGTAAACAGCGCCAATTTCGCAAAAGGCACCAATGCTTGATGTAAACATGTAGGTTAAACCAAGTGCACCGTGTGCACCAATACCAAGACCACCACTGTATTCAGTGTTGATGTAGTCGGTTTGAGAAATGCCAAAAACCGAACTGCTGTTTTCATTTTCATTTATTCTTTTTGTACCAACAGCAATAACCGGCCCGGCTTTAACATAACCGCTTAACTTTTTTTCGCCAAAACCCAGGCGCATGGCCGGTAATAAACGCATGGTTGAACCATAATGGTAGCTTATGTTTTTTGTTTTATAATCAAAAAGGTTGTTTTCAATTTCACTTTTGCTTTCAAAAGTTGCGCTTTTTAAATAGGTGAATCCCAATTCGACTCCTAATCCTTTTTTAATCATGTATCCCGCATACAAACCAACATTTATTCCCTGCCCGTATGAGTAGTGTGTAGCAGAATAGGTATTGGTGGCATCACCACCTCCATTATCAACTGATTTATAATTTGTGGAGCTTGCTTTTGCTGCCCCAAATCCATAACCACCGCCAGCACCCGTATAAAAACCCTGGGAATAAGCTGAAAAGGCAATGGCATTCAGTCCAAGTAAGAAAAATAATCGTGCGTTTTGCATTTTTAAAGGTTTAAGTGAAAAATAGTTTTTTTAGCACAAGGGCTATTAACGGAGTAAACGAAATCTTATTGCTTAAGGGGGGGGAGTGGAAATAAGTTATTTGTCGGGCATAAACAACTTGTGTACCAGCTCATTCAGTAAATAGCGTTTGTCCCGGTAGGTTGCTGTAATAAACACATCGTTGATTCCAGCTGCATACACTTCGGCCCTGAAAAGTTCAGCTTCTTCAAGCGTTTCAAATTCACCAATTACAAAGCGCGAAATACCATCATCCAGTTTTTGCTTTCTTATTTTTCCAACTTTCAGAATTTTACTGTAATCGAAATGATCACTCAGGTTAAAGGCTGCAATTTGCAGGGTATAGGAAAGATCAGGATCACTAAAATCGCCATACACAGCAAGGATTTCATTGAAACGATATTGTTCGCGTCCCATATTTGCTTTGATTTCGGCCACTTGTAACGAGTCAGCCTTGTGCTTTAATACAGCCAGGTATGCCGGGCTATAAAATTCAACATCAATATTGGTTTCAAAAAATCCAGCCAGGCTGTCGGTAGCAAGCCTTCGCGTAGTTGTCATGCCACTGTCCAGTACAAACTTCATGATGTATGAATGTCCTTTGGGCACATTAACCATGTAATTACCTGTTGCAGAATTTGACATGAAATTTCCAATCACTTTATTGGTGTTGGCATTGATCAGATCAACTTTACAGGTTGCGGGTTTGTTGTCAAGCGTTATTTGTCCCTTTGCCAATACCAAGGTAATAGCATCACCTACAAAACCTGGTTCAACAACATAAATATCCTGTCCGCCTTTTCCATTTGATTTACCCGATGAATAATATCCTTTTTTCCCATCGGCTGTAAGCATATAAAACACATCATTACCGGGTGTGTTAAGTGGTGCGCCCAGGTTGTTTGCTTTTGAATAAACCGAATCGTTGATGTTGCTTATAAAAATGTCATAATTACCCATTGAATTGTGCCCGGTGGAACTGAAAATTAAAAATTCACCACTTGGATGTATATATGGTGCGTCTTCGTCAAACGGTGTATTTATACTGTCGCCCATGTTGCGCACATTGGTCCACCCGCCATCAGACCCCAATGTTGCCATGTACAAATCTTTACCGCCTTTGCCTCCTTTTCGTTCGCTCGAAAAAATGGCTGTTTTTCCATCGGCAGAAACAGAAATACTTCCTTCCCATGCGGGGCTATTTATTTCGCCAAATAATTTGGACGGACTTGACCATTCCGTTCCTTCCAGTTTACTTTCATAAATAGCGCCTTCATCCTCTTCGGTGCTTTCAAAAACAAACAGTGTGTGTCCGTCAGGCGAAAGCGAAATACAGGCTTCGTTGGCTTTCGTATTTATGGAACCGGGAATAGGCTCAGGTTTTTTCCATTTACCTAGGGAGTCTTTTGTGGTATAAAAAATATCTTCATAATATTCACCAACCGGATTTTCGGGATTTACAATGGGTTGTTGCAAACCACCTATTGAGCGTTCACCGCGGTACGTAAATATGAGCATGGACTCATCAGCACTTATAATGGGAACATATTCGTTTGCAGAAGAGTTTACAAAGGTATCAAGATTAGTGATTTTAATTTCGGTATGGCCAGGCTTTATGTTTTTTGAATTTTTGCACCAGGTAATTATTTTTTCAGCATCTTCCCTGAATGCTTTGTTTTTGCCATGATTCAAATAAGAAGTTAACTGTACAATGGCGCTGTCAAACTGTGAATTCAGGTGAAGCGATTTACCGTAATAATAAGCGTAGTCAAATTGTTTGAATTTAACCGGATCAACTTTTTTGAAACTGGCCAGTGATTTTTCAATGCCATCAGACTTGTACATGGAACAAATGGCAATACGGAAAAGCAATTCCTGCTCTTCAGGAAAACTTGGTTCAAGTTTGGAAAATTCACTAAGCGCGCTCTCATAATTATTTTCAGTGAAATACAATTCGCCTGTTTCGTAAGTAAGGCGGTCAGATCCTTTTTTGAGGAATCCCTGTTCATTTTTATTCCGAACAAGTTGGGCGTTGGCAAAATAAGTTACCAAAACCAGTAATATGGTTATAAGGCGATTCATAGTAAAAGCTCCATCAGCAAGAATGAATTTAGGCTATTTTTTTAAAGTGCCAAATAAGGAATGTAAAAATGTTGCGAACAGGTTTGCGATTTATGACTGGTTTTATGGCGAAATAACCAAAACACCTTTAAAATTTTTGACAATGCACGAAGCAAAATATTTATTAGAAGTAACGCTGGTGAAGTATTTACCGACCTAAGGTGCTAATTCACACCCCATTCGTTAAAAACATAATTTTCAAGTTTTCTTTAAGTATGAACTCACTCTTAATTCGTGTCCGTTTTGATTCAAATGAGTTAATTGAATGTACGGTAGGCAATAAGCAAATCGTGGCTGCTTATAAGATCCCAATGCACGCTGCGGGTGCATTGGTCTTTTTTGTTTTAATAGTTAAGTGGTATTGGGATTAGCTTCGCTGATCCGGTAAAGTTTGGCTGCTTATAAGATCCCTATGCCCGCTGCGCGTGCATTGGTCTTTTTTGTTTTAATAGCTAAGGGGTATTGGGATTAGCTTCGCTGATCCGGTAAAGTTAGGCTGCTTATAAGATCCCTATGCCCGCTGCACGTGCATGGTCTTTTTTATTTTAATAGCTAAGGGGTATTGTGATTAGCTTCGCTGATCCGGTAAAGTTAGGCTGCTTATAAGATCCCTATGCCCGCTGCGCGTGCATGGTCTTTTTTATTTTAATAGCTTAACAAAGCAAGCTTTGTACGCTATTAAAATAAAAAATCCCTTTTTTGCGCAGCAAAAAAGGGGATCTTGATGAGGTCCCGAGCGGATTCGAACCGCTGTAGGAGCTTTTGCAGAGCTCTGCCTAACCACTCGGCTACAGGACCTTAATTGTAAAAGGGACACAAAAATACGCAATTCCTCAAGTCGGCCAAATATTTGTATGGAAAGCTGATTAATCGGTAGTTATAACCGCAAAAACAAGGTTATCCTTCCAAATAAACCGAAACGCTTTCCAAATCTCCTTTGGCCGGGGGATTCATTTTGTACAAACGCACTTTTATGTTTACTGCATTTGGGTAACGTTCCCGTATTTTATCAACCACGCGTTTTACAACGGTTTCAATTAAATTGTTGCGAATGGCCATTTGCTCTTTCACGATCCGAACAATTTCTACGTAATCAACCGCATGTTTCAAATCATCGGTTTCATAGGCTTTGGTAAAATCGGTTTCCACGTCAATGTCAAACTTAAACATGGTGCCAATTACCGCTTCCTCAGGTAAACAACCATGGTAACCGTAAACTTTTAAATCGTGTATTGATACTATTGCCATATTATCTTTACTTTTTAGCCACTAATGACGCGAATATCACAAATAAAATGCGATCAGCAAGCGTATCTTTCACGAATTACCACGAATATCTTCGTTAATTATTTACACACTCGTATATTGAGGCTATTTCTTAAGCCACCAATGACACGAATTTCACAAATAAACGCAATCAATATTTGTCTATCCCACGATTGGTTTATTGATTTGTGCTCATTCGTGAAAGAAACCAGGTGAGAATCAAATTCGTGTTATTTGTGTCATTGGTGGCGGCCGTTTTTTTTTACGCGTTAGAATTGTCCGAATTCTTGTACCCAACAAAAAAAACTTTCTCAACTCCCCTTGTCACTGCTGTATACATCCACCTCACATACTCGGTCATGTCCATATCGGGCAAAGGCACACCGGCATCAATGAACACTACCGGCCATTGTCCGCCCTGGGCTTTATGACAGGTAACTGCATACGAAAATTTAATGTGCAGTGCATTAAAAAACGGGTCGCTCAATACTTTGAATTTTGGGTGATCAAGCCCATCCGTTATTTTTTCCTGTAAAACCGACTGGTACAATTCTTTTGTTTTTTCGGCACTTAAACTGGCCGTTTCAATGGGAATGGTGTCCAGTAAAAACATAAATTCACTTTGGTAGGATTCCTGCTGTCCTGTAATTACCGCTTCTGCCTCGGCAAACGTAAACCCATGTTTTTCTACGGTTTTTCCTACACGTAAAATTTCCATATTATCGCCATTGGCAATAAACGGCATTCCCTTAAATTGTTTGTTCCAGAAATAATTGTTGCGTATGATCATTACCTGGTCACCTGCATCAATGGCGTTTTCTCTGTATAAAAGGCGATTTCTTATCTGGTTATTATAAGCATTTGCCTTTTTATTGCTGCGGGTAATGATCAATACATTTTCATACCCGTATTTGCTGTATGCATTTTCCAGTTCTTCAGGAAAATCATAACCGGTTATGTTTTTAAAATCGGTGCCGTTAAAATTCAGTTCAGGAATACCCGGATTTTCCATTCGCAACATTTCCCGCAATTGTGTTGCATTTTCCAGGATGCCCGATAATTCTTTTTGACGTACTACGTTCCACAATTCATAGGTGTGTACTTCAGCATTGTAGCTGCGTACCAAAAATTCACCATCAAGTGCCGGGCTTTTAGGAGAACCAACAGGCGGTAACTGTGCTGTGTCGCCACTCAATATCAATTGACAGTTTTGCCCGTTAAAAACATATTCAATTAAATCATCAAGCAAATGCCTGGCGCGGCCGTTACCTGTATACATGCCAGCCTCGTTGCCCACCATGCCGGCTTCATCCACTATGAAAAACGTGTTTTTATGCGCGTTATGACCAAGTGAAAAACTTCCTGCACCGGTTTCAGCATCCTCGGCCGAATAAATTTTTTTGTGAATGGTATACGCTGGCTGCCCTGAATAGCCTGTAATGACTTTTGCTGCACGTCCCGTAGGTGCAAGCAATACCACATCGTAATTGCATTTATTCAAAAAACGCTGAAGGGCCGAAAGCACTGTAGTTTTTCCAGTACCGGCATACCCTTTCAAAAGGAATATTTTTTGCTGCGCACGCGACAAAAGGTAATTCCCAAGACTCCTGAAAAGGGCTTGCTGGTCGTCATTGGGCGCATGTTCCATTTGCCCAACCAGTTCTTCTATAATTTCCTCAATTTGCAAGCCTTCAAAGTAACCAAAATAGGTTTGCGCAGGCGTTCACAAGTCGCAAATTTTGTGTTTGGTTAATAATTTTTTATCCAAAAGGGTTACTTATGCCCAACAGCACCATTAACCCGTTAAAATAACGTGAACATTAAGTAATACCGCTATTAATGCGCACGTGAGAAAACGAACATAAGCCTTCAGGGCGCGCGGACGTCCACGTAGTGCGCGAAATTTTTTGCTTCGACTAAATTGCGGAAGCTATCCGTTTCCAGGCAAAAAATTTGGACTACGTGGTGGGTTTTTTGCTACTTTTTTTGCGGCAGAAAAAAAGTAGGGAAAAAATTAATTTTTTATTTGTGAACACATTAAATTTTTAAATGAGCAACTATAGTAATCAACACCTGAGAAAACCAACATAAGCTTTCAGGGCGCGCTTACGTACCAGAAATGAATTTTTTACTGTTTGCATAAAAACCCTTTTACCCATGACACGTTACACATTCGCCTTAATCATTTTAATTTTTGTCATTCACCAGGCAAAAACACAAACCCGTTTTGACCCGGCCCGTTTACCAAACAACAAGGTTTACGGCCCCATTGCCGAAAAAGAATTTACGCGCCACGAAGTATACCAGTATACACCAACGGATAAACCCGGCACCATTCATTTAAAAAACGGGTTGCGAAAAACCACGTACGAATCACCCGAAAAATGGACACGCATAAGCGACACGGTAAACGTTGACAGCATTGACATTGTTTTTTCAAAATACCCGCTCAGGGCTGACGGATACCATATGCATTATGACCTCTTGTGCAACCGGCTTGTGCATTTGTTTGAAATAGACGAATTGCTGAACGATCCCAACATAAAGTTCCGCATGATATTGCAAACACATTGTACATCCGATGCACAGGTAGGAACCCTTTTTCACGGGGCAGCCATCCATTATTCGCCCATCAATAAAAAAGTACAGGCCAAAACGGTGGAGCAAAAACCCAAAACAATTGAAGAGGTAATTGCTGAAAACAACAAGGCACAAACCCGCGAAGTCAGCATGAAAGAAGCAGTGGCCTCCATTGAAAAAATTCCTGATCTACCGGTTGAATTAAAAAATTTGCTGAAGAACAAATCGGTTGAAGAAAAGGCAAGTGTTATGGTAAATTATTTTGAAGAGAAATTAAAAAACAACACGTATGAAGACACCATTACGCAAGCGGTATTGGAAAAGTATGAAGAAAAAGCACATGAGTTTATTGATCGCTATAACTATTCCAAAAAGACTAAAGTACTTGATGTTTTTGCGCGTCACCCCGAATGGAAAAAAGCACTTGTAGTGGCTGACTGGACCGGAAGCATGTATGCCTATGGTGCACAGGCCCTGTTGTGGCACGTTACCAATTTTGAAAAATCATACATAAAATATTTTACGCTTTTTAACGATGGTGACATGACGCGTGATGCCGACAAAATAATTGGCGAAACAGGTGGTATTTATCACCAGGAAGCCAACCGCATTGGGCAGATAGTTGACCTGTACAACCTGGTCATGTTAAAAGGTGGGGGAGGCGATGGGCCGGAAAATAACCTGGAAGCGGTCATAAAAGGCATTCATGAATTTCCAGACCATGGAGATGTGATCATGATTGCCGATAATTTTGCCTGTGTAAAGGATATGCAATTGTTGGGACAGATCAAAGAACCTGTGCGCATCATTGTTTGCGGGGCAGCGCAAAGTGAGGGCGTGAATCCGCAATTACTGGAAATTGCCGCAAAAACGGGTGGATCGGTGCACACCATGGAAGATGATTTGTACAATTTATTGATGGAGGAAGAGACAGGAAAAAAAATCACCAGCCTGGAAGCAAAAAAAGTAAAGATTGGTTTTTCGCCCTGCGGGTTGAGGTATGAACATGCCTTTCTCTCAAAATTTGATACGGCAACCTTTTACAATTTAAACATCGCCCTTGAGGAACATGCACATGCCGTTAGGGTAGACTTAAGCGACCAGGCGCGCAAGCGTTTTCCAAAACGTGTTTCACAACTGGAAAACCTGGAACATTTGAGCCTGGCAAACAATAATCTTAAGGGTTTGCCAAGGAACAGTGTATCCATGCAAAAAATACGCACATTGAATTTAAGCAACAACCGCATTGAAGAAATACCAGAATGGATTGATGCGTATCCCAATTTATACTCCCTTGATTTGAGTTATAATAAATTGACAGAAGCGAACACCGCGGTTTTCAACATTCATTATTTGAATTACCTGGATTTATCGCACAATGATTTAAAAACCATTTCGCCTGTATTTAATTGTGCCATGCTTGAGTATTTGTACCTGGCCGAAAATAACCTTACCGAGATCCCGCGCAACATTGCAAAACTGAAAAACCTGAAAGAATTGTCGCTTGCTTCAAACAAGTTAAAAGTATTGCCGGTGAACATCATGAAATTGAAAAACCTTGAGGTGCTTGATTTGTCCAATAACCGGTTTACGGGCCTTCCCAAAAGCCTTAAGGGCCTGAAAAAATTAAAAGTACTGCGACTTACCGGCAATAAACTTAGTGACCATGAAGTAGAGGAGTTGCGAAAAGCCATGCCCTGGGCAAAAATTGATTTTCAGGCGCAAAATCATTAATTACACTAACTAAAGCCACTTTTTTACCAGTGATTGCAGACATGCCCGTGAAAATCTGTGTTATCTGTGGCAAAAAATAGTGAAAACGACTTTTCAAAACTCGTAAAACCAGCCATTATACTTGTAAATTTGCACCCATCAATGCAAAGCAAAAACCTTTTCATAGGATTTTCAGATCACCACGTTTTGTGTGCCGAAAAAGACACCACGCAAAACAGCCTTTTGTCTGAAAAAAACATCATAGTCGGTTATAATCAGTCGCCCGACAAAGTGTTTTTTGAAAACTTTAAAGCCCACGGCCACCAGTACAACATTGTTTACTGTGCCCTTAAGCAACCTTTTTTTGTATTGGTGCCCGAAGTATTGTTTGACGCAAACGAAATCACGCAGTTTTTACCCGGCATTGATTTAACCAGTCAAAAAATAATTACCGATAAAATTTCACGCAACGGTGTCATTTGCATTTACGCGGTTGACAATGCAGCCTATGAATCGCTGGTGCATACGTACCCGAACGTAATTTTAAAACATTATGCATCCGTATTGATTGATTACACCGTAAAAAACGGGTATACCGAACAAAAAACAGTGGTTACGGTTGACATGGAAGACAATATGTTTTACCTGTGCATTTCCAATAAAACCGACCTGTTGCTGTGCAATAAATTCACGTTTAAAGCAGCTGAAGACATTTTGTATTTCCTGCTTTACAGCCTTGAGCAGTTTGAGCTAAAACCAACCGAATGCCAGTTGCGCATAAGTGGGATGGTAAATGAAAATTCAGCATCCATTATTTTGCTCAATGAATATTTTGAAGATGTTGTGCTGGAGGAAAGTGAATTGAAAAACACCACTGAATTCAAAAACCAAACCGCGTTTTTTCACCAGGACGCATGCGTATAATCAGCGGCAAATACAAAGGCCGTTTTATTCCCGCTCCCAAAGGAATGAAAGCGCGCCCCACAACCGACTATGCCAAATCAGCATTGTTCAACATTCTTGAACATAAAATTGATTTTACCGAATTGCGCGTGCTCGATTTATTTTGTGGCACAGGTGGAATCAGTTTCGAGTTTTTATCGCGTGGGGCAAAAGAAGTAATTGCTGTTGACAGCGATTACCAGTCAACGGAATTCTGCAACAAATTTGCGCGCGAGCTGGGATATCAAAACCAATATCGTGCCTATAAAAACGATTGCCTGCGTGCCCTCAAACAACTAACCGGGCAATTTGACCTGGTATTTTGTGATCCGCCTTATACCTATGAAGACCATGCAAAACTTGCCAACGCGGTTACCGAAAGTGTATTGGCACCAGGAGGGCTTATGATTATGGAGCACGGTTTTAAAACCAACCTTGAAACACAACCTTTTTATACGGAAACCCGTAAGTACGGCAATATTTATTTCAGCTTTTTCAATAAACCTTCAGAATGAGTAGGGTAGCAGTATTTCCGGGGTCGTTTGACCCGTTTACCATTGGTCACCATAACCTGGTGGTTAAGGCCCTGCCTTTGTTTGACAAGGTAATTGTGGCCATGGGACAAAACTCTACCAAAACCCCGTTTATTGATGGAGAGGTTCGCCTTAAAGCACTTAAAGCCTTGTTTGCCAATGAGCCAAAAGTTGAGGTTGTAACGTTTACGGGATTAACCGTTGACCTTTGTAAACAACAGGGCGCCAACTTTATACTACGGGGTTTGCGCAATGGCACCGACTTTGATTATGAAAAAGCCATAGCCCACATGAACAATAGCCTGGTTAACCATATTGAAACTGTATTTATGCTTACCGAGCCTAAAAATGAAAATATAAGCTCAACCATTGTGCGCGAGATCAGCAAAAACGGTGGCGACATCACACCCTACCTTCCTAAAGGATATAGTATTTAGAAAAGACGAAGAGCAAGTATAAACGGGCAAATCAAATGCAGCCTTGATTTTTTGTTTCGTTTTTATCAAGAAAAAAAAGAAAGAGATAATCGCATAGCGAAAAAAAAGTAAATGAGAACAGTATTTCATATAACGTTCATGGTACTAATGCTCTTTGGCTCAGCCAATGCCCAGGTAACCATACAGGGTAAAGCCGAAGGGCATAAGGACAAGGAATTGGTGTGCACGCGTTACATTGATTACCTGAGCTATGAAACCGAAGAGCTGGGACGAACCTTGGTTGACAAGCAGGGAAATTTTTCGTTTACCATTCCATTGACTGAAAGTTCGCAAATACAAATTCACGATGGAAGTACCATGGGCATGATGTATGCCGATCCCGGTGCATCCTACAGCATTGTTTTAAATGCGCCCGAAGGGAATATTGAAAATGCGTACAAAAAAAGTATCCGTATTGACTTTGATACCCTGCTTACCTATGACATCAATAACCTGATACTTGATTTTAACAGCAGGCACGATGATTTTATGTTTTACAATTTCAACACCATTGGCAACGAATTGTTTTCTCACAGGCTTGATACGTTTAAAATTTACCTTTCAAAAGTGTACAAGAATGTAAAACACGATTATTTTACCAATTACGTGGCATATAGCCTTGCTGAAACGGAAATGATTGGTCCGCCTAAAAAAGATGAAACTTCATTCCTGAAAATGATTTATGCCCAGTATTTGTTGAACAAGCCCGTGCTTTACAACAATGACAAGTACATGAATTTCTTTTCAAAATTCTACAGCGATATATTTAAAATGATTCCCACTGACAGGGAAATGGACCTGTTCAGGGCCATTAATTATTATGCCAGTCCAACACTTGCAAAACGCGTGTTGAAAAAAGACATTTTATTGCGCGATGACCGTATTTGTGAGCTGGCTGTGTTGCGATGCCTGGGCCAGGAATACTACAATTACGAGTTTGACAAAATAATGATACTGGATGTATTGGATTCCCTTGCCGAAACATCAAAATACCCCGAGCACAAAATAATTGCCACCAATACCCGCAAAAGGTTAAGGAACCTGGCCATTGGAAGTTTTGCACCCGAATTTGCACTAATCAACTCCAATGACACAACCGTTAAGTTGTCTCAATTCAAGAAAAAATTTGTGTACATCCATTTTTGGAGTGTTGACAACGCAACGTCTATGAATGAAATGAAGATCATGCGCAAATTGTACGAAAAGTACAGCTGGGACATTGAATTCATCAGTATAAATGTTGACCCCGATATCAAGTCAATGAAAGATTTTTTACGTAAGAACAGCGATTACCGCTGGGTGTTTTTGCATTCAGGCAACAGTAAAAATTTACGTGAAACCTGGAACGTAACCACTTTGCCGCAGTTTTACCTGGTAGATCCTGAAGGGTATGTTATTGCATCGCCTGCATTACGGCCTTCGCCCAATGGTACAGGTCACAGCATTGACGAGGTGTTCTGGAAAATTCAGAAAAAAGTTCACCCGGTTGAGCACCACATTCCGGGGCAGAAGAATTAAGGTGCGTCAGTAGTTAGTGAGTTTACAGTTCGCAGTTTACAGTTGATAGTTCACGGTGCAGGAACTTCAAGCGGTTCAGGTTTGATTGTTTTGAGCAGCGTGTGATCAGCCATGAGTCCGGTTAAAGTGACTTTCCTTTTTTCTTCCTGTTTGTTGCGATGCCGTTGTGGCAAAAATTTTGTTAAACGCATATCCAAATTAACACTTCCACGTTTATATCATTCACTCTCTTCTGAAACCCCAAGGTTAATCCACCTTATTTTTAACAAATGTGGCGTAAACTGCGCAAAATACTTATCTGGACATTCAGCATTGTTGTTGGGTTGGTGCTTACGCTTGCCTTTGTTATTTGGTTAATGCAGGACAAAATAAAAGCGTATGCTGTTAGTTACCTGAACGATCACCTGAAAACCGAGCTCAAGGTTGAACAAATTGATGTTACCTTTTTAACCACATTTCCTAATGTGGGTTTGCATTTTAAAAATACCGTTATTCTTGACCCTGAAGGTTTGCAAACCTATCGTGATACCCTGTTGTCGGCAAAACACATTTACCTGAAATTTGGTTTGTGGGATGTATTGGCCAGTGATTATAAAGCCAAACAACTGGATGTATACGATGCCCACATTCGGGCTTTCATCAACAAGGACGGTATTGAAAATTATGACATCCTTAAACCTTCAAAAGAAAAAAAGGGCGAAAGCGATGCGCTGGTACTGGACCTGAGCAAAATAAAATTGTACAATACACGCCTTACCTATCATAACGCAAAAGGCAACCAGCAATATAAATTCCGTACAAATGAACTGCATTTTAACGGAAAACTTGGCAGCGATATTTTTGATTTAAAAACAAGTGGCGACCTTCGCATCATCAGCCTTCGCAATAAAAACCTGGTGCTTTTTAAAAACCAGGACTCGGGCATTGATTTGATTTTGTCAGTTGACACCAAAAATCAAAGAGTCACATTTACCCAGGGTGACTGGCAGATCGGAAAAATGTTATTGGGCATTAAAGGTAAAATTGATATCCTTGACGAAGGAAACAAATGCGATATAAATATTTTCGGGAAGAACATTTCCATTGTTTCCATCATGCAACTCATGAGCGATAAGGTGCGGCAGAATATGGAGCGGTACAAATCATTTGGTACAGTAAACCTTGACGCGAGCATTAAAGGAATTGTTGGAAAAACAGAGGCTCCTGATGTGAACGCCAGTTTCAGCATTAGTAATGGTGTGCTGGTTGAAAAGAAAAGCAATATTTCATTACACAACATTGACCTTGCAGGCAATTATACCAACCGTAACAAACGCGGTATTGACGAGCTCAATATAGAAAAAATGCACGGGCGGTTTAAAGATGGGCGCTTTGAACTGGATGGCAAACTCACCGACTTTGAACAACCACATTTTATTGTTAATGTAAAAGGCAATTTTACCCTGCAAACCATTCACGGCTTTATGAGCAGTGAAACAGTAAAAGAAATGAAAGGCGATGTAAGCCTGAACAGCAGACTGGATTTTGTGTTGTTGCGGACGGACGATTTGCTGCTTACAAATACCCTGGTGAACGAAGCATCGGGAACGGTAAAATTTGCCAATGCAACCGTATTGATCAATGAAAAGGGAAAACCCATTACCGATTTGAATGGTCAATTAAACCTGAAGGACAACGATGCGTTGGTTGATGGGTTACAGGGTAAAATTGGTAAAAGCGATTTCAGTATCAATGGTGCTATTCGTAACTTCACGCCTTATTTCCTAACGGGTAACCAGGATTTGTCGGTTGTAGGGGCTTTTCATGCTGACTTTTGCGATATCAATGACCTGGTGACAAAAACCACCGAAACATCGGTTGATAAAAGCGGTGCAGAAATTGCTCAGACCGGTTATTCGTTTCCCGAAAAAATTAATTTCAATTTTGATTTGAACATCAATAAACTTGAATGGGATCCATTTACCTCTGAAAATGTACGTGGAAATTTCAAACTCATTGATAATAAATTGTCGGCTTCCAACTTGAACATTGATTTTGCGGGGGGAAAATGTACAGGTTATATTGATGTGGAAGAAAAAGAAGGCAAAGGGTTTGCCGCCACAGCAAGTACAAAAATTGAAAACGTGCAATTGCCACTTGCGCTTAAAGCGTTTAAAAACTTTGGCCAGGATTTAATTACCCCAGCCAATTCAAAAGGTGTTTTAACAGCTACAGTTGAGTGGTTTTTTCCCATAAACAGCGACCTGAAAATTGAACCAGGCAAAATGTTGGCCAATGCAAGCGTGAGCATAAAAAATGGCCAGCTTACAGAACTTAACCAGTTAAAACAATTGGCAGGTTTTATGCGTACCGACAAAAAAATGAAATTGTTCCTGAAAAAACATGCCGATGATTTTGAACAACGTATACGAAACCTGAAATTTGATGAATTAAAAAATGAATTGACTGTGAAGGAAGGCGTATTGACCATTCCAAAAATGCTGGTAAGTTCCAGCGCCATGAATCTGAATTTTGCAGGTACACACACCTTTGAAAACAAAATTGATTATCATTTTAATTTCCGTTTCCTGGAATTAAAAGGCCAGGATTACGAAAGTGAATTTGGCGAAATAAAGGATGATGGAACAGGCATAAAAGTGTACATGCATATGTTTGGCGATTTGGATAACCCACAATACGCCTGGGATAAAGAAGAAAAAAAGGCCGAACGCCAGGAGCAATGGCAAAAGGAAAAGGAAACATTTAAATCGCTGCTTAAGGAAGAACTTGGGTTGTTTAAGAAGGATACCACCATAAAAGTTGAGAAGGCAAAAGAAGAAGATGTGAAGTTCATCATGGAGTGGGATGAGGCTGATCCGCTTAAAAAGGATGAATCTCAGCCTGTAAAGGACAATAAAAAGGTTAAAAAGCTCAAAAAGAAGTTGGGAATAGACGAAAACCCCAATAAAGACGTTAAATTTGAGATTGAACAATAACGTTACCAAATGAACCTTTACTCCCGCAAGCAAACCTGGAAAATAGTTTTATTCCTCATCGCTATTTGCATTGCGGCTTCGTCATTGGTATATACCAGTTACCTTATTCGTAAAATCAAAGAAGATGAGCGCAGGCGTATAAACGTGTGGAGTTCGGTACTGAAAAACCAGGTTAACCAGCTTTATTTAACAAACCGTTTATTTGACAAAGTTCGACTTGAAGAAGAAAAAAAAGTAAAACTTTGGGCACGTGCCATGGAAGAATTCAGCAAGGAGCTTCCTGATTATACGTTTGCACAGGAAGTAACCAGCACCACAACCCTGCCTTTAATACTGACTGATGACAAGGGCCATTACAATACGGCCGTAAACCTTGATTTTAACGAAGATTCCATTGCAGCCGCGTACGCTAAACACATGCCCAACGAAAAAAAGGAATTGATGCGTGAAAAGGTGCATAAAATATTTCTTGATTCCATTGAAAACCTGAAAAAGAAATGGATTATCAGGCACAAACCACTTCCCATTAAGTATGGCTCGCGTATTGTGAGTTTTGTGTATTACAAGGAGTCAAAATTGTTTGATGAATTGCAACACCGTAAAGATTCCATAACCGCAAGTTTTAATAATGAGTTGATCAACAATGCGGCATTGGTACCAGTTATTTTTTACGATAAAAAGCGCGATACCATTCTTGCCACCAACATGGATAAGAAAAAAATTGGAAAGAATTTGAAAGCCAAGCTCGAGGAAATGGAGGCCCAGAACACACCAATAGTAGTAAACATAAATGACGATTACTCGGGCATGATATTTTACGAAGATTCACCAGTACTTACTCAAATCAAATTATTTCCCTATGTACAAACCATCATTGTTGGCATTTTTCTTTTGATCACATATTTGATATTTAATACATTTAAAGCGGCTGAACAAAACCAGGTGTGGGCAGGCATGGCCAAGGAAACCGCGCACCAGTTGGGCACACCGTTGTCATCGTTAATGGCATGGAACGAAATTTTAAAGGCAAACAACACCGATCCTTCCATTACCAGCGAAATTGATAAAGATATACAGCGATTAAATACGGTTACAGATCGCTTTTCAAAAATTGGTTCAGATCCCAAACTTGAAAAAATTGATTTAACAGCATTGCTGGATAGGTTCATTGCATATTTAAAACCGCGTGTATCCAAAAACGTGATCATTAATGCCGACATGATACCACTCAATGTGTTTGTGAATGGAAATGCGCCTTTGCTTGAATGGGTTTTTGAAAACCTGAGCAAAAATGCCGTTGATGCTATGGAAGCAAAAGGAAGTTTAACCTTTGTGGTTACCAAAAGCGATGCACATGTTACCATTGATATTACCGATACAGGTAAAGGAATTCCATCGAATAAATTTAAAACCGTTTTCAAACCCGGTTACTCAACCAAGCAACGTGGCTGGGGATTGGGTTTAAGTTTGGTTAAACGAATTGTTGAAGAGTACCACGATGGAAAAATTTACGTGGCAAATTCAGAAGTAGGAAAGGGTACCACCTTCAGGGTGGTGTTGAATAAAGTATAAAGTGTTGTACGCATTCGTTGTACGTTCCCGGTGAGCCAGGGGTTTCCCGGTTATGTTGAAAGAGGGCATTAAATAATCGCAACACCCGTTTTTAAATTCGCTTAACACTTGTCGTATTCTCTAAAAGAGAGTCCGCACCACTTCTTTACTACTTTATTTGTATTTGGTAACCATTACTTCATGAATATCTAAATATTTGAAAATCCGCGAGCTCAAAAAAAACAATCTTGTATGAGCTTAACAACATGATTTTACTATCTTTAATTCATGACAGAAAACGAATTTTTTCCAATAGAGCTAAACCTTCGTATTGACTGGAGTGAAATGGACATATTTGGTCACGTGAACAATGTAATGTACATGAAATACGTGCAGGCTGCCCGTGTAAATTACTGGGAAACCATTGGCATGGACGCAAATTTTGCAACGAAAGGCATTGGCCCTAACCTGGCATCGGTAACCTGTAGTTTCAAACGCCCTATGTTTTATCCCGGCACCGTAATTATTAAAAGCCGTATTGACTATATAAAAAAAACAAGCTTTGGTTTGACGCACCGTATTTACAACGATAAAAATGAATTATGTGCCGAGGCAAACGATGTGGCTGTAATTTATGATTATTTGAAAAAAGTACCGTCACCTATTCCTGACTGGATGCGTTCAAAAGTTGAGGCAATTGAAAAACGAAAATTTCCTTTGGAGCAATAACGAACATTTATGGCAAAAAAAGATAAACGCATTGATGCTTATATTGAAAAAGCGCAGCCCTTTGCACAACCCATTATGAAACACCTGCGCAAACTGGTTCACCAGGCATGCCCTGCAGTAACCGAAACCGTAAAATGGGGAATGCCTTGTTTTGAATACAAGGGACCTTTTTGTAGCATGGCATCATTTAAACAACATACTGTATTTGGTTTTTGGAAATATAAACTGATGAAAGACCCAAAAAATTATTTGGGCAGTATTAAGGCCGATGGAGGCGAAGCAATGGGTAACATGGGGCGTATAGCATCGTTAAAAGACTTGCCGCCAGATAAAATAATTCTGGGTTTCTTGAAACAAGCCATAAAGTTGAATGATGACGAAGTGAAGTTGGAAAGGAACGTGAAAAATCCGGTTAACGAAAAAAACGCAACACCTACACCCGAATTTGCCGCTGCATTGAAAAAAAATAAAAAAGCGTGGAAAGTGTGGGAGGATTGGACTCCGGGTAAAAAGAAAGAGTACGTAGATTGGTTGAGGGAAGCCAAGACCGAGGATACACGAAAGAAGCGAACCGATCAGGCCGTGGAGTGGATATCAGAAGGGAAAATCAGGAACTGGAAATACATTAAAAAATAAAATTGGTATGTCTCAAAAAACCGTTCAATGCACCCAATGCGGTGGGGCCGATTTTAACAACGAAGCCAATGATCTTGTACGGTGTGTTTATTGCAACAGCCTGTTTAAAGTTGTTGAGCCAAAAACAAACCAGCACAAAGTAATTGTTGAAGGCGGAGCCAATGTTACATTTGGTAGGAATGTGAAAATTACAGGAGGTGGATTACTCATAAAAAAAGGTGCAACGGTTACCATTAATGGTGACCTGGGCCTTTTAAAGCCAGGTTCTCCTGATGAAATTGAAGGCGCCAAACTTCGATTAAAAAAAATTAAGGAATAACGTGTATTGATTTGGCCCGAATGTGGTATTCAAACTATTTGGGAATGCGCAATGAAAGGGTGTACCGAAAATGTATAACGTACGAATAGTATATACCCAAAGGCCAATTGTCCAATAACCAACACGTGTGCCGTGTTTAAGCAAAAATTCAGCCTACAGGCTTTCCTGACCTAGTTACCGGTCTATTAAAATATCACCGAATTAACTATATTTGGAACAATGAAAAAGGCAATTTACAGCACATTCCTGCTTTGCATACTTTCGCAAATTGGAAACGCACAGCTTGAAAGTTTACACCAGGTTATACAGGGTGAAAAACGCGCAGCTTCACAACATTTTAATGCACCAACCACCCGTGCGCTCAACAACTACGACATCAAGTACCACAAACTTGAATGGAATGTTGATCCCATGATTAAATACATTGCAGGCAAAGTGACTTCGCATTTTGTTCCTGCCGGCAGTCTAAGTTTTATACAATTTGATTTATCCGACTCATTAATTGCTGACAGTGTTGTTTACCACGCATCGCCAATTGTATTTTCTCACACAGGAAATATTTTGCATGTAAATTTTCCGGTTGCAATTCCTGGTGCCACGCTGGATTCCGTTTCGGTATATTACCATGGAGTTCCAACATCAGGCGGCATGGGCGCCTTTGCCCAGGGATCCAATGGAACGGACAGCATTGTATGGACACTTTCAGAACCTTATGGTGCTATGGAGTGGTGGCCATGTAAGCAAGATTTAATTGATAAAATTGATTCCATTGATGTTTTTATTACCAACCCGGCACAATACGATGCGGCATCCAACGGAATTTTGGTAAGTACTTCTATTGTTGGCTCCAGCAAAATCTCGCATTGGAAACACCGGTATCCAATTGTGACCTATTTAATTTGCATGGCTGTAACTGACTATGCCATTTACAGCAACTTTGTTCCATATGCCGCAACAAATGTTGAAGTATTGAACTACGTTTATCCTGCTGACAGCGCTCTTGCAGCAGCAGCAACACCCAATATTGTTGAACAAATGCAATTGTTTGATACATTATTTGGTATTTACCCTTTTGTAAATGAAAAATATGGTCACGCACAATTTGGTTGGGGCGGTGGAATGGAACACCAAACCATGACATTTATGGGAAGTTACTCCTACGATTTAATGGCGCATGAATTGGCGCATCACTGGTTTGGTGACAAGGTAACCTGTGGCTCCTGGGAAGACATTTGGCTGAATGAAGGTTGGGCAACTTATTTAAGCGGATTGTGTTATGAACATTACAGCCCCACGTTGTATTGGCCAATTTTTAAATCCAATGTGATCAATGAAATTTGTACTGAGCCCGATGGCTCTGTGTTTTGTCCTGATACAACTGACATAAGCCGCATTTTTGATTCGCGTTTAACGTATTACAAAGGAGCCATGATTTTGCACACGCTGCGTTGGGTCATGGGCGATGCTAATTTCTACACTGCTGTAAACAATTATTTAAATGATCCCGGCATCATGCATAATTTTGCACGAACATCGCAATTCAAAGCGCATTTGGAGGCAGTACACGGCAGTGACCTTACCTGGTATTTCAATGACTGGTTTACCGGTGAAGGATTTCCAACTTATACTATTTCCTGGGGAAGTGTTGGCGGCAACAACATCAACATTTCGCTTGGGCAAACACAGTCGCACCCATCCGTTAGCTTTTTTGAATTGCCGGTTCCTGTTCAATTTAAGAATGCCACACAGGACACAATTTTGGTATTCAACCACACGTTTCCGGGCCAATTTTTTTCAGCTACGCTTTCATTTGCTCCTGACACAGCCATTTTTGATCCTGAGCAATGGATCATTTCGGCAAGCAATACACTTGTTTCGGTTGGAGAAATTCCACAAACGCAAAACCTAAACGTATATCCTACCATTACAAATAATACGGTAACAGTTTTCCTTGATCAAAATGAAACAGATTTCTCATTGGATATTTACAATGCGAATGGCCAGTGTGTTTTGTCGCAAAAGCCACTGGGCAACACAACAGAGATCAGCTTAAAAAACCTGGACGCAGGTATGTATTATGTTGTAGCAGGCAATGGAAAATTGATAAAAAGGCAGAAGCTCATCAAGTACTAGCGAACGCTGAAAATTTATGCAGGTAGAAAAATCATCAAAAATAAAAAACCCCGCTCTCTAAGTAGAGGCGGGGTTTTTCTTAACAGGTTATCCTGGTTTATTCTTTAATCAATTGTTTTGACAGTGTGCGTCCGTTCATTTTAACGCTAACCATATATAAGCCGTTTGGTAAGCCCGCAACATCAAGGGTAGTGGTGTTGCTGTTTGGTGTAACACTCAATACGCGCGAACCTGTTGCATTGTAAACATCAACCTTCGTCATTGGTGCAAGTGTATTTAAACTTACATTGCTATTTGATGGATTAGGAAACATGCTGAACATTTCAGTCATATTCTCAACATTTGCAACCCCGGTTACAGCATCGTAACAAGCATACATTTGATCGTCAATAATACTTGAGTTGTTTGCATAGTCAGGGCTGGTACTGTTTACACCATGACCTGGCGCAATGTCACTTTGATAAATCATTTTTATGCAAGCGGGGTCGTTTTGGTTACGTGAAATTGAACAATACACCTGCTCGTTATAAAGGTCTTCGTTAATTTTGATCGGAGTAGTCCATGTAGTACCATGGTCGCTACTTGACATGTGGTAAATGTTGCGGTACGATTTGCCATCACCAAAGTCAGTGTATTCCAAAATTCCTGCGTAAGTAAGGTGAATGGTATTCATGTTGTCAATACCAGCACTTGGTTGTGAAGTCAGGGAACTGAAATACGATCCCCAGTCAGTAATGCTGATAGCTAAATCACCATCAGTATCTTCCATTGCAGCAATCATAACGGGAGGCGTTGCGCCCATTCCTTCATTCCAGTACATTAAACCTGCAGTTCCTGTAAAGTAAGTGGTTAAACCATCACCTGCAGTATCATCTAAAATACGCATGCGGCCAACCCAAACGTGTACATTTCCTAAATCATCAATCAATACCGAAACGTTTCCGTCATTGGTATCAATGGTATCGGCAACTGAGTCACCGGTGTAGTCTGAAATAGCATCGTTATAAAAAGGAATAGGAAAGGTTGTGATAACGGTTTTTGTCCACGTGGTTCCGTTATCAGTTGATTTCATTAAGATCATATCGGTGAAGTCACCGGCAAGTACATAAGCCACGGTGTTCCCTTTTGCATCAATTGCATAAGAGTCGGCACCAAAACCGTAATACAAAGTTGAATCATGCAAAGGATTTACATAGTGTAAAATATCCCATGTTGCACCATAATCCTGCGAACGTGAGTAAGTAATGCAACCTTGCTGGCCCATGTAAAACACCGGGTTTGGCGTTGCAGCACCGTCAGTTGGGTTTGAAATGGATAACAGGTGAATTGTATTGTTGGTTGTTCCACCTACGGTTGAACGTGGCCAAAAATTTCCATAAGCAGCCGCACTACCAATAATGGTTCCGTTATGCGTCCATGAACCGGTACCTTTAACAGCACGTTTTGATAAATGTAAGTTACCTGGAGCAGGAGTTGTGGCATGTGTAATTACATTCTCACTACCATCGCCCATTACCAATAAACTTGGCCATCCGGTACGTGTGGTTCCTTCAATACGTGTAGTAGGTGAAGCACTCCAGCTTGAGCCGTTGTGGTAAACATAACCCGTACCACGGTCGGCCCAGGGTTCAGCAGCGGCAGCAAATGTAAATGCTGCAGAAATAGTACCATCGCTGTTTGCCACAATACGGTTTTGAATCGAGTTGTTTGTTTGCAGCTGGTAACTTGATGTTCCCAACGTTGCAAAAGAACTGGCACGTTGCACGTTTGAGCCACCATAATTGGTAGCGTTTGCTCCTGTTAAGGGGTTTTCAGCCTGTATAATACTTGCTTTTACACCACGGTTAGCTACCGCTTTGTCTTTGATGGGCACATTCACAACACTGCGTTGTGCCGAAACGGTATTGCATATTAATAATGCCGATACCGGGATCAGTAAAGATTTTTTCATTTTGTTCACCTGTTTTAGTGGCGTAAATTTAAACTATTTTAATGATAACCTAACACCCGTGTGAGGTTTTTAACTATTGGACTGCCTGAATGTTCATTTGTTGGGTTAGCAGGCTATAACCCTTTAAAATCAACCTTTTTAGCCATTAATCCGGGGTTAGGAATACCTTTTTCATTGGTATTATTGTTTCAACAATTGCAGTTTGCTCTTACCCAGGAGTATATTTCACTGCTTTTTTAAAGGTTTACTTTTGACTTGAAAGGGCTGGCAGAATTATGGTATTTTAGTGTGCGCATTAATCTAAAAAATGGATAAGGAAGAAAAAGAAAAAGAGATTCAAGCGGCACTAATGGGTAAAACCATTGCCGGGGTAAATTATTATCTAATGAATCGCCCTAATTATTTTTACCCCAATCAGCCTGAACAGTTGGTTGACGTGGCCGTTGAATTAACTCTTAGCGACAATACAATTTTTTCCTTCGGCATGAATTTTAGGTCAGTGGCCATTGATTCAGTTCCCTCAGAATTTGGTGCATTTATAAAAGAATACAATAAGGAAATACCTTTTTTAAAACTTGATGTATCCAGTGATGAAAAATGGAAACCGCTCATTGGAAAACAAATTAAAGACGTGCACATTTGTTACAATTGGTACGAGGATATAGAAGAACAAACACACTATATTCCGCAGGACATTGAAATTGTTTTGGAAGATGGTTTGTATACCGCTTTTTGTGCCACTGCCTATGCACTGGACGAAGACGGCATTTCAATTATTGGTCCTGACAGTGAAGGTGAAATACTTGTTTTGTTTGACGAAGAAGACACAAAATTTTTTAAGCGGGGGCGATATTACGAAGCAGAGCCTATGGATTTGGATTGATTCAACTTTAAAATGGTTTAATTTACCGGTTTAACCTGAAATCTTTCTCCGCCCTGTTAAATCTTACAAGTGAAAATGCACATGAATAACAGAATTAGTAAGCTCTTGCTCTCTGCGTTATTTTTCGTAACATTCAATATACGGGCACAGTCATATATGGGTTTTTATGGTCAGTTAAACCTTTCTTATGAGGCTGAGGGAAAAATACTGGGTGGATATGTTAACCGTTGCGTTATTTTGGGATATGATTTCCTGAGAAAGTCCGATAAATTTTTCTTCTCGGTAAATGCAGGTGCCAAAGGGTCTAAATTGGATGCTGGCCTTTACCTCTCACATACGTTTTCAAATGAATTAAAATCAACCTATCATCCGTTCCCGGCTTACTCAACTGATAGTATTGTTGCCTCACAATTTATGGACCTCACAAATGGAGAAAACCTCGCAGGCCATTACTCCCAATTTGCCGGAGCAATTTTTGGCTATAAAGCAATGAAACTCGACATCTATTGTAAAATGATGTATGGCAGTGACCAATATGCAATTTGGTCACCAAAAGCGGGCCAGCTGGTAGCCGGTAATGATTATGAAGAATATCTTTTTTTCAATTCACGGTTTTTTACAACATCCATTATGTTTAACCCACTTTTTTTTCTTGACCCAAAATGGCACGCAAGCGATAATTTAATTGTTGATGTAGGTATGAAATTTACAAATTTCAGATCATTTGAGGTTGGAAAAACGTTGCTAAAAGATTTTTCAAGTGAAGCTTTTGCACAAAAATACGCGGCACAAAAAAACTTCTTTTTCGGGATCAGCTACCTTATACGGTTGCGAAAAGAATAGGAAGGTTTTAGCATTTAGGGATATAACAGGCCCCGGAATGAATAGTTAGTCAACATTGCTTTTTCAGAAATTGAAGCAAGATTTTTTTATCGATAAAGCCACAACGCTGGATTTTGTTTTTCCATATCTGTTGCGGTTACTTTCCATATTTCAAAATGTGCTTCTGAAATTGCCCCGTCTTCACCCGGTAGCAACACACCAATATGTTGTTTGGCTTTTAATTCCTGGCCTTTGGTAACACTTACTTCAGCAAGGTTTGCATACACGGTTCTGTAACCGCCATGGCTTATAATAACACATTTTCCGGCATTGGGAATTACAAATACGCTACTTACTTTTCCTTCAAACACGGTGCGTACTTTTGCACTTTTGCCTGTACCTATATCAATGCCATTGTTGTTTATCCACACCTCCTTGAGCGTTGGGTGTGGGTTCCGTCCAAAGTGGCTGGTAATTTCTCCTTTTTCAACAGGCCATGGTAAACGACCGCGGTTTTTTTCAAATTCAGCCGACTCAAGCGCCATACCTTCACGCTCTATATCATAGTGTACTTCTTTTTTAGCCGGGGTGGTTTTGTCGGTAGTTGTTTTGGTGTGGGTTGTTTTGTTTTTTCGTTGCGCTTCTGCTTTTGCCTGGCGCTCACGTTCGCGTTCACGTTCCCTTCTGATTTCTTCTTCAATTGCGCGTTTGATTTCAGCAGTGAGTTTTTCACGTTGTTTCTCCTGTTCGTTCAGGGTTTCTTTTATGCGATGTTCTTCGTTTTTTAATTTGGCAAGGGCTTCCTGTTGTTTAACTTTATCAGCAACGTGGTTTTGTTTTTCAACCTCGGTTTTACCCAATAATTCCTGTTTGGCAGTTTTTGCGTTCTTAAGTTCGTCAATTTTATGTTTAAGTTCACGTTGCTTTTCACGTATGCGTTGTGCCTGTTTTTTACGGTGGTCGGCAAACTGACGTAAGTATTTTACCCGTACATAAGCCTGGTTAAAACTACTTGCAGCAAACACAAACAATAACCTATGATAACTGTTGCGATGCCTGTAAGCATAACGAATCAATTCAATGTATCTTTTTTTTAGCTTACCCAATTCGGTTTGCTGGCGGGTAATGTCATTTTTTGTTTCTTCAATCTGGTAATTGATTTTATTTACCTGCTGGCTGAAATTTCCAATCAATTCATCGCGGTGTGCAATTTGCTGGTTCAAAATAGCCACTTCAGCGATGGTTATTTTTTCAATATTTTGTTTCTCGGTAAGAATTTTTTTGTTGTCGCGAATTTTCTTTTGCAACTCCTTTTCCTGCTTTTTTAGCTTATCAACATCTTTTTGGGCAGTAACGGTTAAGGTACTTACGAAGAATGTAAGTACAAGTAAAAGAATCTTATTTGAGTTCGCAATCATCGGGCAATGTAAACGGGAAGCTTGTTTTTTCGTTCAGCTTGGTACGTTTGTATTCCAGTTTTAGTTTCACTTTCTTCAAAGCCTTTGAAACGTCAATTTCCAGCAGCTTAGGGGTAGGAATCGAGTCAAGTCCTTCGTATTCAAGGTAACGCGCGTCAAAAACAGTGGTGTCTTTCAGGTCGTTTATCCAAACCTGGTAAGGCTTAAAGATCCTTGGATAAAATTTATATTGATAAATCACCTCGTGTTTTTTATCCACATCTCCGTGTTCAAGGGTCTTGCGAAGTTTTCGTGGGCGTAAAGTGGTTAAATAATAGTAGCCTGTGTCTTTTGGCGATTTGTATTTTTCTTCGGGATCAAAGCTCATGGGATTTGCGGTTAACAAATCCTGTAACATGGTAAAGTCAAGTTCGGTGTCAAATAAATCATTGATGTAATTAAACGAACGCAGGTAACATCCTTTGGTGTCGGTATAATAAACCAGCAGCTTAATGGAGTCCTGTGTTATGGCCGCACGGCCAATTGCAATAGGCCCTTTTTTAATGTCCATCCATATCAAACTGTCCTTACGTATTTTTAAATTTACCGAGAACGATTCATTTAGTGCAGACGACTCTATATCAACCGATATTTTGGAACTAAAGTAGGCTAAAAGCAATTTTTGGCTTACAACACTGTCAACAATTTTATTGGTATTTAAATGGCGATTGGGTTTTCCCGCAACCAAATGACGTTGCCCGGTACAGGCGTACATAAAAACCATCACAAGAAAACATGCAGTTAAGTACGATGCCTGCTTATTCCACATATTTCCCTTCTTTAATTTTTTGGTCCAATTGTTTGCTGTAATCTCCTGCTGCTTTGGCTTTATTCCAGTATTCCAATGCCTCACTTTTCCGGTTCAACTGGAACAACACATCGCCATAATGCTCAAACAATGTGCCGTTTTGACCATCATCGCTTAAAATGGCCTTCATGATCCATTTTTCGGCCTCCTCGTACTGCTTTGTCTGGAACAAAATCCATCCATAAGTATCCATAAATGAGGGATTGTCTTTCACCAGCTCATTGCTTCGTTTGCTCATGGCGGCAGCCTTGTCAAGTTTTTCTTTTCTAAGAGACAAGTAGTAACTGTAGTTGTTTAAGGCATAGGCATTGTCAGGGTTGATCTTTAATGCTTTCTCATAATTTTCATCTGACTCACTATGCTTTCCAAGATAATTATACGCCTCACCCAGTCCCTGGTAAAACTCAACCATTAACTGATCATTGTCCAAAACAAGGTTTACACCTTCAGTCAGGGCTTCAACGGCCTCGTTGTATTTTTTTAATTGGTTACATGAAAGGCCATAGTAAAAATAAAAACCGGCCTGGGTTGGAAACAATTCTTTGGCTTGTTTACTGTCTTCGTTCAGGGCAACTTTATCATTCAGTTGAGCATCCAGCAAAATAAGCTGGTTCCATATGACAAATTTGTCTTTTTCAATTTCAACGGCTTTCCGGTACTTGTCACGGGCTTCCCTTACTTTGTTATCACGGAATAAAAAATCAGCATAAATGCTGTAGGTTTTTGCATCACCTGGATGCGCTTTTTCCATAAGATTTAGCAAGTCGTATGCTTCAGGTCTCAATTCAGGCCTGCGTTCACTCCGCTCAAAGTAATCAAGCATTACACGCATTTTTGTGTCCACTTCAACATTCGGGCTCTCGAACGCTTTTTTCAATTCTTCAAGCGCCTTTGCATCGTTTTTTTGTTTGAGGTAATATTGAAATAGCGATAAATGTACATTTCCGTTGTCTGGTTCTGACTTTAAAATCTTTTCAAACATTTCCAAAGCCTTTTGGCTATTGCCGGTTTGCTCGTACAATTCACCCAACATGCCGTAAATGCGCGCTTCGCCCGGATTTTCTTGACTTATTTTTTCGAGCTCCACAATGGCCTTGTCATATTTACCGGCCATGGTATAAACACGGTATTTTTCGTATGTTATTTCGAATGAGGTTCCGAGTTTTTTTTCAGCTTTATTAAGGGTTTCAATGGCACCATCAACCTGGTTATTGCGCACCTGTGCATCAGCTAAAGCAAAATAAAAGTCGGCATTTTCACCATCAAGCTTGATAAGCTCCTGATAGGTAACAACGGTTTCTTTGTAATCAAAATTGCGTTGAAGTAAATATGCTTTTTGTAATAAATACCATTTATTTGTTTTATCCAGCTCACAGGCCTTGCGTGAACATTCAAGCGCTTTAGTTGTGCGGTTTTGCGCATCGTAAATACCCGATAGGTTATAATACGCATCGGCACTTTTCGGATTTTTTTGCAAATAATCTTCAAACAATTTGGCTGCAGCCTCAAAATTCCCGCTCACCTTTTCGTTTACTGCAGCAATGTATTGTGCAAAATCAGGATTTTCCTCGCCCCCTTTTGCTTCTTCAACCAAAGGCGCCTGTGTAGTGCATGCCTGCAGGCAAAAAGCAAAAACCGCGAAACTAAAAACCTGTATGTTGTATTTAAATTTCAAAAAAATCATTCTCTAAATTGTCATTGTTGTATAATCACCAATACTCAGGTCGGCACCGGTTGCTTCGCACACTGCGTAATTGCCGATCATACTTCCTGTAATATTTGCATTTTTTATAGTAGCGTTGGTTTGCACTATGCTATTGCTTACAATACTTCCTGCAATAACGCAATTTTCGCCAATGCTGGCATGCGGCCCCACTACTGAATTAACTAATTTTACATTTTTACCTATAAAGCTGGGCGCAATTACTACACTGTTTTCAAGGGTTGCGCTTGCATCCACCAATTTCTCGTGTTTTATGTATTCCAGCATTTTTTTATTGGCGTCAACCGTGGCTTGTTTGTTGCCACAGTCCAACCAATCCTTCACCTGACCTGGCGCAAATTGTATTCCTTTTTTACGCATATTCTGTAACGCATCCGTAAGCTGGAACTCGTTGTTACCTTTTATGTTATTATCAATTAAATGTTGCAATTCAGCCCTTAAATTTTCACCGCTTTTAAAGTAATAGATGCCAATTATTGCTAAATCGCTTACAAACTCTTTTGGTTTTTCTATAAAGTCGGTAATAATACCGGTATTGTCCGTTTTTATTACACCAAATGCGCTGGGATTTGCAACCTGCTGCACCCAAATTATACCGTCTTTGCTGTTATCAAGTGTAAAGTCGGCTCTGAAAAGGGTATCGGCAAAGGCAACAATTACATTTCCCTTTAAGGCATCAGCTGCACACAATACCGCATGGGCTGTTCCAAGGGGTTCGTCCTGGTAATAAATGCTTCCTTTGGCACCCAGTTTTTCGGCAACTTCAATTAGATTTTTTTCGGCAGCTTCGCCAAACCGCCCAGTTACAAAGGCAATTTCTTCCACTTTTTGCCCGCAAACGGCTGTAATGTCCTCCACAAGGCGTTGTACAATGGGCTTTCCGGCCACGGGTAATAAAGGTTTTGGAACTGTTAGGGTATGGGGCCTAAGGCGTTTGCCGGCTCCGGCCATGGGAACTATAATGCGCATAAATTGCTAATAGCTAGGTTTATAGACTAATATCTTAATACTAAGATAGCAGAATTTTGGCACCGCAATGAGTTATTCATTAACCGTTATTTAGGGGTATAGTTGTGAATAACTAAAGCCATACAATGGAGGCTGGATTCTGACTAAACTGTTATTGCATTTGTGAAATAAAAAAGGGTTAACCAATACAGATTAACCCTTTTTAATGTCTTCAGTTGAAAATTGAAACGGCAAGTACCTAGCACTTTTTCTCAGTCACAAAAAACAATGTTTCGGTGGCATCTTTTAATTCATGCACTTCTGCGCCTTCTGAATTAATACTTGTTACCATTTTCTTGATGTAGTTTTCTAAATACAGTTTTTCACTGTTTAAGTAACGCACACCATAATAACGGCTTACACGTGCAGGCAAATCACTTTCGTTTTTGTCTTTGTCGGTAATTATAATTTTACCCGGATAAAGAAATAACCTGCGGTTTTCATTATTCATTAGCCAGGTTCCTTTTTCAGTAACGGTTGACTCTTCATTGTTCACCAACGTGTCATAGGTAAATTCATACTCACCGTTTTTGTCAAAGTAATAGTTTGCTCCAATTTTACCTTTTAATCCCTGACTTTTTTCATTGAGGCTTTGATGTTCATTGTTCATGTCATCGGCAATCCATTCGCCACTAAAATAAAGCTTCACCATTTTTTCAAACTGTTTATCAGTCATGGGCTTTTGATCGTCCTTACCGCAACCGGTAAGAATAAGGCATAAACAGGCAACGGAGTAAAAAAGGGTTTTCATATAAATAGTTTTAATTTTTAAAGGCTGTATACATGTATGTTTCTTTTAAACAAAACATGAATATTATTTCATAGTTTTTATGAAAGTAAGCATTGCAAAAATCAAACCAAAGCTTTTTAACGAATTTAACAACCGTTCACAGGTTTAGGCCTGGCTTTCAGAATCAGCCTTTTCCAGCGCCTTGAAGAACCTTTTGCCGAATTTGCGTTCAATAGGCTCTTTCAGGAACTTATACACTTTTACGTCCAGCTTTTTGCCACAGGCACAGGCCGGTTTGCAAATGTCCCATTCATCGTAGTTCAAAATCGTACCTGATTTGGTTTCTTTGGTGCGTATGGGGTAAAGATGGCAGGAAATGGGTTTTTTATAATCAACTTCACCTGCTTCGTAAGCTTTTTCAATCCCACATTTGGTAATTCCTTTTGCATCAAAAATCACGTATGCACACTCGGCACCGTTAACAAGTGGTGTTTCCAGTTCACCGTCTTTTGCTTTGATCCATGTCCCCTGTTCCTCAATGGCTTTTACACCTTCTTTGCGAAGGTATTTTTTTACTTTCGGATAAATTTTTTCAAGAATTTTTGTTTCGTCTTTATCCAACGGGGCACCGGCATCACCTTCAATACAGCAAGCGCCCTTACACGCGTTGAGGTCGCATACAAAACGTTTTTCAAGTATGTTATCACTTATAAGGTTGCCGTTTATTTCAATCATTGTTGGTGCGTTTTAACTGCCAGTTATGCTGTGGCTGCAAAGTTAAACAAAGAAACAGGTTTAGAAAATTACACATTGAAAGAAATAAAAAAAGCGGAACCCGTAAGCTCCGCTTTTTATTGCGTTTTTTTATTTTAGTTAAATATTGATGATCCACCTGTTGTCAAATCTTTCGGATTGATCAAACAAACGGGGATTTGTGCGTCATTGGTAATAATGGCCTGCTCATGGCTTGAGGCAAATAAATTACCTGCAATTTTTTCAACCGATGAGTTTACAATCATAATCAAATCACAATCATTTACTACGGCATATTTAATAATTTCCTTAGGGAAATCACCATCCAACACCACTGTATTAAAATCAATGTTGTGTTCTTTCAATTGTTTTTGTGCAAATGCCAAATTGATCTTCAGGTCAATCTTATCATCACTGTTGGTGGCAAGCGGCATAACAATGTGTGCTTTTGAATTGAAATATTTAGCCAGCTCGGCAACAATGCGCAATTTTTGCTGGGTATTTTTATCAAGGTCCAAAGGCACAACAATATCATCATAACCGGTATCCTTGATTTTGCGTTGCTGCACAACAATAAAAGGGGTAAATGTGCTTTCAATTACTTTCATGGCATATGAACCCGATATTTTTTGCCAGCCTTTTGTACCATGGGTACCCATAAATACAAGTTCGGCTTTAATTTCTTCTGAATAATCAGCAATATCATCAAAAATATTTCCAATCCGAACAATGGCTTCAACTGTAACCCCGTCAGCACGTGATGCTGCACCGGCTACCTGTTGCAAGTGTGTACGGGCTTCTTCCAATTGAGCAGGTTTAGGTACAACGTGCAATAAGTGAATGGTTCCGCCAGTGGTTTTAGCCACCTTAACAGCGTGATTAAGGGCAGTTTCGCTTACAATTGAGAAGTCGTAGGCCACAATGTATTTTTTGCTACTCATAGGATTTTTTGTTAGTGCGCAAATATATAGGTAATAAGCCTATCATTATAAAATAATTGAAGCATAAACTAAAATTTTTGCCGCAGATAGCACTGATTAACACAGATTAAACAGCTACTCAACATTCATTCATTCGTTGCCATCCTACTAAATCTGTGAAAATCTGCGCTATCTGTGGCTTTTTAACAATTTTAGACTCATTCTAAATAAGGGAGTTTAATTGGTAATTTGTTACCGACCATTACATTTGTAGCGAATAATACTTCAATCATCATGAGTACATCTGGCGTTTTTCGCAATTCAATCGGGCGTAAGCTTTTAATGGGTTTAACAGGAATTTTTCTCATCACTTTTTTAGTGGTGCACTGTTTTATTAATGCGCTTATATTTTTTAATGACAATGGCGAAACCTTCAACAAGGGCGCTGCATTTATGGCGCATAACTGGATCATCCGCTTCATGGAGATTTTCTTATTCGTGGGCATTCTTGCACATATTTTTCTTGCGCTTCAGTTAACCATACAAAACCGCAGGGCACGCCCTGTAAAATATGCTGTAAGCCCTGGCAATAAAAACGCAAAATGGTACAGCCGCTGGATGGGACTATTGGGAACGTTAATCCTTATGTTTCTTATCATTCACACACGCCATTTTTGGGTTGAAACACGTTTTATGGGTCTTGAACACTGGCAGGAGCAAGGTGTTTACCCAATGTCAGCCGAAGGTTGGGGCGAAATGGAAAATCTTTACGGTGTTATGCAGGTTGTATTCCAGGAATTATGGGTGGTAATTTTATATTGCGCGGCCATGGTTTCGTTGGCATACCATTTACTTCACGGTTTTCAGAGTTCATTCCAAACACTTGGATTAAATCACAAAAAATATACACCAATCATTAAGGCAGTTGGTGTAGGATTTTCAATTATAGTACCTGCAATTTTTGCATCCATGCCAATTGCCATGCACATGCAATGGATTAAATAATTTTTTTAAAAAAAAGTAAAGCATTTATATGGCTTCTAAGTTAGACTCAAAAATTCCCGAAGGACCTATTGACACCAAATGGTCAAAGTATAAATCTTCGGTTGCCCTGGTAAACCCGGCAAACAAACGCAACATTGAAATTATTGTGGTTGGGTCAGGCCTTGCAGGCTCGTCAGCGGCATCGTCACTTGCCGAGTTGGGCTATAAAGTAAAGGTGTTTTGTTTCCAGGATTCGGCACGCAGGGCGCATTCCATTGCAGCGCAAGGCGGAATCAATGCAGCAAAAAATTACCAGAATGATGGTGACAGCGTTCACCGTTTGTTTTACGATACCATTAAAGGTGGCGACTATCGCGCACGCGAAGCAAACGTTCACCGTTTGGCAGAGGTAAGCGCAAATATTATTGACCAATGTGTTGCTGCCGGTGTTCCATTTGCACGTGAATATGGCGGATTGTTAAGTAACCGTTCATTTGGTGGTACACAGGTGCAACGTACATTTTACGCTGCAGGCCAAACGGGTCAGCAATTGTTGCTTGGAGCATATAGCAGTTTAATGCGCCAGGCAGGACTCGGAAATGTAAAAATGTACGAGCGACATGAAATGCTTGATGTTGTAACGGTTGATGGAAAGGCACGTGGAATTATTGCACGTAATTTAATTACAGGTGAAATTGAGCGTCATTCGGGCCACGCAGTATTGTTATGTACTGGTGGTTATGGTAACGTATTTTACCTTTCAACAAACGCAATGGGCTGCAACGTAACAGCCGCCTGGAAAGCACATAAAAAAGGAGCGTTTTTTGCAAATCCTTGTTATACGCAAATTCACCCAACCTGTATTCCGGTTTCGGGCGATCACCAGTCAAAATTAACATTGATGTCAGAGTCGTTGCGTAACGATGGACGTATTTGGGTTCCTAAAAAGAAAGAAGATGCTGAAGGATTGCGTACGGGTAAAATAAAAGCAAGCCAGATTGCCGAAGACGATCGCGATTATTATTTAGAGCGCAGGTATCCGGCTTTTGGTAACCTGGTGCCACGCGATGTTGCTTCACGCGCTGCAAAGGAACGTTGTGATGCAGGGTTTGGTGTAAATGCAACCGGCCAGGCTGTATACCTCGATTTCTTTTACAACATGACCGAAAAATATGGTCGTGCTGAAGCCACCAAACATGGCGTAAGCAATCCAACGCCTGAACAATTGAAAAAATGGGGTGCTGACGTGATCAAAGAAAAATATGGTAACCTGTTTGATATGTACAAACAAATTACCGGTGTTGATCCCTATGAAGAACCAATGCAAATTTATCCTGCTGTTCACTATACCATGGGTGGTTTGTGGGTTGATTATAACTTAATGACAAACGTTCAGGGCCTATACGCACTTGGTGAAGCAAATTTCAGCGATCACGGGGCAAACAGGTTGGGAGCCTCGGCACTTATGCAAGGACTTGCTGACGGTTATTTTGTAATTCCATACACCATTGGTGCTTACCTGGCAGGTGAAATACGCAATAAAGCCTTACCAATTACTGACGAGGCGTTTGTTAAAGCCGAAGCAGACGTGAGGGATCAGATCAACAAATTGATGAACATCAAAGGAACCAAATCGGTTGACTATTTCCACAAGCGTTTAGGAAAAGTGATGTGGGATAAGTGTGGTATGGGTCGTAATGCACAGGGACTAAAAGAGGCCATTGAAGAAATAAAAAAAATACGTGAAGAATTCTGGAAAGATGTACGCGTTACAGGGGCAGTTGATGAATTTAATCCTGAGTTGGAAAAAGCGGGACGTGTTGCCGATTTTCTTGAGTTGGGTGAATTAATGTGCCGTGATGCCCTGAACAGGAACGAATCGTGTGGAGGTCACTTCCGTGAAGAATACCAGGATGAAGGTGGTGAAACCCTGCGTGACGATGTAAACTTTGCCTATGTTGCCGCCTGGGAGTACATGACCGGTAACAACTGGGAATTACACAAGGAAGAGTTGAAATACGAGAACATTAAAATTGCTGCACGTAACTATAAATAACGAACTAAGAACTAACGAAAATCTATAAGATATGGGTCACGGTAATATGAATTTAACGCTAAAGGTTTGGAGGCAGCGCAATGCTAAAGACCGCGGCAAATTCGAAACATATAAATTACAAGGCATATCACCCGATATGAGTTTCCTTGAAATGTTTGATGTATTGAATGAGCAATTAATTAACGGTGGTTCTGACCCGGTTGCTTTTGATCACGATTGCCGCGAAGGAATTTGTGGTATGTGCAGTATGTACATCAATGGTCGTCCGCACGGACCCAAAAATGCAGTAACCACCTGCCAGTTACACATGCGTTCATTTAACGATGGTGATACCATTGTGGTTGAACCTTGGCGCGCATCGGCATTCCCGGTAATAAAAGACCTTGTGGTTGACCGTAGCGCCTTTGACCGTATACAGCAAAAAGGTGGATTTATATCGGTAAACACAGGTAACGCTGTTGACGCTAACGCAATTCCTATTCCAAAGCACGATGCTGATATGGCATTTGCGGCAGCAGCCTGTATTGGTTGCGGAGCGTGTGTAGCAGCTTGTAAAAACTCTTCGGCCATGTTATTTGTTTCGGCTAAAGTTTCGCAATTGGCCCTTTTACCTCAAGGTAGAATTGAGCGCCATAAGCGTGTACTTGACATGGTGGCGCAAATGGACGAGGAAGGTTTTGGCAACTGTACAAACACAGGAGCCTGTGAAGCTGAGTGTCCTAAGGAGATTTCCCTGTCAAACATTGCCCGTATGAACCGCGAATATTATGTTGCCAACCTGGCAAGTGAAGAAAGCGGATCATAAGCCTGTTAACTTCTTTTGGTTCAGTTTTTGCGTATCTTAAAGCTGTGAAACGCTTATTCGCAATAGTTTTGTGTATGCCTGTTTTTTGTGCTTCAGCACAGGAATGTTTTATTGATGAAAGTTTTTCGCCTCAACAATTTAAAGGGAACAAAGTAAAAACCATTAAGGTGAGTGTCATTCCAAAAGACTCAGCCTGGGGAAGACATGCATTTACCTATGAAATGTCAAGGAATAATTCTTTTACAAGAGGTTCCCGTATTTCGGTACAGGGATACCTTGAAACAACTTGTTCCTGGTCAAAAGACAGCACCGTGCATGTTATGGAAATTAACAGTGTTGATGTGGTGAATAACCAGGTTTTGCCTATAAAGCGGGTTACACGCGAATACAATAAAAAGCATCAGTTACTAATGCATAGCATTGAGGAACTAATGGGTAATTACAGTAAACACATTACCCGCTTTAACCCTGCAGATACCAATGAAACCTACATTGAAACCATAGGAATGAGAGGAAATGACACAGTTGGGCATAGTGTAAACAAGCAAAACAGGAATGGGTTTTTAATGATTAGCCGTGAACGCAAAGAAGACGGAAAAATGTTTGTACGAAAGCAGGTGGTCATATACAAAGACAGCCTTGTTGACCAGTTTGATGAATATGAAAACGGTAAACTGGTAAGTACACGTAAAGGTGCACCAAATGAATATGCTATATTGCGCAAGCGTATAGATCCTGAGTCTAAAAACGCCTTACCGTATAAAATTTTTCAGCACAATGACACATTAACCATTGATATTACCGATGTGCCTGCCGAATACCTGAAGTGCCTGAAAAATTTCAAGGAAAAAAAGCTCAAAATGATTATCAAATATTTTCGTCCCAATAAGCTGGAAACATACGGGGTCGATTATTTGTACATGAATGGCTTGCCTTTGATTTCACACACCCTTGCGCTAAAAGAATTTAACCTGTATGAGTATGAATTTTACCAGGATGAGCCAAAAAAACCGGTAAAAACTCCGGTTAAAAACAAAGGCAAATCACCTGTTAAAACCCCTGCAAAAAAATAAAAGCCTTCCTAAAACCTTAAAGTTGGGGTATTTGCGCCTCTTTATCTAACTATTTAATTTTTGACTAAAAACCATTATCTTTGAGAACACACGAAGGATGAGAATACTTACTTCAATACCCGTTTTTTTACTGTTGCTGGTGAGTTTCACAACCAATGCACAGCTAAAGTTCATAGAGAATAAAGGCCAGCTTAGTTATACCAATGGCCAGCCCGCAGCCGATGTTTTGTTTTATGCCGATGCAGGTAATGTGCGTTACATGGTTCGTAAAACCGGCCTTACTTATATTCTTTCGAATCCCATTACCTACATGAATGGTCAACCTTTTGTGCAACCAGGTGAGCCGGTTGAAGGTAAACCCATGGGTGACTCGCTGCTTGCAAGCGGATGGCGGGTTGATATGAATTGGATTAATTCAAATCCTGTTCCGAAAACGCGTACAGAAAATCAACTCAGACATAAACAAAATTATTACACACCCCGTTTTCCAAACGGCCTGATAGGTGTTCGTTCATTTGAGCGCGTAACACTTGAGAATGTTTTTAACGGAATTGATGTGGTGTTTTACAGTCAAAACAACCAGCTTAAGTATGATTACATTGTTCGCAATGGAATGCAATACGAACAAATTGCGTTTAAATTTGAAGGAGCTGAAGAGGTGAAATTTGATAAAAGCCAAATCTCCCTTAAAGTTCAGGGCGGAGTAATCAATGATTTTATTCCTGAAAGTTACGGTATTGAAAATGGCAAGAAGGTAAAGATTGACATGCAATACGTACAGGACAACAAACACGTATTTACATACCAAACAAAGCAAAAAATTGATCGCTTCTCGTCTTTTGTAATTGACCCGGCTGTTTGGATAACTTATTTTGGTGGATCCGGTTATGAATATCCGTATGACATTGAAGTAAACGAAAAAGGCGAAACGTTTATGACGGGGTTAAGCGCCTCATCTGACATGCCGGTTACACCGGGTGCTTTTCAAACAGGATTCCCATTTGCTGTGGGCTCCTCGCCTTACATTTGTAAATTCCAGGCTGATGGTTCACTTGAATGGTCAACATTTTATTCAGGAACACTTTATGAAGAGTCAAACGGAATATGCGTTGACACGGTAAATCATCATGTATACATTTCCGGGTTCACCTATTCAGCCGATTTTCCTACCACGGCTGGCTCATGGCAACCTGCGCTTATGGGAACCAATGCCGATGTGTTTGTTCTAAAATTTAATGAAGATGGTACACGTGTTTGGGCAACATTTTTAGGTGGAAGTGTTTTTGATGTTGGAACAAAATGTGATGTTGACAACAGCGGCAATGTTTGGGTTACAGGTAGTTCATCTTCATCGGCCGACTGGCCTTTAGTTTCGCCCTATGATGGAACTTATGGTGGGGGTGGTAATGATGTTATTCTTGCCAAATTTTCTCCCGCATGTGTTTTGTTGTACTCAACATATCTTGGTGGTGCACTGGAAGAAAAAGGAATTGACATTGACTTTACAACAGGCTTTATTGGTGTAACCGGTAATTCAAGAAGTGTGGCGTTTCCTGTAACGGCCGATGCATACGATGCAACAACAGCGGGTACTGACGGATTTTATACAAAGCTCAATTTAGCCGGTAATGTAGTTTACTCAACTTTTATGGGCGGTGGTGCACTGGACTTGCCGCAATCAATATCCTACAATAAATTAGGAGAGGCCATAGTTTCAGGACGCACAGGCTCTGCCGATTTTCCAACATCCGCCACTGCGTTACAGCCTGCATTTGGCGGTGGTACGTGGGATGTATTTATGGTTAAATTCAAAACGGATAATACAGTTGATTGGTCTACGTATTACGGTACCGCAAACAGCGAAGCGGCTGCTGGCACTGCGATTGATCCTGATAACCAAATTTACCTCGTAACTACACTGGCCGATTTACCTCCTATGGAAGTTTTTAATTGTGCTTTTCAAAAAACAACCGGAGGCGATAAAGATTTATACATAACCAAATTCACCACAGGATGCTCAATAATTTGTAAAACATATCTTGGTGGGCCAGGTGAGGACAATGGCGATATTTCTGGCGCACATATTGAATACCACAAAAGGTTTCTGCACGTGTCAGCTTATGTTTCTGATTTATTTCCTGTAACCGGTAATACTTCACAACCGGCATTTGGTGGTTACTATGATGCCGCTGTTGCAAAAATATGCAGCATAGCGTGTGGTGATACACTTGCATCATTTGCGAATTACACGTTTAGTGACGACTCGGTGTGTGTTGGTTTACCCGTTGAATTTGTGGCTGACGGTGTACCATGTGATAACAGCCTGGTAACCTATAACTGGAGTTTTCCGGGAGGAACACCTTCTTCATCAACATTGCAAAGCCCTACTATTGTATATGGTGTTTCAGGAGCGTTTACAGCAACACTAACCGTGCGCTCACCTTGTGATACAACGGTAAAAATAGTAAATATATTCGCAGGAAATTTTGATGCACTAACATCAGTCATTACAGCCGATGTTGATTCTATTTGTTCAGGTCAAACCGTAAACATTACATCAGTTGTTTCAGGTGGAACAGCTCCTTTTGAATACACATGGTCTACTTCACCGTCTGATACCTTGTCAACAGTAGCAGCAACACCAACATCATCTGGCTACATTTATTTTTCGGCTGACAATGCTACCAGTTGTCCGGGTATTGATAGTGTATATATAACCGTATTGCCAATAGCCAACCTGAATGCACCTGATGATACCTGTATTTGTCCGGGTACAAATTTGGTGTTAACAGCAACAGGCGCTCCTTCTTATTTATGGAATACAGGTGCTACCACAGCAAGCATTGGCATATTGCCTGATTCCAATTTCACCTACGTGGTTACGTATTCAAATGGAATTTGTGCCGACTCGGATTCAACAGTTGTGTGTATTTATCCGGCACCATTTGTGGCTGCCTCTGCCGACACCAGTGTTGAATATCCAAATCCGGCAACAATTACCGTTATAGGTTCGGGCCCCTTCACCTGGGACATTACAACTGGACTTGATTGTGATACATGTAACACAACAACTGCCATGCCCGCTGAAACTACAACGTATACAGTTACCGTTACCAACGCACAGGGATGTACCGCCAGTGATGCCGTTACAGTAACGGTTACTTATGCCCTTACCATTCCAAACATTATTACACCAAATGCTGACGGGTTAAACGATGTGTTTTACATTGATGGCTTGCCACCTGAATCCAAAATTGATATTTTTAACCGTTGGGGAAATTTAATGTATCATTCTGACAACTATACCAATAATTGGAGCATTGCATCTGACGGAGTGTATTACTACGTGCTTACTATCACAGGCGGAAAGTCCTTTAAAGGCTTTTTGCACATAACTACCAGTAAGTAAATCCACTGTTTGTTTTTTTTCGTATTTAATGCATGAAAAAATTCTTAATCATAGTATGTTTTTCAAGTGGAGTTTTCCAGGGCAAGGCACAATTGGCTGACGGTAGTACAGCTCCCGATTTTACACTCAATGACATTAATGGCAATTCGATTAACCTGTACGGTTATTTGGATGCAGGCATTACGGTTTACCTGGATATTTTTGCGGCACATTGTCCAACCTGTTGGGCTTATCATAACACATATGCCTTAAAAGATCTTTACAACAACCACGGCCCGGCCGGCACATTAACACAGGACATAATGGTTATTGCCATTGAACACGATCCTGCAAATGGCATGAATGAACTAACAGGCGTTAGCGGATCTACAGCTGGTGATTGGGTAACCGGCACACCTTATCCAATAATAAATCCCGAAGGAACTGATCGTTCAAACTTTATTTCTGCCTATAACGTTACATTTTATCCAATGATCTATGCCATTTGTCCTGACAGGAAAATAACATGGATTGGAACGCAGGATGAAACTACATTGTATAACCACGTTGGCACATGTGCAGTTTCAGGCATGAATGATGTGGATGTGGAAACATTGCAAGTTTACTTCAGTAACACGGACAATTTGATTCATGTAAAAGTCAGCAAAACGGGTGTTTGCAGCCTTACCATTTTTGATAGCAACGGCCGGGTAGTGCTACAGCAAAAATCGGTGGAAGGCCCGGTTTCTTTCACCCAATTTGGCCAGGGTATTTATTTATACCAGGTAACTGACAATACAGGTAATTTAAAAACCGGTAAATTTTTCAAATAGTAAAACTATTCAATAGGGGCTTCTGACTCTGGCTCGGTTTTTTTCTTAGGTTTTACAATGGTAAATACCCTTGAAATATTAAACCCGAAATTTATATCACCATCGGTCCACTTTTGCGTTGTTTCGGTAATATACCCTTTGTCAATCATAATGGGGCTGTTGGTAAAATGCAATTGAAAAACGTGTCCGCCTGTTTCAATGTCAAAACCTATTGAAAGGGAATTTGTATAAACGTCTTTTCCTGTAGCATCTTTTGCCAGTTGGTCAGGCAAAACGTAAAAATACTCAGCATTCAGTGCAATTCGCCTGGTAAGTTTAATGCGGCCTGCGCCACCAATAACATACACGGTATTTTTTTCAGCCGCTGTTGCAACAATGTTTCGGTGAACAATGGTTGGGAGCAATTCAAGTGTAAGTCCCTCGGTAAATTTACGTCCAATAATTAATTGGTGTGTATACACAATACGCTGGCTGAATTTGAATTCGTAGGGCAAATTTTCAGGAACCTTCAAGCTGTTAATGGCCATGTTTGAATACCATATCATGGTAATGGGCATTTTATTTGACCCTTCGGTTTGCCACAGTATTTTGTACTTCAAATACTCATCGTAGGTTTTTTGATAGGTGCTGCGTCCAAAGCCAACCATTAAGCGGCTGGTGATTCCATAATCAAAGCTCAAACGCAAACTGGCCTGGTCCAAACCAAACAGTTCATACATGCCACCACTTAACATACCAAAGCGGTGTGAAATGCGAAAATCCAACACACCTTTATGGGTGGTTTCTGTTGATTGCGCATTAATAACTTTGCTGTTTTTAAAAGCAGCAGTAACGCGCGTTACCTCTGCTGGTTCTTCGCCCAAATCATCAAGCATGTCCTGTGACATACCGGTTGAAACGGTAAAAAAAGAACAGGTAAAAAAGGCAGTTTTAATAAAATTCATAAGCTATAACCTGGGGTTTGTATAGTTTATACTGACGTAATTTAAATTGTCCAATTCAATAATTATAACCAAATGCCAGTCAGCATAACACAGGCTTAATTTTATGGATGAATTGTGTTATTTTTTGAAAGGTTCGTAGTTTGCAATATTAATTTTGACGTGAATAACCTCCGCAACTTTTGAAGGTGCTTTAATGTTATAGTCCTTACACTTTACGTCAATGTTTGCCGAGGCTGAAATTTTACCACCTTTTACAACAATACTTGCTTTTTCAGTAATGTTTTTTGTAACACCATGCATGGTCATGTCACCTTTAATGGTTACGGGGTAAGTACCGTCTTTTTTCAAATCAACGGTACTCATATCGGTAACGGTTCCCTTAAAAGTAGCCTTTGGGTATTTTTTAGATTCCATGTAATCTTCATTGAAGTGCTCCTGCATAAGTGCCTTTTCGAATTCAAAAGCGGTAATAGCGGCAGCAAATTCAAGTTTTCCTGTCTCAACTTCAAGCATGGATGTTACGCGGTCATTGGTAGCCTCAATGGTTTCCATATCCGTTTCTGAACGAAAAACAATTTTGCCTTTTTTCGTAAAGTACTTTGTTTGTGCCTGTGAGCTGAAAACAATTAGTGATAATACAGCTGCAAAAATTAATTTCATTTTGTTCATGATCTAAAAATTTATTCGGTTATAATGGTTCCTTTGTTTAGTTCAACGTCTGATACTTTTCCGTTACATATTCCTTTGAGCGTTACTTTGTCACCTTCTTTTAATTTCGCGGCTTTTTCACCTTCCTCGGGCATTAACTGAACAGTGATCAGGGTCATGGGGTCGCTGGTTGTTAAACTAACATCCCAGGCCTTGTTATTTTCTGATACTGCATCAACCGTGCCACTAACCTCAATGATCTTGTCAAGGTATTTTTTATTTGCAGCATCTTCATTATCATAGGCCGTACGCAACTCCTCGGCTGTTACTTTAAAATCGGTGCTAAGTTCACTGGCAGTTGCCGGCTTACGTGTGTATTCATAGTAGGCATAGGCACCAACGCCTAACACAACTACAATACCGAAATAAATTATTTTACGTTTTAGTGTCATAGGTTTTTAATTATCTAAAGCTCCTTGTTGCGCCCATAATTCAATGGCGTGTATTTCACATTCGTGTAATTTTGGGCTGTCTTTTGGCATTGGTGCAGCCGTTCCCTCGTGTTTAATGGCGTTAATTAGAATGCCATCAAGTGCTAAAAACTGTATATCGGCATGTGTTGTAAGTGTAATTCCACCCTGTGCCTGTGAATCATTATGGCAAGGCATGCAGTTTATATTGATAAGCGGAAGAACATGTTCCTGGTATTTAGCAGAATCAAGTTCGCAAAGTTTATTGAGGTTTGCGTCCAAAGCCAGAGCCTCTGCATTTTCTTTTGTGCAGGAATAAATTCCAAAAACCAAACCCAGGCAAACAAGAACTGTATATTTCATACTTAATAGTTACTTAATTATTTTTGCTGTTTGAACAATTTCACCCTTAGCATTCACAATACTTAAGATATATGTGCCTTTTTCAAGAGCAGAAACGTTGATTTGTGACGGAAACCCAGGTACAAACTCATCCTGTTTTTGTTGCGCCAATTTCCCGTCAAGTGAGGTAAGCACTAAACTAACGTTACCGGTAAATGACGGATTAATGTAAATGTAGTCACTAACGGGATTGGGATATATGCTTATTGCCGAAGGTTTGTTTTCTCCAACACCTGACAAAACACTCTCTGTGATGGTTAACAGGCTGGCATTTGTGGCATCGTCACCCGAAGTTACCCCGTTACCATTAACCGCATTGCCTGCAGCATAAAAATTAACTGTACCTGAACCAGGTGCGGGAGCTATCCAGTTCATGACAAATAAACCGCTTGTACTCGGGCCGGTTTGCTCAGCATAACGCCTGGTTGAAGCCAGTACTTTTATTTTTGCATTTGAACTGCTTGCACTCAATGTTCCTGCATTTGCATTTGAACCTGAAAGGAGTGCTATGGCCTGGAACCCGTGTTTTGAAGCGGTTGAGGTAACTTCAACCTCATAGGTGTATGTTGCACCACCTAAATATTCGGTTACAACTGCACCTGAAGTATCTTTTAAACGAACGGCAATGGTTGATGAAAACGATCCACCTGTGTGGCATGCGTTGCACTGCAATCCGCCAGCTGCATTAAAAGGTGAACCTGTTCGATCTTTTCCTACTTCGGTGGCAACACCGGTGTCATCTGACATCAGCAAAAAAGCAAGACCTGTAAGTCCTATGAGTGTGATGAATGTCCTGTACATGTTTTTTCGTTTAGCTTTCGTGTAAAGATAAGCATAAGGTTCCAATTATTGTATAGACAATTACGGACCAAAACCGCTTACATGACCTAAGTTAATCAAAAACAGCATATTTGGCAAGTGCTGTTTGTCAAAATGGGTGAAATATACATGTGGAAGTGTGAGATTTACATGAGCGTAGCAGCCGCGAGGCGTCTAATGAGCAAGCTGGTGTAAAACAGAATTCTGACCAATGACTTAGTTATGGTTACTTAATTCGCAAATAGCATTTTACCGCTTTGTTCCACTTTTCCATCAATCACCAAACTGTATATAAAAGTTCCCTGTGCGTGGTAACCGTGCGTGTACAATACTTCGTTCATTCCTTTTTTCAATTCAATTGACATTTTTGAGATTTCTTTACCGCTTAAATCGGTTACCACAATAAAAGCGGTTTTGTATTTTTTTTCTTTTTCAACCAAAACCGAAATGGTTGTAGCTTCATCAAATGGGTTGGGTGTGTTTGGCAGGAGCTTCATTCCTTTTTTGGATTGCTCGTTATGCACATTGGAAGGTACGTTCACCAATTTTTCGCCTGAAAACAAACTTTCAACACCATTTGTGTCCACGGCCGCAACGCTTATATAATGTACAACAGCAGGATTTACAATAAAAATACCTGCCGTATCATTCATGTAAAAAACAGTGTCCCAGTCGTGGGTGGTGCTTCGCACGGCAACACGATACAGGTCATAACCTTCTTCGGATGTCAGATCAACATAAATAGAATCTTCTCCTGCAACGGTTACATTGAATGTAGGTGTTTTAGGTCCAATACCAGCCATGCCCATTGCGTTTCCATTGATTACTGCATTTCGCGCCAGGTAATTAAAATCAACAAAAAAGCTATCAATGATCATGTCACCATTTGTATCAACTCCCAATGTATCTCTTTCTGAATGCTGCCTGTCAGTATAACCTGGCCCCACACTTGCATCACCATGCTCATTGGCACTTGTCATACGCATGGCGGTGTACCCGTGTTGCCTGAATGGAATGTGGTCGCCACCGCGCCCTGTCCTGTCTTCGGGACTTTGAATGCGAATGTCCATGGGCACACTAACGTAAGGCAACAATTCTTCCTTGTATTCGAGTTTTATAAAACGGCAATGCTGTTTGTGTGGTGAGTTAAAACTTCCTGCTGAAAATAAACGAACACCTGTACTGTCAACATTGCCAAGACCCGGACAGCTTGGTGGTGATGATGTGACGCCACATAAAATTCCTCCCACTACATCATTGTTCTGCACACATTTTACTTTAATGCCTTTTGCCTGTACATAATCGGCAAACGCTTCGGCCCCATCAAGCCCCTGCTCTTCGGCAGTGGTTACAATAAAAACAATGGTGTGGTTGTAACTGTATTTGCTCATTACACGGCATAATTCCAAAACAAGTGCTGTACCACTTGCGTTATCTTCAATTCCCTGGGCCACGCAGGCAGTATCGCACAACACCTCACAACGACTGTCCATGTGGCCCTCTACAAAAATTACGCGTTTGTCACTTGTATCCATACCTGGCAATACCGCAAAAACATTCCGGTGTTGTCCAATGCCACAAATGGTTTGGTCAAATTGCAAATATGATGGAATTAAACGATTCTCATTTGCCAAACTGTATTGCTTGAACTTTGCATATACCCACCGCCTGGCAGCACCAAAACCTTTTGTGGTCATGTTGGTGTCTGTACCCGAATTCCTGTTGTGAAAGGTGGCCATTTTTAAAATGGTTGCTTTTAAACTATCAGCATCAATGCGTGCATTTATTCCCTGAGAAATGCTGTCAGGATGACAAATTATGGTTGACGCCATATAGGTGGCCGGGTTGTAATTTCCCAGCATAACCTGTTCAGCTGTGGTATTGGTGCTTAATATATTAATGGCCTGTGATTTTGCATATACCGTGCAAAAAGCAAAAATTACCAAGAGTAGGCTTTTTTTCATTCCATGAAATTATGGAAAAAAGATAGCCGGTTTCAGGATGATACACAAAGAATAGTATTGGATTACACGAATTAATCAGATAATGGCAGTTTTTTCACAAAACGGGAATGCTTTGAAGAAGGAAAAGCCACAAATTACATGTGTTACAGGAAATTTAAAAAAGCATCCGTGTAACTCGTGTAACCTGTGGCTAGCTTACCAATTCAATTATTTATTTCAACGTAAAGGTTGATTTGCCAATCATGGCTTTATCGCAATAAATTTTAACGATATAAGTTCCTGCCTTTAGTTCAACGCCTTCTTTCACCTGTGCATACATACATAAGTCAAGGTTCGCGTTAGCGTATTCCACCTCACGTTTTAAACTGAAGGGTTGCGAACCATCTTCAGTGGTAATGGTGGCTGAGGGGTTGTCTGTTAAAATGGTTCCTTCAGGCGTAATCACAACCATGTAAATTTCTTTTGTTCCCGCCTTGGCAATGCGGTTTTCCATAATTGTCATACAGGTTTTGATCATGTCGGTACGGCCTGCTTTAGTTGTTTCAACCTGTTTGCCTCCGCTGCGTATGCGCAGGGCACTTGAGCTAAGTCCGCCAGCCTGTAAAATTGATCCCTTTTCAACCTTTTCAGCCAGGTTTTTGTTTTTCTGATCCAATTCATCACGTTGGCTGGTAACATCACTTATTGTTTTGTCGCGGTTTTTAATATCCACAACAAGGCCCTGGTTAACCGTATTCAATGAGTCAATGGTATGAATATAACTTTTCATGATCCTGCGCAGCGTTTCGCCCTCTTTTTTCAAACGCAATATAGCGTACGCATCACCTTTGTGACGTTCGGCCTGTTCAAGCAAATCTTTGATTTTTGATTGTTGTTGCGCAATGCGGTTATTCATGGTATCGTTCGAAGTTTTGATTTGCGAATACGATTCAAGCATGAACTGTAAATTATCTTTCAAATCTTCACCCATCAGGTCAACAAACCCATTTTTTTCAAGCATGTTGCGCATGGTATCATTATCGGCTTTAAGGGAGTCGCGCTGTAAAACAACAGCATTGTAATCGCCTTTTAAGCTATAATAACTCGAAGCGTAAAATCCGCCTGCGCCTAACAGTAAAATTATGATGGTGATATAAAGTGGGTCTCTCGACTTTTTTTGTGATTCCATTGGTTCTGGTCTTTTTTTGACAAATTTAACGTTATGCCGCGCTCATATGTTGTTATTTTTACAACCTGTTAACATTTTGAGGCTAATTACTGTGTTTAAACACCTTGTAAACCTATTTTACCCCAATTTATGTGCCTGTTGCAGGCAGCCTTTGCCCACCGGCCATGTACTTGTTTGCGTGGCCTGCCGTATGCAATTGCCTTATACAGCTTTTGATTCAGGTACTGATAATCCCGTGGTTAAAACATTTTGGGGAAGGGGTAATATTGAATCGGCTACAACCCTCTTGTATTACCAGAAAAACACGGTTGTGCAGGAACTGTTACATGCCTTTAAATACAGGAACCGTACCGATATAGCCAATGTTTTTGGAATGGAAATAGGTAAAAAAGTGCATGAAAATAGCAGCATGCGTACGTGCGAGGCACTTGTACCGGTGCCCATGCATAAATCAAAACTAAAAACAAGGGGATATAATCAGAGTTTGCTCCTTGCCAATGAAATTTCAAAGGTAACCGGGCAAAAAATTAACGAAGAAATTCTCAAAAAGGAAATTATTACAACAAGTCAAACCAAAAAGGGAAGGTTTGACAGGTGGGCAAATAGTGGCGAAAATTTTGTAGCAGTAAAAACCCCGTTAAAACACATTGCATTGGTTGATGATGTAATTACAACGGGTGCCACCATCGAGGCGTGTATTGTTGCGCTCAGAAAAGAGAACCCCGATATAAAAGTTTCGGTTATTGCCTTGGCATATACGTACCGTTAGTAAATAACACTAAGGATTGAGTAGGGGAACTGGCAAGGTCCCGGTTTTAACGAAGCCCAAAGGTATTTATTCGCACGTTTCCTTACGAATTCATGAGGTATTTCAGTCATATGCACACGTATTTACCGTACCCAAACGCCTCAATACTGACAACTAACTACGCTATAATTTTCTTTCATTTGTGTTGTTGAACCCTGGAGGGGTTTCACTACTCTGTACTATATTTGCCACATGGCCGAAGATTTAACCATTGACAAAACATTGACCCGCGAAGAGCAATACAACCAACTGTTACCCCAGGTTGAGGCCCTTATTGCGGGCGAAAAAAACACCATTGCCAATCTAGCCAATATTGCTTCCGCTATAAAATATGCCTTTGATTTTTTATGGGTTGGATTTTACCTGGTTGAGGGCAATGAGCTTGTGTTGGGGCCGTTCCAGGGGCCTCCGGCCTGTACCCGCATTAAAAAGGGCAAGGGAGTGTGCGGCACAAGCTGGGAGCAAAACAAAACACTTATTGTGCCTGATGTAGATGCTTTTCCGGGCCATATTGCGTGTAGCAGTCTCTCACGCTCTGAAATTGTGGTTCCTGTGCAAAAAAATGGTTCGGTAATCATGGTTTTAGATGTTGACAGTGAGCATTTAAATAATTTTAACGAGACCGATAAAATTTATCTCGAAAAAATCTGTTCTTTGATACAAGTATAGATTTCGAATGGCTTTAAGTCACAGATATCACTAGATTTCCACCGATTGAAAAAAAATAAAAGAAAAGCTTTCATGAACTGCCGCTATCAGCTGCCTCTTTACAGCTATTTCTGTTTTTTCCTGGTTATTTCCTGTGCTCAAATGGGCGAACCAACCGGTGGTGAACTCGACAACACAGCACCTGAAATAATTAAAGAAAAAACAGTTCCTTCCAATCAGTCGGTGAATTTTAATGCCGATAAAATAATTATTACGTTTGATGAATACGTCACATTAAAAAATCCGCAGGTTAACATTACACCTGCTATGGACAAACGCCCAACCATGAAGGTAAAAGGCAAACAGGTGATCATTGATCTGAATGAAAAACCTGTACCAAATACAACATATACCATCAATCTTGCAGGCGCTATTAGTGACATTACAGAAAGCAATGCAGTAAAAAATCTCCAATATGTATTTTCAACCGGAACATACCTTGATTCACTTTCCATAAGCGGCCGTGTGGTTGATGCATTTAAACAAAGCGGTATTTCATCAACCGTAATTTTGCACAGCACCGATGACGATAGTTCCATCACAAAGGAAAAACCTGCTTATTTTTTAAAAACTGACCGCGATGGCTCGTATAAATTCTCCAACCTAAAGCAAGGCAAATACCGCGTTTACGCCCTTAATGATAAAAATGCTGATTTGCTTTTTAGTGGTTTTCCAGAAGAGATAGCTTACCTGGATACAACCATCAACCTGGTAAAAAACATAACAGATGTCAAGCTGATGCAATTCAAGCCTTCGCAGGTAAAGGCAAGCCTGTCTTCTTCAGCTTCGCTATCCAAATGGGTGCAGCGCTATAATTACACGCAAACAATCAAAAACGTAAACATACGCGCTATAAGGGGAATTGATCCTTTAAAACTGGATCTCCTGCAGGCAAGTGCATCGGATTCAATTTTTACAGTGTATATGCGCGATACGCTTGTAAAGGATACCATTGTGTTTGAATTGTTATCAGGCCAAAATATCATTGATACACTTAACATGACATCGCATTTAAGCCGTAAAATGGTTTCAAAGGCTTTATTCAAGCTCAACCTAACCGGTGAATTGTATTTAACCGACAGTATTTTAGTTTCGGCCAATATGCCTTTTGAATATGATCTGTCAAAAATTACACTAACGGATACACTTCACAAAACGCCCGTAAAGTTTACCGTAAAAGAATCGCCCCTTGGACTAAAAATTTCCCCGCAAAAGCAAACCGAAAAAATTCCGTTAATGTTCACCGCATTGCCTGGTACCTTTACAGCCACTCTTAGTGGTATGAAATCAGATACATTAAAGGGCACCACCACCTATTTGCCCGCTGAGAAAATGGGCTCCATTGAATTAAAATTTCAGGGATTGTTGGATATTCATTACGAAATTCCTACTGTAGTTTTGTTGCTTGATGGAAAATATGTAACGCAAAAACAAATTGATTATAGCAATCCAAAGGCAATATTTAATTTTGTTAAGCCCGGGAATTATACATTTTACATTTTTGATGACGTGAATCTTGATGGGACGTGGACTCCCGGAAATTTTACCGAAAAGCAACAACCTGAAAAAATTAAATGGTATACAACGCCTGTTAAAGTCAAAGCAAATTGGCAACAGGATTTAACATGGGTACTGTGAATTGGCCACATACATTTTTAAGTGATTTTTTAAGCCCACAGGCGCAAATGGTGGGTGTATGGATACTTATGTGTTTGCTTATGCGGTGGGGCAAAGGCGGCATGGTGTTCAGGGTTTACAATACATTGTTCCATGAACTGGGTCATGCGGTAATGAGCCTGGCAACATCGGGAAATGTACACCGCATTGAATTATTTTCCAATGCTGGCGGGGTAGCCGTTACTTCAAATAAAACATGGATATCCCGTTTCCTGGTTTCGTTTGCGGGTTACCCTTTTGCCGCAGTTACCGGATGGATCATGCTTACACAAACAAGGTTGTTGAGTGAACAATACCTGGCATATACCATTTTAGGAATTTATGTTTTGTCACTTGTTTTGTGGGTGCGCAACAAGTACGGTATTGTTTGGCTTATTGCCAACAGCTTGTTGGTTGGTGCGGCCATTTATTTTAAGCAGGAACATTGGGCAAATGTGTATTTTTTTGTTGTTGGGTCATTCATACTGATTGAAAGTATTTGGTCATGCCTGGTTTTACTTTATATTGCTGCTGAAAGTCCGCAGGAAGCGGGTGATGCACAAAACCTGCGCGAACTCACTTTTTTGCCTTCCATTGTATGGGCACTTGTTTTTTTAGCAGCAACGCTTTATTTCTTTAACTTAACATTGGGAACATTAATTGGCTGGAGAATTATTTAATGATAAAATTATCGGTAGTCATAATAACATTTAACGAAGAGCACAACATTGGTCGCTGCCTTGAGTCAGTAAAGGAAATTGCCGATGAGGTGCTGGTACTTGATTCATTCAGCAAAGACAGGACCGAAGAAATTTGTAAATCATACGGAGTAAACTTTTTTCAGCATGCATTTGATGGTCATATTCAGCAAAAGAACCGCGCCATAACATATGCAGCTCATCCATATGTATTGTCGTTGGATGCTGATGAAGCGATTGACGAAACGCTGAAGAAATCCATTCTTGAGGTTAAAAAAAACTGGCAATTTGATGCATATAGCATGAACAGACTTACCAATTATTGCGGTAAGTGGATAAAACATGGGGGCTGGTATCCCGACAGGAAGTTGCGTTTATGGGATTCACGCAAAGGCGAATGGGGCGGAACCAATCCACATGACAAGTATGATTTATTTGACAAATCTTCAAAAACCGGTCATTTAAAAGGCGATATTTTGCATTATAGTTTCTATTCAGTAGAAGAGCATTACAAGCAAGCCGCTTATTTTTCTGACATTGCTGCCAAAGCGATGTACGCGGAAGGCAGGCGCTCAAATTTTTTTATGATATGGTTTTCACCAATTGTCAAATTTGTGAAGGATTATATTTTTAAAGGTGGTTTTTTGGATGGAAAAGCCGGGTATTCAATTGCAAAAATATCGGCTATGTATACGCGAAATAAATACCGCCAATTGAAAAAACTTTACGACAGAAGCGAAGAAAACAAGTCGGCATAATGTTTACTGATGGTTTCCAGTGAATGATTTTCCTTTGCCTGCTTAAAGGCCTTTTCAGTTAATTCGTTTCTTAAATTCTGGTCACTTAATATTTTGTCCATGTTTTTTGCCAGGGCTTCATGATCTTTTACATTACACAACAAACCATTTTCACCAATTACATCGGCTAGTCCACCTGCATTGGTTGAAACAACAGGCACTTTATACATAAAGGCATCCAGCACACTGCTTCCAAGGCCTTCTTCTTCACTGCTCATGGCAAATACATCAAAAACGCTGAACATGTCTTCAACATTTTGCATAAATCCTGCAAGGTGGTAAAATGATTCGAGTTTGGCTGAAGCAATGGCTTTTTTTACCTCAGGAAGTAAAACCCCATCGCCAAAATGAATGAAAATAAAGTCCTGGCGAATTTTGCTGAGCATGTGAATAGCCTTCACCATGGTTAATGGATCTTTGTGCTGAACAAACGCAGCTGTTGTGCCAATAATTTTTTTATTAGCAACGTTAAGTGAAGCAAGGTATTCCTGGGCGCGTTTTTTATTTAATTCCTTTTGTTCAACCACCTCTGAAATAACTGTAATTTTTTTTATACCCACCTGTTCCAGTATTTTTTTGATAGCAGGTGTAATGGCAACAATGTGCGTGGTCCATTTGTATTTTAATATCGAAAAAAAACCCTTTGGAACAAAATCCAGCCTGCGCGTATAAACAACTTTTCGGCCATGAAACCATTTGGTGAGCACTGCCATTTGCTGGGTTTTGCTGGTTTGGCAATGTATGATGTCAAACTTGCGTGATTTAAACATTAAAAACCAAATAAGTTGCCTGGTGCTGGTGATTTCTTTGTGGTTCAGGTTATTTTGCTTACAGTGTTCTGCAAGAGGAAAATTTTTTCGGCAAATTACCAATGACTCGTTTCCCTGCAATTTATAACCCAATACATCGTATATGGTCTGGCGTTCTCCACCCCTCCAGGTACGTTCGGTATTTAGTTCAAGAATGCGCATTTTTGACGTTTAAAGATAGTTAATATTGGTTTTGGCGGTTAAGTGTGTTATGCATTGGAATAATTTTTTAACGCCTTTCAACGGGTTTTAAGCCTGCTAGGTCGAAAATCACCATGTTAGCAATGGCATTTTAGGTTTAGCCTGTTGCTGTAATTGATTTTTGCATATTTTCGAACCAATGAACCGTACAGTTATTATAGGAACACGTGGTAGTGACCTGGCCCTTTGGCAGGCTAACCATGTAAAAGCACAACTTGAAAAACTGGGATTGAATTGCCGTTTGGAAATTATAAAAACCCAGGGCGACAAAATTCAGGATGTTGGATTTGACAAAATGCAGGGCAAAGGTTTTTTCACAAAGGAGTTGGAAGAGGCCTTGCTTGCATCGGCCATTGACGTAGCTGTACACTCCTGCAAAGACCTTGAGTCATCAAATCCCCCTGGTTTAACCATAGCAGCCTTCAGCGAACGGGAAGAACCTGCCGACCTGATTTTGATACGTAAGGATTCAGTTGACAAAAAGCAAAAATTTCATTTAACAGAAAAAGCACTTGTAGGCACATCGTCAAACAGGCGTAAGGCCATGTTGAAACATTACCGCAAGGACATTCATACAATGGATTTGCGAGGCAATGTTCCAACACGCGTACAAAAGCTGCGTGAAGGTAAATTTGATGCCATTATACTTGCTGCAGCAGGGGTAAACAGGCTAAAACTTGATTTAAGTGAATTTCATGTTCATGTTGCACAACCTGAATTGTTTGTTCCTGCAGCAGCACAGGGTGTTTTGGCTATTCAATGTCGTGAAAACGACCAGGAATTATTGGCTCAGCTGGCAAAACTCAACAATTCCAATCAAAGTGAACTTACCCTTATTGAACGTAAATTGTTAAATCTTATGGAAGGCGGATGCCAAAAGCCATTGGGAATTTATGTGAAGAAGAAGGAAAATGAAATTCACCTGCATGCAGCATATGCGCATTCGGTTGAAGAAACCATGAAAAAAATATTTTTGCGCCTGAAGCCAGGACAAAACCTTGAAAAAATTGCTGAATTATTAAAGCCTGCACAAAAAACATTCTCTGTTTTTATTTCACGCAATGTGAAAGAAGCACGTTATTTCAGTGAGTCGCTTTCAAACCTGGGTTATCATGTAAATGGTCAGTCGCTAACCCGTTTTGAAAAAATTCCTTTTAAGGGAATTCCTGATTGCGAGTGGATATTTTTCTCTTCGCGTAATTGCGTAAAGTATTTTTATGCCCAACATCCTAAAGTGCCTGATCATGTAAAAATCGGAAGCATAGGAGGGGCAACCGCAGAAGCACTCATTAAACGTGGAATTGAACCCAATTATACGGGTGAGGGCCCTGATACAACCGCTATTGGCAATGACTTTGCTAAAATTGCTGGTGACGAACGTGTGCTTTTTCCAATGTCTACAGCAAGTTATCGCACCGTTCAAAAGCAATTTGCCAACCAAAGCCAGGTAATTGATATGGTGGTTTACGATACCATTGAGAACGAAAAGGCTGAGATTCCAAATGCTGATATTGTAGTTTTAACCAGCCCTTCAAACGCTATTTTATATTTCCGTAAAAAACATGTGTTACCCGACCAGGTTTTTATTCCCATAGGAAATTCAACAGCGGAAATTTTGCGCCAAAAAGGGATTTCGAATTATGTTTTGCCCTGGAACACCAATGAAGTTGCCATGACCGATGCGGTTATGAGCCTTGGATAAAATATTTACCAAATGGCATATAAACGCAGAAGTGCTGCTGAAATATTTAAATGGGCAGCCTTTTTAAAGAAGAAGGAAAATGAAAAACAAGCAAAGATTGCCCAGCAGATATTGCGGGTTTCGCGTGTTTCGGTTATTTTTCTTGTAATCATTAACTCCATTCTGGCTATTGATGTTTTTTTACTGGCTCCCCAAACAAAATATGACGAGCTTGACTACATTGAATCCTATGTGACCTATTCAAGGCGAGGCGGTGGATCACGTCATTATGTTTTACATACAACATCAGGCCGTCATTGGGAACTTAACAGCGCTTCGGGTTTTGATTTACATGGAGAAAAAATGCGCATTAAACAAACTCCTCTTTTTAGAATGGCATATGAATTTTTTTTGACGGAACACAGTTTTTTTATTTACAGGGCCTATGATCCCATTTCGATATCTAAATACTTTTCCATTATTTCACTTATTGTAGGCCTGCTGGCCATTTTCATGCGTTTACTGCACAATGACAATTACACACCATTGGCTATTTTAATAAACGTGGCAACCGCAGCTCAATGTGTTCTCATGTTGCTTTAACCAACTTAGTTTCCAAAATACTCATCGTAGCATTGCCTCTTGAGGTGTTCTGACTCTTCGTTTCGTGGAATTTGATTCGGCTCATTCAGGTTAAGTAAAACCTGCCTCACACTTTTGCTGTTTTCAAATTTATCAAACACGCAATAACAGAAGTCGCGTGTTTTTTCATTGGCCGAATCAATGCCTTTCATAGAAGGGTGGGACTTGATTTCTGTGGTACAAAATTGAATATACTTTTCACGCAGTTCGCGCAAATGAAGGTATTCTTTGCGCTGAGTTGAATTATACCTGAATTTTGTAAAAGAAGTCGCCATAGTTCCGGTGATTAAGATCGTAAAGGTTATTAAACCCGTTTTGATGGCATTGGTTTTTTTTCCTTTTTTGAGCATGAAATACACGAACCATCCAACAGAACCCAGCAAAAGAAAAACAAAAGGAGCGCAAAGCAGTACAATGAGGTTGAAATCGGACGAAGGTAAATAGGTGTTGGCATTCACATTTACCATGTAGCTTAGTCCAAAACAAAGGGCAAGTAAACCTGCCAGCCAAAGAATGATAATTGATTTTTTCACCCCGTGAAATTAGTTCAGACACTCGTTATTAGCTATTTCCATGATAATTTTATTTCACCATGTACAAGTTTTTGGTTTTAATCATACCTTAGCCCCGCATTAAAATTTAGCATGTCGGCCAATCAACCAAAAGGAATTGCCATTTTAGGATCAACGGGTTCAATAGGAACCCAGGCACTTGAGGTTATTAAGGAAGCAAAGGATTATTTTTCGGTAGAACTTTTAACCGCAAACAGCAATGCAGATCTTTTAATTGAACAAACTCTTGCATTTAATCCCAACACCGTTGTTATTTGCGATGAATCAAAATATGCCTATGTTAAAGAAGCGTTGGCCAAAACCGATGTAAAAGTTTTTGCGGGCATAAAAGCAATTTGCGATTGCGTGCAAATGTCAAGCGTACAAACCGTTTTAACTGCCATGGTAGGTTACGCGGGGTTGTTACCAACCATTGAGGCTATTAAGGCCGGGAAAAGCATTGCACTGGCCAATAAAGAAACCCTGGTTGTGGCGGGGCAATTGATTACTGATCTTGCCAAACAACATGCTGTAAACATTTACCCGGTGGACTCTGAACACTCAGCAATATTTCAGTGCCTTACAGGTGAATTTCACAATAAGATCGAAAAAATTTACCTTACTGCGTCTGGTGGTCCGTTTCGTGGTAAAAAACTGAATGAATTAAGTTCGGTTACGCGTGAACAGGCCTTGAAGCATCCTAACTGGAGCATGGGTGCAAAAATAACCATTGATTCGGCTACTTTAATGAACAAGGGTCTTGAGGTAATTGAAGCCAAATGGTTATTTGGGCTAACACCTGCCGAGATTGATGTGATTGTGCACCCGCAAAGCATCGTTCATTCCATTGTACAGTTTGCCGATGGAAGCATGAAGGCGCAAATGGGTTTGCCTGACATGAAAATCCCTATTCAGTAT